>JBBRCE010000035.1:0-52380 GCA_038205115.1 Pirellulales bacterium
CCGCTTTGCACCCGTTGACTTTTGCAACGCGATATAGTATACTATTGTTCATATATCTCGCGGGCGGAAGTCTGCCCAATGCGGGACAACGGATTTGAGGCCAACCCAGGGCTCTGACAACTCAGCGTGCAAAGGCAGGCATAACACCCTTACGGAAATTGAGTTCGCAGCATTCAGGCAAAGTGCTTGTGCGGTTGAGCAATCAGCGCTGCGAATGAGTTTTTCCGCGCGGCAATTCGCCGGCATTTGCATGAGACTGGTGGCAGGAGATGTCGCGTGGATGGTTTGCTAGACAAAAGTAGGTTCGCCGGTGCGCTGGCCAATCGAAATCGAACCGACACGCGGCCGCAGTAAATAGCCGAATCCCCGTTGCAGCTCTTTGACAACTTAACCGGCGGTCGCTTGCGCCCAAGCAGCCTGGCGACCGCTCACACACTCCGATTTGCAAAAGTGCGATTCGGCGTACACGTTTGCTGTTGCGCGCCGCTGGCAGAACGTTCGCAATGTTGCCCGCTCGTTGTCGCCCTGGCCGACCGTAGCCGACGCAGCCTGCGTCGGTGCACCAGACGCTTGGCGCTGGGTCAGCGAATGGTCTGCCGTTCGGGATGATTGGTAAGTCAGCGGCGGTTGAGCCCCAACTCAGCCGACGCTGGCAGCGTCGCCCACGACAGACTCGCCTCAGCGCGTACAAGCGTCATAAAATTGCAATCGCAAATCGGAGCGGCGGGCCTGCGGTCCGCGCTCAGGTGGTAACAAAAGTGCGTCTGCCAGACCTTCTGTCCTCACTGTCCACCACGCGTTTTTCAGTAGACGGGAGAGCAAACCGGCTTAGCTGTAAAGATGTTACGCAAAACGGCGAGACGCGTTTTCTCGGTCAGCGAGGTTTTTTTCTTTGCGAGTCTCGCCAAGCCGCGGCCAGCGATGGCCAGGTCAGAGTTGCGAACATCGCCCGCTACTTAGCGGCTTGGCCAATCGCGATGGGGACGTAACCCACTTCCAGGCCTTTGGGCGGAGTGACGATTAGGGCGTCGTCCAGTTTCACCAATTTGCCAGCCGACTGGGCGGGCATATATTCGCGATGCAGATCGGCAGACGCGGCGTGTAGTTTTTCGACGCGGCTTTGCAATCGCGATTTCTCGCGCTCGTTCATGTTGAGATGCTGAAGGCTCGGCTGATCGACGAACCGATACCAGGAGTAGGTGACGACCGAGCCATCCGTGAGCGCCGCTGTGAATGGTCCGGCGGCCGCGCCAGGAGTGGTCCAGACTGATTTGGGTTTTTTCGGAGACTTGTACGAAATTCCGCGTGTGGCGGGCGTGAATTGCTGAGTTTTCAAGTGCGTTTCGTCGGGCACTTGATCGACCGTTACGGCAACCAACTTCGTTCCTGCGTGTTTGAAGTATTCCGGAAACACGCCTTTGGTTCCGACGGTTCCCCATTGCAGACCGTAGGCGGCGCCCAATTCCGGAATTGTCCGCGTCTTGACGGTATTTTCGATCCCAGTGATTTTCAGTTTCTTGGGACCATGCGTGTAGTCGACCTCGCCCGTTGTGCATATTGGCGCGGAGGCCGTATTTTTGGTGAAGCGGAGCGAGACGTCGCCGCCGTCGTTGAGCCAAGTACGCAGCGGATCGTAAAGTGCGGCCGAGGAATGCATCAGCACGTCTTGCATGAGGACGGTCGTTCCCTGCGCGTTCACGGGAAACAGCAGTTTGGGAATGCGGGTGTATTTGACTCCTCGTGCGTCCTTGCCTTCGAAGTACGGCACGGTGTTGATTTCCATGGCGCCGCCGGCCATCGCGCCAGTCAGCGAATCGAGACCGCGGCCCACCGACGGCGGACTGCTGCGGTAAATATCGCTCCAGGTTTGCGGAATCCAGAACGCAACCGGTCCCTTGAAATTGCGGGCGTTGAAAAATAGCGTCCAGCACAGATCGCCGGTGGGAGTTTTGTCACCGGAAGTCACCGGCACAAGCTTCCACAGTTGGTTGTCGGAATTGGCGATCTTCGCCATCAGGGCCGTGCCGCGCGGCGATTTGTCGGGGCCTATCGCTTGAGCTTCAAGACACTTGTCCGATTTCTCCAGCGATTTGCATTGCAACCGAAAGTAGCCGTTAGCGGCCGGAATCATTTTCCAATGTTGTGCGGGTGCCTTGACACTCGCGGCCATGTGAACGGCCCCGCCCAGCGACGCCGCGCCTTTGCCGGTGTTGCCGTCGAGGCATTGGCTTTTGCCTTCGAGCGCGGCGGTTTGCAGCCGGAAGTAACCATTTTCGTCGGCCATCAGCTTCCATTTTTGCCCCGAGACATCCGCCGACTTCATCAACAGCGACGCGCCATCGAATGTCGCGCCGGGTTTGACCTCATTGCCTTCGAGGCAGAAGTTTTCGGCCTCGCGCGATTTGGGTTGCAGCCGAAAATAACCTTTGGGTTCAGTCAGCGGCATCGCCATCCAGGCATTGCCGAGCAATTCGCCGTCGATCACGTTCTTAAACGTGAAGCCATCGGGCGCTGTCAACAACCGGTTGCTGAGTTGGGCCAGCCCCATCTTGTCGGCCGCCAGGGCCTCCGTGTTTTCGCCGTCGAATCCCCAACCCGGAGTGGAAATCATATGGTTGTAGCAGTTGCCCGTGCCATTCATGCGATACTTTGGAACGACCGAGCCATAACGTGTGTTCTGCCAGTAGCCCAGGCCGCCCTCGATGGTTTGAAACACATCGCGATACGTCGGGCCCCGCTCCTTCATTTCTTTTTGGGCGACAGAGCCTGCCGGACAAAGGCATTCCTGATAATCGGCGTTGTAAGGCATGATCCATTGCGAGGGCAGACCAATTTGGAAGGAATCCATTGGCTTGTCGATAAACCGCCAAACGGTGATATAAAAGCTCACCCCGTACCGAAATTCGGGCGGCGGTTGCGAAACATCCACACTGATGTAGCCCGACAAACCGTCCGACTGCTGGGTTAACTTTTGCGCCACCGCGCGACCAGGAGTACACAGGATGGCCGTCGCAACCAAAAGGCCAACCAAGCATTGCTGCGTGGCGAAGCGAGTTGGCCGAGATACGGTTTTCAAAGTCATCCCTTTCGAGTGGATTGTCCGAGTACGGCCGAATCGGAGGCAGTCGCCTGCGGCGCGCTCATTCTAATGGACATCGCGGCGACAGGGTGGCGAAAATTGCGAACAGGAATTGCCGGCTGCCGATCGAATGTGGGATGCCACTTAGAACCAACCGAACCAGCGGCCGGCGTTGTAGATCCAAGGCAACGTCCAAGGATTCCAAACGGGATAGGCCGCGGAGAGTGCGGAGAACGCTAACAACACGCCAGCCAGCCAGCGACGCGCGCGCGTTGCCGACAGTGCGTCGGCGGCCGGCAACAGGCCCAGCAGCCACAGCGGCGCAAACCAAAACACCCAGCGGAATCCGCTGCACATGCCGCCATAGTTGCGGTCTTGCTGCGGACGCGTGAGATAAAAGGCAATACAGACGATGCTCAGTACAGCCACCAGCGACGCCAAGCCTGGCATCTGCCAACCGCGACGCGAGGCCATGATCAGCAGACCGCCAATCGTTAGCAACCAGATGGGCGTAAGCGAAAAAATGCCGTGGTGGCCAACCAGCGCATGCAGCGCATAGCGGGCCATCGAAGCTTCGCCTTGATCGATCACGCTCTGATTGGGCTTGTCGTAAAAATAACTTTTCCGCTGAGTGTAACGGGTTTTATCGACTTCGCCTGCCTCGGGATATTGGGCAAACAGATGACCGTCGCTGTTGCGTTTGTAGTAGGTGAAGTCGTACCAATTGTCGTCCGGATTTTTTTCGCTGCGATGAAAATAGCCCGGCAGCCAAGAATCGTTGGCCCAATAATTGGTGGCAAAAAACGCGACGACCACCAGCAGCGCGGCCGGAAGATAAGCGATCAATGTTTGCCGCGGCGCCTTCCAGCCCAGCGCCACGGTCAACGCCACGAACATCGACAGCGCCGGCAGATCGTCGGGCACGGTCAACGCCGCAAAGAAACCGGCCAGGGCGAAGTAGCGCAACCTTCGCTCGCCGTCGTACCAGATTCGCAACGTGGCATACAGGGCGACGGCCGCGCAGACTGCCGCCGGAATGTGATTATTCAACGTGACCGCGAACGTCGTCAGATAGGTGCCAAAACAGGCGGCGGCCAGCATGAAGATTCGGCCCCAGTCGGTGCGGCCATAGCGTTCGGCCAGTCGGGCCATCAGCCAAAAATAAACCAGCAGCGGCAGCACGTTGATGGTAATCAACATCGCGCGGCCGATCTCGTAAGGATGCGTATCGAGCCGCGCGCCGCTCAATTTGTAGATCAACCAATATTCGCCGGCCAGCAGCGTCGACAACAGCGGCGGCTTACTGGAATAGAAATGTTTTTCGCCTGTGCGATCGGCATGCACCACAATATCGATGCTGTCCCAGTTTGGCTGCGAAAGGATTTCGTCGATTTGAAACGTGCCCAACTCAACCAGCGAACGAATGCTGGCCCAGCGACTGCGATCGTTGGCGCTCAGAAATGGCCGCTGCTGGGCGAACTTGGCACGAATCTCCGGTTCGACGGCCGCAAGTTGATCTTTGAGTTCCTCGCCCTGGAGACCTTGCGCTTCGAACTGCTTTTTCTTGGCGTTCAATTCCGTCTGCGTGCGATACGTTTCGACCACCATGCGATCGACCGAGTTGACCGCCAGAATGCGGCCGACCATCAGGCCGGTGGCAATGCAAATCAACAAGCCGTAAACAGACCAGCGCAGCGACGCCCGCATTGCTGCCGACGGATCGACCGGATCGGAAGCATGGAGGGGCGCGGAAACCGAATCTGCACTTGTGGTTGGGTTCATGTTGGAAATGGGTTGATGATGGGGCGATGTTGCCGTGAAGCGCTCAGCAAAACCGCACTCGGCAAAGCCTCAAAATTACAGTCGCTTAGCAACGAAAAGTTTTCACGAAGGCGACGGCGTATCGACGGCCACCACCGCTTCCTGCGTTCGCTCGGCCACCGAATACGTGTCCGAGTCGCGTCCTTGATAGGCGGTAATTAGTTCGGCCAAAAAACCAATCGACATGAATTGCCCACCCATCAAGAGCGCGCCCAAGGCGTAAATCAACACCGGTCGATCGTGCAGCGGCGGCCAATTCAAGCCGGGCGCCAATTGGGCGATCACCCAGTAAATCATCAGGTAAACCAAACCCAGCAATCCGAGCAGAAACGAACAGATGCCAACCGTGCCCAGCAGATGTTGCGGCCGCTGACCGAAACCGGTCAGAAATTTGACCGTCAGCAGATCGAGAAAGCCTTTGACGAATCGCCGGACGCCGTACTTCGAATGACCGAACTTACGCGCCCGATGATTGATCACCAATTCGCCCACCGTAAAACCACGGGCGGCGGCCAGCACCGGCACAAAACGATGCAACTCACCGTACAGCCGAACTTCGTCGAAAATTTCGCGACGGTAACATTTCATGCCGCAGTTGTGATCGTGCAACGTCACGCCGGTCAATGTGCTGACCAGCCAATTGAACACGCGCGAGGGATAAACTTTATGCCAGGGATCGTGACGCGTTTGCTTGTAGCCGGAAACGACGTCGAACGTTTGCATCTGCTGCAAAAATCGCGGAATCTCGTGCGGATCGTCTTGCAGATCGGCGTCAAGCGTCATCACGCGATCGCCACGGGCGGCCGCAAAGCCAGCGCTCAGCGCCGCCGCTTTGCCAAAGTTGCGCCGAAAGCGAATGCCGCGCACATGGCGATCCGTGGCCGCCAGATCGCGGATCGTCTGCCAAGAGCCATCGCTCGATCCATCGTCGACAAAAATCAAATCCAGTTGATAACCGTTGGCGCGCGCGACCTCGTCCAACTCGCCATACAACACGCGCAAACTTTCGGCCTCGTTAAAAACAGGAATCACAATCGAGAGTGTCACAGGCAAATTCAAAGATGTGTTTCGAAAGGAGTTTTCGCGGACGCCGGTTTCACGATGTATAGAATAGCCGAAATCAGCAATTCGGCTACTAGCCAGGTCAGTCGCAATAGCACCGAAGAGAGCAGCGCCGGCGCTTGGCCAAACCGCGGCGCCAACAGTTGGCCCAGAATCAGATCGCGGACGCCCAGCCCGCCGGGAATCATCGACAAAAACCCGGCCACCACCGCCAGCGCAATGCTCGCCATGCAGACCGGCAAGTCGCTCCACTGCGGCGTTGGCAGCGAAGCAGCCGTTGAAGCGGTCGTTGATGACGTTGCCGATATGTCCGGCGGCAAGTCGATCGCCCGCAACGTGGCCAGCAAGCTCAGCCCCATCAACAGCCAGGCGAGCAGCATCGCCAGTTGCCCGACGGCAAAGGTCCGAAAATTCAGTCGTTGCACGTGGATCATGGCTTCGGGGTGCGTCTTGACTTTGGCGGTGAATCGCACCAATCGTTTGAACACCGGCGGCAACGCCGGCAACCCCACCGCGGCAAGCAGCGCGACCGAAATCAGTATCAAAATCCGCTGCTCGGGATGCCATACCAACAGCACGAGAATTGCGGTCAGCATGCCGGCCGTCATCAGGCAGAATGTTTCGTAAAACACGCTCACGGCAGCCAGCGAGGTATCGACACGATGGCTACGGATCAAACCGGTTCGCAAAATAACGACCAGCGCTTTGCCCGGAACATACTTGCCGAGGTGCCCGATGATGTACGCCCGCAGCGATTCCCAAACGCCGGCCGCTTGGCCCATGGTTCGCAGCACATGCCGCCAGAACAGTCCCGCTGGCACGAGCCCCAGCAGATAACATCCGCCGGCCGCAAACAACCAGGCGGGACGCAACGTCCAGTCGGTGACGCTCAGATCGCTGGCGGCACCGCGAATGGTTTTCCACATCCCCCAGACCAGCAGCGCAAACACCAGCAGCTTGCCCAGTGGCAAAAACCAGCGACTTTTGAGGATGCTGCGAAAATCCATGCGAAGCGATTTGAGCCGAGTGAATTTGACTTGAGACTGGCAATTGTAATCGAAAGCTGGCGGCGTTGTCGGGGAGTCGCGGCAGTGATTGCGAATTCGTTAGTCGGAAATGAAAAATGGAAATTGCCAGGCGTAATCGCGTATCGAGCGACGCAATTGCACGATGTCATTTTCGATTTGCGAATTCGCAATTCCACGCTCGCCGCGCCGCACCCTTGCTCGATTCACCGTTCAGCGGCTATTCTGGCCGGTTCGCGCCCGCAAGTTGTGGGCGGATCGTGCCGAACATCGCCCAATCAGGATCAGCCACTATGAGCATGCAAAACCAACTGTTCGATCTGACCGGCCGCGTGGCGTTGATCACCGGTGGCAGCAAGGGACTCGGCAAGGCCATGGCGCGCGGGTTCGCGGAAGCGGGCGCCAACATAATCATTTCCAGCCGGCATCAAGACGAATTACTGGCCGCGGCTGAAGACATTCGTCACGGCTTGAATGTCCAAGTCACAACGTTGGTGGCCGATATGACCGATCGCGGCAACGTACGCGAACTGGCAATCAAAGCCACGGCGGCGTTTGGCAAGGTCGATATCCTGATCAACAACGCCGGCAGTAACTTGCCGCAAGCGCTCGATAAAATTCGCGATGAAGATTGGGATCGACTGCTCGAACTGAATTTATCTTCGTGCATGGCGCTGTCTCGCGCGCTGGCGCCGCAGATGATCGATCGCAAATGGGGACGCATCATTCATATTTCGTCGGTGATGGCGCTGGCTTCCAACCCCGACCGCAGTGCGTACTCGGCCACCAAAGCGGCGCTGATTGGCATGGCCCGCGCCATGGCCTTGGAACTTGGCCCATTCGGCGTGACGGTCAATTGCCTGGCGCCCGGCCCGTTCATGACCGATTTGCCGGGCAGCTTATTGAGCGACGAGCAGAAACAAGCGTTTGCATCGCGCACGGCGCTACTGCGTTGGGCTGCGCCGCGCGAACTCGCCGGCCCGGCACTACTGCTAGCCAGTGACGCCGGCAGCTACATCACCGGCACCACGCTACAAGTCGACGGCGGCCTGCTCTGCCGCACGTTCTGATGAGTCGCGCACTGGTAAAGCCGCCAGCGCCTACTCAAAGGCACAATCGGCTGGCACACTTTCTGAATCGCCCGCAACACGGAAATCCGCAGTCTACGTTCGGCGGGGAGACCAATCGGAACTGGGTCTGATGTGCGGAATCTGCCGACGCGAGCAGCATCGGCAACGATGACCAGCACAACCGCTTTCAATAGACTTCATCGTGAGTTCCGACGGTCAACAGCAGGATGGCCTCAGCACCTTCATGCTGGACGAACTCGAAGATGATCCGCAGGTCGTACCCAGAGCTGCACGCCCATGAACCGGCCAGTTCGCCCTTCAATTTGTGTGTCTTTAATGCAGCATGAAAGGCATCCTCCGCAAGAAATTCCAGCGCCGCCTGGAAGCTCGGCCTGGTTTCGGGATGCTGCTTGAGCAGTCGCCGCGCGGTTCGTGCAAAGGCCGTCGACTGGAGCAGCAGACGCCTCATTCCATGACCTCGCGCATCAATTCGCTCGGTGTCACGGGCGAGCAATGCCCGGCGGCAAACTCTTTTCGAGATTCTTCGATTTCGGCCGCCAATCGCTGGCGACGGGCATGAGCCAACCGGCGGTGCAAAATCCCGATCAACTCTTCTTGCTCATCGGGCGACAAATGGTCCGCCGCTTCCAAGACTTCGCCGAACGGCAAAACATTCGCCATGAGATCACCTGCCGGATTTCGAATCGTATCTGCTTCTATGATACCAAGCACCGTCAACGCAACAAAAGATCGGAACTTGAACAAGTGACATCGCCGCGTATCCTCAGCGTTATGGCCGACGCTGCCAGCGCCTGCGGGATTGGCTGTTGGCGGACAGATTTTTTGAAACGCCCGCAATGCACAATCAGCAGCACACGATCGGCGGGGTGACCATTCAAAACTGAGAATTGGTTTGCGGAGGTGTTCCGACGCTGGCAGCGTCGGCAACGATGACGCGTGTGGAATTTTGGCGGCTTCCAATAAAAAAGGCCATCGCCAGGCGTGATGCCCGGCGATGGCTTGGGTTGATGCAGGATGAAGAGGGTGGAGGCGTTAGCCGCCCGAGCCGACGGCCCGTTCTTCTTCCTCTTCTTGAATGATGATGCGCGGCGTGACCATCATCATCAAGCTTTCGGTCGTCCGTCCGATGCCGACGTTCTTAAACAGTCGGTTGATGTACGGTAGCTTATCGAGCACCGGCACACCACGTTCGGTGCGGCCTTCGCTCAAACGTTTGATACCGCCCAGCAGCACGGTGCCGCCGTCCGGCACGCTGACCGTGGTGGTCACCGTGACGAATTGGAAGGTTGGCAACTGCACCGTGGTGCCTTCTTGCGTGACGTTTTGGTTATCGGCGGTGCTGCGCGAGCCAGCCGCATCGTTGGCCGCGCTCGACGTGCCCCGCGTGGTTGTGCGGCTGCCTTGGAACGTAAATTCTTCGACCGGACCGATCTGGCTGAAGAACGGCACTACGGTCAATCGTACAAAGCGGCGGTCGTTGGAGACCACAGCCTGCACGGTCAGCGAAGTGCCTTCACTCAACACGACGATCACCGGTTGTTGGGCGGCGGCAAAGTCGCCGACCACCGGAATTACGCTGGTCACAAACGGACGCTGCGAGGTATCCGAGACAAACGCCTGTTGACCGTTGAACAAGGTCACCTTAGGCGCTTGCAGGATGTTGGCTCGCGTATCGCCTTGGGCGGCTTGCACCAAGAAGAACGCTTCGACTCGGCTGAGGATGGCAAAGCCAAACGTCGCCGCATCGGACGGTTGGAACCCGCCAAACTGCGGCAGCGCGTTGCCGGCGCCACCTTGTCTGAACTGAAAATCGCCGTTGACGGTTGGTGCAAGTCCCTGCGACGAGTTACCTGTGTTTTGCACACCGACGGAGATGCTGCTCTGCGGTACGTTATTCAAGTGATTGACAATGTTATTGACCACTGGCGTGTTGCCGTTGGTATCGGGGATGCCGCGGCCGGCCGGAATGTTGAAGTCGAAGTCCAAGCCGATCCGTTCGAAAAAGTCGTCACGCAGACGGATGAATCGCACTTCGATCGTCACCTGCAAATCTTGCAGACGACGCAACTGTTGCAGCAGATCGACGATTTCTTCATGAACTTCCTGCGTCTGGCTGACGACCAGGCTGAGGTTGGTATCGAAGCCCTTGACGGAACCTTGTCCGCCCACGTCGTCCCAGGTGGTCGGCTGAATGGTGGAAGTGATGAGCTGAATCAGGGTGTCGAAGTCAGCCTTGTTGCCACCGCCGAGTCCGCCGGGACCGGCTCCGCCCATGCCGCCGGGTCCAAAGTTGACCGGTTGTGGCGATCCGCTGACCGGACCATTACCGCCGCCGACGGGCACGCCTTGCAACCCGCGTTGAGCCAGCAGTTGTGGATTAACAGCCACGCTGGTGTTGGCGCCTTTTTCGCTGGCGGCCACCGCGATGGGCGAGGTGACCGGAATGCTGCCCGGTCCGTAGCGTCCCACGCCCAGATCGCGTTGGCGATTGTAGGCGTTGTTCAATTCCGCACTGATGCCCATGCCGTTGGGACCTGGCACAAAGTTCGGAATCGGAATCACCAGGTCGGCCACCGGATAGGTGACGGTGTAGACGTTACTATCGCGCATCGATTCGCTGGTGATCTTGAGCACTTCGTCGCGAATCACATAGTTCAGATGCAAGGGCGGCAGAATCAGCTTCAGCGCGCTCTTGAGGGTAATATCCTTGGTCAGATCAATGGTCACTAGCCGTTCGGCCGTGACGCCTTCGCTATCCAAGCCTTGTTGATCCAAGTGCATGTTGATGTCAGTGACCTTCGAGAGGTAATTGATCACTTCGTTCAACGGTCGCTGATGGAACTTGAGCGAAACGGGCGTGTTGAGCTTTTGCTCGATTTCAATCTCCCGCTCGCTGCGGCGCGAACGGCCGTCGGCCAGCCGGCGACCGCGTGATCGCGTGAGCTTGTTCCAGTTATCAATTGGTCCCCATTCGATTGGGTTGTCGCCGATTGGGCCTCGCACTGCGCGGTCGACGTCGTCGAGCGCACCGCCAAAATACTTTTCCTGTGCTTCCCGAATTTCAGCATTGCCGGCCAAGCTACAGGCAATCCTAGACTCCAGCAACAGTTGCACCACCACTGGATCTTTGGGATCGATTTCCTGGGCTTTCTTGGCAATGACTTGGGCTTCGGAAAAGCGATGTTCTTCCATCAGCTTGTTGTAGGTCTCGACCAGGACAGCCATCTTATCTTGGACTTCCACTTTGCCCAGGCGCTCTTGAGCGACCGTATTCCGGACGGCCGTATTTTTCGATTCCAGATCGATACGGCCACGGTTCTGCTCGATGTACACTCGCACGTCGCGAATGTCTTTTTCGACATACTTGCTCAGCCGGTCGCGGTCGGCCGGTGTGATTGACACACTCTGCAGCGAGGCCTGGGCTTGCATAAGCATGTCCAGCGCCCGTTTGGGATCGCTCTCTTTAAACCGCATGGCTGCTGCCTGTTGCTTGGCCATATCGATGCTGGCCTGGCGAGCCGCGGTTTGCTGCTGCACGGCAACGGCATCCAGCGTGCCATCGTTGGCCGGGCGCTGTTTGACGTTTTGTGCGTTGAGGTTCTGCAAGAACGATTGCAATTGCGCTTTGGTAGCGCCGTCTAATTCGTCTTGGCGATCCCAAGCGAGTTTGAAGTAACTGAACGCTTCGTCGCCTTTGTGATTGCGCAGCGCACCCAGTCCTGCCTGGTAGTTACGCATGGCCGTGCCCGGTTCGGCCCGACGAGCAGGTGTAACGGCTTCGGCGGCGCCCGGCAGATTTTCTGGCGCGGTGCCTTGCTGCGTGACGCCTGGCGGCAGTTGTGCTTGAACCAGTTGCACCGGCGGGGCGCTCAGCACGTTGGCCGAAGCTTGCACGTTGTGGGTCAAGTCGCTGCCGCGATCGTAAACGGTTTGCTGCACCGGAAAGCGCGCGTCGCCGCCGGCCGTGGTATCGATGGGGCTGGCGAAGTTGCCGGCCAGTTGCACGTTATCTTGTCCGCGACGGGCTTTGCTGATGTCCAGCATCACCAAACTGGGACGATCTTCTCCAGGGCCGAAGGCCGAGTCTGGTGCGGCGTTGATGGCCTCTTTTGCCATCGACTGAGCGGTGCTCAGATCGTTGCGAGACATCGCCATTCGCGCTTGTCGCGTCAGCTCGACCGCTTGTGCTTTACCGCCGGCAAAGCCGGGAGCGGCCGGAATCACTTGGTTGGCGTTGGCATCAACCGCATTGCTTTGACCGCCGGGACGGCGATCGGCGGCAATCTTCTGCAAGACTTTTTCCGGCGTGTTGGCGGCCATGCCGTAGACAATGCCTTGGCGAGCGGCGTCGGTGGCCAGGCGTTCGGCTTCGTCAAATTCGCGCCAACGGCGTAGACATTCGGCCTGTTCCACAAGGATATCGGCCAATTGATGCCGAGCAGATTCCGATTCGCGCGGGGCCGGGTTTGACATGACTTCGCCATAGCGGCGAATCATGGCTTCCAGCTTGGCTGGCGAATCTTCGTTGAGGTCGTAGTTGGCATTCAACTGGCGAGCTTGTTCGGCAAACGAACTGGCTCGTTTGACGTCGCCCATTGCCAGCGATTTCCGCCCGGAGACAATCAACTGATCGCTTTGAGCGCGGGTTTCGGCCGAAGCCGCTGGATTGTAGTTGGCGTTGTAGCTGGCGCTGGCCACTGGATGAGCGGTGGGCGCGGGCTCTTCGCGTACGTCGATGGCCGTGGCCGCGCGACCAACTTGAATGGCGTTGGGGCTGGCCGTTGCCGGATATTCGATGCCGCCCTTGAGCGTCACCGGTGCCGACTGCTGATTGTCGACCTGTGGCAGCGGGCTGACCGAGTTCGGTCCGGCAAACTGCGAAGCGGCCGGCGTAGCGGGCGCGACATCAACTTTGCCGCCACGACGTTGAATTTCGTCGGCTAACTTGGCCGGAGTGTCTTCGCTGGCAGCGAATTTTGCTGGTTGATCGGCCGCCTGGCGATACCAGTGGGACGCAGCCGCTAAATTGTTTTTTGCCAACTCCTGGCGGCCGTTCAGCAAGAACGACATTGCCCTGGCGTGCGCCTCGGAGGTGTCGGGCGCTTCGGCTCCGGTCATGCCACGGGCCATGAACGGGTCTTTGGGACCGCCGGCCGCGAGTGCTCGGCTAGCTGGTGCTCGGCTGTTCTGAGCGGCGACAAGTTTGCTCAGATCGGCGCGGGCCCTCTTCGGGTTGTCGCCGGTGTGGAAGAAGCCCGTGCTCCCGCCACGATGTTCGGCTTCAGAGATTAAAGCGTCGGCCGTTTTGAGATCGCCGGCCTCCATGAACTTGCGGGCACGACGAAGCAGTTCGTCGGTGTCCTGGCCGCTGGCCGCGCCGGTTTGAGCCAGCACGGCTTGCGACCAATGATAAGTGGTCGCGCCGTCGAGTGGTCCCGCCATTGCCGTGGCCGCGCGCAGGCCCAGCGCAAGTGCGCCGATAGCGGTGATCATTTTCCAGGAAGTGTTCAACCCGATCTCCTTTCGAGAATCGCAGTACCGAAACGTAGTGTTTATGAGACCCGCGCCACGCGGCATCCGCTGAGCGACAAACGACGCATCACGGCATGCACATAAGATGTGAATGCATGCTGTTGTGAATGCGGACTTCGCTTGCGCCAGCAAAGCAATGCTTTGCAACGACACGGGTTTCCTCAAGTCAATCAGAAGAGGGCGGGATATGTACCCGCGTGGCTCGGTACGGTCAATGCCAGTTTGTAACACTGCGACGAATTTACAAAAAACTTGGTAACCTGCTCGGCGCCTTGCGCAGCATTGTCGGCGTTAGCAGAAATTTGTCGCACGCGCACAGCAGAATGCGTGCGGCCGGCGCTGGCAAATCAGCCCCGCCGATGGTAATTTCTGAGCAGTCCGCAACAGGGTCAGTTCGACTATGAATGCAATCCGCAGGTGGCTATGTCTGCCAACGTGACGCTCGATGGTTTTCCGGTGGCCATCGAATTGCCCGTGCAATGGGGCGAACAAGATGCCTTTGGACACGTGAATAACGTGACCTATTTCCGTTGGTTGGAATCCGCGCGGATTGCCTACTTGGAGCAGGTCAACCTGGGGCACGATTTGCAACGTACGGGCGTCGGACCGATTCTGGCGGCCATCAAATGCGATTATCGCCGGCAACTGACCTATCCGGACTCCGTGATCGTTGGCGCCCGCGTCACGCGGATTGGCCGCAGCAGTCTGACGATGCAGCACGGCGTGTTTAGCGTTGCGCAGCAAACGCTGGTGGCCGAGAGCGAAGGCGTGATTGTGGCATTCGAATACGCGGCGAATCAATCGTGTCCCGTGCCGGACGATGTGCGGCGGGCGATCGAAGCGTTGGAAGGTCGTACGTTTTAATTCCGTTGGTTGGAAATCAACTCGTTGCGGGACTCAGCATGACGAAAAAAGTCTTGATCCTTTCGGCTTCGGTGGGCGCAGGCCATTTGCGGGCGGCCGAAGCGGTTGACGCCGCCGTGCGCACGCTCGATCCCACGGCGGAGGTCGTCAATCTGGACGTGCTGACGCTCACCAATAAACTGTTTCGCAAATTGTATGGCAGCACCTATCTCGACCTGGTCAACCGCGCGCCGCACGTGCTGGGCTACGTGTACGACATGCTCGACCGTCCGCCATCGCGTCGCCAAAAAGGCGACAGCACGCGGCGGTTGATCGAACGTATCAACCTGCGGCAGTTCTTCGAAATCCTCAACAGCCAGCCGTGGGATGTGGTCATCAACACCCACTTTCTGCCGGCCGAAATGATCGCCGGTTTAAAACGCAAACAACAATTCGTAGCGCCACAACTCACGGTCACGACGGACTTCGAAACGCATCGGCTCTGGGTGAATCAGCCCTGCGAACATTATTTCACTGCGACCGACGAAGGCGCCGAATACCTGGTGCACTGGGGCATTCCGCGAGAAACGATTACGGTCAGCGGAATTCCGATTCATCCCCGATTCAGCGAGCAGAAAAATCGCGACGCGATCTTGAAGAAGTTTGGGCTCGCGGTCGATCGGCCGATCGTACTGCAAATGGCTGGCGGATTTGGCGTAGGGCCCATCGAGCGTATCTATCGCGGAATCTTGGCAATCGACACACCGCTGCAATTAGTTGCAATTGCCGGACGCAATGAAAAAGTCAAAGCGCAGTTGGAGCAAGTGGCCGTGCCTTTGCAGCACTCTGCGCAGGTCATCGGTTTTACCAAAGAGATTGACGACCTGATGGCGGTGGCTGACTTGGTCGTCACCAAGCCTGGCGGTTTGACCACTTCGGAAACGTTGGCCAGCGGCGCTGCGATGGCCATCGTCAACCCGATTCCGGGCCAGGAAGCCCGTAACAGCGATTTTCTGCTCGAGCGACAGGCGGCCATCAAAATCAACAACCTCGGCACGCTGGGCTACAAACTGGGCGCGCTGCTGCGCGACCCGCAGCGGTTGGCGCAACTCAAGGCCAACGCCCGCGCCATCGGTCGTCCGCGGGCAGCATTCACCGTGGCCGAAAAAGCTTTGAACTGGCAACCCGTCGCGCCGACGTAACGGCGATCTCATCGAATTGACTCTTCGAATTTCATCATCAGGAATGCACCGTGTTTCATCGAGCGATTTGTTCAACGTCTGCCGCGATGGCAAAAACGATCGGAATCTTCGGCATTAGGCTGGCGATTGCAATGGGCCTGGCAGCGAACGGCGCAGTCTTTGCGGCCGACGGCGAGAAGCCGTTGGATGCGGAGCAATCGAAGGCCGCCGTGAAATCGTTGCAAGATTATTTGCAGCAACCACGCGACAAGCGGGCAAAGCTGGCGGAACAGTCGTTTGCAAAAACGCCGCTCACGCGCGACGACGCGACGGTCGCTCAGAAAGCGCTGGTTGACGATCATGTGTCGATGATTCGCGATACGCGGGCCGCCGAAATGAAAGCTCGCAAAGTGCAAACCGGCAAAATGGAAATGCCGTTCTTCTATAAGACCTTTGGCGATAAGCCGGCCGGTGGGCGGAGTTTGTTTATCTCGATGCACGGCGGCGGTGGTGCGCCCAAGGCCGTTAACGACAGCCAGTGGGAAAACCAAAAGAAGCTGTACACACCCAAAGAGGGCGTTTATCTGGCACCGCGCGCGCCCACCGACACTTGGAATCTCTGGCACGAATCGCACATTGACGATTTGTTTGATCGCTTGATCGAAGACCTGATTGTGTTCGAAGACGTCGATCCCAATCGCGTTTACTTGATGGGATACTCGGCCGGCGGCGACGGCACTTACCAACTCGCGCCGCGGATGGCCGATCGATTCGCTGCGGCAAGCATGATGGCCGGGCATCCCAACGACGCCTCGCCACTCGGGTTGCGGAACCTGCCGTTTGCCATCTGGGCGGGCGGTAACGACGCCGCTTACAATCGCAACAAAGTCGCGCAAGAGTGGTCGGACAAACTGGACGAACTCAAGAAGCAAGACGCCGACGGTTACACGCATCAGGTCAAAATCTTGCCGGGCAAAGGCCACTGGATGGATCGCGAAGACGCCGCCGCGCTGCCCTGGATGGCCGAGTTCAATCGCAACCCTCTGCCGGCAAAAATTGTCTGGAAGCAATCCAAGATCACACATCCGCGTTTTTACTGGTTGGCCGTCGATCCCACGGCGCAAAAAGCCGATGCTGAAGTCGTCGCCACGCACAACAAGCAATCGTTCGATTTCAAGAGCGGCGACGTGAAAGAACTTTTCCTGCGACTCAACGATCAAATGTGCGATCTGGACCAGCCACTGGCGCTCAGCAGCGACGGCAAAGAATTGAAAAAGCTGACCGCCCGGCGTACGATAGATACGCTTGCAAAAACGCTGGCAGAGCGTGGCGATCCGCAGTCGGTATTTAGTGCCGAAGTGCGGGTGGACCTGCCGAAATAGCCAGCCCTGCCTTTTCCGTGTCTCACCGGACGTTACAATGGATCCGAATCTGGAATATCTGAAATTCGTGACGCGGCGACAGTTTTTCAGTCGCTGCGGAACGGGACTTGGCGGTTTAGCACTTAGCGGACTGATGCAGCAATCGCTGCTGGGGGCCGACGCGCCTGATAGACCGGCCGCCGCTGCAACCGCTGCCCGCGATCCGCTGGCGGCAAAGTTGCCGCATTTTGCGGCCAAGGCCAAGCATGTCATTTATTTGCATATGGCCGGCTCGCCGTCGCAGCATGATCTGTTCGACTACAAGCCCAAGCTGATTGAACTTAACGGTCAGCCCTGCCCGGAGTCGCTATTTAAGAAGGAGCGTTTTGCATTCATCAAAGGCGTGCCCAAGATGCTCGGCACCCCTTACAAGTTCGCCAAACACGGCGAGTGCGGGCATGAGATATCTGAATTGTTGCCCGGACTGGCTTCGGTGGCCGACGATGTTTCGATCATTCGCTCGATGGTCACCGAGCAGTTCAATCACGCTCCGGCGCAGATTTTTCTGAATACCGGTTCGGCGCAACTCGGCCGGCCGAGTATGGGGTCGTGGTTGACCTACGGATTGGGCAGCGAATGCCAGAATTTGCCCGGCTTTGTGGTGCTGCTTTCCGGGCCGAACGGTCCGGACGGCGGCGCGTCGCTGTGGGGCAACGGCTTTTTGCCCAGCGTTTACCAAGGCGTGCAGTTCCGCTCGCAAGGCGATCCCGTGCTGTACGTTTCCAACCCACCAGGCATGGATGCCGAGCGCCGCAGGCGTTCGCTGGATGCCATTAACGATCTCAACCGGCTGCAACTCCAAGAGATTGGCGATCCGGAAACGATCACCCGCATTGCGCAGTACGAAATGGCGTACCGCATGCAAACTTCGGTGCCTGAGTTAATGGATATTGCGTCGGAGCCGAAGCAAATTCAGGAAATGTACGGCGTTGAGCCCGGCAAGGTGGCGTTTGCCAACAACTGTTTACTCGCGCGGCGATTGGTCGAGCGCGGCGTGCGCTTCGTTCAGCTTTACCACTGGGGTTGGGACTCGCACGGCACCAGCAAAGGCGACGACCTAATGACATCGCTGCCCGAACGCTGCCGGCAAACCGATCAGGCGGTGGGCGCGCTGGTCAAAGATCTCAAACAGCGTGGACTGCTGGACGAAACCTTGATCGTCTGGGGTGGCGAGTTTGGTCGTACGCCCATGAACGAAGAACGCAACGGCTCCAAACTGCTGGGCCGCGACCATCATCCGCACGCGTTTACCGTCTGGATGGCGGGCGGCGGTGTGAAGCCCGGCGTGGCGTACGGCAGCACGGACGAACTCGGTTATCATGTGGAAGAAAACAAGGTCACCGTTTTCGATTTGCAGGCCACGATTCTGCACTTGATGGGCTTGGACCATCGGCGGTTGACCTACAAGTTTCAAGGTCGGCCCTTCCGTCTGACCGACGTTGGCGGCAACGTGGTGAAAAAGCTGATCGCTTAACGTCCGCGGCAGCGCTCCGTTGGCGTTGGCGAGCACGCTGGGTGCGCGACCCCCTGGCTACCACGTTAGACGATGCGCGGCGCAAAAATCATGGCCACGATCATCGAACCGCAACCGCCCAAAAAAAGCCCAACGCGGTGAGCAGTACGGTTGGCCCATCAAATTGTCTTACAAATGCCAGGGAGATCATAAGGCCGATCATCGAGCCGAACATCAACAGCGGTGCACCGATGGTCAAAATCGCCGTCAGGCAGAGCACCACCCGGCCCACACGGCTCAGATCGATCATGCCATCGTAACCCCACTGATATTTCCAGGTCAGCAGCGGAGGAGCAATGCCAACCGCAAGTAACATTGCCAGTCCAGGAGACCAGCGCATCACGCCCAGACACACGCTCAGCAAGCTGACGCCGATCATCATCGCCTTAAGTCCAAACTGCAGCGGCTTGGATTGTGAAGCCGGCGAAAATTCCGCAGCGGCGAATCGCGACCAATCCTCGGCCGTAATCAGCGGGAATTGTCGCTGGGTTTTTTGACCGCAGAGCGGGCAAAGTTCTGCGGCGGCATCCGCCGTGAAACCGTGCTCTGTACAGAACGCCGTTCGCCGGATGGCACGATCCGCTTGGCCGGAGGTCGGATGTGAGTCCATGAAAATGATTCGCTCCCAGACTCCAATGTGGAGGCTGGGAGCGCCAAGTTATACGCGCTGGGCTGGCGCGCGGGCCATCGGTGGTTGCGCGACGTGTCGGACCACCAGGGCGGCGCAAAACACAACCAGCACGCCAATCGCGCCGCAAAGCGCTTTTTGCAATGCTTCGCTGGATATGCCTGACAATTGATGGGGGATCAGCGCAAGCGGACTGCTTGCCGATTCGGCAAATCCAATTTGCAGTGTGCTGGCCACATGCTCTAAGCCGTCGGGCGAACTACTGGCCAGCGGGGCCAAGAACAACGCAATGCCCAGAGCGGCGGCCAAACCCAGCGCCGCGCCCCAACGCGAGCCATGGGCCAGTGCCTGGCGACGCTGGAATTGCAGGGCGAGCATTGCCACGGTCATTGTGGCCAACGCTTCGCCGAGGCCAATGACGGCATGCACGCTCAGCATGGCCGGCAGCACGCGGTTCAGCGATGTCGCGCCCGCCAGGGCCAATTCCAGTGAACAGAGCAAGGCGGCCGTCATTACGGCCAGCCAGGCACCAGCGCCCGCCACAGCGATTTGCACCGAGGTTCGAACATTCCAGCGTTTTGCCAGTACGACCACACCGTATCCGACAAGCGAACCGGCCACGGCCATATTGAGGACATTTGCGCCCAGCGCTTGCCAGCCGCCATCGCCAAACATCAAACATTGCACGACCAGCACCAGCGCAACGCTTAACATCCCGCGCCACGGCCCGAGCAGCATGGCCGCAATCGTGCCGCCGAGCAGATGCCCCGATGTGCCGCCACCGACGCTAAAATTGAACAATTGGGCGGCGAAGATGCCGGCGCTGGTTGCAGCAAAGCGGCGCCAGCCGAGCGTTTCGGACGATTGCGACTTCCAAGCCGACCAGGCCACTGCTCCGCCCGCTACGGCTGCGGTCGCTGCGGCTGTTTGCCAGTCGAGATAATGATTGGGAATATGCATCGGTGTCCACTCCATGTTTTGGGATGTTTCGTCAACCAACCGACCGTGCTTCGCCGCTTGATTATGAAACCCGCCGGACGATCTGGCAAGCGAAAGCCGTGCTTCGCGGCAAAACGCGAAACTCGGGACGTCGCCGGGACGACAGCTCGACCGTTTCCGATCGGTCCGGCAGTTGACTTCGACTTTTGCATTTCGGCCCGTGCAGAGATTACAATCGATTGCATGACATTTTTCGAACCTGTGACAAAATTCGATCCGTGGCAACCGCTACGGTCCGCCATGCAGACGCGTCGAGTTCGCGTTTATGTGGTGGGTTGTGTGCTCGTGACACTTTGGTTCGCAGGTCTGGTGCTGATTGTCCGTGCTTTGGCCGGCGCCCTGGTGCAACCGCTGCCAGCACTCATGGTGCTGCTGGTTGGCGCGCTGGCCGTGGTCGCAATTCACGGCGCTCGATTGCTGTTGCCCTGGGGCGAACATTGTGGCCCGCTGACGGCCCAGCGAATCGATTATTCGCTTCGCGCCGGACTGGTGATGTTGGCAATCGGCCTTTCGCTGCCGGGAGGCTCTTCGATAGGCCTTTGCGGGCTGTGGGGCGCGGTTGCTGCCGGAGAGCTATACGCTTTGAGCCACAAACCGAAAGCGGATGCCCCACGGCCCCAGGCTGCAACACCGTTCCGCTCGCCGCGACGGAATCGACCCGGCGTACGGTTCGACCCGCCGCAGATGCCGGCCCCGCATTTGCCAGCCGAGGACGTCGTCCAGCAGCTCGTCCGTCGAACGACGGCTGCTGGCGGAGAGCGTCTGGAGGGTTATTTACGCGTTCGCTTCGAACCGAATCAACAGCATGCGGTATCGCACGTGGCGTTTTGCCCTGCGTTTGAGCAGTCGCCGGAAATTGAGACGGAACAGGTTGACGGCCCGCCAGCCAAGATCAAGTTGGGGCCCGCCATGCCGCACGGCGTGCGCATTGAGTGTTCGCTGGTTGACCTCAGTAATCTGCCGCAACGGGTGCTGGTTTCGATTGTCGCGACGCTCATCTAGCGACTTTTTGGTTGGCAATGGGGACGGGAGAATTGCGGAAATGCCGGATTTCGTGCGGCAACGGCTTGTGTCGCTGAGCCGGAACGATTAAGATTTTCGTTTCGTCCCTGTTGGAACCGAGCGGGCAACCTGCAACTTCGTTTCGCAAGCCATTTTGCAGGCAGAGCTTACGTGATTTCGATTTGTCGGCTGCGGTGCTTGCGTAACAGCCGATTTTCCCGATTCGATCTGAGTGGATTCGCCGAGTAGTTCATTATGCCGACAGCACAAACATTCAAGCACACTCCGGGCAAGACCTTCATGGCGAAGCCGGGCGAGGTGCCAAAAAAATGGTGGTTGATGGATGCCAACGGCAAAATCGTCGGCCGCATGGCCACCGAGATCGCCATGATCCTGATGGGCAAACATCGCCCGACCTACACGCCGCACGTGGATTGCGGCGACTTTGTCGTGGTTGTTAACTGCGAGAAGATTGCCCTCTCTGGCAGCAAATGGGAAAAGAAAGAATACAACTGGTACACCGGTTACCAGGGTCTGCGAGTTGAAACCGCCGGCAAGCGATTGGCACGTGCGCCAGAACGCATCTTGTACGACGCGGTCCGCCGAATGCTGCCAAAAAACAAGTTGGGCGTGCATATGCTCGACAAACTCAAAATTTACGTGGGCGCGGAGCATCCGCATCAGGCCCAACAGCCAGAATTAAAAGAAGTGGCGATTAAAAAGTAGCTTCGGCTGATTTGCCAAGCGGCAAAACGCGGTGCGCCGCGAGGCACTTGCCAGCCGGATGCGTGTATCGTCAAACGTGTCGCCGTGGAGTCACGCGACGCACATCCAAACAACAGAACACATTCTTCGTAAACGGTAATTTGCAAAACATGCCTACTGCCAACAAAACTGCCGACAGTCTGGGTACCGGCCGTCGCAAGACGTCGGTTGCTCGCGTTCGGGTTCGTGCCGGTTCCGGTAAGATCATGGTCAACGAGCGCGAGATGCTGGAATACTTTCCGTCCGTGAAAGAACAGCGCGACGTCCTGGAAGCCCTGCAGCATACTGGCAAAGCCGAGTCGGTTGACGTGTCGATTCGCGTGCATGGCGGCGGACCGGCCGGACAAGCCGGGGCTTGCAAGTTGGGAATCGCCCGCGCGCTCAAACTGTTCGACGGCGAACTGGAGCCCGTTCTGCGTCAACATAGCCTGTTGACCCGCGATGGCCGCATGAAAGAACGTAAGAAATACGGTCTTCGTGGCGCTCGCAAGGGCGTGCAGTTCTCCAAGCGGTAGTCGACTGGCAAACTGCTTCGCAACAGACACTTTCAAACGGTCGGTTTTCCCTAGCGGAGCCGGCCGTTTTTTCATGCGCCGAACTGGCGGCGAAATCGGCCAGGACTACATCAGATACCAATTGCCCGTGGCAACCACGTAAACGCCTAGGCATACATTCGTCACCGCATGAGCGGCGATGCAGTCCCAAATGTTGCGAGTCCGCAGCATTAGCCAAGTGACCACCGAAAACCACGCCAGCGCCGCCAGCGCTTCGTTCGGATGCAGCAAGATGGGCGTCAAAATAATTGCGGCCAACGCGGTGCGATTGAGTTTGCCGAGCGGAACATTCCACCAGGCATCAGGCTCCATCACATACCGGCATAAAAATCCGCGCAAGAAAAATTCTTCGATCACGGGTACCAGCAGCGCCAGGCCGAAAAAGCGAATCGCCAGAAACGACCACCGGCACATTGGGCATTCAAGCCGCTGAAACGGGTTGTATCCCGGTCGAACGCCGAGGTCAGTGACCCAGCCCAGTCGGCGCTGCAGATCGGCGAGCAGCACCCAGACGATTACGCCCGCCACGCCGACGATCAAGGCCAGCGGATGCACGCGGATCGGTAGCAAGCCTAGCTTCCGCCAGCCGCGCACGCCCCACACGACAACGGCCGTGGTAACGGCAACCTTCACGGCATAAACCGACGGATAAAACCAGTTTTGTGCGGCCATCCATTTCCAACTGCAACACGCGTGCGGCACAGCGCTGGTGGCGCCGGCCGTATCTGCAGGTTCAAGTGCGCCAAACGCCATGTAAACGGCAAACGTCAACACAAAAACGTGCCACGGTCCCGGCGAGCGGCGTGCCGGTAGCGGCGCAGCGCCGGACTGCGGCGGCGCGAGCTGGCTGTTGAGTGCTTCGTGTTCCGGTTCGCTCATGTTGATCACGATTTGGTTTTTGACCCAGCGACAATCGCACTATCGTAACCTTTTCGCCCAAAAAAAACGCTTTTCGACGTCTCAATTTTATTCGCAACAATCTGGAAGTGCTAAAACCGGGATTGGGTTTTTCGATCTTTTGGCGCGGCAGATCGAAAACTCGATGTTGAGAGATGCCTGAACCGCTGCACGCGGAGAATTGATTCGCAGCCGGAACGATTCCCGCCGCTCGGCGCGCGGCAACTCAGACCATCACTCGCCGATCGGCAAACCCCTGTTCAACTGGCCGGCAATCGCTTAAAACCGATGATGAACGCACGTATGGGTCTCAGCAGCAGGATCGACAAGTGGCGGCCAGCGTTGAACTTTGGAGCGGACCGGCGCGGAGCGGAAAAACCAGCCGCCTGTTGGAGTTGTATCGACATGCGCTGGGCCAGTCGCCGCCGGGCGGTTGCTTGTGGCTGGCGCCGAATCACCGCGCGGCCCGCGACGTTCGCTCGCGATTGCTCTGCGCGCAGTTGCCTGGCTGCTTTTCGCCGTCGTGCCAGACGTTTGGGCGCTTCGCCGACAACGTGCTGCGAGCTTCGCGATTGGCGTTTCGTCCGGTCACTCCGCTTTACAAACGTCAACTCGTGCAGCGATTGTTGAACGCGGCCGCCGAGCGTAACGAACTTTTGCATTTTGGATCCATCGCGCAGACGGCCGGTTTGGTGAGTCTTGTCGAGGGCTTCATCAGCGAACTCAAAAAGTTAGAAATCTGGCCGGAGCACTTTGCCGAAGCATGCCATGCGCGGCGGATCATGCAGCAGGATCGCGAACTTTTGGCGATTTACGAAGGCTACCAGCGGTTGTTGAACGAGCATCAACTGTACGATGCCGAAGGACGTTTTTGGTCGGCCCGTCATCTGCTGCGCGAGGGTCAAACCGCACCGTACGAAAATCTGCGGACTGTGCTGGTCGATGGCTTTCATGACCTGACCCGCACGCAGCACGAGATTCTGGAAATTTTGGCCCAGCGCGTCGATCGGCTGATTGTCACGCTGCCTTTGGATATTCACGATCAGCGCGATGGATTGTTCGGCAAGAGTCGTCGCACGCGCGATGAGTTTTTGCGGCGCCATCCGCACGCGCACGAAGTGGCGTTCGAACAGCTTCCTGCCGAAATGCCTGCGGCCGTGGCGCACTTGGCCGCGGAAATGTTTGGCAATCCGCGAACCACGACTCCGCTGTCCGAGCAGGGCGAAATCGAAGTGGTGGCCGCGACTGGCGCGCTGGGCGAAATTCAGCAAGTGGCGCGCCGTATCAAACGCTTGCTGGTGCTTGGCGATGGCACCGGTCCCGTGCCGAGCGAAGATATTCTGGTGGTGTTTCGCTCGCTGACCGCCGCCGCGCCGCTGGTGCGTGAGGTGTTTCGCTCGTACGGCATTCCGATCGAGCTCGAAGCAACGCGCGCGCTGCAAGAGTCGCCAGCCATCGCCGCTCTGTTGGCCGCGCTGCGCTGCGCGGTGGAAGATTGGCCATTCCGGCAGTTGCTGGCCTTGCTGGGTAATAATTACTTTCGCCCCGCCTGGCCGCAGTGGCAGGGCGAGAGCACGTTGGTTGCCGCGGAACAAACGTTACGCCGGCTACAGTTGCCGCGCGGTCGCGCGGAACTGCTGCGACAATTGGAGCGCCTCGGCTCATCGTCCGACGGTGCCGGCAGCGACGAACTCACCGTCGATGGGCAAACCGTCACTTCGGCCGATCAAGAGGCCACCGCCGAACTCGACGGGCAAGAGCGCCGCGCGGCGCGCCAGCGCCGGCAGCAGCAAGCCGTCAGTACCCTGGCGCTGTTGCAGCGATTGGGCGCTGCGTTTGGCAAACTGCCGCGCCATGCCACCGCACTGGAGTGGGTGGGCGCATTGCGAAGCCTGGCCGAAGATTTAGGCCTGTTGGCTGCTATGGAGGATGCGCAACGACAGACAGAGCACAGCGCCTCGGATTGCGCGGCCTGGGACATGCTGCTCTCGCTCTTGGGCGCGTCGGGCACGTTGAACCAATGGCTGGACGAACCGCAGACGTCCATTGCCCGCGACGATTTATTCGCGCTGCTGGCCGATATTTCCGCCAGCGAAAGTTTGCCGAGCGATTCGCAGCATCCCGGCGGAGTGCGTGTGTTATCGGCCAGTTCCGCGCGAACCTTGGCCGCGCCGTACGTGTTTATTGCCGGAATGACGGAAAAGGCATTTCCGCCAGCCGACGCCGACGATCGGTTGTATAGCGATGCCGAATATCAGCGATTGATTTCCGCCGGTTTGTGTCTGGTGGCCCGCGATCAACGCAGCCAGGAGGAGATGCTGTTGTTTTACGAGACCGTCACGCGTGCCACGCGGCGGTTGTGCCTGAGTTATCCGGCCATCGACGAAAAAGGACAAGAGCTTTCGCCGAGCCCGTATTTGGAAGAAGTAATCCGCGTTTGCGGACGCGACAAGATCGCTCTACAGCGTGTGATCGAACTCACGCCGGTGCCGGATGCGGCGGCCGATCCGATGCGCGGTCAGGACCTGCGACTGCACGCGGTGGCTCGCGCCTTGGAGCGCCGGCCGCAATGCTTGGAGCAAATTTCGCTCGGGCGTGAACTGTGGCCGCACTCGGCTGCGCCGCTGTGGGCCGGTTTGCGTGTGGTGCAAGATCGCGCGCGGTTTGGGCAGTTCGGCGCGTTCGAAGGTCTGCTGCCCAGTGCGGCCGCGCAGCAAGCGCTGGCCCGGCAGTACGGTCCCCACCGCCGCTGGAACGCGAGCTTGCTGGAATCGTACGCCAGTTGTCCGTACCGATTCTTTTTGCAAACGGTGCTGCGAGTCGATCCGCTGGATGAAATTCGCCTGCAGACCGATCACGCGGCCCGCGGCAAGATGATTCACGCGGCGCTACGCCGCATCCATCAGCAAACCAATTTGGAAGCTGGCCAACCGCAATCGCCGGGCAAAACGTCAGCCGACCAATTGCAGGCCGCATTCGTCGAAGTGCTGGAGTTGCTGGTTCAGCAGCGCGCGTATCCGCCGTTGACGGCCGCGCTGGCTGAGGTTGATCGCCGACTGTTGCTGCAATGGTCCGCCGAGTATCTGCAGCAACATCTGGATTACGATCAGGCGTCGGCAAGTTTCGAGACGCCGCTGACGCCCGCCTATTTTGAGGTGGCGTTTGGCGATGCGAGTCTGGCCGACAGTCCGGCCGATCCCGCCAGAGCAACAATCTCGACGCATCTGCCGTTCAAGTTGCAAGTCGGCGGAGAAACCGTCGAACTTGCGGGTCGCATCGACCGCATCGACGTCGGCCGCGCCGCGGGGCGAACCGTGTTTAACGTGATCGATTACAAGTCAGGCAGTTCGGCCAAGCTGAAGACGGACGATATTGCCAACGGTCTGGCGCTGCAGTTGCCGCTTTATGCCATGGCCGTCGAACAGTTGTTGCTGGCCGAGCAGAACGCCGCACCGTGGAGCGCCGGTTACTGGTTGGTCAAAGGTTCCGGGTTCGACAGCAAAAACGCCGTCAAACTGCATCAGATCGAAGCCGGCAAGCTGGCGGTCACCGACCAGTGGCAATCGCTGTCGCAGTCGATCGTCGAAAAAGTTGGCCAGTTGATTCAAGGCATTCGCGGCGCGCAGTTTCCGGTTTACTCGGCCGACGAACATTGCACCGGTCGCTGCCCTTTCAAAACGGTGTGTCGCGTGGGCCAGATTCGTGCGTTGGAGAAGGTATGGCCACCCGAAAAATAGCGGTGCCCGTCGCGCCCGTCGCGCGTGCGGCAAAGCCCAGCAGTTTGACCGAACAGCAGCACGCTGCGATTCATCGCCGCGATGTTTCGATTGCGCTTTCGGCCGGGGCAGGCTGCGGAAAAACGTTTGTGCTGACTGAGCGCTTTCTCGCGCACTTGCAACCGGCGGCCGCCGATCAACCGCCGCCGGCCGAGCTGAAAGAACTGATCGCCATCACGTTCACCGAGCGCGCCGCGCGCGAAATGCGGCAACGCATCCGCGCTAAATGTTTGCAGCGACTGCAGGATGCCAGCGAAGCAGACGTCGCGTATTGGACGCGGCTGCTGCGCGAATTGGATGCCGCCCGCGTCAGCACGATTCACTCGTTTTGCGCCTCAATACTGCGGGCGCACGCCGCCGAAGCCGGCCTCGATCCGGGCTTCGGTCTGCTCGATCCGGTGCAGGCGGAAACCGTGTTGACCGAGGCGGCCGACGATGTTTTTCGCGAGTTGCTCAGTGCCCACGACGAGACCACGCTGGATTTGTGCGTGCAGTTTGGGCTGGAAACCGTGCGGAATATGACCGCGTCGCTGCTGGGCGCGCGGCAGGAAATCGATTTCTCGGTCTGGCTCGCCCGTCCGCCGGAGCAGATTGTCGCCGAATGGGCGCGGCAGCATCGCGAGGTGTTTCTGCCGGCGCTGCTCCACGAGCTTGCCGAATCGGCAGCCGTGCAGGAACTGCTGCGACTCTTGCCCTTGGCGCAGTGCGATCATCCCAAAATGCTGGTGCAGTTGGCGACACTTGCCGAGCGGTTGCCGCAGTTGGCGTCAGCCACAAATCCGCCGACCGACTTGCAGCAATTGCGCGACGCCACGATGCTGCAGGGCTTTGGCACGAAAAAGAATTGGGCCGATGTGGCGTTTTACGAGCAGTATTCGGCGTGCGCGAAAAAGTTGCGCGGCGCATTGGATCAAGCGCTCGGCTGTTGCCAATTCGACGCCGCGGCCGTGCTGCCCGATGCGATCGCCGGACAACAAATCTTGAGCATCGCGCAAAACATCCTACTGGCTTTTGACGAGCGCAAACGCCAGTTGGGTCTGCTCGATTTTGACGATCTACTGATCCGCGCGGCCCACCTGCTCCGCGATCATCCGCAGCTTGTACAGCGGCTCACGCGGCAGGTCAAACTGCTGCTGGTCGATGAATTTCAGGATACGGATCCGCTGCAGGTCTCGCTGGTCAAAGCACTATGCGGCGAAGGCTTGCAAACCGGCAAGCTGTTTTTCGTGGGCGATTTCAAACAGTCGATCTATCGTTTTCGCGGCGCCAAGCCCGCCGTGTTTCGCGACCTGGAAAACCAGATGCCTCCGCGGGGCCGGCTGCCGCTGACGCTGAATTTTCGCAGTCAGCCAGCGGTGCTGCATTTCGTCAATGCGTTGTTTCAAGGCGCGTTTGGCGAAAGCTACGCACCGCTGCAGGCGCATCGGCCACAACGCTCGCCACTGCCGTCGGTCGAGTTTCTTTGGGCGGTAACGGGTTTGTCCACGCGTGAGGGTGGCGCAACGCAAGCCGGCCGCTGGCAAGAGGCCGACGCCATCGCCCGCCGCATCCGGCAATTGCTCGACGATGGCCTGCCGCGCGTGATTGACGCCGAGAATGGCAGCGAAGAACTGCGGCCGGCACGTCCCGGCGATATTGCCATTTTGTTTCGCGCACTGTCCGATGTGGCGCACTACGAGCGCGCGCTGCAGGATCATGGCATCGACTATTACCTGGTTGGCGGACATGCGTTTTACGCGCAGCAAGAAATCTTCGATCTGCTCAATCTGCTGCGGACGCTGGCCAGTCCGGCCGATGAAGTGAGCCTGGCGGGCGTACTCCGGAGTCCGATGTTCGCCTTGGCCGACGAAACCTTGTTTTGGTTGTCGCGCCATGCCAGCGGACTGACAGGTGGCTTGTTTGCGGCCACAGCGCTTGAGCAACTCGATGCCGAGCAGCAGCGTCGCGTGGCGTTTGCCGCCGAAACCATTCGTTACTTGCGGCAACGCAAAGATCGACTGCCGATTGCCGGACTCATCGATGAAGCGCTGCAGCGCACAGGCTACGATGCCGTGCTGCTGGCCGAATTTCTGGGCGCGAGAAAGTTAGCCAACCTCCAGAAATTGATTTCGCAGGCGCGGGCCTGCGATCAAACCGGCGCGCTCGGGCTGGCCGATTTTATCGTGCAACTGGCCGACCTCGTCGCAGAACAGCCCAAAGAAGCGCTGGCGGCCACGCATCCGGAATCGAGCCAAGTCGTGCGATTGATGAGCATTCACCAATCCAAAGGCCTGGAATTTCCGATCGTGGTGGTGGCCGACATCGACCGCAAAAAGAATTCGTCGAGCGATTCCATTGCCTTCTCGCCGCAACTGGGTCCGCTGGTACGTGCGCCGAGCGCGCGGAAGAATGCGGATTTATTTAGTGGGCTCGATCTGTTCAAACAGGAAAATCGAGCCGAGGAAGATCGCGAGCAAACACGGCTGCTGTACGTAGCCACCACGCGTGCCGCCGATCTGTTGATTCTTTCCAGCGGACTCACCGCTTTGGATCAACTGCAAGGCCCGTGGACGAAGCTGCTGGCCGAACGTTTTGACTTATCGAGCGGTCAATGTGTTGCCACTTTGCCGGCAGATTACGTGGCGCCTCACGTGGGCGTGCTGATGCCGGCCGCGAAACCGCCTGGTAAGCGTTCGGCCGCCGATTCCATCGATTGGGAAAAATTGTGGCTAGAAATTCAGCGCGATGGCCAGGCGGAAAAAATTGCGTTCCCGCTGGTCGCGCCCGTTGAGCATCGAGCGCCGCTGCGGCAGGAGTATTCTTTTTCGCGGTTGCATGGCGAGACGAAATCCGAGGCACGCGCGGAGCCGATGGCCGCGGACCTAGGCGAAGACGTGGTCAGCGAGCGCGTCGATGCCATCGATCTTGGCACGCTGGTGCACGGTGTGCTAGAAGAGGTTGATTTTGCGCAGCCCGGCGATCTGGACGCGCTGCTGCAGCGACACGCCCAGCGTCATCCATCTTCGCTGGATGACGTACTGCCCGTGGCGCTGAAGTTGCTTGAGAAATTTTTGGCGTCGCGGCGCGCGGCGACGTTGGCCGGCGCCGCACAAATGCATCGCGAGTTAGAATTTCTGTTGGCCTGGCCGCTGGCGGAGACAAGTCGGGGCACCTCGCTCACGGCCAGCCAGCCGAAGCTGTTTCCGGATGCCAATCTACGCCTGACCGGCGTCATCGACTGCCTGTATTGCGATGTGGGCGGCCAGTGGCACCTGCTCGATTACAAGACGAATCAGGTCTCCGCGACCAATCTGGCGGACGTTGCCGACGGCTATCGTCTGCAGATGTCCGTTTACGCGTTGGCGGTGGAGACGATTTTGCAGCAATCGCCAGCCAGCCTGACACTGCATTTTCTGCGGTCGGGCCACGAACATGTATTTCCCTGGAATGATCAGGTTCGGGAAGAGGCCATCGCGCTGGTGAACCAATCGCTAACGTCGGTCGTCTGAACGGCGTCTTTTAAAAGCTGCCGCAGGCCGGTTCCAGACTTGCTTGCAGCGGCTGGAAGAATTCGCGACCATGTGGCATCGGCAATTGAAACAGCGTTAGGCCACCAACTCTTGGCGGAACACCTGATCGCAGCGCTGGGGCAGTCACGATCGATTTCCGAATTATTGTCTCTTCGCTTTTCGACGCATATCAATGTTCGGCGGCTCCAAAACATGTTCGTCCAGCGAATGGCGATAGGCCGAAAGAATGTCGCTGCGGGTCAGCATACCGATCACCTGCCCGGTCGAGTGGCGAGCGACGACTGGCAAGCGTCCAATATGGTGATTGACCATGTGCTCGGTGGCTTGCCGTAACGAACAGTCGTCATAGACGAATTTGGGCAGTCGCTTGATCAGGCTGCTGAGCGGGGCTTCGGCAGGCGACGCCGGGTCGATCAGATCGCGTCGCGTGAGCACGCCCACAAGCCTGCTTTTCTCGTCCAGCACCGGAAAACCCTGGTGCGTGGCGCCGTCGGCGCCTGCCTCAATCCAACGACGAACTTCGCCGGTAGTTTGCGTGGAGCGCAGCGCCACCACGGTTTTCGAAGCAGCCGTCGTGACGGTCAACTGGTCGAGCAGGTCGACCGAGTATTCGCCCGACGCATTCACGCCGCGGCGGACGATCCGCTCGGTCATGATCGAATTTCGCATTAGATAGCACGAGACCAAGTAGGAAGTGGAGCAACCGCCCAGCAGCGGCAAGAGCCCCAGCGGTTGAAGTGTTGTCTCGAAAGCAAACACCACCGAAGCCAGTAGCGCGCGAGACGCGCCGGCGAACATGGCCGCCATGCCCACCAGGGCGGCAACCGGCACGCTGACGCCCAGTTCGGGCAACAACGATTGCGCGGCGATCCCCAGACCCGCGCCGAGGCAACCGCCCATCGTCAGCAGCGGTGCCAATGTTCCGCCAGACGTGCCGCTACCGAGAGAAATGCACCAGGAGAGAAATTTCATGGCGCATAGCGTAAGAGCTGACTGCAGCAGAAACTTCTCGGACAACGCGTCACTAATATTTTCGTAACCCACTCCCAACGTCCGTGGGAAGAAATAGCCGACGAGACCTACGGCCAGCCCGCCGATCGCCGGCCACCACATCCAGTGAATGGGCAAGTGCTCGAACAAGTCTTCGACCCAATAAACAATTTTGGTGATGGCCACCGAACAGACGCCGATGATTGCTCCAAGAAAGATGTAGAACGCAAGCGAACGCATCGTCGGATCGTGCAGTTCTCCCATTGCAAACACGGCCTTGTGGCCTTCGATCAAAATGCGCATGCTCGCTGCCGCGGCGCTGGCCAGTGCGACCGGCACCAGCGAACGCGGGCGATATTCGAACAGCAATAGTTCCACTGCCAAGAGGACGGCCGAAACGGGACAACCAAACGTCGCCGCCATGCCGGCCGCGGCGCCGGCGGCCAGCAAGGTCTTGCGTTCGATCGCTGATGTCCGCAACAGTTGCCCAATCAAAGAGCCGAGGGCGCCGCCGGTGGCAATGATCGGGCCTTCGGCGCCAAACGGTCCGCCGGTGCCGATCGAAATTGCGGCCGACAGTGGCTTAAGAAACGTGATCCGCGCCGGGATCCGGCTGCGGTTTGTAAGTACTTGTTCCATCGCTTCCGGGATGCCGTGGCCCCGAATCGCCTTGGAGCCAAAGCGGGCCATCAACCCGACGACGAGGCCTCCCGCCGCGGGCAGCAAAATCACCCAGCCGCCTAACCGATTGTTAAATGGATTTGCCGCTTCAAGTGAAACGTGTCCGTAGAAACAAACATTCGTCACCAGGAAAATCAGTTTCAGCAGCACTTGCGCCACCAGCGCCATGATCACGCCTAGGCCGCCCGATAGCAGGCAGATCAAGAGGACGCGTGCGTCAACGATGGCTTTTTGTCGCGGCGTTTGCGCCGGATCGACCAGCAGATCGAGCGACAGCGAAACGGGTATCGCCGAAGATTCAGAATTATGAGCCGCCATCTCACCTCCCAGTTCAAGACAAATTCGTTCGACCATTCTCCGCTGTCGGCCGAACTCTAATTGCACGTATACTGTCTATCTGGCGGCTCGACAAGCCATTTTTTGATTTCGTGACACCGTACTCGCTCAAATGGCGATAAAGCGTTTTCGATCTTCGCGGCGCGCTCACGCGTTGGGCTCGCTGAAGAGTGCGATTCGTTCCGGCCAGTGAAGTCTCTGTGATAGGAAAATGGATCCAACCCAACAACGCGCGTTTGCCGTGGATGTGGTGCAGACGCTGCGCGCGCGGGGCTTCAACGCATTGTGGGCCGGTGGCTGCGTGCGCGATCAGTTGCTGGGCGGCGTGCCTAAGGACTACGACGTAGCCACCGCTGCCACGCCGGCCGAGGTGCGCGAGGTTTTTGGACGCGGGCGAACGCTGGCCGTCGGCGCGGCGTTTGGCGTGATTGTCGTTCTCGGTCCACGGGGCGCGGGGCAAATTGACGTGGCCACCTTTCGCCAAGACGCCGGTTACAGCGATGGCCGCCGGCCGGATGCTGTATCGTTCAGTTCTCCGGAACTCGACGCGCAGCGCCGCGATTTCACCATCAACGGACTGTTCTTCGATCCCGTGGAAGAAAATGTCATCGACTACGTTGGCGGTCAGGCCGATCTTGCGGCCCGCGTCGTCCGCGCGATTGGCGATGCGCGGCAACGGATTGACGAAGACAAACTGCGGATGCTGCGCGCCGTGCGGTTCGCGGCCCGGTTTGGCTTTGCAATCGAGCCGCAAACGCGGGCCGCAATTTCCGAACTGGCCAACGCGGTGCGAGTGGTCAGCGCCGAACGGATCGCTGCCGAAATGCGAGCGATACTCGTACACCGCAGCCGCTCGGCCGCCGTGCTACTGCTGCACGAGGTGGGCTTGCTCAAGGTCGTGTTGCCGGAGTTAGCAATTCTGGCCGAGGCCGTGGATGCGGCGGTCGCCACATCGGACTGGCAGTTGACACTCAACACGCTGGCCGAACTTCACGAGCCCAGTTTTCCGCTGGCCTTGGCCACGCTCTTGCATCTTTCGCCACAACCACGGCTGGCCGACGAAGTCAGTCGGCGGTGGCGGCTTTCAAATCATGATCGCGTGCTGACCGACTGGCTGATGACGCAGTTACCGCGGCTGCTGGAATTGCCTCGGCTCGGTTGGTCACGGCAGCAACCGCTGTTGGTACATGCAGAAATACAGCAGTTGCTGGCGATGTTCGACGCCTGGGCGTCGGCACGTGGCGCGGATCGCGCGCCGGTGGAACTGGCGCGGCAGAAATTGGTGTTGCCGGCGGACCTGCTCAACCCGCCACCGCTGGTGAGCGGCGACGATTTGATTGCGCATGGCGTTCGGCGCGGACCGGCATACGCAAGTTTGCTGCAAGCCGTGCGCGACGCACAATTGGAAGGCCAAATCTCCAATCCGCGTGAGGCGCTGAACCTAGTCGATCGCTTATCAGCCGCCGAAGACCCCGGCAAGCCACGCAAATAACGCCATCGGGCGAGCAAAAAGTCCCATGAGTCAGATGTAATACATCTGCTCCGATTCGCCTTTGGCTCGCTCAGCCAAATCGGCAAAATTCATGGCAAACAGCGCTTGATGCTCCAGGCGGGCAACCTCGCGCCACGCCCTGCGGAGCACTTTGGCGGTGGCCGTTGTGGAACTCGTGGCGTGGGGCAATTCATCCGGGCCATCGATCACGCCCATCACTTCGCCCAGGCTGATGCGCTCGGGCGATTTGGCCAATTGATAGCCGCCGGCCGCGCCGCGCGTGCTGTTAACCAAGCCCGCGCCTTTGAGTTGCAGCAGAATCTGCACGAGAAAGCGGGCCGGAATGCCGTGCCCCTCGGCAATGTTGCGAATTCGCACTGGCTCGCCGGCATCGTAGCAGATGGCCAGTTCGAGCATGGCGATACAGGCATATTCGGTTTTGGCAGACAGCTTCATGATTGTTTGGATTGCCTTGGATCCGGCCGAGTCCGCCCGTTATTTTTCTTCGAGCGAATGCAGACCGCACTCGGTTTTGGCGCTGCCGCTCCAGCGACCGGCGCGTTCGTCTTCGCCAAACATCACCGCGCGGGTGCATGGCCAGCAACCGATGCTGGGATAGCCCTGGTCGTGCAGCGGATTATAAGGAATGTTTTTGTCGAAGATCAGTTTCCAAACGTCCTTTTTGGTCCAATTGGCAAGCGGACTGACTTTGACCAGCCCGAATTTTTTGTCCCACCCGACGATCGCCGCTTTGGCGCGGTCGGGGCTTTGATCGCGGCGGATACCGCTCATCCAAGCCTGAAAACCGACGGCGGCTTTTCGTAGGACGCTCAACTTGCGATCGGCGCAGCATTGGTCGGGGTTGTGTTTATAAACCGGACCCCCGTGTGCGGCCTCGTATTGCTCAACTGTGGTGTCGGCCCGCTTCAGTTCGACTTCGATGCCGTAGCGTCGGGCGATTTCGTCGCGGAGTTCGAGCGTTTCTTTGAATTGATAGCCGGTGTCCAAGTTGAAAACCGGCGTCCGCGGCTCGATCTCAGACAACATTTGGATGATGGCGCAACCCTCAGGACCAAACGCCGTGGCCATGGTCAGGCTGGGGAAATACGTCTCAACCGCCCAGCGGACAATCTCCTGCGGAGTGGCGGGCTCCAGATGCTCGCTGTGCCGGCGAAGTTCGTCCAACAACTCAGGCGTGGGCTGCGGCACAGCAACCGCGGCAGAAGACGACTGTGATGGCAAAACCGGCAGCATCGTAATTGGCGTGGTGACCAAGGGCGTGACGGAACCAGACGAAGGCAATTGCAAGGCAGTATACATGGCATTTCGCTACAAAACGAGTCAGTTGCTCAAGAATGATACGTATGTTACTTACCTAAGTCAACAATTTAGTCTATCAACCTTATCGACAGGCGGTTGGCAAACTCTTCAGACCTTGCCGGTCGTAGTAGCGGCAATTTGCCAAATTGGCGGCCCGCTCCGTACCGCTGTTGCCTAGTTTAACTAGATTGAGACTGTTCGCAGACCGCTGGCCGCTGACCGCATGCGGCGTTACGATATGGCGATGAGTTTTTGTCTTTTGCCGGGAGTTTCGCGTGACGACGTCTGGACCAAAGCCGATTCGTAAATTGTTGGTGGCTAACCGCAGCGAGATCGCGATTCGCGTGTTTCGTTCGGCCCACGAGTTGGGCATTCGCACGGTTGCCATTTACTCGCACGAAGACCGTTATGCGCTGCATCGCTTCAAAGCGGATGAGGCCTACCGCATTGGCAAAATCGGCGAGCCGATTCGCACGTATTTGGATATTGACGCCATCATGGCCGTCTGCATCGAGCACGGTGTCGACGCCATTCACCCCGGTTACGGTTTTCTGTCCGAAAATCCGGCACTCGCGCAGGCCTGTCTCGATAATGGCATCATCTGGGTGGGGCCGCGGGTGGAATTGCTGCAGAAACTGGGCGACAAAACGGCCGCTCGCGAAATTGCCAACTTAGCCAAAGTGCCCATTCTGGCTGGCAGCCCGGCCGTAACCAGCTTGCAGGACGCGCAGCAAATTGCCGCAAGGCTGACTTACCCGGTGATGCTCAAGGCCGCACATGGGGGTGGTGGGCGCGGGATGCGAGTGGTGCTCACGGCCGATGAACTGGCGCCGTCGCTGGAGCAAGCCCAGCGCGAATCGCAAGCGGCGTTTGGCAGTTCGGAAGTGTTCATCGAAAAATACATTGCCCGTGCCAAGCATATCGAAGTGCAACTGCTGGGCGACATGCACGGCAATCTGGTGCATTTGTACGAGCGCGATTGCTCCGTGCAACGTCGCCATCAGAAGGTGGTAGAAATTGCGCCGGCGCCCAACCTCGATCCGCAGTTGCGCAGCGATCTCTGCAACGCGGCCATCGCCATCGGCAAGGCGGTAAGGTACGAAAACGCCGGTACCGTGGAGTTTTTGGTTGACGTTGACGCCAACCGCTTTTACTTCATCGAAGTCAATCCGCGAATTCAAGTCGAGCACACCGTCACTGAGGAAGTCACAGGCGTTGATCTGGTGCGTAGCCAACTGTTGGTCGCCCAGGGCAACACGCTTGAATCGCCAGAAATCGGTCTGGCCAGCCAAGAGGCCGTGAAGACCAACGGTTTCGCGCTACAATGCCGTGTGACCACCGAAGATCCGGAAAATCGCTTTGTGCCCGATTACGGACGAATCAGCGCGTATCGCTCGGCCAGCGGCTTGGGGATTCGCTTGGATGCCGGCACGGCGTTTTCCGGCGCCGTGGTGACGCCATATTACGACTCGTTGCTGGTGAAAGTTTCGGCGCGCGGTCGGCGCTTTGCCGATGCCTCGCGGCGGATGGAACGCTGCCTACAGGAATTTCGCGTTCGCGGCGTCAAAACGAACATCCCATTTTTGATCAACCTGGTTACGCACCCCGCGTTTCTCCGCGGCGAATGCACCACGCGATTCATCGACGACACGCCCGAGCTTTTTCAGTTTGTGGCGCGTCGCGATCGAGCCACCAAGCTGTTGCAGTACTTGGGCGAAGTGATTGTCAACGGCAACTCGCTGGTCAAAGATCGGCCCAAGGCAACACGCCGCGAGCCCGCGCCGGTGCCGCATTTCGACTCGACGGCCACACCGCCGCCGGGCACACGCCAAAAACTCAAAGAGCTCGGTCCAGAAAAGTTCAGCCAGTGGATTCTCGAGCAAAAACCGCTGCTGATGACCGATACCACGCTGCGCGACGCGCACCAATCGCTGCTGGCCACGCGACTGCGAACCTACGACGCACTGGCCATCGCGGAAGCTTACGCACACCTCGCGCCGCAGTTGTTCTCGCTGGAAATGTGGGGCGGCGCCACCTTCGACACGGCCATGCGATTTCTGAAAGAGTCACCTTGGCAGCGTCTGGCCGACATGCGGCAGCGCGTGCCGAACATCTTGTTTCAAATGTTGCTGCGGGCTTCGAATGCCGTTGGCTACACCAATTACCCCGACAACGTGGTGCAGGCGTTTTGTCAAGAATCGGCCGACGCCGGCATGGATGTGTTTCGCATCTTCGATCCGCTCAACTGGGTTCCGAACATGCAAGTGGCCATGGATGCCGTGCTTAAGACCGGCGCCATTTGCGAAGCGGCCATTTGCTACACCGGCGATATTCTGGATGCCAAACGTTCTAAGTACGATCTCAAGTATTACGTCCAATTGGCCAAAGACTTGGAAAATCGCGGCGCGCACATTCTGGCCATCAAAGATATGGCCGGGCTCTGCAAACCGTACGCGGCCGAGTTGTTGGTCCGCACGCTCAAGCAAGAGCTTGGCATCCCAATTCACTTTCACACGCACGATACCAGTGGCACCTCGGCGGCCAGCGTGATGAAAGCGTCGGAAGTCGGGCTAGACATTGCCGATGGCGCGCTGGCGCCGCTGGCCGGACTCACTTCGCAGCCCAACCTGAACGCATTGGTCGATGGACTCAACGGCACGCCGCGCGCCACCGAACTTCATCCGCCGGAACTCCGCGATCTGGCCCGCTATTGGCATGCGGTCCGACAGTTCTACCTGCCGTTCGAGAGCGATATGAACGCGCCGGATGCCGACCTTTACTTGCACGAAATGCCGGGCGGGCAGTTCACCAACTTGCAAGAACAATCCCGCGCGCTGGGTTTGGAAGAGCGCTGGGCCGAAGTTTGCCAGATGTACGCCGAGGTGAATCAGTTGCTGGGCGACATCGTCAAAGTCACGCCGACCAGCAAGGCGGTGGGCGACATGGCGCTGTTTTTGGTCACCAATAATCTCGGTGCACAAGCAGTGCTCGATCCGAAGCGCGATCTGGCATTTCCGGAATCGGTGGTGGATTTGCTGGCGGGCCGAATGGGGCAACCGCCGGGCGGTTTTCCGCCAGCCGTCATGGAACGCGTGCTGCGCGACAAAAAACCGATGACTGGGCGGCCGGGCGAATCGCTGCCGCCGGCCGATTTTGCCGCTGCTGCCACGGCTGCGGAAAAATTGCTAGGACACAAACCCAGCAGCCAAGACGTTATGTCGTACCTGCTCTATCCGCGGGTGTTTCAGGACTTTGCCGCGCATGTGCAAAAGTACGAAGACACCAGCGTCCTGCCGACGCCGTTTTTCCTGTATGGGCAGCAGCCCGGCGAAGAACTGATGGTGGATATTGAGCCCGGCAAAACACTGATCGTCAAAATGCTGACCGTCGGCGAGGCACATGCCGATGGCCGCCGCACCGTGTTCTTCGAACTCAACGGTCAACCCCGTTCGGTGATGGTCAGCGACAAAGAGCTAGAAGGCGAAGTTGTCCGTCGGCCCAAGGCCAACCCAACCGATGCCAAACAGGTTGCCGCGCCAATGCCGGGGCTCGTCGTCAATGTGTCCGTTAAAACCGGCGACACGGTGGCCAAGGGGCAAAAGCTGCTCACGCTGGAAGCCATGAAGATGGAAACCACCATCTACGCCGAGCAAGCGGGGCGCGTGGCCGACGTGCTCGTCAAACCCGGCACGCCGGTCGAAGCGGGCGAGTTGGTCGTCCAGATGGAATAAATCGGATGCTGCTGGATTTGCCGCGGATCGAAGCCGAATCGATGGTGCGCTGGTTGGAGCATCACGCCGTGATCGATTCGACCAGCGATCGCGCGCTACAACTGGCGCGGCAAACGACGCTCGTCACGCCAGCGCTGGTGATTGCCAATCAGCAGACAGCCGGTCGCGGTCGCGGAACGCATGGCTGGTGGTCGGAGCGGGGCGGTTTGACGTTTTCGCTGATCCTGGATGCCGGCGGCGCGCGGGCGACGGCACCTTCATTCGCCCTGCCGGACAACTGGCTTTCCGCCTGGCCGAAATTCTCGCTGGCCACGGCGCTGGCCGTTCGCGCGGCGCTCAGTGACTATCTGCCCCTGTCGGAAATTGGCATTCGCTGGCCTAACGATATCCACGTTGCCGGCAAAAAGATTTGCGGAGTGCTGCCAGAGATGGTCGAAGGCGCGAACGATCGGCCAGCCCGACTGGTGCTGGGCATTGGCGTGAATGTCAATCAGTCGTTTGCGTCGGCCACGCCCGAGTTGCAAAACATCGGCGTTTCTCTCAGCGATTTTACCGGCCAAACGCACGACCTCACCGAATTGCTCTTGAAGATTCTGGCCGAATTGGCGACAAAACTATCTGCGGCGGCGCGTCACGATCCGCAACTCGCTCAACAATGGTCGGACTGTTCGCTGCTCAACGGCCGCCTGGTGACCGTGCAACAGGCCGAACAGCAACTGCGCGGGCCATGCCAGGGCATTGATGCCGAAGGTGCGCTGCTCATCAACGTTGCCGGGCAGGTGCAGCGAATCTTCGGCGGAAGCGTGGTGGCCGTCGAGTCGTTGGCCGGTTGACGCCCAAGAATTCCGGAAAAATCATTCATTCACTTCTCAGTCTCACGTTTTCCTAGCGAGCAAATCTCATGGCCAAAACCAACTGCCCGATCACCCGCCACGAGTTCGTCGAAAAAGCGCAAGCGGTGGAAGTCACCATCAATGGCGCGCCGATGATTGCCGAGGTCAAAGAGTTTTCGACCGGTTCGCTGGGTTGGTACCTCAACGGCAAGACCACGGTTAAAGTGGGCGATAAAAACGTCAGCGTGCAAATTGGCATGAACCTGACGATTGTCGGTTCCAAAGAGCTGCCCAAATAGCGCTCATTTCGCGCTGAGGACGCGGTCGATCTCTTGGGCAATTTTTGGCGATGGCAGGTTGGCTCTGCCGCTGACCAGAAATTGGAAGTTGTCGGCGATGATTTCTTCCGGGTGGATGATGTAGTTGGTGTTGCGGCCGATCCGCTCGAAGTAGCCCGGCGAAGTTTTGGGATCGATTAACTGCGGCTTGCCATCGGCCGGCTGCCAAACCCAATTGTCGCCCTGCTTTTCGACCACCAGCAGTTGCACGCGCAAATAGTCGAACAGTTGTCCGCCACGGCGCGGATCGTAGTGGTCGGCGTTGCCAAGTAAGATCGGCGTGACCCAGGTTGGGTGCCCATTGACGGTGATCTTTACTGCGTGTTGGTAGAGCGGCGCATCCGGATTGGTGAGTCGCCGGGGCTTGAGCGCGTCGGGCAATTCGATGTTTTGTGTCGCCTCGAAGCCGATCACCGCATAGAGCTTGTCCCGAAGTTCCGGGTTGTTGCGACTCAGTACGTGAAACAGTTCGTGAATCAACAGCGGCTCGAGCCGGTCGGCGCTGATGCCGATCTCGGCCAGCGGCAGCACCACCGCGTTGCCGCGGCAATGAGCCGTGTGGGCTTCGTCGTCGCCGGTGGATTTGATCAGTGTCACCACCTTGGGCCACGGCAATTTCCAGCGGCCCAGCTTTTTAGCGGCCGAGGCCACGATGGGCGTGAGCTTGCTCATTTCGTTCTGATTCCAGGCCAACATCTGCTTGGAGGCGTAGGCCTGATATTCCGCTTCGCTCACCGGCTTGCCCGATCGCAGTCGTATTTCGCGATCCAACGGGCTGAGGTTGTCCAAGTACATGTCGTGCGCGGTGACAAACGCCTGGGCTTCTTCCACGGTTGCGAAGTGCACGTTGCACTCGGCTGTCAGCGGTACATCCGCCGCGCGGAGTGCGGTGGCCGCAAAGTGAATCGCCAGCATCGCGCACACAACAGCAAATCCGCGTTTGACTCGGTTCATGATTTTTCCATCCCGGAAAGTTCCTGCCCACGATTGTCGACGAATCGCTGGCCTTTGCCTTCGAACCGCGGCAAACTGCCGGCGGGCAGGCTGCGAACTTCGATCCGTAGCCCGAGCCGCGTACGCAACGCGTCGGCCACCCGCTGCGGCCGATCGAGCGCGTCTTCGATTTCCACGCTCAATTGATCCATCGATTGCTGCCGTGTGGCCGTCATTCGGAACTCGCTGACTTCGGCGAAGTCGCGGATCACTTGCTCGATGGCCGAGGGAAAAACGTTGACGCCGCGGATGATGAGCATGTCGTCCACGCGCCCCAGCACGCCGCCGGTGAGCATGACGAAGTTTGAGTCAGGCTGCGCCGAGTGCGCCGAAGCAGGCTGCGTCGCCAACGAATCGTTCGCCAGCCCGTGGTTTGGTCTAACCAAGTCACCGGTTTTGTAACGAATCACAGGGCAGCCGTGCCGACCGAGATTGGTGAGCACCAGTTCGCTGAGTTCGCCATCTGCGGCCGGACCGCTGCCGTCGAGCTTGATGAACTCGGCGATGAATTGGCTTTCCGTCACGCGGATGCCGCTGCCATCGCGCTGGCCCACGCCCCAGGGGCCAACTTCCGTGGCGCCGCTATGGTCAAGCACTTGGGCGTCCCAGGCGTGTTCGATTTGCGCGCGGACGCTGGGAATCGAAGCGCCGGGCTCGCCCGCCAACAGTAAGCAACGAATGGCCGTCTGCCGCAGATCGATCTGATTTTGCGCGGCGACTTCCGCCAAATGCAGCGCGTAGGTGGGCGTGCAGAAAAGCAGCGTCGCGCGACTGACTTGCAGCAGATCGATTCGGCCGAGCGTCGAAAGCCCGCCACCGGGCACCACCAGGCAACCGCGATCGACCAGCGCCGCGTGCGCGCTCCAAAACGCGATGAATGGGCCAAACGAAAACGCCATGAACGCCACGTCGCTGGTTTGCACGTCGGCCGAATCCAGCACGTATTGCCAGCCTTCGCAAAACCAGCGCCAATCGGCGGCCGTATCGAGCACCACCAGTGGCCGCCCTCGCGTGCCGGACGTTTGATGCAGCCGGCAGTATCGCTCCGGCGGATACGTTAGATTGGCGGCGAATCGCTGCCCAGCCGCTGGCAGCAATTCGTCTTTTAGGGTGAACGGCCAATCGGCCAGTTCGGCCAGTGCGGCAATCGGCCGACGAACGCCTGCCAGTTGCTTGGCGTAAAACGCGTTCTGCGGCAAAATTTCCGCGAGCATCGCATTGAGCTGCTCGAGTTGGTGCGCTTCGAGCGCACCGCGATCCAAGCTCTGCAATTGCCGGCGCTGCTGAAGACTGTGACTTTCCATCAAAACCATAATAGCCATTTATCTGGCCGAATACACCACTGCGCCGCGCAGCCAAGCCGGGGACATTCGCCGCGATGGTCAATGCGAATGACTTCGATGTCGCGATTCAATCGGCAAGTCACGACTGCCCAAAAATATCGTTCAGGGCGAGTGTCAATCCCGGCAAAGACATTGCGTTGAAGGTTTGGCCGCGGACGAATGTCCTGACACTTTGGTATCCGGCAGCAGCCGGTTGCAAATACTGCTTAACGGTTGCGGCCGCGAGGTCGATCAACCAGGTTTCGAGAATACCGGCGGCGGCGTAGCGCGGAATCTTCTCGTCGCGGTCGTATTTGCGCGAGCTGTCGGCGACTTCGATCAGCAGCAGGATATCGTTCGGCTCCGGCAGTTTGTCTCGGTAAAAATCAGTCCTACGGCGCAGAATCGCCACGTCGGGCTGCGGTTGCGTAAACTCGTTGAGTAGCACCGAACTTTTTACCCGCACGTTCGCCCGTTGGGCGAGCGCTTGAATCAACAGTTCGTTCAGACAATCACCCACGCCGGAATGACTGGGGCCGATTGGGCTCATGACGCGCACTTCTCCGTCAATCAGTTCGACGCGGTCGTCCTCATTGAGAATTCCGGTTCTGGCCATTTGCAGAAAATCCACGGAAGTGAACTGCCAACGCGATGTATCGACGCTCATGATAACCTCGTAGCCAACGCTGAACGGGGTACGGCCGGCACGCTGGAAAATTGTACCATTCAGGCTTCAACTCGACTTCCCAGCACTTTTAAAAACGCCCGCATCCAGGCCGGATGCGCCGGCCAGGCAGGCGCGGTAACCAAGTTGCCATCGACGTGGGCGTTGTCGACGCCTGCGCTGGCATCAATCCATCGCGCGCCGGCTGCCGTTAATTCGGGACGCACGGCCGGATACGCAGTGCAGCTTCGCTCGCTGAGCACGCCGGCCGCCGCGAGAATTTGTGGTCCGTGACAAACCGCGGCAATCGGTTTGTTGGCGCTGGCAAACGCGCGCACAATGTCCAGCACGCGGGCGTCCAGCCGCAGATACTCCGGCGCGCGACCGCCGGGAATCACCAGCGCGTCGTACGCTGCCGGTTTGACCGCGGCAAAGTCGGCGGTCAGGCGGAAGTTGTGGCCGCGCTTTTCGCTGTAAGTTTGCTGGCCCTCGAAGTCATGGATTGCGGTGACGACGGTCTCGCCGGCCTTTTTATCCGGGCAGACGGCATCCACCTGATGGCCAACCATCAGCAGCATTTGAAACGGCACCATGACTTCGTAATCTTCAACGTAGTCACCAACGAGCATCAGGATTTTTTTCGCGGACATGTGTTTTATTGATCGGGGGAAATTGGGACGTCAACGAATCTGGTTATTTTCCGGCGTTGGCTTTGATGTATTCGCGATATTGCTGATCGAGCGTGGCCAGTGGCTGACCGGTGAGCTTCGAGAGAGTTTGTTTGTCGGCGCGTCCGCTGTAAACGGCAATCAGGTAGTCGTTGAGCGCTTCGCGGTATCGGCCGCCGTCGTAATGAATTAGGAATTGCGCTTGGCCAGATATCTGACTATAGAGCGGCGCAACATTTGGTTGGCGCTGCATTCCGTCCATGCCTAGCGCCGAGAGTTCTTCGAGCGGCGCGTAGAAGCTGTCGACCAGCAGCCGGTGGGCGGCGGCAGGCACGCGCCCCGCTTCAAACCCGCCCAGCGTGCAGTAGCCTTCGTGCTGGGTCAGCGATTCCATGTAACACGCCACGGCTTCGATGATCCAAAAATTGTTTTTGGCGCCGACCTCGTTGCCCGTCGCCCGCGACTCCTGAAACAATTGGTGCGTAGCCTCATGAAACACCGTGCCGGGATGCTGATCTTTGCCAGCGAAGAAGTAGGCTGTGCGCGGTTTTTCTAGATAGATTCCCAACGCTTTTTCGACGCCCGGTCGTGTTGGCAGAAGATAGCGCGTGAAGTCTTCGCGGTCGGAAAAATACCACACGATGTGCGTTTTGCGATCTTTGGGCCAGGCCGCGCCGGCGAACACCTTAGGCAACTCGCTGCCGGCAAAGTACGGCACAAACGCCTGCCGCCAGATGCTTTGAAGCAATTCCAATTGCTGGCCGAGCCGGACGCCATCTTCCAAGCCGGCGTTGGTGAGCACCTTGAAATGCTCGGTCTCAACGGTCCAGCCAGTCTTGATGTTCGAATGCAGCCGCGCATCCTCGGCAGCAGTGACCCAGCGATTGTTGGAATATCGCTGTTCGTCCTGGTAACGCTTTACGCGATCGGCCGGCAGCCAACCGAACTTTTCCTGCCAGACCTCGCCGGCATCCAGCTTTCGCGCGGCCAGCGGCGTGAGCCAACGCTGGTCGCGCTTCACAAAACCCAGAATACGCCGAGCCTCGTCGTGATCGGGATTTTCGCGGGCCGCTTCTTGCGCCAGTTCGTAGGCCAGCGTCAGTTGCTTGGCTTCGACCGCGCGCTTTGCCAAGTCGAACAGCCGGTCGGCCTGCGCCACTCTTAACGCTTTGAATCGCTCCCACCATTGCAGCCCTAAGGCCGATGTTTTGGCGTCCGCCGGCGGTTCGAAGGAATCGGGCAGGTCGAAGATGTAGAGCCGGTTGTCATTGCGCTCGATCGACCAACCGCGCGAGATTTTTGCCAGCGCGGGCAGTTTTTGCGAATCGCAAACGCTGGCCAATTCGGCCAGCGAACGGGCGTGTGCGGTTCGGATAGCGGCGGCCTGTTGCGAGAGTGACTCCGCAGCGTCACCGACCGTCGGCCATAAGCCAAACAGCAGCATCAACAGCGCGAATTCGACGCGCAGGCAACTGGGCGACGTTTTTGAGGGGCGCGAAGAATCGAACGATTGCGGCAGGAAATGCGTCATGCCACCAATTATCACCAGCCAGCGCACGCTTTGCCAGCGGTGGCCGAAAACGCGGCTTCTCCGTATCCTAGGTCGAAGTCGAAGAATTCTTGACACAAGGCAAACCGCTGAATCGGCCAGCAAATTGCATTCAACTGAGCATTTTAACCGTTGGATTCGTTTCACTGGGCGAAATTAAAGCTTGATCGCGTTTGCCGTCGCAGATACCGATAATCTCTGCCAGACGGCGTCTGTTTTTTTGATTCTACGGCGGAGGACGTGATGTCAGCAATTTCGAGTGTCGGAAGTAGTGCGCAGGTTGCACAGCAAGTGCAAGTCGCGTCAGCCAACAAGCAATCGCCGAAAACTGCGGCTCCGGCAGCACCGGTGGCTCAAGCAGCAGGGACGGACAGTGATGGCGATCATGACGGCAGTCGCCTGAACGTGACAGCCTAAATAGCCGACGATTTCGCGGTTGGGTTGGGTTCTGCCCTGAAAGCCCGCCCGACTGCGATGCATGCTGCGTTAACGTACCCAGAAGTCGCCCCAAATTTTCAGTTCGTCGGCCACGCCGACCGCACCGAGTGCTTTGCTGAATGGCGTGATGCCGTACTTGGTCTGCAGAATTGTGAATCCTCCGCGGACGTGCGACCAGCCTTGAACGGGTTCAACCACGGCCAGCACGCGCAATGGCTGCGTCACGCCACGCAATGTGAATTGACCATCGAGCACGAATTCTTGCGGCTGCCCCGGTTGGGCGGCGGCGCGGGGCAGCGCCGAGGTGATTTCGAATTTGGCTTGCGGAAACTTTGCCACGTTCAGCACGCCTTCGCTGTGCATGTTCTTGGTCACCGCGTCGGCCGTGGCGCGGTCGATTTCGCCCGCCAGGCCCACATACTGTCGGGCCAACGTGGTTTCGGCGGCGAAGGATTTCATATCGAAGACCAGCACGCCGGCATTTTGCGCGGCACCAAACGAAATATGCCCCGCGGCGAGATGTCCTTCGACGCCGTGCTCATGCCCAAGTCCCGTGGCGCCGACAAAAATCATCGCCACGCTCTTGGTGAGTTCTACGTCGCCCGGCTGCAGCACGGGCGCGACCGGTTGTTGTGCGGCCGACGGGTTTTGGGCCTGGACGAGATGACCCGCGTTGACGCCAATGAAAGCGGTCAGCGTGAAGGCAAGTGCGAGCGTGCGAAACTTGCGGTTGCCAGCGAAAATTGCCATGCAGTTGCCATCCTTTCTGAGCGAATAGGATCGCTGATCGAGTTGTCTTGCCCACGAAGTTTGCCAACTGTATCGCGAAGGCACGTGCAGAGGAATATGAATCCGCTGCTAGCGATTCTGCTGGTAACTTCGTCCACGAATGTGAACGACGGCGTTGACGATGAATGCGACGAACCAGCCGGCAGGCGCCGCAATCGCGGGGATTCGCATTGTTGCAATCGGGGCGACGCGGTAAATTGTGGGCCATCGAAGCGCGTGACAGCAGGTTGTTGCCAGCATTTCGAGCAGTCACCCCGCGCGGTACTTATGATTTCGGTTCCCCTGGTCAAGAAGCAAAGCATCCGCTTTCATTACAACCTGATCACGCCGTTTTATCGGCTGCTCTGGGGACGGCATATCCACCACGGTTTGTGGAGTGGCGATGAGTCGGTCGAAACCGCGCAACAACAATTGATCGACAGTCTGGCTGAAATGGCCGTCGAGCGCGGCAATCGTGTGCTGGATGTTGGCTGCGGCATGGGCGGTTCGTCAATTCACCTGGCGCTGGAATATGCGTGCCACGTCCGCGGTCTGACGCTAAGCCCGGTACAGCGTCGTTGGGCTGCCAGCGAGGCCTGGTGGCGTAATGCCGGCGCGGCGACGGATTTTCAATGCATCGATGCAGAAGCGGCTGATTTTCCGGATGGGTCGTTCGACGTAGTTTGGAGTATCGAATGCACGGAGCATTTGTTCGACAAGCCGGCATTCTTTCGGCGTGCCGCTCGCTGGCTTAAGCCGGGCGGACGCCTGGCAGTTTGCGCTTGGCTGGCTGGCCCAGACCAAACACCCGAGAAGACGGCGGAGGTCGAGGCCGTGTGTCGTGGGTTTTTGTGTCCGTCGCTAGGGACGATGGCCGATTATCAACAATGGTTCGCCGAGGCTGGCCTGACCATGAAAGTCTGCCACGATTGGACCGATCGCGTGGCGCGAACCTGGGAAATTTGCGCGGACCGCTTGCGTCGTTCCAAACTTCGGAAAGTCGCCAATTTATTTGGCCGCGAGGCAGCCGACTTTCTCGACCATTTCGAAATCATTTTGCAAGCTTACCGTAGCGGCGCAATGCAATACGGCGCGATCGTATTTGAGCGGCCGCCCAATTCATGAAATTTGCGGAGTCGGCAAGGATGCCACGAGCAATCGGAATCGCCAGCGGGGTGGCCACGCACGCCATCTTTGCGGTCACCGTCTACTTTCTGTTCCAGTTTCTCCATGCGCCACAGGCCGCCAGCGGGCCGTTATGGATCGATGCGGCCCTGGCGCTGCAATTTTGCCTTCCGCATAGCCTGCTGCTCCACCCGCGCGTTCGCAGTCGCATCGAGCCGTTCATCGGCGCGGCGTTTTACGGGCTGTTTTTTTGCGTGATCACCTGCCTGCATTTGCTTTTGATATTTCGGTTCTGGCAGAGTAGCCCGCAGATGGTTTGGCAATTCGAAGGTCGTGGCGGCCTGTTGATCGAGGCCTGTTTTTACGGCTCATGGCTGGCGCTGATTTACAGCCTGTGGCTGACCGGGCTTGGTTATCAGACCGGTTTGACGCCATGGCTGTACTGGGTGCGGGGAGAGAAGGCGCCGCGCCGCGATTTTCAGCCGCGTGGCGCGTATCGCTGGTTGCGGCATCCCGTGTATCTCAGCTTTTTAGGGCTGATCTGGTTTCATCCCACGCTCACGGCCGATAAACTGGTGCTCGTGGCGATTTGGACGCCCTACATCTTTATTGGCAGCATGCTCAAAGATTATCGGTTGCGATTTTATCTGAAAGATCGCTATCGAGATTACGAAGCGCGTGTGGCCGGATATCCAGGCGTTTGGTTTGGGCCGCTGGGGCGTGTTCCTCGCGAACAAGCCCGCGATTTCTCCACGCCATCCGGGCTGCAGCAAGGCGAAGGCCTTGGTCCGCTGCCAGCCGCCAACTGAAGCAACCAAACCGAATTGCCAGGCGATTCTCACCTTGAAGGCGGCATGCGTTTTTTTGACGTGGTTCTGAAGAATGTCTTTCGCCGCCGTGTGCGGTCGTTTCTCACCGCACTCAGCGTGGCGGTCGGAGTGGGCGCGGTCACGTCGCTGGTCAGTTTTGCCGTCGGGCTGAAACGCGCGGCCACGGAAGTTTATCAGAATCGTGATGTCGATCTGGTGGTGATTCGCGCGGCCGTGGTCGACCGCTTGACGAGCAATCTCTACGAGAACGCCCAACCCCGACTCGCCGCCTTGCCACACGTGGCCGCCGTAGCCGCCACGCTCACCGAAACCACTTCGCTGGGCGAGGGCAGCCTGCTGGGTATTCCGGTGCATGGCCAGCGGCCAGATGAGTTTGCGATCAAAGATTTAACGATCATCGCTGGCAGAAACCTGGCAAACGACGACACAAATTGCGTGCTGCTGGGGCAGCAACTGCTGGAAATGCTCGACAAACGCGTTGGACAAACTGTAGATATCGAGTCGCAATCGTTCCGGATCGTCGGGATTTTTAAGGGCGTGAACTTGATGGAAGACGCTACGGCGATCGTGCCGTTGACCGACCTGCAAACGCTGATGGATCGGGCCGGCCAAGTGAGCGAATTCGAAATTCGACTGGCAAATGACCTGCCGGACCGCAGCGCGATTTCCCAACAATTGCAAACGCAGATCAACGGCTGGCAGGACGAAAGCGGTAAACCGCTCGGCCTCAAGGCCACGCCGACGCAAGAGTTTGTCGATCAGGCCACGGATGTGCGGTTATCAAACGCCTTGGCCTGGGTTTGTTCTGTGGTTGCCCTAGTGGTCGGCGGCATCGGCATGCTCAACACCATGCTGATGGCCGTGCTAGAAAGAACCCGCGAAATCGGCCTGTTGCGGGCCATTGGCTGGCAGCGCCGGCGCGTCGGACTGCTGATTGTTTTCGAGGCGCAACTGCTCAGCGCAATCGGGGCGGTACTAGGCGTGCTGGGCGGTTGGATCTTGATTTTGGCACTGTCCAGGTCCCACTATTCGCAGGGCTTGGTGAGCCCAAATTTGTCGCCGTGGGTTGTGTTATGGGCGGCCCTGTTGGCACCGGCGGTGGGCCTATTGGGCGGCACGTATCCGGCGCTGCGCGCATCGCGTTTACAACCGATGGAAGCGCTGCGCTATGAATAGGGTTGCCAACCGCGACAGCGCCGCTACCATTCGTAAGTCGCCAGCGGTGATTGCCGTCCACCAACGGCCCCGTCGCCAGGCACAAAATGCGCCAGACAATCATTTGCATCCATGAACCAACCTGCCACTCATTCCGCCGCCAGTCCGCGTAGCGCCAGCGCTGCGGTTCTGCTACGCGCCGAGCGAATTTCCCGAACTTATAACGATGGCGATGTCTGCGCGCTGCGCGACATTTCGTTGGAACTACGAGAAAACGAATATCTGGCCATCATGGGGCCCAGCGGCAGCGGTAAAAGCACGCTTTTAAATTTGCTGGGCGCGCTCGATCGGCCGGATGCCGGCGAAATCTACTTCCGCGACCAACCGCTTTCGAAACTCGCGGACCTCGACTCCTTCCGCGCGCACACGATTGGCTTTGTGTTTCAATCGTTTTATCTGCTGCCGACGCTGACGGCCGAAGAGAACGTGCAAATTCCGATGTTCGAAACCCGGCTTTCGGCCAGCCAGCGGCAATCTCGCGCCCGCGAACTGCTTAACCGCGTTGGCATGAGCCATCGCCTCAAACATCTACCGAACAAGCTGTCCGTGGGCGAACGGCAGCGGGTGACCATCGCCCGCGCGCTGGCCAACCAACCGCGAATCATCCTGGCCGACGAGCCGACGGGAAATCTCGATTCGCAATCTGGCAACGACGTATTGGAACTGTTCGACAAATTGCAGCGCGAGTTAGGCGTCACGTTGGTGGTCATTACACACAGCGCGGAAGTTGCCGCCCGCGCCGGACGCATCGTCACCATTCGCGACGGGCAATTGGTGTAACGCGTGGGCATGGCAACGCGCTGCAGCGCGGCGCCGTGAGAATTTCGCTGGCCGCAACAACATGCATTTTACGTCCATCATCGTCAAGAACTTGCGACGCCGCAAAATGCGGACGGCGCTTACCTGCGCTGGCATCGGCCTGTCCGTGGCGGCAGTGGTCGTGCTGACGGGCGCCGCGCAGACGTTCGAAGATTCGTTTAACGATCTCTACGAGCAGCGCGGAGCGGATTTGGTTGTGCAGCGCGCCGGCGGACATACGCAACTCAGCAGCGGAGTCAGCGAAAAACTGGGTGATCGCATCAAACAACTGCCGATGGTTAAAGACGCAGTCGGCAGCTTGATGGACCTGGTGTCGTTTCCGGACAACAACATGTTTGCGGTGATCGTCAACGGCTGGCCGCCCGACAGTCCGGTTTTGCAGCGTGTGGAAGTTCAGCTAGGCAACGGCCGACGCTTGCAAGCCGGCGATCGTCGCAGCGTGATGCTCGGCAGTCAATTGGCGGCGAACTTGCGAAAAAAAGCCGGCGACCATCTGGAAATGTATTCGCAAACGTACGAAGTGGTCGGCGTGTTCGACAGTTTCAATCGCTTGGAAACCGGCGCGGTTTGGATGCTGCTGGACGAGTTGCAGCAAACCATCGATCGTCGCGGACAGGTGACCGGTTACGTGGTCAAGCTCAGCCGCGTAGGCGATCCCGATTCGATGCAAGCCGCCACGCGGCAGATCGAAGCGCTCGATCCGCACATCAAAGTCACGCCGGCCCGCGAGTTCGTACACAATATTCGTCAGATCAACATCACCCGCGGCGGCGGTTGGGTGTTGTCGGTGATTGCCGTGGTGATTGGCGCCATCGGCGTGCTGAACGCCATGCTGATGGCCGTCTTCGAGCGAACGCGCGAAATCGGTGCGCTGCGAGCGCTGGGCTGGCGAAAAAGCCGTGTCGTTTGGCTGTTGGTGGGCGAATCGCTGGCGCAAACGGTTGTCGGCGGATTGCTGGGAATTGTCGCGGGCGCGCTGCTGCTCAAACTGCTGGCGCATCTTCCGACCACGTCGAACTTACTGGATGGCCGGCTGCCCCCGCGTGTGGTCTGGCAGGCCATGGTCGTGGCGCTGGTGGCGGGAATACTGGGCGCAATTTATCCGGCAATCTACGCCGTACGGTTGCGGCCCGTTGAAGCGCTGCGGCGCTAGCGCGCCAGCGCAAACTGTTTGAGACTTCGCATTTGGCTCGTTCGCGTAAAGCGGATGGCAATTCATTCCGTGCGGCACTCTGCACTATTAATAAGTCAACAATCAGGACGGGTAACCGTTCACGGGCTGAAATGTAGGTTATTTGCTGTGGGCGCGGAGCGGTAGCGCGGGGAATTGTGTGAGAGGTTGCTGGCCAGAGACGCGGCAGGGTGTTAGGCCGAGTTGTCGATCAACAGCGTCGGCGCGGGTTGGTCTTGGCAGTAGGCGTGCACACTGTCGACCAAAAAGTCGAAGGCCGAGCGGCCTTGTTGAGCGCATGTCGCCATCGTCGTCCAGATCCGCTCGAGCCAGCGTTGCCCGCCTTCGCTCCGCGAACCTTGCGTCACCAGGCGGTCGATCACCACAAACCGAATCGCT
>JBBRCE010000036.1:0-52088 GCA_038205115.1 Pirellulales bacterium
GCTTGCCGTCGGCATTGGAGGTGTAACCCGCGTCAATCCAGCCGTTGATCGTCAGATCGTGGCACTTCATGAACGGGTGCTTTTCCGGATCGAACAACTGCCACGCCGGGCAGTCCGGGCAATCCAACTTCTTGCACCAGCTACCGCAGGTATTGCAGCAGCTATTGCCACATTCCTGCTGCTGGCAGCCGCAGAACGAGCCTGGGGTGGCCACGGGATCTGCGCCAGCAGACACCGGCGCCGGGGCAACTCGCGGCGCGGGAGCGTAATCATCAGGCGGCGACGGCGGTTGATCGCCCGGCGCTTGGCTCTCGTTGACCAAAGCTTTTGGCGGCGGCGTGCTGGGCGTCGCTTCCGGCGCTTCGATTTTTTGAAAATCACGCTTCGCCGGCGCACGATCGACAATCGGAGCTGGCGGGGCATTCGGATCGGGCGGGGAACTCGGATCCGCCGTCGCGCTCGGGTCCACGGTCGGGCGGGAGCCGCGTCCGTCTCGTTTCGTGTCGTCGGCCTTGGGGCGGGCAGCAATCCGCAGCGGCGGCGCTTCCAGCATCGGACCCTGCTGCGCAGGTACGTATCCGCGCGACTCGTCAGGCGATTGGGCGCGCGCCGACGGCACGCTCATTCCCAAGCTCAATCCCAAGGCAACCGTCCATAGATACAGCTTCATTACGTTACTCCAATCCGTTGAGGTGACGGCGACGCGAAGCATCCAAGGCTTGGCCATCGCGAGTGCGAACCCGGCGGCAGTCACATTTGCCGATTCCATGCGGTTCGCCAATTCACAGAAACCATCGTCGGCCAGACGCAGCGAGATTCAACTTGTCGCTAGCAAACCCGATCCCCGGCGTCGGCGGCATAACCGGACGTTAGTCTGTAGCGGGTTTGCGAGTTGCCCGGTGATCGACCGTCAGGAATTGGGTTGCGCAGCGTGTTGCCGCAGCCGCTTCGCAACGCGATGATAGGCAATGGGCAGGCAATCGCTCATAATCTGCACCAAAGATTCCGGTGATCGACCGGGACGAAAACCGTTCTGCACTCGAGATGGCGATGATTATGTTTCGCGTTTTGTCTGTTGTGGGATTGGCCGCCGCGCTCGCGAGCCTATTGTTGTGTTCGCCGCGGGGGTCGATGGCCGTTGACGAAAAGGCCGCCAATTCGGCCGCCGATTGGGCCAAGATGCAGCCGATTCGGCCGCGCGGCTACGTCTGCTGCCGCGCGGAGAAACCGCCAGCGATCGACGGCAAGTTGGACGACGCCGCTTGGACCGCCGTGCCCTGGAGCGAGCCGTTCGTGGACATCGAAGGCGAAGCCAAACCCAAGCCCAAGTTCCGCACGCGGATGAAAATGTTGTGGGACGATCGATACCTGTACGTGGGCGCGGAACTCGAAGAACCGCACGTCTGGGGCACGCTGGAAAAGCACGACTCGATCATTTTTCAGGACAATGATTTCGAACTGTTCGTCGATCCGGATGGAGACAATCACCAATACATGGAATTGGAACTCAACGCACTCAATACCACTTGGGATCTGTTCTTGCCTAAGCCCTACAAAGACGGTGGCGAAGCGGACTTTGGATTTGAGTTCAGCGGCATGAAGTCGGCCGTGCATGTTGACGGCACGCTCAACGATCCGCGCGATACGGATCGCGGTTGGTCGCTGGAACTTGCCATTCCCTGGTCGGCGATGGAAAAATACGCGCACCGCGCGACGCCGCCGCGCGAGGGCGATCAGTGGCGGATGAATTTTTCGCGAGTCGAGTGGCAAATCGACGTGGTCGACGGCAAATATCGCAAGCGGCCCAACCTGCCGGAGAACAATTGGATTTGGTCGCCGCAAGGCATCATCGACATGCATCGTCCGGAGCGTTGGGGCTTTGTGCAGTTCAGCCGCGCGTCGCCCGAGAAAGCCAAGTTCGTGCTTGATCCGGCGCTACCCGCCCGCGATGCGCTGATGGAAATTTATCATCTGCAAAAGTCATTTTACGCCGCGCACGGAACGTGGGCCGGCGATTGGAAGCAACTGCAGCTCGCTGCCACGCATTGGCAGTCGTTTGCCGCTGCGCCGCAATTGAAGCTGACTGCCGACGGCTTCGAAGCTACACTACCAGCGACGACGTTTGGCGAAAAAAAGCGGCTTTATCACGTGAGCCAAGATTCACGTTTATGGACGACTGCAGAATAGGTAACGGACGAATTGCAAATCGCAGCGTGGCGGTTCGTCATCCGCCGTATTCCTTGATCTTGCGGTAGAGCGTGCGCTGGCCGATGCCGAGGATGGCGGCGGCCTGATCGCGATTGCCGCCGGTTTCGCGGAGCGTTTCGTTGATCAACAATCGCTCGACTTCTTCCAATGTTTTACCAACCAGGCTCGCGATACTGCTGCCGTTGGTGGCCGGTTGACCGGTGACTTCGACGGTGGGCGCGATCGCCACGCCGCCGCCGAGTTCGTCTGGCAGATCGTCGATATCCAACACGCCGTCGAAATCGACAACCACCATGCTTTCGATCACGTTGCGCAACTGCCGCACGTTGCCGGGCCAATCGAAGGCCAGCAGCTTGCGCCGCGCTGCGGTGCTCATACTTTTAATTTGCTTGTGATGTCGCTTGGAAAACTGGCGGATGAAATGTTCGATCAGCAACGGAATATCGGCAGCGCGTTCCACCAGTCGCGGTAGCACGATGGTGACCACTTTGAGCCGGTGATACAAATCGCTACGAAACATGCCGGCCACGATGGCGTCTTCCAAATTGCGATTGGTGGCGGAAAGAATTCGCACGTTGACTTTGACCGGCGTGTTCGAACCGACGCGGGTAATTTCGCCGCTTTCCAACACGCGCAACAGTTTGATCTGCGTGGCCAGCGGCATATCGCCCACTTCGTCGAGAAACAGCGTGCCGCCGTGAGCGAACTCGAACTTGCCCACGCGGTCGCTCGAGGCATCCGTGAAGGCACCGCGAATGTGGCCAAACAGTTCGCTCTCCAAGATATTTTCGCTGAGCGCGGCGCAATTCAAAGCGACAAACGGCTTACTTTTGCGCGGACTGTTTTGGTGGATGGCCTGCGCCACCAGCTCTTTGCCGGTGCCGGTTTCGCCTTGAATCAGCACGCTGGCGTCGGTGGGCGCAATGCGCCGCAGCCGATCAATCACCCCATTCATTTGCGGGCTGGAACCGACAACGCCTTCAAAACCGAACTTTTCGTCCAAGCGGCGATTCAACTCGATGTTGGTCTGCCGCAGTCGCACGCTGGCCGAGGCTTTTTCGGCAATGGTCCGCAGCGTGCCTAGGTCGAGCGGTTTGAGCAGGTAGTTGAACGCCCCTTGTTGCATGGCGCTCACGGCCGAAGGCACCGAGCCATGCCCTGTGACCAAGATCACTTCGGCATCTGGCAGCGACTGTTTGGCCCGCTTGAGGATTTCCAAACCATCCAGGTCGTTCATCATCAAGTCGGTAATGACCAGATCGAAGTTTTCGTCTTCGATCAGTTTGGCGCCTTCGCGACCGCTGGAGGCAACCTGGCAATGATAGTTGGCGCGCTCCAGGCTTTCAGAAACCGTTTCGGCGTGCGCGCGATCGTTATCGACGATCAACACTCGCACTTGTTGCGGTGATCCGTTAGCGTGTTGCGATTCGTTGAGGCTCATTCCCGCGATGATAACCCAGGCGGCCATCAGCGCGAAGTGCTAGCAATTATGGGCCGAACCGCGATTTTGGCAGGCTGGCATTGCCGAATTCGGCAGAATCGGCGATATCGTCATGTTCGGGCTGTCGCGCCAAGTGGTCATGGCGCTTGGCCAAATGGCTCCTTCCGCATCGCTCCGCGCTAGCAATCTCAGTATAATGAACCGACGCCTCGGCCTGCTGTCAGTCCCGGCGGAACTGGATCGCATCGTATGCTGCATCGCAAATTGATCGCCGCCGCCGTGTTGCTACTCGCCTTGTCTGGCGGTGGATGCTTTTGGCATTCGGGCATGAAGTTGTCCAAAGCGGAATTGCCCGCGGCAGAGCAAGGCATTGCTCCCAACGCGGCAGCGGCCATACCCAAAGAAATCATCAAGCCGTCTGTGTTGGCTGCTGCCAGCGAAGCCAAAGCGGGCGGCAGTAATGTTAAAGCCGGCGGCAGTGATGTTAAAGCGGGCGCTCGCTCGGAGCAAGATCGGCCTGCGACCGATTTCCATCTGGTTAACGAAAACGACGAAGACGCCAACTCCTGGGTGGACGGTATGAAAACCTTGGGCGGACGACAATTCTGGGCCGACCAATTGTTTTTTAACGACTGGAAGATCCAGCGCAATGTGTTTACGGGTCATTGCCGCTTGCTCGATGGCAACGATCACCGCCATAAATCCGGCAGCTACGACCAGTGCGCCGCAGCGCTGGACGAAATCAAAATCCAGCGTAAGTTGCCGCCCATGCAAGGTAAGTGCGTGATTTTGCTGCATGGTCTGTGTCGCAGTAGCAACGCTATGAACAAGATGGCCGCCTATCTGAAAAAAGAAGGCGGCTACACCGTGTTTAACGTCGAGTATCCCAGCTCGCAGGCAGAAATCGAATCGCACGCCCGCGGCTTGGACAACATCGTTCGACATCTGGATGGAATGACCGAAATCAACTTCGTTGCGCACAGCCTGGGCAATGTCGTCATCCGGCGTTACTTGTTCGATCAAACCGATGCGACCACCGGGCGCACGCCCGACCCGCGAATTCATCGGATTGTGATGGCCGGCGCGCCCAACAACGGCGCCAAGCTGGCCACCACGTTGGGTCGGATGATCCTGTTTAAGCTGATCGCCGGCAGTCCGGGACAAGAGCTGGGAAGCGGTTTCGAGCAACTCCATTCTCGCCTGGCCACACCGCAATGCGAGTTCGGCATCATTGCCGGCGGGCGCGGCGACGATCAGGGCTTCAATCCGATTCTGCCGGGCGATGACGACCTAGTGGTGTCCGTCGCCGAAACGCGCCTGCCGGGCGCACACGACTTTATCCTCCTGCCTGTGGTGCATACGTTCATGGCCGATGCGCCACAGGTGCAGCAGTGTACGCTGCGATTCTTGCAGCATGGCTACTTCGTCGCGGAAGACAAGCGTCAGCCGATCGCCGCCGAAGAACTGCCGCTGGTTGGTGCCGGCAAGTAACGGAACGACCGAAAAATCACTTCGCCTTTTCGTACGTGTCGACGCGTGCGATCACGCGTAGATCCTGACTTGCTCGAGGGAGAAGGCGTGGAGTTCACCGCAAAGGCGCAAAGGACGCGAAGAAAAGGCAAGAGAGTCGAGGAGCAAACAAGTGATTTCAAACGTGGTTGAGCAAGCTGTGAGCACGTGATGGTTCTGACGGATTTTTCTTCGCGCGCTTTGCGCCTTCGCGGTGAAAATATCGGATTCCAATTCATGCGACTCGACAACGACCGATCGATACGCCCCGTTTTTCGTTCAAATCCGCGGGTGCAATCAGTGGGCAGCGTGCGTCTCATTCAGAGGAAGTTATTTTTCCGCCGTTCCTAACGCCAATTGGCAAGTCGGTGCAGCGACGTGGCCCAGCGGAGCGTCAATCGAGATCCGCCCGCTTATGAGCCAATCGCCTGCACTTGCACCAGCGGCGGCCGCTCGGCCAGCAGCGTGGTGGCCACGGTAATGGTCTTACCGGCGGAAAAGATCGGAAAAATCCAGAGATTGCCCGCCGTGGGTACGTCAACCTGCACGGTCACTTTGCCGGTGGTTTCAAGCAGCGGATTCGGCGTGACGGTGACGGTCACGTTTTTGACGCCGATGCTCGACATGATCTGATTGGCCACCGTTTGCGCTTCGGCGGCGGTCGCGCCGGGCACGACGACGTTTCGACAGCCTTCGTACGAGGCGTTGGCCGCTACGTGGCGAATGATGTTCATGCGGCCGAACTCGATACTGGCAAAAATGAATGTCACCAAGATCGGCAGCACCAGCGCCATTTGCACCACGGCCGTGCCGCGCCGACTGGCCGTCATTCGCCGCCGCCGTAAAACGTGACGACAGCCGTGCTGACGTGATACTTCGCAGACGCTGGTCAATTCGATTTCATTTATTTGCACAACAGCACCGGCATTTGTTTAACGATGTCTTGAAACACGGCGTTTAAGTCAGCGGAGTTGTTGGCGTGATAATGCTTGCCGGAGCCGATGGCGGCAACTTGCGCCATGGCCGTCTGGTCGGCCTCATCGCTATACGTGATGGTGAAAATCAGAATGTTCTTGGCGGCGGCCTGCTTCGCGGCGACGATCGGATCGCTGCCGGTGTTAGTCAGACCGTCAGTCATCACGACCATCACTTTGGACGCCCAACTCCGCGCATTGGCATTTGCCAAGGCGTTGACGCCTTGAGTAATGCCGTCGCCGGTGGCCGTCGAACCGGAAGAGAAATTCGAGGTGTAGACGTTTAGCGCCGGTAAGATTCCTGCATAACTGGTGGAGATGGGGCAATCGATCTGGGTCTGATTGTTGTACGACACCAGCGCCAACATCTCGCGCCCGCCAGAGTTGTTGAGTTCGGAGATGAAGACCGTTACGCCCGCAACCAGATCCAGCCAGCGCGCTTTAGGCGGAACCAACATTCCCCAGGTCCAGTTTTTTGGCGCCGCGGCCGGCGCACCGGGCAGCGGATCGGTGATTTCTTTGGCGCTATAAGCCATCGATCCCGATCGATCGACCACCAAGGCAATATCGATATCGCCTTCGGTCGACTGCGCGATTTGCTTGGCGCCAAATTGCTTACTGCTGGAAAACTGCGGCATGAGCAGTGTTAACTGTCCACCCTGCGAACCTGCATCGCGGTGACCGATGACCTGCAAGGCGTTGTAACTTGCGCCGCCTGCGGTGAATGCGTACCGCGACGTTAATGCCGGACGCGTGGCGCTACCAAACGTCAAATCGCTGGCTTGCAGCAGCAGCGGTTGACCTGCGACGGGATTTAGCTTGGCCAGCGATTGCGCCCGCGCCGTGGCGGTGGCCGTGCTTTGCGAGACAATCAGATCGCGTCCGCCGGCGCGTGCCGCCGCATCGGTCGAGATTTGCAGCTCGGTTCGGTTGAGTTCCAAGTAGGCAATGTTCAAGGCGAACGCGCACAGAATCAAACACACCGGCAGAAACAACGCCAACAGCACCAGCACGGCGCCGCGACGTTTGCCGGGTGCGGTTCGATTGTGCCGTAACGCGGCACGCGGAAATGACACAACCATCAAGGAATTCTCACAGCGACTAACGGACGAGTCTGGTTGAATGCCAACGTCGAAAAACTTTCGCGGACTCCAACTACTGTTCTTTCATCATCGTCACCGTGCCGGTCAGCGATTTGCCGCTGTAAAACCAGGGCGGAAACGAGCAGTTCAGGTTGCAAGGCGCAACGATCTGAACCTGGATCAAATCGCCGTAGGGATGTTGCGAAAAATTGGCTGGCGTGATCGTCGCCGTATAACCTTTGACGCCGCGTTGATCGAGGAACGAAGTCAGACGCGCTTGCACCGTGGTGGAAGTGGAGTTAGGCACCACCGCCGCCCGCGCGCCCTCGTGCGCGGCGATCTTGAGCGTTTGCTCCAAAAAAATCATCGTGCAAGCCTCGATGGTGCCGAGCACAATCAGCACGAACACCGGCAGCATGATGGCCATTTCCACCACCACCGAGCCGCGGCGGGATTTCGATTTTCGCCGAATGGGAACATCGTTCATCATCGCAATTCTGCTCATAAGCCAGGCAACAACCAGAAATGACCGCCACGATGTCGACCGTCACACTGCCGCTTGAAACTCGTTGGCGACGGCCAAGCCGTGCTGATTGTTAACCGCCGCAGCGCGGCGCAATTCTTCCACGCGATCCAGCATGGCGTTGAATTCCGCCGGCAGATCCTGCCAGTAGTCGTTCGCTCGCAGCCCAACGTGATCGACGTGCTCCAGGCCCACCCTCGGCAGCAGATTTTTGAACTTCACAATCGGCCCGACCATGCGATGACCGAATTTGATCGAGTCGTAAACGATGGCCGGCAAAATCACCAGCGAAGAAATGCCGATCGCCTTCAGGCAGATGGAGCGAATTTGCTCCATGTTCTCGCTATTTTCGACCGGTCCCAGCATGTACATCATGCCCAGGCAGACCAGAAACACGCTCCAGACGAATAAGATCGAATGGGTCACAATCCGCAGCGTCATGGCGCGTTGGATGCTGATGTTGACTAACTTTGTCTTGCGGCGATTGGACATGGACGGTGGTCTCATAACGGAGGCGCAACGGATCAAGCGTAAACGCTCGTCATGAAATGTATGTCAGAAAGTTGGCCGCTGTAGCCACACCGCTGCGGCGATCGGCAAATTCGCCGCCCGTTGCAATCCGCAAAACCGCGCGCATCGTCAACGCCCGCAGGTCACGGCGCGCGCGAGCGCCCAGCCTGCCCAGCAGATGGAACGCTGGCCAGCACGAGCGTGACGACCTTGCCGGACGACTCGCCGGAAAAGGTTGCTGATGCCGCGCGCTGGTCTGCCTGCGCTGCGACGGTGTAAGTGTCCGCCATTTTCAGCACGGCCGAGAGATGATCGTTGGCGTCGAAGCGTTCGTCGTTGGTTTGCCCGCTGAAGACAATTTCGCCAGCGGCATTTTTGACGCTGATCTTGGCAGTCAGGCGATCGCCGCCGGAGCGGTCGAGCACGCGAAACATCACGCGCATCTGGCCCTCGGGAATCGCCACCAGCTTTTGCGCGTAGCGATCGGTCACGTTCACGCCGTAGCTCCATTCGCGCTCGGGCGCCCACACAAACGGAAACAGGGCCGGGGTGCGTTTGAAGCTCGAGGCGTAAATGGCGTGCATCCGGTCGTCGCGTTTGGCGGTTGCGGCGCGTTCCGCAAACCAGCCTTTGTCGAGCTTGTCGCCGCTGGGCTCTTGCGCGCCGGTAAAGTGCCAACCTTGATCCCAGACTTCCACCCACGAGTGGTTGCCGCTCTCGTCGGCCCACATGGGCGTGCCGACGAACCGCGCCGGAATGCCTACGCTACGGCACGAATCGATCAGCAACACAGACAGCCCACTGCACGATGCCAGACCGGACGCCATCGATTCGCTGGGGCTTTGATCTGCCTTGGCGCGCTTGGTGGAATAATGAACTTTGAAGGCGTCGAAGATTTTCTGATTCAACATCACGGCCGCTTTGCCGGGCGAATCGATGCCTACCACGATCGGCAAACAGCGCGCGTGGAGATCGGCGCGCCATTTTTCGCGATGTTCGTTGATGCTGGCGTACGGCAGGATGTCGTTCAAAAACAGTTCCTTCGAGACGCTGGCTTTCCAGGGCGATTGGTCGTAAGCCTTATAGGCGAACTCCAGATGCTCGCGCAAAAAGTCGGCCGAGAGATTTTGCAGATCGCGATCCGGCATGTTGACCAGCAAAAACTCCAAACCCTCGCGCTGCTCGTTCGGCGTTTGCTTCCAGGCCAGTTCGAGTTGTTCGCGATTCTTGCCGGCTTTGTCGAGCGCCGCGCTGATCGCCGCCGGCAGATCGGCGGACAAGCAGACGTCGGCCGTTGCGCAGTAAACTCCCACGGCGCAAACGACCAGCAACGCGGCAGAGAATTTCATCGGGTTCGATTCCTGATGGCTGGCAAGTGAATGTGCGAAGGCATGCGGGCGAAGTTTTGCCTTCAGACGGCGGCGCGCGCACCGCACGCAACTTATTTCGTGGCTGTCTTGAGGTGCTTGTCCAGAAATTCTAGCACAATTGGCCGCAAATCGCGCTGCTTGGGCTGCAGATGAAAGGTGTGCGGCGCGCCCTGGACTTCGATCAACTGATTTTCGATGCCGGCTTTGGTCAGGGCGGCGGCCAGTTGTCGCGAGAACTCAACCGGCACGGTTTTGTCGGCCGTGCCGTGCAGCAGCATAAACGGCGGATCGGACTTATCGAGATATTTGAGCACGGACGTTTTGTTGTCGCTGGCTGCATCGAGGGGTGTGGTGCTCATTTGCAATGCGCCGTACAGATCGACCACGCAATGGACTTTGGTCGAGACATCGCCCCAGGGCTCGATGGGATCGAGTCCATCGGCCGCAGCGGTGACACCAATCAGCGCGGACAAGTGGCCGCCAGCCGATCCGCCCATTACACCCAAATGATCGGGGTCGAGTTGATATTTGGCGGCATTGACGCGCAGCCAGCGCACGCCGGTTTTGCAGTCGTGAATATTTTGCGGCCAGGCCGAGGCCACGTTGTCTTTGGTGCCCAGCTTGTAATTGATGCTCAGCACGGCGTAACCGTGTTGAGCCAGCGTTGGGCCAATGTTCTGTTCGCGCTCGGCCGCTTTGTCGCCGCCAGTCCAACCGCCGCCGTGAATCAGCAGCACGGCTGGCAGTCTGGCATCTTTTGCCACCGTGGCCGGCAGATACAGATCGGCTTTTTCGTTGCGACCCGCGCCGAGATAGGCAATGTCTTTTTCGATCTTCACATTTTCGTCAGCCCACGCGGACGCGGCGAGGGGCTTGAACAAAACGAGCAACATCAGCGCCGGAAAATTCGAAGCTAATCGACGACAGAAACTGCTTGCCAGAATTTTCGCCAACGTTTGAGACATATTCGGCCTGCATGGAAATAGGAACGAACGGAAAATGACTTTCTTCGATTGAGGCGCCTGCTACTCGTGATCGTACGTGTCGACCTGAACGAAAAACGGAACTTATTTTGTCGGTCGTGCCTGAGTCGCTTGAATTGGAATCCAATATTGTTTTACCGCGAAGGCGCAAAGCACGCGAAGAAAAATGATGAGAAACGATCACGCGATTACAGCTTGCATCAATGACGTTTGCAAAACACATTTTTTGAGTCCGCCGGCACGATTGCTTTTTCTTCGCGTCCTTTGCGACTTCGCGGTGAACTCTTCTGCTCACTGAATTTGCAATCCGCGCCAGTACCATTCCTTACTTGGTTGATTGCCGACGTAATTGATTGCGTTCGCCTGAATTTTCCGGCAATAGGCCGCATTTTTCAAGCTTCGCCACGGGCGATGTTCTCATTCTACGGCAACCTCTGCGCCAACAACCAATCTTCAACCACAATCTGCTCTACCAGTGGCGCACGCAGCAGCGCCGTGCGCGAGGGCAACATCTTGGCCAGCCAGGGGCGGCGCATGACTTGCGAGACTGCCCGCAGCCCAAAGCCGGTAAAGCTGCGATCCGCCAATTGGGCCAGCACGTTGTCCGCCAATCGTTTGAACGTGGCCGGCACCAGGTTCGGTTCCGGACCAACATGCAGCACCAAGCGGCAATCGCGCGCGAGAATTTCGTACACCGCTTCCCACAGCCGCTGCGGATGATCGACCCATAGCGCCAATATTTGGCGTATCGTGCTTTCGTAATAATTGGACTTGCCGGTCACCAGCGAAAAAATCGGCATCGTTGGCTGCTCGCGCAGTACGTTCAACGTGTGCAGCATCACGGCCGAACGATTGGGCACGTTGCGCTGCCAAACCAGCGGCGTGTGCATCGGCGGCCAGCGCTGATCGTTTTTGCGCAAATACACGCGCTCGGGAAAGGCCTGCCGCATCAGCGCCGTGAATCGCTCGATGGTATCGCGTTGGCCCAGCAGCAGCACCGAGTTGGGCGAAAGAATGGTGCTAACGCCCATCACGCCATTTCCGGCCTGATTCACTTGGCGGCAGAGATTGTCGACAACGCTCAAGTCCAAGATCGGCCCGCGCGAAAACAGCACGCCCAGCGTCACGTCGTCGGCCAGCGCGGCGACATCGGCGGCCATAGCCAGCGGCACGCGTAAGGCGGATTGCAAATCGATCATTTCGCCCGCCACCAGCGCCGTGACCTCGCCAAGGCTGTAACCGCAGGCCAGTTGGGCTTGCCGGTAATCGACGCCAAAGAATTCGCGGAGCAATTCCAGATGGACAAGCTCCATGGCCACAATCATCGCCACGGCATCGGCGTAGGTGTCGAGCGTGGTTTCCACATGATCACGGACGCGCTGCAGCAGATTGCAAGGGCGGCCGATCTGCTCACTGCAAATCTCGGCCGCTTCGCGAAGTTTGCGCTCGACGATCGGCCCAAACGCCGGATGCAGCAGCAGTTCGCGGCTACGCCCTAAGTTGGTTACGTTGTATCCGCGAAAAAACAACGCCGCGCCGGTGATTTGTTCGCGAAGTTCCACAACCGACCAGTCGGATTGACTCAAAAGCGTGACGTTCGCCACGGAAACGATGGCTAGCTATGATATTGTAGTTCAAATCGCGACCATCGTCCGCCGGCAACCATGACCGAATCGATTGCAAACCTCAAACCGCTGGTCGGAAAAACGGCCGTCGTCACCGGCTCGTCCAGCGGAATTGGCCGGGCGATTGCCCTGGATTTGTCGCGGGCGGGCGCAACATGCATCATCCACGGTCGCAATCAAGCCCGCGCCACGCAAGCAGTGGCCGCCCTCCGCGCGCTCGGTTGCGATGCCCAGTCGATGATTGCCGATCTCCAAAATCCAGGCGAGCAAGACCGTCTGGCGGAAACCGCCTGGCAGCAGACCGCGGGCGTGGATATCTGGATCAACAATGCCGGCGCGGATGTACTCACCGGCGATGCGGCCGCGCTGAGCTTCGAAGAAAAGCTGCAATTGCTCTGGGCGGTTGATGTGACCGCCACGATACGTCTTTCGCGAAATATTGGCCGGCGGATGCGGGCGCGCGGCAACGGAGCGATCGTCAACATTGGCTGGGATCAGGCCCTGCAAGGCATGGCGGGCGACAGTGGCGAAATGTTTACGGCCATCAAAGGCGCGGTGCAAGCGTTTACGCTGAGTTTGGCCAAATCGCTCGCGCCGCAGGTGAGAGTCAATTGCCTGGCGCCCGGTTGGATTCGCACCGCCTGGGGCGATCAAGCGTCCGATTATTGGCAGCAGCGGGCCAGTCGCGAGAGCTTGCTGGGACGCTGGGGCACGCCGGAGGATGTTGCTGCCGCAGCGCTGTTTTTGGTTTCGCCCGCCGCGCAATTCATCACTGGCCAAACGCTGTGCGTTAACGGCGGCTTTCGGGCAAGCTAACATGACTCGGCCACACATTCACTTCGTGACCGGGCGCTTGGCCGAATTCGCGCTCCGCGACGTTTTGCACAAATTGGCGCCGCGGGCCGAATTCGAATATTCGGTGGGCGTGCTGCCGATCACCGTGGCGGCACTGATGTCGCCCGCCTGGATTGCCGCCAGAATTCAACCTCCGCCGGCCACCACCAAGATCATGCTGCCAGGATATTGCAGCGGCGATCTGGCGCCTGTCGAGCAGATCACCGGCAAACCGGTCGAGCGCGGCCCCAAAGATTTGCAGCGCTTGCCCGAGTTCTTCGGGCAGCAGCAGCGCGGCGACGATTACGGCGGCTACGACATTCAAATCATCGCCGAAATCAATCATGCGCCGCGGTTGCCGTTATCGGTCATTCTGGCAACCGCGCGGCGGATGACGGACGACGGTGCGGATTTAATCGACGTGGGTTGCGAGCCCGGCGATGCGTGGACCGGCGTGGCAGACGTTGTCCGCGCGCTGCGCGACGCGGGGCATCGCGTTTCGATCGATAGTCTGAATCCGGCGGAAATCGCACCCGCCGTCAAGGCCGGTTGCGAACTCGTGCTGAGCGTGAATTCCAGCAATCGCGACGCGGCCGCCGATTGGAACTGCGAAGTTGTGGTGGTGCCCGACGTGCCCAGTACGCTGGCCGGCTTGGACGAGACGGTCGAATTTCTGGCCGCGCGCCGCGTGCCGCTGCGGATTGACCCGGTGCTCGAGCCAATCGGGTTTGGATTTGCCGAAAGCTTGGGTCGCTATCTCAACATTCGCCATCGTTACCCCGACGCCGAAATGATGATGGGCATCGGCAACCTCACGGAGTTGACCGACGTCGACTCGGCCGGCATCAACGTGTTGCTGTTGGGGTTTTGCCAAGAACTGGGTATTCGTAGCGTACTGACCACCGAAGTGATCAATTGGGCGCGCACTTCGGTGCGCGAATGCGATTTGGCGCGGCGGTTAATGCATTACGCTGTGAGCGGGCGGCGGCTGCCGAAACATTTGGAGTCGCGACTGGTGACGCTCCGCGATCCGCAGGTCTCGCGTCAAGGCGACGAAGTGTTACAGCGCCTGGCGCAAACCATCAAAGATCACAACATTCGGCTATTTGCCGAAGACGGTACGCTGCAAGCGATCTCGGCCGGTTTGCAATTGAGCGATGCAAATGCCTTTGTGCTGTTCGAAAAATTGCAGGCGGCGTTGCCTCGGCCCGTCGACGCCGCGCACGCGTTTTATCTGGGCTACGAACTGGCGAAAGCCACAACGGCCAACACGCTCGGCAAACAATATCGGCAAGATGAAGCGCTCGACTGGGGCTATCTGACGCAGCCGGAAGTCAGCCATCGGCAACGCCGCGCGCCGCCGCCCAAAAATCAGCCAGAATCGCCTGCCGACGAGCCCGCGCCATGAACAGTTCTGACGCGCCGTTTTATCCGCTGGTCCAAGAACTTTCGCCCGCGCCGGATGTTGAACAGGCGTTTGCGCGACTGGCGCGGCAACCGCACGCGATATTCTTCGACAGCGCTCGCCGCGATGCCGAGTTGGGGCGGTATTCGTTCATGGCCGCCGATCCGTTCGCCTACATGCGTTTGCCGGCCGATGGCGGCAATACGCTGGCCAAATTAGCCGCTACTCTGGCGGAGTTCGAAGGCGAGACATTGCCAGACTTACCGCCGTTTCAAGGCGGCGCTGCCGGGCTGTTCGGATACGAACTGGGCCGCAGTTTCGAGCGACTGCCGACGTCGAAGTGCGACGAATTTCAATTGCCGGCGCTAGCTGTTGGACTCTACGATGTGGTGCTGGCCTTCGACCATTCCACGGACCGCGCTTGGATCATTTCGCAGGGATTGCCCGAGCGAGAGATCGCCGCCCGCACGGCGCGGGCGAAGCTACGTTTGGAGGAAATGGCGCAATGGCTGGCGACAGATGCGACTGATAGCCGCAGGAGTGATCAGCGTGACGCCGACCGCTTGCCCACGGCGCAGCTCGCGCCGCAATTTCCGGTGGCCGGCGCGCCGGGATTGACCAGCAATTTCTCGCGGCACGGTTATTTGCAGGCTGTGGAAAAGGCCATTCAATACATTCGTGCGGGCGATATCTTCCAAGTGAATTTGTCGCAGCGGTTGCTGTCGCCGGCCACGGATTCGGCCGAGTCGCTGTATTTGCGTTTGCGGCAGCGCAACCCCGCGCCGTTTGGCGGATACTTTGATCTGGGCGACTTTCAGATTGTCAGCGCCTCGCCAGAACGCTTTATGCAAGTGCGCGGCGGGCAGGTCGAGACGCGACCCATCAAAGGCACGCGGCGACGCTTGCCGGGGCCCGAGGCCGATCTGTTTGCCGGCGATGATCTGCGGCAAAGCGAAAAAGATCGTGCCGAAAATGTGATGATCGTCGATTTATTGCGCAACGATCTGTCACGCGTCTGCCGGCCGGAAAGCGTGTTTGTCAGTCAACTTTGCGGACTAGAAACCTACGCCACGGTGCAACATTTGGTTTCGGTCGTGCAGGGACAACTTCGCGACGGCCTCGGTCCGCTGGATTTACTGCGCGCGGCGTTTCCGGGCGGTTCGATCACCGGCGCGCCGAAGGTGCGAGCAATGGAAATCATCGCCGAACTTGAACCGACCGCGCGCGGCGCCTACTGTGGTTGCCTGGGATATATCGGCTTTGATGGCGCGGCCGATACCAGCATTTTGATTCGCACCATCACGCAAGGCCGCGGTTGGCGACAGTTGCCCGTCGGCGGAGGCATTGTGGTGCAATCGGTTGCCGAGCGCGAGTACGAAGAAACCTGGCACAAGGCAGCCGGCATGTTACAGGCGCTCGAACCGTAATCGGTCGATGCTTTCGCACAGGTGACAAAGCATTGTCCGCAGTGGCTATTTCGTCGTGGCCACGGCTTGAGCGCCGGCGCTCCAATCCGTGGTCAACCAAACAATGGCGGTACCATCTTGGCTGGCGCTAACGGCAAAGCGGCCGTCATGCGAGAAGGCAACCGAGGTCACTTCTTGCTGATGGCCCTTAAGCGTCAGAATTTCTTTGCCGGTGGCGCTGTCCCACAGTTTGACGCTGTTGTCTCGGCTGCCGGTAAGGATTCGCTTGCCATCTGGCGAAAAAGCCACCGACGTGACGCCGGCGGTATGGCCCGCGAGCACCAACGGGCTTTCGCCCAGCATCAGCGGTTTGCCTTCGGCGGTCCAAATGCGCGCGGTGTTGTCGTCGCTGCCGGTTACCACGCGCCCATCGGCGGCCATATCGCCGCACGAAACCGGACTGGTGTGTCCGACGAGGGTGTATCGTTGTTTGCCGGATGCGGTGTCCCACAGCGAGGCCGTGTGATCTGAGCAGGTGGTGAGTACCTGTTTGCCATCGGGCGAGAATTCGGCCGAGAGCACGCGTGCTTTGTGTCCGACATATTCGCCCACGACTTTGCCCGTGGTGGCATCCCACAGCTTGGCCGTACCGTCATCGCTGGCGGTGAGCGCGTGGGATCCATCGGGCGAGAACTGCGCGGTGTTGATGTGCGCCTTGTGTCCGCCATTGAGTTTGAGTTCGGATAAGCCGGTTTCGACATTCCAGATCTTGGCGGAGTTATCCCAACTGCCGGTCAGCAGGCGTTTGCCATCGGGCGAGAGCACCGCCGAGGCAACGGCGCTATGCGGACTGAAACTCATTTTTTCGCGATTGGTCCGCAGATCCCACAAGCGAGCGTTATTGCCCCCGACCGTCAGCACGCTCGAATTGTCTTCGGTAAAGACGGCCGACCAGACCAATCCGCCGCGCGTGTTGATTTCGTTAATTGGCTTGAGTGAGGAAAGGTTCCAGGTGCGAACGACCGAGCGTGCCACGCCGGTCCGCGAATCGCTTTTGGTGTAGCCGACGGTCACGCCTTGCAGACCGCTGGGCGAAATGGCGACGGTGTTGACGATTTCGCCGGCGGTATCGAGCGTGCCCAACTGCGTTGCTTGTTGCAGGTCCCACAATCGCACGATCTTGTCCGCGCAACTGGTCAGCGCGCGCTGACCGTCGGCCGAAATGGCCATCGACGAAATGGCGTCGGGATGTTTGAGCACCAGCGGTTTGATTTCCTGGCCGCTGGCCGCATCCCACTGTGCGACGGTGTTGTCGCTCGAGGCGGTCAGCAAGCGGTTGCCGCCGGGCAGAAACGCGGCCGCGGCAATGCGGCCGGCATGCCCTTCCAAGCGGGCGACGATGGCGCCGTCGGGCAGCTTTCGGAGCAGCCCATGTCCGTTGTTGTCGCCGGTGTAAAACCGTTTGCCGTCGGGCGAAAACGCCACGGCGGTAATTTCCGCCGCGTTGTCGGCGAGCGTGAGCACGGGCTCGCCTTTTTCAGCATCCCAGAGTCGACACAGCCACGAGCGGCGGGGCCGATTGTCGTCGCTACTGTTGCGCGAACCGGCCGCTTCGGGTGGCGACGTTTGTTGATCGCCACCGGTTAAAATCCATTTTCCGTCGGGCGAAAGTGCGACAGCCGCGGCGCGGCCGGTTTCGTTCAAACGATAGATTTGGCTGCCGGCGGTGACATCCCAAACCCGCGCTGTGTCGTCGACGGCAGCGGTCACCAATTTCTTCCCACCCGGAAAGAAGATGGCCGCCGAGGCTAGATATTCATGCCCTTCTTTGAATGTTTCCAGTTCTTTGCCCGTGGCGAAATCCCAGAGTTTGGCGGTGCGATCGCGGCTGGCGGTGACAATGGTTTTACCATCGTAAGAAAACGCTGCCGAAAGCACGGCGTCGTCGTGACCTGTCAACAAATGTCCTTGCAAAACCCGCGATTCTTCGTAGCCCTGGATGTTCCAGAGCTTAACGGTTTTATCCAAACTGGCCGAGGCAATGTGCAGGCCATCGGTCAGAAAGTCGACGGCCTCAACCCATTCGCCATGTCCGCGAAAAACGCGAATCAATTGATGCTCGTCCACATCCCACAGTCGCACGGTGTTATCGTACGCGCCGCTCACCAGCCGGCGGCCATCGGCCGAAAACCGCACGCTGCGAATCGGCGACGTGTGACCTTCCAGAGCGACAAATTTGGGTGGCGTCCGCGGTGCGGACAGGTTGCTAAAATCGAATGGCTCAACGGTCCGCGGATCCCAAACCAGCACCCGCTTGTCGTAGCCGGCGCTGGCGACCAGCGGGTTTCGCGGATCGGGCGAAAAACTGGCCGAATACACCGCGCCGCGATGCCCGGTAAATGTCGGCAGGGTTTTGTTGCCGCTGGCGGACTGTTCGGCCACCGGCCATATCACCGCGGTGCCGTCTTGGCTGGCGGTCACAATCTGCCGCTCGTCGGGCGAAAAACGGGCCGACCAGACCCACCACGTGTGGCCGATAAAGCTGCGAATCAAACGGCCGCCCTGCACGTCCCACAGCTTGGCGGAATTGTCCATGCTGGCCGTGAGGAGCTGCCGGCCGTCCTTCGAAAATACCACGCTGGTGATGGCGTCTTTGTGTCCGTCGGCATCTTGCATCGCTTTCGCCGGGCTACCGTCGGCTGTATTGAACAACCGCAAATAGCCAGCCTGATCCGCGCCGCCGACCGCCAACTGGCGATCGTTGGGCGAGTAGACCAACGCGTTGACCGCCGCCGCGCCGTAGCGAAATTCTCGAATGGGCTTGAGCGTTTTCGTATCCCAAATCCGCACGATGCCATCTTCGCCGCCGCTGGCCAATTGCTGGCCATCGGAACTGCTGGCGACGGTCGTGACCCGGGTGGGCGTGTTGATGGTGCCGTCGTCACGACGGCAGAGATGTTCGAGCCGGCCCCATTCCCAGTTGCGAAGTTTTTCGGGTTTGCACTGATCGAGCAATTCGCGGGCCGGATCGAAGGCGTTTTCTTCGATCTTGGCGCTCGCCAATCCGATGCGGGCAATGTAGGCCTCGTACTCTTGCGCGACTTTAGCGTCTTGAGCTTCGCCTTCGGCTTTGCGCGCGGCTGTGGCGTCCTTGACCGCCTGGGCTTTGGCATCCTGGGCGACATCGCGATCGGTTTTGGCACGCTGTTCGGCAGAGGTGGCTTTTTCCTGGGCTTCGACGGCTTTATCGCGCTCTTTTGTGGCTTGCACTTCCGCGGCGCTGGCCAGGTTGGCCGCGTTGATGGCTTTGCTCCGCTCCGAATTGATCCAAAACATGGCGCCGCAGATGATCAGCACGATGGAAGCCGCCAGCGCGCCTGCCATGTTCCGCACGGTGCGCAACCGCTGCTGCCGCGCGTCGCGTTCTTTTTGCGCGGCGGCCACTTGGCGATGGAGTGGCGCGTGCTTCGGATTCTTGACATCCAGCAGCGAGTTAGCCAGATCGAAGTCGCCTTTGCCAAAAGCCGATTGAGCGTACGCTAATTTTGCCGCTGACAAACCGGACTTGGCCTTGATGTTGCCGTCCCACAGCGCGATGGCTTCTTCGAACGCAAAGACGCCCCGCGAAAATACCTGGTACTCGCCGGATTTTTCGGCCGTTTCCAAATCGCTCTGCGCGCGGGTGGCCAGCGCGATGCTTTCGGCATGCGAGCGGAACTGCCGGATGGCGTCTTGAAAATCTTTGACGCTGGCGTATCGCGCGGACTGCGCGGTGGACATGGCTTTGCGGGCGATCTCCATCAGCTCGCCACTATGCGGCGTGGCACGAATTTCATTGCGAGCAGCGGCGTACAGGCAGTTCATCACATTCTTGCCGGTGTGCGGCGGAAATCCGGCAATGATTTCGAACAGCATCGCGCCCAGCAAATAAATATCGCTGGCCGGTCCCACGCATTCGATCGGCCCGGTGGCCATTTCCGGCGCCATGTAGGCGGGCGTGCCGCCCATGCTGGTCGACTGCGTGATGCTGCCGGCTTTGCGAAAGATGGCCGTCGAGAGCGCCAAACCCCAGTCCATCACTAGCACTTCGCCGAACTCGCCGAGCATGATGTTCTCGGGCTTGAGATCGCGATGCACCACGCCGCGCGAGTGGGCAAAACCCACGGCGTCGGCCACTTTCATCAAGATTTCCAGATTCTCCGTCTGCGTCTTCTTCAGCAGCGCATCGACCCACGGCGTGCCCTGCACGCGCTTCATCGAATAGAACAAGGCCCGCTGTTCGTTGGCGCCCAGATCGTAGATGGGCACGATGTTGGGATGGTCCAAGTCCCCGGTGACGACGGCTTCCGAGAGAAACTTATTGCGCTGATCGGCGTCGCTGGCCATATCTGGCTTGAGCATTTTGAGCGCGACGGTGCGGTCGATGGACGCTTGGCGCGCGGCATAGACCACGCCCATGCCGCCTTCGCCGATTTTGCCGAGCAGCTCGTACTCGGCGCCGCGCGCGCCGATGGCCGCTTCGGAGACGTCGCGAACGGCGCGGTTGATGATCACCAACCGCGAGTCGTTGGCCGAGACGCGATCTTGCTGCCCCTTGATGGTCATCCGCGGCGTGGTCTGCGGCGAAATGGTTCCGCGCCAGAGGCCGGCCAGTCGTTCCGCATCGCTATCGTCCAGCGGCGTGGAATCGAGCGTGGCATCGATTCGCCGATTGTTGAGCGTGCCGGGCTCTTCGCGTCCCTCATCGTGTTGGTACGTGGCTGCCAGACGCCGGTCGGGCAACGTGGGATTTTTGAGATCGGGCTCCGAGTTTTCCGGACTGTCCGGCGGGGCGGGAAGGCTGCCGAGATCGACCGTGGCGGCAAACTGCTCCCCAACGGTGGGCTGTTTACGATCGACCTGCGCGACGTCCGGCGGCTCGATCGAGGCGTCGGCGGGCGGCGGCAATTGTTCGCCCAGTGCTCCGTAAAAGCCTGAGCCGAGTGGCGGCAGATGAGAGGCCGAATCGAACGGCGACTCGTTTTGACCAGCACCGGACGCGCCGAGAACTTGTTCGCCGAGCCACTGAACCGTGTAGCCGCGCTGCTCTTGTTCTGGTCGGGCCGCGCGGTTGACAATGGCATCCATCCGCGCGCGCATATCGGCAACCTCGCGGGCGCGCTCCGAATTGGGCGGTGGTAACGCCTGCGTTTGCTCCGGATTGAATTGGTAGTCCGCCGGCAGCATCATCGTCCGCGAATCGTCCGCGCGGCGTTCTGGCTCGGCGACTGGCGTCAGAGCGAGCCCGCATTTCGGGCAGCGCGTGGCCGATTCGTCGAGCGGGGCGCTACAAGATTGACACGTTCTCATCAAAAAACTCGCTATCGCGGCGACAAATGTCTAACCCTGGGTAACGGCCCGCTGGCAAAAACGCACCGTTTGAGCCACTCCGCACCACACACTAGGATACCAACCGTCAAAAGCGGATTCGAGCGATTTGCGGCCAATTGCGCGTTCCGGAGGGCTTAATCATCAAGGTCGGCAATGCTCGCCGATCAGGGATAGGCAAAATGGATCAGTTGTCCTTGCCGGCAGCCGTCTCGATTTTGCGGGGCACTTGGTAGTCGCGCCCCCAGGATTCCCAGATGCGGTCGGTCCGCTGGATGCTCGTGCCCTGTGCGGTTGCACCGGGCAAAGTGAAATGGCCGGGGTTGGATTGCGCGGACCGTGACGATTGTCCGGCGGCCGGCGGAATTGCCGTCGTCTCACGTTCAGCGGTGGAAATTGTACCAACCGGCGTGGCCGGCGTTTGCTCGGCGGGCGAGTCCTGGTTTTCGACCAAGGTGGCTTCCGCCGAATTGTCGTCCATGGCTTGATCCGGCTCCGTGGGCCGACCCTGACGGACAAACACATCAATCACCAGGCGTTCGGTTCGACTCTGAATGAGGTACACGCGGTAATGACCGTCGGGCAAGTTCTTGAAGAAACCTGGCAGGTTCTCCAGCACATTATCCGGCAGTTCGATGTTTTGCGCTTCACGCCCCAGCGGCGAGACCAATCGCAAGACCACCGTCCGCTCGTCGCTAGAAACGTTGTCGTTGCCTTGCGCGGGTAATTCGAAGCCTTGATTGCTTTCGGCGGCCGCGGACGAATTTTTGGCAGGCGGAGTTTGCGGGGCATTGGCCGCTTCGATGAATTCCGTCAGACGGGCCGCTTCGGCCTTGAAAATACCCAACCCCGATTGCGGAATAGGTAGATCGAACCGGGTTTGCACCGTTGTGATGCCATCAGAGACCGTGGCGATGATCGCAAACGCGGTGCTGTTGGCCGGCGCTTTCAAGAAGATATGCTGGATGGGCGTGATCGATTGCTGGCTCCCGCCGGGCACCACGCCCCGCGTGACGTTGCCGTCGCCAAAATCGATGGTGTACGTCAACGGCAGCGAGCCGGGATCGAACATCGAAAGCTGAATGGTCGAAATGCTGGCGACAATCGGGCTGGCCATGACCGTCAGCGTCGGCGGCACATTATTGAACGTCATCTGCACGGGCAGGGCGGCGGATGTGCGGAAATCGCCGTTGGAGAGTTCCGTCGAACGAGCCACGATCGATAGCGCTGAACCCAGCGGAAACGTCGAACGCATGGTAATTTGCAGCGGCTGCTGACCGAGCTGCACCGCGCGCGATGGCGTGAATGTGTATGACGTCGAGCCCGAATGCGCCACGCCGTTGGAATCCACCAGCACCACGCTGGCCGGCACATTACTGACCGTAATGTCCAACCGTTCGTTGGGATCCGTCAGCATGGGTGCCAGCGTGAGCACAATGGTGTCGGCCTCGTTGCCCACAACCAGATTCGGACCAGTCAACAGTGGCGTGTCGGCGACCGCGGTGATTTGAATGGGAATTACGCCCGACGCGGAGAGCGGCCCGCCAATTCCCGAACTCCCGCCGTCGCTGATGGAAATATTGACGTTGGTGGCGCCGTTGAAGTTTGGTCCGGGCTGAAAAGTCATGCCTTCCAGCGCCGCGCGGACGTTGGCCAGCGTGCCGGTAAACTGCATTTGCGTATTGGCCACCCCATTGCCAAACGCGAACGTTAGCCCGTTGACGGACGCGAGTGTTAATGTGCCGTCGGGCGATTGCAGCGTGACCTGCAGCATTCCCGCGCCCAGGTCCACATCGCTCACCGTGAGTGCGTTGCCACCCGCGGTGCTGAACACCAGCGGCGTGTCTTCCAAAATGGTTTGCGTGCCGGGCACGTGCAGCACGGGCGCGTCGTTGACCGAGATCACATCCACCGTCCGAAAACCGGGCGGACTGTCGAGCGCGCCGGTTAGTGCGCCATCATTGACGGTGAACGCCAACACCCGCTGCGCGGTGCTCGGAAAGTCGCTGGCGTTGCCGTATTTGACGGACCGCAACACTTGCTGGTAATGAGCTAGTGTATCGACGCCCGTGAGCGTCAGTACGCCCGTGCCGGCGTTATAGTTACCGACAATCAGCGTGCCCGTGGTGCTGAACGTCAGCACGTCTTCGCCGGCGGTAAAACCGCTGACGATTGCCACTTGGGCGCTGGCGGCGGTGATGTTATCCGCATCCGCGAGTTGCAGTCCACCGTCCACCGTAGCCGGCGATTGATTTTCCGTGAACACAATGCCGCCCGGCGTCATGGTCAGCATCGGCGGATTGTTGACGGGCGTGACCGTCACGTAATTCACTTGCGGCGCACTGTCTTTTTGGCCATCGCTGACAATGTACGTTAGCGTGCGTTTGGCCGCGCTGGGGTCAAGGCTGGTGTTGGAGTACAACACCGAACGCAGAACTTGCTCATAGTTCGCCAGCGAGTCGACGCCAGTCAACGACAGTACTCCGGTCAGCGGATTGTACGTTGCAGTGATGTTGGTGCCGGCGGTGTTGGCCATCAACACGTCTTGGCCGACCGCAAAATTGTTGGTGATGGATACGCTGGCGCTCGTGGCGGTGTTGTTATCGACGTCAGAAATGCTGACCGTGGTATCGACCGGCGCGGGTGGCTGTTGCTCTGTGTAAGCTAACGTCGAGTTGGCGGTGGTCACCTGCGGCGCATCATCCACCGAGATAACGGTGATATCTTTGGTCGCTGGCGGTCCGTTGACCTGAAAATCGTTAACGACAAACGTCACCGTGCGGGTGGCGGTCGAAGGATTCAGACTCGTGTTGACGTACGTGACCGACCGCAGCACTTGTTGATAATGGGCCACGGTGTCCGAACCGCTGAGCGACAGCACGCCAGAAAACGGATCGAACGTCGCGGTGATGGACGTGCCTGTGGTGTTGGCATTCAGAAAATCTTCGCCCGGGGCGTAGTTGCCGCTGATGGCGACCGTTCCGCTGGCCAGCAACGGACTATCCGGATCGACGACCGTCAGGCCGCTATCGACGACTTTGGGCGTATCTTTTTCCGTGAAGGTTAGCGCGCCTGGAGTGGTAGTGATCAGCGGCGGATCATTCACCGGCGTGACAGCGATGGTGGCCGTGCCAATGTTGCTATCCACCGCGCCGTCGTTGACGGTGTACTGCACGGTCCGCGTGGCGCCGCTGGGATTATCACTGCTGTTGCGATAAGTGACGCTGTCCAGCACGGCTTGGTAATCGGCCAAGGTATCAACGCCCGCCAGGTGCAATACGCCCGTGCCCGCATTGTACGTGGCTGTGATATTGGTACCGGCGGTGTTGGCCGCCAGCACGTCTTGCCCGGCGGCAAAGTTGTTGGTGATTTTGACGTCGGCATGGTTCAGCGTGGCATTGTCGACATCGCTGACCGTTACGCCTGCGTCGATGACGGTGGCGGGATCGTTCTCGGTGTAATTGAGTGTCACGCCACTGGTCGTCAACATCGGTGGATCGTTGACGGGCACAACGGTAATCAATCGCGTGGCGGCGGTGCTATTGGCGGTGCCGTCGTTCACGGTAAAGCTGACTGTCCGCTGCAGATTGCTGGGATTCAGGCTCGTGTTTTGGTACGTCACGCGGCTGAGTACCAATTGATAATTTGCGACGGTATCGGCACCGGTCAGCGAGAGCACGCCGGTATTGGTGTCGTAGCTGGCGGTGATGTTTGTGCCTGTCACATCCACGGCCAGCACGTCTTCCGCGCCGGCAAAGTTGTTGGAAATTGCAACCTGACCGCCAGCCAGCGTGGTGTTATCGACATCGCTGACAGTGATGGCCGGTGCGATGGTCTTGGGCGCGTCTTTCTCGGTGAATGTCAGCGGACCGGCGACCGAAACCACGACAGGTGGATCGTTGACCGGCGTGACATCAACAAGCTTGGTTTGCACGGCGCTATTGACCGAACCATCGTTGGCGGTGATCGAAACGGTGCGTTGCAGACCGCTGGGGTTATCGCTGCTGTTGCGATACGTGACAGTTCGCAAAACCTGTTGGTAGTGCGCGACGGTATCGACTCCGCTGAGCGTGAGCACGCCCGTGCCGCCGTTGTAGCTGGCCGTAATACTTGTTCCGGTCGTGCTGGCGGCAAGGATATCCTCGCCGCTGGCAAAATTGCCGGTGATGGCCACCCGCGCGCTGTTCAGATTCGTATCGTCGGGATCGGTGACGGTCAGCGTGTTGTCCAGCACCGTGGCGGCGGCGTTTTCCGTATACGCGACATGGGCAGCCGAGACCGTGATGGTCGGCGGGTCGTTCACTGCCGTCACGGTGATCGTGGCCGAAACGATGGTGCTGTTGCCGGGGTTTACGGCCTCGCCATCGTTGAGCTGAAATTGCACCACGCGATTGGCTGTGGTCGGGTTGTCCGATACGTTTTCGAATGTCACCGCACGGATGAGCGATTGGACGGCCGCCTGGCTGGCCGTGCCATCGCCGAAGAACGTGATGATCAGCGGCGACGCCGGAGTATTGCCACCACTGAATGTGCCAAACGCCGTGCCTTCGTAGGAAACGGTATTTCCGGATACCGAGATTTGACCAGCACCCGCGCCTTGATTCTGAATCGCCAACCGATCACTGGTCGATCCGCCCGTCGATTGGGTGACGGTCAATCGACCGTTGTCGAAAATCGGCGTATCGATGTCCGAAACGGTGGCGCCGGGATGAATGAGTGTGGGCGGGTCGTTTTCCGTGTAGCTGACAATCGCAGCCGGCGCGGAAACGATCGGCTTGTTGTTGCGGTTGAACAACTGGACGGTCTTATTGCCGGAGTCGCTGCCGCCAGCTCCATCGTTGACGACAAAATGAACGGTGCGGTTGGGATGCGAACCACCCGCAAAAGGCGGAGTCGAGTACGTAATGCTCTGAACCAAAGCTTCCACCGCGGCCACCGTGGCGTTGCCATCGTTCGTGAAGGTAATGGTCAGCGGCGTGTTGGACGTTCCGCCAGTAAATGTGCCGAACACCACGCCACCATAAGTGACGTTGCTGCCTGAGATGCCGATCTGGCCCGCTCCGTTGCCCTGATTACTGATCGCCAGCGTGTCTGGAGTCGACGCCGGACTGGTGATCGAGACGACCAGCGAACCACTATTGAAGGCCGGCGAATCGACGTCGGTCAGGGTGGCCGTGGCGTCGATCAGGGTCGGTTGATCGCCGGAAGAATAGCCGACATTACCGGATGTTAACGTCAAATTTGGCGGATCGTTCACGGGCATGACGTTGACTTGCTTACTGACCGTGCTGCTATCGACCGAGCCATCGTTGGCGGTGAATGTGACGGTTCGCGCCAAGCCACTGGGATTGTCGCTGCTATTGAAGTACGTTACGGTTCTCAGAACTTGCTGATAGTGAGCGACGGTATCCGCTCCGGTCAGAGTCAATACGCCCGTGCCGACCGAATAGCTGGCCGTGATGCTAGTGCCGGTGGTCGTGGCGGCCAGCACATCTTGCCCCGAGGCAAAATTCGTGGTGATTGCTACTTGAGCGCTGGCCAAGTTGGCGTTGTCGGCGTCGGCAACCGTGAGGGTGCCGTCGAGTTGCGTGGCGGCCGCGTTTTCCGTGTAGCTCACTGCGCCAGCGGAAACGGTCACCATTGGCGCGTCGTTCACCGCCGTAACATTCACCGTTTCGACGATGGAGTTGCTGTTGGCCGTGCCGTCGCTGACGGTCAGCGTAATGCTACGCTGCAAGCTGGTGGGATTGTCGCTGCTGTTGAAATAGCTGACCGTGCGCAGAACTTGTTGATAATGGGCAATGGTGTCACTGCCGGTGAGCGTCAGAATTCCGGTGCCGGCCGCGTAGCTGGCGGTAATGCTGGTGCCGGTGGTATCGGCGCTGAGAACGTCCGCGCCGGACTGAAAATTGGCTGTGATGGAAGCAGTGGCGCTGGCCAGCGACGCGTTATCGGGGTCGGAAACCAAGATCGTGTTATCCAGCGTCGTGGCGGCGTCGTTCTCCGTGTAATTCACCACGGCGGCGGTGGCGCTGAGGATCGGCGCGTCATTGGTGGCCGTGACATTCACAAGCACGACTGCGGCTGCGCTGTTGACCGTTCCGTCGTTCACCACAAACGAAATCGAACGCTGCAGAGTGCTGGGATTGTCGCTACTGTTGAAGTAGGTGACGGTTCGCAGCACTTGCTGGTAATGTGCGAGCGTATCGCTTCCGGTCAACGTCAAGATGCCGTTCGCGGCCGAAAAACTGGCCGTAATGCTGGTGCCGGTGGTGGTGCCGGCCAGCACGTCTTGTCCGCTGGCGTAATTGCCCGTGATGGAAACCGTGCCGCCGGCCAGCGACGCATTATCGACATCCGTCACCGTGAGCGCGCTGTCCAGCACCGTCGCCGGATCATTTTCCGTGTAGCTCACGGGCGTTGAGGTGGCCATCACAACCGCGGCATCGTTGACCGGCGTGACGCTGACCCGTTTGGTGACGACATCGCTGTCGTCGGTGCCGTCGTTGACGCTGATCGAAACAGTTCGCTGGGCGGAACTAGGATTTTCACTGCTGTTGGCGTAAGTGACCGTTCGCAGCACTTGCTGATAATTGGCCATCGTGTCGCTGCCGGACAAAGTTAATACACCTGTGGTGGCGTTGTAGCTGGCCACGATGCTGGTGCCCGTTGTCGTGGCGGCCAACACGTCTTCGCCCACCGCGAAGTTGGCCGTGATACTCACCGTCGCGCTGGCGAGCGTGGTGTTATCGGGGTCGGTCACGGCGATCGTGTTATCGAGCACGGTTGCCGCGGCGTTTTCGGTGTAACTCGCAACCGCGGCCGAAACATTCACCACTGGCTTGTCGTTGACGGGTGTAATCGTCAACTGCTCGCTGACCGGCGTGCTGGAATTTCCGGCGGCGGCATCCGTAGCCACAAACTGCACCGTACGTGCCGCGGTTGAAGGGTTATCCGAAACGTTCGAATAAAGGATGTTGCGGGCAAGTTCTTGCACGGCGGCCACGCTCGCCAAATTGGACGAAAACGTGATCACCAGCGGCGTCGAGCCGTTGTTGCCGCCAGAAAACGTGCCGATCGTCACGCCGCTGTACGTAACATTCGACCCCGAGGTGCCGATCGTGCCGACGCCCAAGCCATTGTTCTTGATCGACAACCGATCTTCCGCCGCGCCGTTGGCGGTGAACGAAATCGTCAAGTTGCCGCCGTTGAAGTTGGGCGAGTCGGAATCGCTGACCGTGGCGTTCGGCTCCAGCACGATGGCCGGATTCATTTCCGTGTAATTGATGGTCGCCAGCGGCAAAGTGACAACCGGCGCGGCGCTCAGCACCCGCCGATCTTCCAAACGGCGAATGAACAACCGCACCGGCTCGTCGGCGCGTGGGTTGTCCGGGGTCGATTTGCCGGCGAGTGCCCGCAGCCAGGTCGAGAAAGGCATAGTCCGGTCCTGCGATCTTGATCCGCGTGACGTTGATTGCTTGTGAAACTTTGCCGGTTCTTCCACCAAAGCCGCGCGAACCGATTTTGCCAATTATCGCACCCCTGGACGAACGATGTCAAATCTTGGACCTCGCCTCGGTTACTCGCAGGCAAAAGTCGGTAAAAGCTTTATCGTCGTCCCGTGGACACTTTCGGCAATCCGAACACCAGCAACCGTTAACTCGCGACCAAATCGATGCAAAGGCTGCGGGCAAACGCGAATTTTCCGTGCTATCACGACGGTTCGGGCCGATCATCGCCATCTCAATTGTACGCCATACAAGCAAGTGGATGACTCCGATGTGCAGCGCGCTGATTCGATTACGTTGCGGCAAATTCCGAATGTGCGGTTTTGCGCAGGTTGGGCTTGGTCCATTCAGCTATCTGGCCGCCCTGGCGTTAGGTTTGACGCTATCCGCGCCAGCCGAGGCGCAAAACTCGTTTCGAACGCAGTCGACGCCGACATCCGCTTCGCAAACCACGGCTCGAATTGTCGGACCCGCCGGTCGAAGTTCGGAGTCGCAATTGTTGACGCCGCCGGAAGTCCCCAGCCGAAAATCGACGTCTGCGGAAAGCGGTTCGATGATTCGGCTCGGGCAACGCACTACTCCGTCCTCGCCCGCCGGTGGCGAGCTACGGCTGGCGGAACCCATCGCCACGGAAACGGTGAAGTCTGGCGAAGATCGTCCTGCTCCGCCCACTGCCGATCGGTCTGTCGCACCACGGCTTGGCCGCGGCTCGGTTGCCACGCCAGCGCCACTTTCTCGGCCCGCGCCGCCAACCGATCTGGATGACGACATCCTGCCAATCAGTAAACTGACGGCCAATACCACCATCAGCCGCGGCACGCTGCCGACGGATCTGTCGTCATCGCACTTCGCGCAAGCTGGCATGGCCAACGACGTATCGCTGTATGCGCGCGGCAACGCGCAGTTTTCGTATAGCTGGCAGGCGTCGGCCTTTTGTCACCAGCCGTTGTACTTCGAAGAAGTCAACCTGGAGCGCTACGGACGCTCGCACAAATACGTTCAGCCGGCACTATCGGCGGCGCACTTCTTTTGCACGCTGCCCGCGCTGCCCTACTTGATGGTGGTCGAACCACCGCGCGAATGCATTTACACCGCGGGGCATTACCGCCCTGGCAGTCCGTACGAGCCAGAACGCATTTTGCCGCCCTGGGATACCGCGGCTGGCGTGGTCGAAGCCGGCGTGGTGGTTGGGCTGATCTTTGCAATTCCCTAACCGCAGCGCGGCGTGGGCTGGCTACTTCAACAGCTTTTCGACGCTATCGATCAGCCGGTCCATGGCGAACGGTTTGCGAATGTAGTCGTCAACGCCCAGCATTTCCGCGTAGGCTTTGTGGCGGCTGCCTTCGTTAGCGGTGATCATGATGATCCGCATCGGCACCGGGCGCGTGCGGCGGAGTTTCTCCAGCACCAAGAAGCCGCTGCGCTTAGGCATCATCATGTCGAGGATCACCAGATCGGGATCTTCGCGCTCGGCCATCGCCAAACCTTGATTGCCATCGCGCGCAATCAGAATTTGGTAGCCTTTGGCTTCCAACGTGTAACGCATGGAATCGATGATTTCGCTATCGTCATCGACCAAGAGAATTCGCTTGGCGGCGGATTTGTCTGCTGACTCGGCCATACGTAAACACTCGCCCATCGAATACGTTAGAGCAACTGGAATTCAAACAGTATCCGCCGCCGCCTCGATTTTGCAAGCGGTTGGCCGAAAATAGTGCCGCCAGCGGCGGCGGTTGGCCGCGCCGCCAAAATCAGCTCCGGCTCGTATCGAACCCGCGCCTGGTCGGTTAAGATTGCCCAGAGCATCGCGGTTCCAGCGGTTGTGCGGCTGCCCATTTCACTGCCGTGGCGGCCGATCGGACCCTCTGGCCAGCAGGAGTTGCATGACGATTTTGCTAATTGCGGTTGGACTGCTGTGGTTCAGCTTCACCGCGCGGGCGATTTACAACGCCCTGCACGTGCCGGTGCTACCGGCCCTGCCGCCGGAGTCTTCGCCGGCAGCAGCGTTGCCGCGAGTCTCGGTGGTGATTGCCGCCCGAAACGAGGGCGGGCGGATTGAAGAATCGGTGCGCCGGCTGTTTGGCCAACAAGGCATTCAGTTGCAATTGATCGCCGTCAACGATCGCTCGACCGATGCCACGGGAGCGATTCTCGACCGATTGGCCGCCGAAGACACTCGGCTCAAAGTGGTGCATGTCGACACGCTGCCGCCCGGTTGGCTGGGCAAATGCCACGCCTGTTCGCGCGGCGCGGAACAGGCCGACGGCGATTGGCTGCTGTTCACCGATGGCGATATTCATATGTCGGTCGATTTGGTGGCGCGCGGCGTCGCCACCGCCCAGCGCGAGCAAGCCCAGCATCTGACGCTCTGGCCTGGCATTCTGTGTCATCGGTGGTTCGCGCGCGCAGCCATTTTGGCGTGGGGGCAACTGCTAATCATTTATGCGCCGGCGGCGCAGATCAATCGCGATCGTGGCAACAAAGCCTTGGGCGTGGGCGCGTTCAATCTCGTCTGGCGTCAAGCGTATTTGGCAATCGGTGGTCATCAGCCGCTACGGATGGAAGTCATTGACGATGTCAAACTCGGCCTGCTGCTGCGGCGGGCCGGCTTTCGCCAACGCATCTACTCGGCCACGCACGAATTGGAAGCCGAGTGGGCCGACAGCGTCGGTCAGGCAATCCGCAACTTGGAAAAAAACTGGTTCGCCGCCGTCGAATACAATGTCTGGAAGAGCCTCGCCGTGGTGGGCACGATCTTGGCAGCCATGACGCTGGGACTGGCCGGTCCGTTTTTGAATCCCGCGTGGGGCTGGTTTGCGCTGGCCGGCATGTTGTCGACATCGATCCTCGGCGGCATGCAGGCCTATCGCGCCCATTGGCCACTGGCCACGGCGCTGCTAGTACCGCTGGGATTTTCGATGTTCGCGTTTGCCGGCATTCATTCCACTTGGAAAACGCTGCGCCAAGGCGGCGTCCGCTGGCGCGATACGTTTTACCCCTTGGCCGAACTGCGCGCCGGAATGATTCGATAACGTCGTGGCCATGAATCCCGATCTCGAGCTTTCGCCTGCGACCGCGCTGCAACCCGCCGGCGCTGCGCGTGCGGCGTACGTGCATGTGCCGTTTTGCGCGCATCGCTGCGGCTACTGCAACTTCACGTTGGTGGCTGGTCGCGACGACCTCACCGGCGATTATCTCAAGGCGATCGAACTCGAACTCCAGCAACTCCAGCAACCGCGTGAAGTCGATACGCTGTTTTTCGGCGGTGGCACGCCGACGCATTTGTCGCTGTCGGCGATGCGCCAGTTGCTGGAGCTGACGCGATACTGGTTTCCGTTGACCTCGCAACTGGCGACGCGCGAGTTTAGCGTCGAAGCCAATCCGGCCGACCTTTCGGCCGAAATGGTGGCGTTGTTGGCCGAGTTTGGCGTAACCCGCATCAGCCTGGGCGCACAATCGTTCGACGCCCATAAACTCAAGCTGCTCGAACGCGATCACGCCGCGGCCGATATTGCCCGCTCGCTGCAAGTGGCGCGGCAGCAGGCAATGACCGTGGGGCTCGATCTGATCTTCGCCGCGCCGGGCGAAACGCTCGCAGGCTGGCGCGACGATCTCGATCGCGCGCTGGAACTGCAGCCCGATCACGTTTCGACCTATGGCCTGACCTTCGAACGCGGCACGTCGTTTTGGTCGCGACTCACCAAGGGCGAACTGGCGCGGTTGGATGAATCGATCGAGGCGCAGATGTACGCCGCGGCAATCGACACGCTGACCGCCGCCGGCCTGGAGCATTACGAAGTTTCGAATTTTGCCAGGCCGGGCCATCGCTGTCGCCACAACGAAACGTACTGGCTGGGCGGATCATATTACGCCGTCGGACCCGGCGCTGCTCGGTACATCGCTGGCCGCCGCGAGTCGAATCATCGAAGCACCACCAACTACATTCGGCGAATGTTGGCGGGCCAATCGCCGGTGGCCGAAAGCGAGCAGCTAGCACCGCAAGATCGCGCCCGCGAATTATTGGTGTTTGGTTTGCGGCGTTTGCAGGGCGTCGACCGGCAATGGTTTGCCGCGACGTCTGGTTTTTCGCTGGATCAAATTGGCGGCGATGTGCTGCGGCAGTATGTGGATCAGCAGTTGCTCACCGACGACGGCCAAACCGTGCGATTAACCCGCCGCGGACTGTTTATCAGCGATGCGATGTGGCCCAAGTTGCTGTAAGGCACGGTGCTGGCGCGGACGGGAAAGCCCGTCAGAAGCAGGGAAAAAATTTCGGATTTCAATTCAAGCAACTCGGACGCGCTCCGGCGATGCAATTCTTCGCAAGGGTGTTTGCCACTTGCTAGCGTCGCTGGCAACGGTTTTCAACCTCGCCTTGCCGCATTTTCCCCAAATCGTTAATCTTTCCCGTCCCCGTGTTTTCGGCAGGATGTCTGAGTCAACGGGGAACGCGCCGGCCATTGGTCCCAACCGAGTTGCAACTCGATCGCGCGCGTGATGAAAATTCCCAGCGGAGATGGAACTATGCGACGGGTGATTTCGGCCACAATTCCAGGGCGTTCTGCCACCAGTGTGCTGACGTGCGGTCTGCTGGCCGCGGTTGGCGGTCTGATCTGTTTTGCGCCCAGTAATGCCACAGCCCAAGAGGCGCAGTGGATTTGGTCGGCCAAGCAAACCGCCGATATTCCGCTCGGCAGTTGCTACTTTCGTAAAACCTTCGAGCTAGGCACGCCGGAAAGCGGCGAAGTCCAAATCACCGCCGACGATGCCTACGAGCTGCTCGTCAATAATCGTCGCGTGGGCATGGGCAAGAATTGGAAAACGCTCGACTATTACGACATTTCCAAGTTCTTAATCACTGGCAAGAACACCATCGCCGTTAAAGTTACGCACTCGGAAGGTGCCACTGCTGGCCTGGCGGCGCGGTTGGTTGTCAAAAGCACCGGCGATACGCATATTTCGCACTCCACCGACGAAAGCTGGAAAACTTCGCTGGAGGAAGAGGCCGGTTGGATTCGCCCCAACTTCGACGATTCTCGCTGGTTGGCCGCCTACAGTTTTGGCTCGCTCGGCAAAGCCAAACCCTGGGGCGACGAAGTTCGCGTGGCCGCCGGTTCTAAGACCGGCCGCTTCCAGGTCACCAAAGATTTTCGCATCGAAGCCGTGATTCCGCCCAAAGAAACGGGTTCGGTGGTGGCCATGGCTTTCGACGAATTCGGCAGCCTGGTCTTAGCGCGCGAAGAAGGTCCGCTGCTGATCGTTCGCGACGAAAACAAAGACGGCGTGATCGAAACCGCGCGCATTTACTCCGAGAAAATCAAAAACTGCCAGGGCATTCTCCCGCTCAACGGCATGGTTTACGCCGTGGGCGAAGGCCCCGACGGCGCCGGCTTGTATCGCCTCTCCGAGCCCGGCAAACTCGGTCGGCTGCAGAAGATCGAAACACTGATCAAATTCCCCGGCGGCATGGCCGAACATGGTCCGCATCAACTGGTGCTCGGACCCGACGGATTGATTTACATCGTGCTCGGCAACCACGCCGAAGTGGCCGGCAAAATCGATCGCGAGAACAGCCCCTACCATCAGCCCTACGAAGGCGACCTGGTTACGCCGCGTTACGAAGACATGGGCATGAAGGGCAAAACCGTGCCAGCGCCCGGCGGCACCGTGATTCGCACCGACGCTGACGGCGGCTTCGTCGAAATCTATGCCGGCGGTTTGCGGAACGCCTACGATATTGCTTTCAATCGCAACGGCGAGTTGTTCACGCACGATAGCGATATGGAATGGGATATCGGTCTGCCCTGGTATCGGCCGACGCGCGTCAATCACGTGACCGCCGGCAGCGAATTCGGCTGGCGCAGCGGTTGGGCCGTGTGGCCGGACTATTACGTCGACAGCTTGGGATCGGTTTGCGATACCGGTCGCGGCTCGCCCACCGGCATGACGTTTTACAACCACACCTCGTTTCCGCCGAAATATCAAGACACGATGTTCGTTGGCGATTGGTCGCGGGGCCGCATCATTGCCGTACACATGAAGCCCGAGGGTGGATCATACACCGCCACGAGCGAAGTCTTTGTCGAAGGCCGGCCGCTCAATATTACCGATCTGGCGGTTGGACCGGATGGTTGGCTGTATTTCTGCACGGGCGGACGCGGCACCGAAGGCGGCGTTTATCGCGTGGTTTGGAAAGGCAATGTGCCTGACGATCTCGCCAGACTGCGCGGCGTGGAAGCGGCCGTTCGGCAACCACAGCTCGAAGCCGCTTGGGCGCGGCAACGCGTGGCCGGAATCAAACAGCGAATGGGCGAGCATTGGGCGCCAGAAATCACCAAGCTGGCGCTGGACGCGAATGCGAAGCCCGATCTGCGGGTCCGCGCGCTGGATCTGATGCAACTTTTGGGACCGTTTCCGGAATCGGACATGCTCGTCAAACTGTCCGCCGACGCCAACGAACAAGTGCGGGCCAAATCGGCCTTTTTGATGGGCATTCACTTCGACCAAACCGTCGCGCCGCGGCTGAGTGAATTGCTCGCCGACGCCGATCCAAACGTCGTCCGCGTGGCCTGCGAAGCCACGGTCCGCGCGGGACACAAACCGCCGCTCACGGATTTACTGCCGGCGCTGGCATCCAAGCATCGCAGCGTGGCGTTTGCCGCGCGCCGCGTGCTGGAACAGATTCCACGCGACCAATGGCAACAAAAAATCGTCGCCCACCAAAACCTGCGCGTGTTCATCCAGGGCTCGATTGCCCTGCTGACGCTCGACGCCGACAAAGCCACGGCAAAATCGATTCTCGACCGCTGCAACACGCTGCTCGACACATTCATCGGCGATGAAGACTTCACCGACTTGCTGCGCGTGATGCAAGTCGCCTTGGCCCGCGGCGAATTCACCGGCAAAGACGTGCCGGCGCTGCGCGACAAACTGGCGGAAGAGTATCCCGCGCAAGAATGGAAAATGAATCGCGAACTGGTCCGCCTGCTGGTGCATTTGCAAGCCGGACAGATTCGCGAGCGAATGCTGGAACAACTCCGGGGCGATCTGGCCATGCCAGACAAATTGCAAATCGCGCTGCATGCCCGATATCTCGACGGCTGGACGACCGATCAGAAATTCGAATTGCTGAAGTTCTTCGAGTCGTCGCGGGCGCTGTCCGGGGGCAACAATTACGCCGTCTACATCGAAAATATCTCGCGAGATTTCTTCGCCAAGCTCAGTGCCAGCGAACGCGGCAAAGTGCTGGCCGACGCGCCGCTCTGGCCAAGTTCCGCGCTGTCCGTGTTGGCCACGCTCGGCGATCTGAGCGACGAACAAGTCGAACAACTCATCCAGTTGGACGGGCCAATTTCCAAGATCGACACCGACGCCGCCAGTAAACTGGGCGTCGGTATCGTGGCCGTGCTTGGTAACAGCGGCCATCCCAAAGCCATGACCTATCTGCGCGAACTGTTCGACAAAGAACCCAACCGCCGAGGCATCGTGGCGATGGGCTTGGCGCAACAACCTAACACCGAGAACTGGCCGTACTTGATTCGCTCGTTGCCGGTCGTGGAAGGCGTCTATGCGCAAGAAGTACTGACTAAACTGGCGGCTAGCGACATCCGGCCCGACAAGCCGGAAGCCGTGCGACAGGTGATCTTGCAAGGTCTCAAGCTGGGCGACGAAGGCGGCAAGACGGCCATCACGCTGCTGGAAAAATGGAGCGCGCAGCGTGTCGGCAAACCGGACGATTCGATCGACGTGGCCATGCTCGCCTGGCAAAAATGGTTTGCCACCAAATATCCCAGCGAGCCGGAAGCCAAGCTGCCGGTCGATGCCAAAGGCAGCAAATGGACGTTCGACGAACTGGCAACCTATCTAAGCAGCCCCGAGGGCAAGCGCGGTATGGCGCTGCGCGGCGAAGCGCTGTTTGCCAAAGCGCAGTGCATTCGCTGCCACCGTTATGGCGAACGCGGCGAGGGCGTCGGTCCCGATCTGACCAACGTCAGCAAGCGGTTTCAGCAGAAAGAAATTCTGGAGTCGATTCTCTATCCTTCGGCGGTGATTTCCGACCAGTACGTCAGCAAGATCGTGCAGACCATTGACGGTCGTTCGCTGGCGGGACTGGTGAGCACCGCAGCCGACGGCAGTTTGATCGTCCTGCAGTCCGACGGCAACAAAATCATGCTCGCCGCCGATAACATCGAATCGACGACCACGAGTAAGAAATCGGTGATGCCTGAGGGACTGCTCAACAGTCTCACGCAGGAGCAAATCGCCGACTTGTTTGCTTATCTGGGCACTCCACCGAGCACGGTTAGTGCCCGCCGTCAGCCGATCAACGCCGAGCGATAAAAAAATCGCCGGTCAAAATGACCGGCGATTTCAAGAGTTCAGTTCCGCAATGCGACGGCCGGCAAAATTACTTTTGATCGGCTTCGACATCGTTCTTTTGCGCGTCGGCTTTGGCGGCATCCGTTTTGGTTTCGGGCTTCTTCACGCTGTCGATGTAAACCGGCTTCCAAACGGTGGGATCTTCGGCGGCCGGCTTCTTTGTTTCTGTCTTGACCGGCGTTTTTGGATCGATGGCCGGCTGCTTGTCGGCGTCGTTGGTTTTGCCGGCATCCTTGCCAGTCGGTTGCACGGCTGGCGTGGGCTCGGTTTTTTCGACCGCTGATTCGCCGGACTTCATCACCGACTGGGCGTTCGAGGGAGCGTAGTAAGTGGAATTGCTGCGAGCCGCGCCGTTCAGAGTGGGTGCCACGGCAGCGGCGTCGGCCGACGATGTTGCAGGCGTGGCCGGCGTCTGCAAAATCGGGCCCCCGGTGGGAACTTCGCAACTGGTTTGCGGAACAACGGGCACTTCGTACGACGTAGGCACAACGGCCGACGGCTGATCGTAGGGCACTCGCAACGTGACCGTGTGCGGCTCGCGAACGGTGCACGTCACCGGCACTCGTTTTTCAACCATGCGCGGCGTACGCATCACCTGCTGAGTGGCCACCATCTTAGGCACTTGCACGTTGATTTGCTCGACTTTTTCTTCGGTCTGCATCCGCGTGGTGGTCACTGGAACTTTGCGCACTTCTTCTTGCGGCACATAACGAGTGACCTGCACCTGTACCATGTTGGGCACACGTTCCACGACCTGGCGATGCGTGGTCACGGGGATCTTGTTGACCACTTCTTCCGGCACGTAACGCGTGGTTTGCACCGGCACTTTGTAGACAACATCTTCGTCCACGTAACGCGTGACTTGCACCGGAACCTTGGTGGCAACCACGCGCTGCACATAATTGGTTTGCGGCACATTCTGAGCAACCACGTTAGGCTGATACACGCGGGCCACTTCCGTGCGCGGCGGACCTTGCTGCGTGATCCATCCGAAGCCGCCGTGCTGTTGAACGGCCGTGCCGGTTACCGGATCGACGGCGCAGCCGCCGGGAATCCAGCCCAGATGCGTGTGTGATTCGCCCGGCTTGCAGCTCTGCACATCGACGTAACCACCGCGATCGACGTATTCCGTGCGATAGGTGGTGACGGGTTCGCAAACGGTCGAATATTGATCGCGTTCGGCGGTTTCCGTAATGGCGCGGCGAACCATCTGATGTTCTTCGCGTTCGCTGGTCTCGATGACCGGATGCTGGACGATGTGACGTTCTTCGCGCTCGCCGGTCTCGCAAACATCGCGGACCTGGTTGTAGCTCATGTCGCGGGTTTCCAACTCGGTCACCGGCTTCATGACGGTCCGACGTTGCTCCACCTCGGCCGTTTCGCAGACCGGATGCGCCACGGTGTAGCGCCGCTCGCGAAGTTCGGTTTCGACCACCTGCTTATAAACGGTGACCGGCGTTTCGTCGTAAACGGTTTCGTGCTCGATCTTATAAGCAGTGACCTGCCGCTCGACCCACTGGGTCTGCGTGACCAGCTTGTAAGCCGGACGGACCACGCAGCACTCATCGCCCATGCCCGCATGCGATGTGCCCATCAGCATGGCGGCGGTGGTGCCGAACGTTGCTAAACGCTTGATTGACTCTCGGATGCTTCGTTTCATCGTTTGTACCTCGCCAAGCTGGGCCGGCGTTTCGCAGTAGTCCATCAATGATGTACGCGTGCAATGCGCATGTAGACATATACGCATCGCACCCTATCCTATGTTTTGAGTTTGGCCAACAAAGTGGTCTGAATCAAACAGAATTTTTGCGCTCAGGCAAAAGTCGCCGCCGAACTGTTCGCTCGATAACGCTTTAGGAACGGCAAAATTCTTTGAAGTTTTCTCGCAACATGGCCGATGCGAAAAAACAACACGTCGCGTAAGTGTCTGTGAAATATTGACTTGCATCGCCATTTTGCCCAGTCGTTACAAGCGGATGCGTGCCAGCAAGGCTCGTCGTTTGCGGCCGTCGCGTGGTAGCATGAAGCGATGAACTCCGAACCTCAGGCATACCTTAACGGCCGCTGGCTGCCGCACTCGCAGGCCACAATTTCGCTAGCAGACGCCGGCTTCGTCCAAGGTACGACGGTGGCCGAACAACTGCGTACGTTTGGCGGCAAGCTGTTCCGCCTGGACGAACACTTGCAGCGATTGCAGCATTCGCTAGCAATCGTCGACGTCGATCCCGGTGTCACGGGGCAGCAGTTGGCCGAAATCGCCCAGCAGTTGGCGGCGATCAATTATGCGATGATCGATCCGGCCGATGATCTTGGTCTGGCGATTTTGGTCACGCCTGGCGAGTATTCCACGCTGGCCAGCGGACATGGTAGACCGACGGTCTGCTTGCACACGTACGGGTTGCCATTTCAGCTGTGGGCCGACAAATACCAATCCGGTCAATCGCTGGTCACCACCGATGTACAGCAGGTGCCGCAAGCTTGTTGGCCGGCGCAACTCAAATGTCGCAGTCGCATGCATTATTACCTGGCCGATCGCGCGGCGGCAGCCATCGAACCCGGTGCGCGCGCGCTGCTGTTGGATCAAGCCGGTCAGGTCACGGAAACAACCACCACCAACGTGATTCTGTATCGCGCAGGCGATGGACTATTGTTGCCGCCTGGCGACGAAGTGCTGCCCGGCATCAGCCTCCGCACCATTTGCGAATTGGCGCAGCAGTTGAACATCCCGCTGCGACAGCAACCGCTGTTTCCGGCGGATGTGGCTGCGGCCGACGAAGTGCTGCTGTCCAGCACAACGTCGTGTCTGCTACCAGCCACGCGCTTCAACGGCCAGCCAATTGGCGACGGCCGGCCTGGCGTAATTTTTCAGCAACTCGTCGACGCTTGGGGCGCTCGCGTTGGCTTAGACATTTGCGGGCAGGCGCGGCGCTTCCGCACGCGCGCTACTTGGCCAACTCCGTGAATCGCGATTCACGCAGCAAGGTGACTTTGATCTCGCCCGGATAGGTAAGTTGTTCCTCGAAGGCCGTGGCGATGTCGCGGCAAATCTTGGCAGCGGTTTGATCCGTGGTATCGCGAGCGCTGGCCAGCACGCGAATTTCGCGTCCGGCCTGAATGGCAAACGCTTGCTCGACGCCCGGAAAGCCTTTTGCGATGGATTCCAATTCCTCCATCCGCTTGATGTAGCGGTCGAGCGTTTCACGGCGCGCGCCGGGTCGCGAGGCGCTGGCCGCATCGGCGGTGGCCACCAGCACGGTGTATGGGTGATCGATGCGAATATCGTCGTGGTGGCCTAACGCGGCGTGAACCACTTCCGCGCCTTCGCCGTAACGTTTGAGCAAGTCGGCGCCAATTTTTGGATGGCCACCTTCGGCTTCGTGGTCGGCCGCTTTGCCAATGTCGTGTAGCAAGCCGCAGCGCCGCGCCAGATCGCCGTCGAGGCCAACTTCTTCGGCCATCATGCCGGCCAAAAACGCGACTTCGATCGAGTGGCGGAGCACGTTTTGGCTGTAGCTGGTACGGAATCGCAACCGGCCGAGCAGATAGATGATCTTGGGATGCAAGCGCATCACGCCCGACTCTTGCACGGCTTCTTCGCCCAGCTTTTGAATGTGCGTTTCCATCTCGGCGTTGACTTCCGCCACCACTTCTTCAATCCGCGAAGGATGAATGCGGCCGTCGGCGATCAGCTTATTCAGCGACATCCGCGCGACTTCGCGGCGGACCGTGTCGAAGCCGCTGACGATCACCACGCCGGGCGTATCGTCGATGATCACATCCACGCCGGTTGCTTTTTCGAACGCGCGGATATTGCGTCCTTCGCGGCCGATGATCCGGCCTTTCATTTCGTCGTTGGGAATATCCACCGTGCTGGTGGTGGTGTCGGCCGTGTGCGCGGCGGCATATCGCTGCAGCGAAGTGACCAGAATATCGCGCGCTTTGGCTTCGCACGTTTCGGCCATCCGCCGCTCGTGCTCCATGATCAGCGCGCCTTCTTCGTTTTGGAGTTCGATTTCCAATTGCGACAGCAGCCGGCGGGTGGCTTCATCGCGCGACAGACCGCTGACCTGATGCAATGTTTGCCGCTGCACTTCTAACAGTTTGTTGAGTTCGTCGTTGCGACGGTTGATATCTTCGGCCCGCTCGGTGAGCTTGCGCTGATTGCCTTCGACCATTTTTTCTTGTTTGCGAACCTGCTCGGCCTGTTGCTCGACCAAGTCTTGCCGTTTGTCGAGCGAACGCTCGCGCTCGTGCAATTCTTGGCGAGTTTTTGCCATTTCGCGCTCGCCTTCGGCCTTTTGCTGGATGGCGCGTTCTTTGATTTCCAGCTCCGCTTCTTTGCGGCGATTGGCGCCTTCTCGCTCCGCCTGCGCGATGATTTCGCGGGCTTCGCTTTCCGCATCTTTGCGGCGCAGCCGATCGATCATTTTCACAAACAGAAACGCCAGAGTGGCGGCCACCGCGGCCGCGATCACCACGGCCCACACACCGTTGGCGTCCATCTCCGCCAGCAGCGGCGACGCCGGATTCAGCGGCGAAGCTACGTTCACACTTGTTACGAAATCCACGGAATCGTCCCCTCGCTATGAAAAGCTGTTACGCGAGGCGACATTCAACTTCGCGACGATCGGCTCGGTTGCCAACGCGGAGCAATCGCCGCTGGCGCAGAGCCAATCGATGCCAGAAAACAAGGGCAGACCGCAACCCCTTGGGGGGTCAAGACCGGCGGCCAAACGTCGTCTGCCGCGGTTGCCACGCTGCAAAAATGGCGCGTAAATCAACCGAAGCCCAACGTCGTGACCTGCCGCTTCCTGCGCAAGCGCGCGACTTTAAAGAATCCGCTTAACAACCTTACTCGCGCCGTCGTAAGCTGGCCGGGCACATGCTGCACCGGCCTCAACCAACGGGGCGTTAAACGATCGATGCCCGTCCGACCTGCCACTGCCAACCAAGCGCCATCCGTGCGCGAGCGCGCATTGCGAGCGCCGTGCCGCAGTGTTGGGCGGGCGAACGCATTCGCCCCGCGGAAAGCATTGCCATCGTTAGCCAACCGCGGCGCGCTTGCACGGCGAGTCGCCATGCGCTGTTTCGTTCCGCCGGAAAAATCTGCTTTGCGCTACCTGATCGCAACGGAACGCAGGCCGAACGCTGCTGGGCATTGCTTCCCGGAGGAGAGCATGCCGCCTGCAGCCAGGCGAGCAAACATCGTGCGATGAGCGTCAGCAAATTCATCGATCCGAAACTCGACCCCGGTTGGGGGTTGTTAATACGTGATTCAAAATTCAGTCGAAAACTTGCGGCGAACTCCCTTTGTCATCCACGCCCAATCTGGGGCGAAGTTCAAAGTCGCTCGTTCAAAATACCGAAACACTCGGTCGACGCCAAAACACTTTTAACAATCTGTGCTTAAACACTGTTTGTCTTGGCACTTATCGATCCGATCATGTCTGCCCGGCGGCTGGCAAAACGTGCGAAATTTTCACGACGTGCCATTCGCTCAGCAGACATGCACTTATGGTAACAGCGCTGGCCATCGGATTGCAACGGTCCGATTTTCGGAACAAGCCGCCCGACTGCCGGCAATCGCTTGTGCCAGGTTCTCCGGCGGTGTCAGGATTTGTGATACGCGCCAAACTTGTGCGGTGGCATGATAGACGCAAGTAGCGGGATTGGTAAGATAGGGAGCAATCGCACGCCAGCACGGGCCGGTGCGGCTCAACTTTCGTTTCGGCTCGGACAGCATTCAGGAGTTAATGACCAATGGCATCGGAACCCAAAGCACCGTTTTATCTCGTGGTCGCATTGGTCGTGATGGGCTTGATTGGCTACGGCGCGTACCGCTTTCGCGACGTCTTGCTGCCCCAGCAAAAACCGCAAGAAGGCGGGAATTTAGATCCCAAGCAACTCGGGCAAGCCGAAAACCCCGATAGCGATCCGATCACCACGGTGAAAGAATACAAATTCGTGCCGGCGCAAATGCTGCCGGCCGTGAAAGAAGTTTCCGCTTATAAGCCGCTCAAAGACAACACCGTTCGCTTTGCACTCAATGTCTGGGCCGGTTGGGCGCCGATCATTCTGGCTAACGAAGGCTTCAAGCCCGGCAAGGTTTGGAAAACAGCCAAAGGCGATGAGTTCAAAGTCGAACTCGTGCTGATCGACGATCCCGTGACCATGCGCGACACTTACGCCAGCGGTGACGTACATATCGGTTGGGCCACGGTGGATATGATTCCGCTGTTCATGCGCGAATTCAGCAAAGATCCGCGGGTCATGCCGCGCGTCTATCAGCAGGTTGACTGGTCCAACGGCGGCGATGGGATTGTCGTCCGCGACAATATCAAAACCGTCAGCGATTTGCGCGGCAAGACGATCGTGCTGGCTCAGAACTCGCCCTCGCAATATTTTCTGCTCAATATGTTGGTGGCTGGCGGCGTTCAGCCTGCAGAAGTGAAGTTCATGTACACCGACGACGCCTTTAAAGCGGCTGCCGCTTTCAATGCCGACAAAAAGATCGCCGCGGCCGTTTCCTGGGCGCCAGATATTTACAATCTGGCCAAAGTCAAAGGCAATCGGATGCTGGTCACCACCGAGACCGCCAATAAACTCATTGCCGACACGTGGTTCTCCCGCGCCGACTTCGCCAAAGATCATCCCGACAAGATCGAAGCCCTGGTCCGAGGAATCTTTGACGCCATGGCCGATTTGAAGAGTGACGATAAAAAGACCAAGTGCGCCAAGCTGATGGCCGAGGGCTATAGCATGCCGGCTGACGACGCGGCCAAAATGTTTGGCGATGCGCACGGCACCAACTGGGCGGAAAACTATCAGTTCTTCGTCAATCAGAACAATCCGGCCAACTTCGAACACGTTTGGCGACAATCGTACTATCTCTATACGCAAATTGGCTCGATCGACCGCAAGACGCCGCCGGTGAGCTTCGATCAGGTCGTCGACTTTTCGATCATTAAGAAGTTAGGCGCCGAGGCAAAGTATTCGTCGAGCAAGGACGAGTACGCGTTGACGCTTGCGCCCAAGACGGTGAGCCAGATCAAAGGCGAGTCGGACGAGATTCTCACCAACACCATTGTGGTTCACTTCTTTCCGAACGATTTCAACTTGCATAAAAAGATCAGCAAGGAGATTGACGGCAAATCGACCGAAGTCCTGTACGATCCCAATGTCGATCTGGTGCTGGAAGAAGCCGGCAAACTGCTGGCCTCGTTCGGCGGCGCGCGAATCATCATTCAAGGGCATACCGATGCCTCGATGCGCGGGACCGTGCCGGCGAATATCGTCAAAGACCTATCAGACAATCGGGCAAAATCGGTGAAAGAATCGCTGGTCGAAAAATTCAAGATCGATCCGGCGCGCGTGGCGGTCGAAGGCATGGGCTGGGACGTGCCAGCCGATTCGGCCGATCCGCAGAACCATGCCAAGAATCGTCGCGTGGAAATCAAAGTCTACACGGCCGAAAAACAATAGGTCTCTGGCATGGCGGATCAGCCTCAAGAATTGCCCTCAGCAACCGATGGCGCACAATCGCTTTCGGCCGCTGCGCCAGACGAAGCGGCAAACGCCGCCGCGCCGCAAACCGCCGGCGTGCCAAGTCCCGGCGGTCTGCCGGTCAAGCCCGCCGGGCTGGGCTGGCGCTGGATGGGGCTGCGCCGCGAAATTCCGCGCTGGAAAGCCGTGCTGCTCGGCCTGCTGTGCGTGGGGCTATGCTTTTTTGGCTGGTGGTTGGTCACGCATCCCAACGCCCAGGGCGAACGCGTATTGTCGCGGATCGTGCAGCCCAGCCCTGGCGAAACGTTCGACGAATTTCACAGCCTATGGTTCGATCAGACGCTGGCGTTGAACGCTTTGGCCAGCCTCAAGCGGGTGGCGTCGGGCTTTGCGCTCGCTCTGCTGGTGGGTGTGCCGCTGGGCGTACTCTGCGGCTGTTTTCCGTGGTTCAATTCGTTTCTGGCGCCGATCACGATCTTCGGCCGCAATATCCCCTTGGCGGCCTTGATTCCGCTGACGCTGTTGCTGTTTGGCACCGGCGAACTACAGAGCACGATGTTCATTTTCGTCGCCTCGGTGGCGTTTGTGATCATCGATACCGCCACGGCAATCATCAATGTGCACGATCGCTATATCGATACCGCGTACACGTTGGGTGCCAGCCGCCGGCAAGTGATTTTGAAAGTGCTGTTTCCGCTGGCGCTACCCAGTATTTTTGACTCGGCCCGGCTGCTGTTTGGCTTGGCGTTTGGCTACATCATGCTGGCCGAAGTGATCCGCGTCGGCGGCGGTTTAGCTGGCTTGGGCGGCATCATTTCCGTAGCCCAACGGCAGGGACCGCGCGAATATATCACGCTCATTCTGCTATTCATTCCGCTGATGGCACTGGCCATCGACCGTGTGCTGTTCTGGGTGCAGCGGCAGTTGTTTCCGTATCGTTACGGCGGCAGCGGATATCTGCACCAGGCGCTTCGTGCGGCGCTACGAACTTGGGAGGATTTCAGCTCGTTCTTTTTACGAAGTCGCCGCTCCGCGCCGCTCGCGCAACCGCCGGCAACGTCTGCCGGAACAAACTCGCCCACGAGCAGCCGATGACCCAGCCCATCTCTTCCGCGCAAGCGCCCACGCTGAGCAATTCTGATGTTGTCGGCAAACCGATCGGCATCGGGCAGGTGCTGCAACACGTTCGGCAAGACAATCCGCTGGTCGAGCGGCCAGCGGTCGTCGAATTTCGAAACGTCACCAAGACCTTTAATGTCGATACGCCGCAGGCGTTCACGGCGATCAAGGATGTTTCGTTTGTGGTGGCCGATCTGCCTAACAAAGGCGAATTCGTCTGCCTACTTGGGCCCAGCGGTTGCGGCAAGAGTACGCTGCTGCGTTTGATTGCCGGCTTGGAACCGCAACATCCGGCCACGTCGGGCGCGGTTCTGACATTCGATCAGCCGGTGTTCGGCCCGGGTTCGGATCGCGGAATGGTGTTTCAGGATTACACCAGCTTCGATCACCGCACCGTGCTGGATAACATCACCTTCGGCCTGGAATGCCAAGGCGTGCCGCGGCACGAGCGACTCGAGCTTGGACGGCAATGGATCGAGCATGTGGGACTGCGGGTCGATCTTGATGCCCACAAGTATCCGCACGAACTGTCGGGCGGCATGCGGCAGCGGGTGGCCATTGCGCGGACGCTGATCTTGCGGCCACGCATCATCCTGATGGACGAACCGTTTGGCGCGCTCGATCCGCAAACGCGGATGAACATGCAAGACTTACTGGTCAGACTGTGGCGCGAGGTGGAAGCCACCGTGTTTTTTGTGACGCATTCGATCGAGGAAGCCGTATTTCTCGGCGACCGCGTGTACGTCATGGCCGCCAATCCCGGCCGGATTCTGCAGGAATTGCAAGTCGAGCCAGCCACGCGGCCCGCCCGCCAAATGCAACGCGATCCCAAGTTTCTGGAAACGGTGTATTACATTCGAGACCAGGTTGACCTGCTAGAACAGCAGTCCAAGAGCAAGCTAAAATCGGTCTGATGGCGTTCGATCGGAAACTGTGGTTAGTCGCTCTTCGAGCCAGCACCGGAAAGACCAGACGTGGGCATCGCAAAATACATCAAGCTAGCTTTTCGCAACCGCTGGAATTTACTGGCCTTAACCGGCGGCGCCGTGCTCGCTTTGTTGAGCCCCCACATCGACGCCGTACTGGCGCTGGTGGCCGCGTGCGAACTCGGTTACCTGGGCTTCGTGGGCACGCATCCCAAATTTCAGCGGTACATCGATATCCAAGCCGCCGAGGCCGCGCGCAGCCAGAATTCGATGAGCAGCCACGAGATGTTGCAACAGATCACGCAGAAGTTGCCGCGCGAATCGCTGCAGCGATTTGAGTCGTTACAGCGGCAATGTTTGGAACTGAAGCAGATCGCCGACGAACTCAAGCATCCTGGCGCCGCCGCCATGGATTCGCGGCTCGAAGGCGCGCAGATGAGCAGCCTGGATAAATTGCTGTGGATCTATCTACGCATGCTCTACACGCAGTTTGCGCTGTCGCGTTTTCTGCAGAAAACCAGCGATACGCAAATCAATCGCGACATTGCCGACCTTGAGCAGAACCTCGCCCGGATCCCCGACGATAACGACTCCCAGCGCCAACGGATGCGGGCAGCCATTCAAGACAATCTCGTGACCAGCCGCTCCCGGCTCGCCAACCTCAAACGCGCGCAAGACAACTTCACGCTGGTCAAATTGGAACTCGATCGGCTGGAAAATAAAATTCGCTCGCTCAGCGAAATGGCCGTCAATCGCCAAGAGCCCGAGTTCATCAGCGGCCAAGTGGATCAAGTGGCTTCCAGCATGGTCGAAACCGAACGCACCATGAACGAATTGCAATTCATCACCGGACTCGACACCCCGCAGGACGAAGCGCCGGAACTGCTGCGGGCAAAAGTCGTGCAGTGACGCCCGGCCAGTGCTGCGCCGCGCGACTGCGGCCGTAGGCAATTACCGATTGTCCGGCTCGGGTTGCGGATTGGCAGCTTTTGGTTCCAGTTGCAACGACGCGGAATTGATGCAGTAGCGCAGGCCGCTGGGGCCGGGTCCGTCGTCAAACACATGCCCTAAGTGCGCGCCGCACTTTTTGCAGACGACTTCCGTGCGGCGCATGAAATGGCTGTTGTCGGCATGCTCTTGTACGGCTGCGGCGTTTTTGGGCGCGGAGAAACTGGGCCAACCACAGCCGGAATCGAATTTGTCGTCCGAAGCAAATAGCGGCTCGTGGCAACAAATGCAGCGATACGTGCCGGCATCGTGCGCGTCCCAGTACGCGCCGGTGAATGCCCGCTCGGTGCCTTTTTTCCGCGTCACCGCGTACTGCTCCGGCGTCAAGCGGGCTCGCCATTGCTCGTCGGTCATTGCGGCAGGATCGTCGGGCAGTGGTGGCATTTCAGATGGCGACATACTTTTGCTCCTGCGACGTGTTAGCCTGACGCGCGGTCGGCAAATTCCAAAAACCCACCGCAACGGCGATAACCAAACCCGCGGCGGAAGCGATGCCTGTGCATAATATTGCAGCTTTCGCCCAGCCGGCGCTCGTGCGTCGGACACGAGTTGTTAAACAGCTTACTCCCATTGTTCGCCGGGGCTCGAAAATATTCAACCCTGCGGCGCGAAGCATCCGACCGGGCGGCGGCTCAATTTTCTCGTTTCTTCGAGCTATTCTGCCTGGTGAGTCAATGACCGAAATTATCGGTCGTAATAACATCCAAGCGGTCATTATTCCGATGCTGTCATTGCGATCCACGAATCGTTGGTGGGATTCGGGCAGCAACTCGAAAAACATCCTGTTTGTCCATCGTTGACAGCTTGAATGAGCCGGTATATTTTGGATGATGAGTGACCAAACTTGACTGGTGGTTGTGTTTACGACATGAGGCCGAATCGTCGTACGACGATTCGAGAGATTCGTTCCGCATGCGGCGAGTGGGTTTGTGTTTGGGTGTCGAGTTGTTGAAGTCGAGGCGCGAGAATGTCCACGCAAACTTTTGCTCGGTTCGATTCCGTCGAACGCCGTTCAGGATTCTACCGCCAAGCAGCAACTTCTGAAGCGGACAAGTTTCGTCAAAACTCCGCGGATTCTTCACTCTGCTTTGACCTTGCCGAAATTGTTGATCAAGGGTGCGGTTTGTATCACAGTGTCAACAAGCTCGATGAAGATTGGCGCACGATGATCGCGGATCGCCGTTGCGAATATGACTCCGCACTTGAAGCACGCCTGGAGAAACTCTATCACGACTGGCTCGGTACCTCGCGCGCCGTTCTGGACATTTATCGCGCGGTCGAATCGCAGTATGCAAATTTCGGTTATGACCTCGCCCAGATCGATGACTTGCATCGAGCGGTTCGGGAGGTTGAAGGAATTTTCACCAAAGATTCGGGGTTCTTTTGTTCCGACAAGTTCGTTGAACTTCGAGATGCGGCAATTGACGATCATCGCGGCGGAAACACAACCAAGGTCTAGCTGATGTCGATGGGAAGCTCTCGGCAGCAGAACTGTCGAACGAAAGGCTACAGAGTCCAGCTGGAGAAGCTTCCCAAGACGATCAGAAGAATTGTTGATGCGCAGTTCGAGCAGTTTCTCAAGTACATGTACCATCCCTCGCTCAACAACGAGAGTATCGAAGATAATAAACGAGGTCGGCATCGGAACGGATCTCGTTCGGTTCGGATTACGCTTCGATATCGTGCGCTATACGTTGTTGATGGCGATATGAATGTCTGGTACTGGGTAGGATCGCACGAAGATTACAACGATTTCATCGGCAAAACTTAGCAATTTCGAATCGCAATTGCGAAGTGAGGTGCCGGCTGCGACGCGGGGACCGCTTGTTCCTCCCCTGTCGGATTGGCGATATGCTTGAGAATCGACCGCCTGATCGCTTCTGATCCATTCGACCTACGTGCCCTGCTTGAACGTCCAAGCGTACAAACAGTCCGCCAGTATCGCGGATAGCTGCCCGCGTTTCGCAGCGGTTGACCATCTGCCCCCGGAGCGACCACAATAGTCCTTTATCGGCGCGATACCTCACTCATACGGATTGGGCATGACCAAACACATCTTTGTGACCGGCGGCGTGGTGAGTTCGCTCGGCAAAGGCTTGACCAGCGCTTCGATCGGCATGTTGCTGGAAGCGCACGGCCTCTCGGTGCGGATGCAAAAGCTCGATCCGTACATCAATGTCGATCCCGGCACGATGAGCCCCTATCAGCACGGCGAAGTGTACGTGCTGGACGACGGCAGCGAAACCGATCTGGACCTGGGCCACTACGAGCGATTCACCAACAGCCCGCTCACCCGCGATTCCAATTACACCACCGGCCAGATTTATCTATCGGTGATCAATAAGGAACGCCGCGGCGAATTTCTCGGCAAGACCGTGCAGGTCATTCCGCACATCACCAACGAAATCAAGTCGGTGGTCCGCAAATTGGCCGACGAATCGGTGGACGTGGTGATCACGGAAATCGGCGGCACCGTGGGCGATATCGAAAGCCAGCCGTTTTTGGAGGCAATCCGCCAGTTGCCGCTGGATATCGGCAAAGAAAACTGCCTGTTCATCCATTTGACGCTGGTTCCGTATCTGAAGGCGGCCGGCGAATTGAAAACCAAGCCCACGCAGCATTCCGTGGGCCTACTGCGGCAAATCGGCATTCAGCCCGACGTGCTGATCTGCCGAACCGAGCGTTCGATCAGCCGCGAAGACCGCGAGAAGATCGCGCTGTTTTGCAACGTGCCGCTGGAGGCCGTGATCGAAGAGAAGGACAAGGATTTTTCAATTTACGAAGTACCGCAGAGCCTGGTCGATAACGCGCTGGATCAACTGATCATTCGCCGTTTGAATCTGCCGGCCGGCAAATTGAAGATGGATTGCTGGCAAGATATTTTGCATCGCCTGCGATTTCCGGAGCACGAAATCAGCATCGCCGTGGTTGGCAAATATGCCGAACATCGCGACGCCTATAAGTCGATCTACGAATCCATCGATCATGCCGGCATTCACCACCGCGCCCAAATTCGCATTAATCCGATCCACAGCGAAGAAATCGAGCGCGAAGGCCCGGAGCGTTTGCTCAGCGGCTACGACGGCCTGCTCGTGCCCGGCGGGTTTGGCGAACGCGGTATCGAAGGCAAGGTGGACGCCATTCGCTTTGCCCGCGAACGCAATATTCCCTTCCTCGGCATCTGCCTGGGCATGCAGTGCGCGGTGATCGAATACGCGCGCAACGTGGTTGGACTGACGGGTGCGCATTCCACCGAGTTCCACAAAGATACGCCGCATCCGGTGATTTGCCTGCTGAACGACCAGCGGACCATTACGGACAAAGGCGGCACCATGCGGCTTGGCGCGCAAACCTGTCGGCTGGATCCGGCTAGTCGAGCGCTGGCCGCCTACGGCCGCGACTCGATCGAGGAACGTCACCGCCATCGCTACGAATTCAATAACGTTTATCGCCAGCAGTTCGAGGCGCACGGGATGTTGATTGCAGGCAGCAAGCCCGACGGTTCGCTGGTGGAGATCGTCGAAGTGCCGGACCATCCGTGGTTTGTGGCGGTGCAGTTCCATCCGGAGTTCAAATCCAAACCCACCGCCGCACATCCGCTGTTTGCCGGATTCGTCGCCGCTGCCATCGAGCGGAACGCGACGCGCGGCGAAATGCGTCCGGTTGGTGAAGCCAAGTAAACGCTCGGCATGTTCTCAAAAACTCGCCTGTAGACAGAAATGCGATCCTGGATCATCTTTCAGATGGTGCTTTTGGTATCAGCGAGTTGCGCGTTCGCTGGTGACGTGGACAGCAAGCAGTCCGGACAAACCGACCGAGCCGCGGGCACTCCGCGAGAGGACAATGAACTCAAATTGCGTTTGGTCTGGTGCCCCAGTGGGGAGTTCGTGATGGGCAGTCCCGAATCAGAAATCGGTCCATTTGCTCCATATGGCAAGCATTTTGAGAATGAGAAGCAAGTCAAAGTCAAATTGACCAAAGGGTTTTGGATGGGCGAGACGACGGTCACCCAAAGCCAGTGGAAGTCCGTCATGCAGACAGGGCCGTGGTCAGGGAAAATGGAGACTAAGGAAGGCGCGGACTATCCGGCCACCGATGTTTCGCTCAAAAACGCGATGGAATTTTGTAAAAAACTGACCGACAAAGAACGTGCGAGCGGCCGAATTGACAAGACCGAGCATTACATATTGCCGACTGAGGCTCAGTGGGAATACGCCTGTCGGGCGGGAACGAAAACAGCTTACTTTTTCGGGGATTCAAGCGATGACCTAGTGCGTCATCCAGTCTTAATTTTCGGGTAGAGTCGCTTGAGTTTCAGGCGTGCGTTTTCGATTTTGAATTGCCAGTCGACGCCGCGTTGTTTGTCGTTGGTCTTGGTTGACCAAGCTGCGATTTCTGATTGCAAGAG
>JBBRCE010000037.1:0-48949 GCA_038205115.1 Pirellulales bacterium
AACCCGCGCCGACGCTGTTGATCGACAATTCGGCCTAACACCCTGCCGCGTCTCTGGCCAGCAACCCTCTCACACACTTCCCCGCGCTACCGCTCCGCGCCCACAGCAAATAACCTACATTTCAGCCCGTGAACGGTTACGAAAAATCGTCCTGGTGGACGACCTGCAACAAGTCGCCGGCGATTTGTTCCGCCTGGGCAACGATCGGCGCCGCATTGCGACTCGCCATGGCAACTTGAAAGGCATCGCGATGATGCTCGATTGTCAAAGCCAGTCGTAAGCCCGCATCGCAATGGCCGGCGGCCAGTGAAGCGCGCATCGCCTGGTCGAATCGCTCGCGATCTTCCGCGCGTAAATACAGGTGCCGCACATTGCGTTGCTCAAGCACGTGATCGCCGGCCAGCGACGTTGCGGTTTTTGCCGCGCGATAAAGCAGCTTGCGCCCACTGGCGGCGTCTTGCACAAAAAGATCGCACTGCAACTCCGGCAGACCGGCCAAAACGGCGAGCGGTACCGCAAAAAAATGACGGTCAGCGCCGGCGGCTGCTTGATGAGCGGGTAGCGATTCGACAACAGCATATGCCATACGTGGGCCATTTTTAACGCATTTTTGGGTACGAATTCGCCCGCCCAAATATATGCGTTACAATCGTGCGGTTGCCGTCAATTTGACGTCCCCTCACTTTGGATTCTCGACAATTTCTGTCGAATTTAACGATTATCCGCGGCAAGCCCTGCTCGGCGCCGTCAATCCAATCAACGGATTTGCAGCCGACAGGCGTTGCGACACAGCGTGTGCATGTGGAGGAGAGCGTCAGCGCAGTGTACGGGGCGTGAAGCACTGCGTGCACTTTTCAAACCGGCGGTGATACCTTGCGTGGTCGGCTGCCTGAAAATCGGCGACCGTCCAGACATTCGACGAACGGAAATCGACGGACGAAGTTGCGCTCGTTCGATTGTCGGACGAAACGAAATATCACTGCCGACCGTGGCAGTTCCAAAACTACTTAGCCGTACTGCCTTTATCCGTGCCGCCTTGATCCGTACGATCGGCGGGCCGCGTTTTTGCTGCCTTGACGGGAATCTGTATCTCAAAGAAGTTTTTGTCGCGGGGTACAAACGGACTGTTGTAGCCCATCAGTCGTAGGGGGCCGTCCGGAACATAGTCTTCTTTCTTTTCTTCCAGCCATTTCACCAACTTACCGCGCGCCGCGTCGATGGATGTCGTCGTCGATTCTCCTCGGCAGCCAATGCTCACGACCGTCATCGCTGGTACGTCAGTCACTTCGACGCGTCCTTGCTTGCCAGCGGTCCCTTGGTCGACACGTTCGTAGAGAAACGCCATCGACTTCTGCTTATTCTTGGCAATCATTGGATCGCCGTATTCCATTTCAACCGGCGCGGTCATGGCAACTTTGTTCTGTTGAATATGCTGAAACAACGTCCAAAATTCCGCGATGCCGGATGTCGCTGCCTTGCGATACGCCGGATATTGTTTGACTTCGATCCGGTCGACTGCCGTGTACGCAGGAAATCCCTTGGGCATTTCCGCTTCTTTGATCGGCTGGAATTCCTCTGCCAGGGCCGACTGACTTCCGGCAAGCTGCATGGCAAGAAGTAGCATTGCGGCACTGCCACAAAAACGGAAAACCGGAAACAGATTCTTAAATCGTCCCATAGATCTCTCGCTGCCCAATCGCTGGGGCTGTTCGCTCGCAGACTCAGGTCGAGCTTTCAGCCGATCGTTTTTGATCGAATACGAACGCTCATCTCGTCTGGATCGCCTGTCCGCAGGTCGTGGATCGACTCCGCGATTTTGTCGCTGACAAATGATTGATGAAGTCTGCTGACCGCGTGGGCGGTTTACTTCCTCAGCACCGCGACGTACTCACCCGCGACCATCGTCAGCATGCAGCCGCAATTGTAACGACCATGACCGCGCAGCCATAGTTGAAGATCAACAGTACCGTGCAGCCCCGATGACGCTGGTTCTCGAACTTTCACCAACGAGAATTCCAAAACTCGACATCGACGCAGCCAAAGTCCAATCAGGATCGCTTCGTCTCGCTCCAAAGTCCTTCGAAAAACGTGCAGAAGTCGAGAGGTGCCGGCAGCCACCGCGCGGCTGCACTTCGATATCTTAATCTCAGGCTTGCTCAAGTGCGTTGCTGCGACCCGCGCCGACGGTACTGAACCCGGCCATTCCATGGCGAGCAGCGACCGCCACCGCTGGAAAACCTAACGATTTGGAGTCGGGGCCCGCGGGTTTCGGTAAGGAAAGAAAAACGGTCATGGCAGGCGACGTTGCACCGACCATGACCACGTTCGACTTCTGCACAAACGACTACTTGGGCATCAGAACAGTATCGATGACGTGAATTACGCCGTTGCTGCATTCGATGTCTGCCTTGGTCACTTTGGCGTCGTTGACCTTAACGCCATCTTTCGCGGCGATCGTCACCATTTCACCCTGAACGGTCTTGGCAGACTTCATCTTCATCACGTCAGCCGCCTTCACCTTGCCGGCGACCACATGATAAGTCAGAATCGCGGTCAACTTCGCTTTGTTCTCCGGTTTGAGCAGCATATCGACCGTTCCGGCCGGCAGCTTTGCAAAAGCTTCGTCCGTTGGGGCGAAGACCGTGAATGGCCCCTTGCCCTTCAAGGTCTCGACCAGTCCGGCCGCTTTCAAGGCGGTGGCGAGCGTCTTGAATGATCCGGCCTTCACCGCCGTATCAACAATGTCCATGCTCGCTTCCGTGCTATAGGCAACGGTGCGAAACGAATTTTCAGCATTCTTTTCAACTGCCGTCGCAACGGACGATGAAGCCTGTAGCGTGGCCGCCACGCCTAATGCGAGGGCAATTCCAAAACGACACATCATGACGCACTCCTTGTCAAACCAGAATCCAGGAAAGAAAACAACGATCCATCGGCACGAAAACCTCTGGATCGTTCATCGTTTGAACTGCGTCTCCCGCAAAGACTTAACCGGAAATCTCCGTTATTCCTAAACAAACCCGCCACGAGATTTCAAAATCCACACAGCTCTAACCACGAATCGTGAATTCGCCGACGGCCATGAGTCGCGCGGTTTTCGCGCCGTTGACTTTTCGTGCGAATAGAGTATACTAATGTACATATATCTCGCGGGCGGAAACTCTGCCCAACGCGGGACAACGGATTTGAGGCCAACCCAGGGCTCTGACAACTCAGCGTGCAAAGGCAGGCATAACACCCGAGCGGAAAAATCGAGTTCAAAGCATTCAGGCGTACGGCTCTCGACTCTCCCTGCGCCCCGGTACTCCGGGGAGAAGGGCCGGGGATGAGCGGCCGAGTTGACGATCTGTCAATTCGCGTGCGTTGTTAAACGAAACGTACGAACGAAATTTTCCTTCGGCAAGAGGCCTGTGTTTGCATGAGACTGGTGGCAAGGGACGTTGTGCGGATGGTTTGCTTAGACAAAATTAGGTTTGCCAGTGCGCTGGCCAATCGAAATCGAACCGACGCGTGGCCGCAGTAAATAGCCGAATCCCCGTTGCAGCTCTTTGACAACTTAACCGGCGGTCGCCTGCGCCCAAGCAGCCTGGCGACCGCTCACACACTCCGATTTGCAAAAATGCGATTCGGCGCGTAGCGCTTTGCGCTTGCGCGCCGGGGGCAGGAAAATTCGCAGCTTGCCCAATTCGTAGCCGACGCAGCCTGCGTCGGTGAATTCACCGGATCGCGCTGAAAAGCGCGTTTAACTGTGGGCGGTGAACGGCAAGCCAGCGGCGATTCTTCCTCAACTCAGCCGACGCTGGCAGCGTCGCCAACGACTGAGTCTCACGGCACGCGCGGCGAAAAAGCAGCATCGCAAATCGGAGTGACGAGCCCACGGTCCGCGCCGAAGACCTGAAAAAAGTGCGTCGGCCAGACCTTCTGTCCTCACTGTCCACGGCGATTATCGAGGTCAAAATCGTTGCCAAGTCGTTACGCTGTTGAACTTTGCATGCCAGGCACGGAGCGAATTTGCGAAAAACTTATTTTTCAATCCCTTCGTCCCTTTCGCCCCTCGCTTTCCCCATTCGCCCCTCTCCGTCCCCTTCGCCCCACTTGCCCCCGGCGTGCGGTGCGTTTAATACGGAGGCTGCTTGATCAGCCAATCGACATAGCCTGCCAGTTCTTTGTGCGGGTCGCCCGGCAAGCGGCGAATGTAAAGCGACAGCGGCTGCGTGTTGTCTTTGCTGACGGTTTTGAGATAGTTTTGCAACAGCTCACGATGCGCGGCGTCGGTCTCCAGCAGCCAATGCGCCCACGACCAAGCTTCATCGTAATCGGCTTGCTGCATAGCGCCGGCCGAAGCGAACCGTTCCATCCGCCGCATGTCTGGCAGCCATTTGCCTTGGCGATGAAGCTCGGCCAATTCTTCCAAGTTGGGCCGATTGAATCCGCGATGGCCGCGCGGCACTTCGAAATATTCCGCCAAGCCTTCGTCGAGCCACAGCGGCAAGTTGTTGGTCATCGAATGCATATAGCCGTGGGCGACTTCGTGCCGCAGGTCTTCGCCCACGTGATCGCCCCAGTAGGCGTATACCGCCAGACGCGTATCGGTTTCGACAAAAAATGCACGGCGGTTTGGAAACTGCGGAAACTTGGTTTTAATGAACGTGTTGAATTGCTCCGACGTCTGAAACAAGTACACGTGAATCGGTTCTTGCGACGGCTGCAAACCCAGCCGGTTGCAAATGTCGTCGCGCAGCGCGGTCAGTTCATCCAGCAAGCGATGCTGGTTCGGTAGGTCGAAGTTGGTATGTATGACCAATTGCCCACGATTGTCGACGCGATCGGCCGGCAAACTTGGCGACGCCGTTTTGACTGCGGCGCAAGACGCCAGGCAGCAAACCGTTACCGCCAGGGCAATCTTGAAACTGAGTTCCATCCAAATCTCGGGCTGCAGGCATTCGGTCCGTCGTAGCGGGCCGATTGTAGGCAGCAACCGGCGGACGGTGAAGGCCAATCGCCGTGCTAGCGACGTGCGATTCGCCGCGCGGTGCAAGCTGTGCGGGAGCGCTGCCCGTGGTAAAATTCGCAGCGGAACGTTTTTCGACCACCACTGAGTTCACCTCCGGCCGACGATCGCATGACGCTGCTTTATTACTCGCCCAAATTTCTGGAACATCAAACCGGCACGCACCCCGAGCGACCGGCACGCGTGCAGCAAGCGTTTCGGCAACTTGAGCGCAGCGGGCTGGAAAAACAGTGCCTGCGGCCGCAGTGGTCGGCCGGCACGCGCCAGCAGTTGCAGCGTGTGCATTCGGCCGCGTACATCGAGCGATTGGCGGAATTCGCCAGCGATGGCGGAGGACGAATCGAGGTCGATACCGTGGTTTCGCCGGAATCGTTCGAAGTGGCTTGTTTGGCGGCGGGAGCGGCCTGCGATGCGGTGGATCGAGTGTTGCAAGGCGAGCGAAAGTCGGCCTTTTGCTTGTTGCGACCGCCCGGCCATCACGCCTTGCCGGACGATGCGATGGGCTTTTGCCTGCTGAATAATGTGGCCATTGCCGCGCGGCAGGCGCTCGACCAAGGCCAACTAGATCGCGTGCTGATCGTCGACTGGGATGTCCATCACGGCAACGGCACACAAGATGCCTTTTATGCCGAAGAACGCGTGGGATTTTTGTCGATTCACCGTTGGCCGTTTTATCCTGGCACAGGCGAAGCTCACGAAACTGGCACTGGCGCGGCGCTAGGCACAACGGTGAACTTGCCGATGGACTTCGGCACGCCGCGCGCCATGTTCTTGGCCCAGTTCTGCGCGGCGATTGAATCGCTCGCGGCCAAAATCAAACCGCAACTCGTGCTCATCAGCGCCGGCTTTGACGCCCATCGCGACGATCCGGTGGGCTCGCTCGGGCTGGAGATCGAAGACTTCCAGACACTGACCAAAATGGTGTTGGACGTGGCCAACGCGCACGCCGGCGGTCGAGTGGTTAGCTTGCTGGAAGGCGGCTACAACCCCGGCATCTTGGCCGGTTGTGTAGAAACGCACGTCCGCGAACTGCTCGACCACGACACGTAAACGTGAGTTCGCCCTGGACTGGGTTGCGCCACATTCCGCTGATGCATTTCGTCGATCGGCCGGGTCGCGGTGCTGGCGGCTAGAAATTTGGACGCGATCGGCCTTGCCGCGTTTTGCCGGCTATGCTAACGTCCCGCCCCGATACCTGCGCAGGGTCGTCGGAGTGGTGTCGGTTTTGTACCTTTTGGGAGTTCCGGTCATGCGAATCGCCCCGCGTTCTGGCGAATCGCTCGCTTGCTTCGCATTCGCCGCCCTGTTGGCGCCGCTGGCGTTGGGCTGCGCAAGTACCAAAACGAGTCCGAGCGTGGTACAGGGTCAACTCACCACGCTGCAGCAGCAGCATGCATCACTTAACGCTAAGAGCCAGGAAATTCTCGCCCGCGCCAATACGCTGGATCAATCGAATCAAGAGCTCGAAACACTGGTCGCGCAGTCCAAGCAGCAAAAGACGCTGGCCGACGAGCAATTGGCCGCCGTACGCGAACAGCTTGCCAGTGTCACCCAGCAACTGGCGCAGACCAAGGGCGACCGCGATGCCATCGAAAAAAAGGCCCAACAAATTGCCGCCACGGCGCGCAAGCGAATCAGCGCCTCGATCGCCGCCAACAGCAGCCTCAGCAAAGGCTTGCCCAACATCACCATCCCGGGCATTGAAACGCGGATGGACGGCGACGTGGTCCGTGTGGAATTGCCCACCGATCGCATCTTCGAAGGCGCCACCGCACAATTCCAGCAGGCCGGACCGCTGCTACTGGAAAACGTAGCCGGCGAAATTCTGCGGGCATACCCCGAACAAGTCATTGGCATCGAAGGCCACACCGATTCGGACAACATGGTCAACGGGCAGATGATCAACAATCATCAACTGTCCACCGCGCGCGCGGCCGCGGTGTTCGATTATCTAACCGTCCGCAGCCGCATTCCGCCGCAACAGTTGTTTGTCGTCGGCCACGGCGCCAACCACCCGGTCGTATCCAACGCCACGCCGGCCGGCAAGGCCCGCAATCGCCGCATCGAACTGGTCATCTATCCCGACAAAGTCGGCCAATCGCCGTAGCGTTTTTTTACGCTGGTAGTTTGAATCGATAAAAATTCACTTCACGCGCTGTGGGATTCAGTTCGTTTACAGGAGCGCGGCGGGACGTTGAGCGAGCGGCGAAGTTACTTGCCGTGGACGGTTTTCCAGGCGAGCGATTGCAGTTCGCGGGACTGTTCGGCGGACAGGTTGGCGATCTTGCCGGGCAAGCCCTCGGGGCTCTTGTCAAAGAGTGTGGCATAGAAGACGCAGGCGGATAAGTACGTGCCGGTGGCGCTGGGATGGTGTTTGTCTTTGTCGTGCAGCATGAGTTGTTTGTCGTCTGCCTGCGCGGCTTGCCAGGCGTCGCCGACCGGCGCGAGCTGAGCCTTGAGTTCGCCGGCCAGGTCTTGATACGCCTTGCTGATGCCGGCCTGATCTTCGGGCTTGGTAAGATCGGACCAGGTCATGTAGAGCAGCGTTTTTGCACCTTGGGTTTTGATGGCGGAATCGAACTTCTTGGCGAAGGCAAACATCGACTCGCGATTTTTCAACGGATATTGGCTGTTCTCTTGCAACACGACGTAGGCCCAGTGGCGCGATTGAATCTTGCGCAGCGCCTTGCCGTCGGCCCAATGCTTTTCGAGCGTGTAGCCGCCGGGCGTTTCGCGCTCGAGCTTGAGCTTGGGCTGGCCGCCCGCCTTGGCCAGTTCGTCGAGCATCTTGGGCAGATCATGGACATAGGTGAAACTGTTGCCGATGAACAACACCTGAATTTCGTCCGCGGCTCGCGCGCCCGTGGTCAGGCCGAAGAGCAGCAGGCAGATCGCGAGCGAGCGAAGTTGCGGCATGGCGAATTCCCAATGAAATTTTTAAGCTGACGGATGGTCAGAACGCGGCGAGACGGATGGTCAGAACGCGGCGAAGCGCTGGCTTGTCTGCCGGTATTGCGCGGCGCTTCTGTCCATGGTAGAGCAGCCCACGACGATCGAACAGTGCCGCGGCGTGGCGGGTCCGAAATGTCGGAGGGCGCGTTGTCGCGTGTGCGGCCGGTGGATTATAATCCGGCGGATGCACCCAGCCGCCTTGCCTTTCGTTTGGATGGCAAGGCGGTTTCGTTTGCGTTTTGCCGCAATCGCCAATCCGTTCATTCGCTCGAAAGTATTTCATGCACGCCCATCCGCTCAAGCTCGAACGCCGCGAGAACAATCGGCTGGCGATTCAATGGAGCGACGGCCAATTGCGGGTCTATTCGGCCAACGAACTGCGCGAGGCCTGCCCTTGCGCAACGTGTCGCGAAAAGCGGGCCGCGCCGGCGCCGCCACCGAATCCGCTGGCGGTGCTCTCCGCTGCCGAAGCGCGGCCGGTGACCATTCAAAGCATGTCGCCGGTTGGGCAGTACGCGTATTCGATCGGTTTCAGCGACGGCCACGATACCGGCATTTTTACGCTCGAATATTTGCACGAACTGGGCGACTTGGCGCCTCCGCCCACGCAGTGAGTTTTGCGCCGGCGGTGGCCGATAGCCAAGCGTCGGCAAAATCGTATAATCGGCGACAGCCCACGGCCGCGTGAAGAACCGGCGGCCGATTTTCATTTCGCAGGATGCACTTATGATTCTTCCATTTCAAAATCCCCGCCGCGTGTACTGCGCCGGTCCGCTGTTCAATCAGGCCGAGCGCGACGAAATGCTGCAGATCGCCGCGGCGCTGCGCGAAGGCGGTTTCGAGCCGTTTGTGCCGCATGCCGACGGCATGGAGTTTGCCAAGGTGCGCCCGCAGTTGATTGCCGGCGGTTGCGATCCAGTGGATGTGGGGCACTGGCTGCACGCGGCCATTTTTGCGCTGGATGTTTACCAGGTGGTTGTCGGTTGCGGTTCGCTGGTGTTCAACATGAACGGGCGCGTGCCTGACGAAGGGGCGGTGGCCGAAACCACCATGGCCTGGATGTTGGGCAAGCCGATCGTGCTGTTTAAAGAAGACGCCCGCAGCGCCATTGCCGGGCGCGATAATCCGCTGATCGTCGGGCAGGCGCGGTTTACGGCGGTCACCGAAATTGGCGATCTGGCGGCGGCGCTGGCCGAGCAAGTGGCCTTGGCGCAATGCGAGCCAGCGCAGCGCGTGGCGTGCCCACCGCACTTGCTGGAAACCGTCTTGGCGGGCGAACGGTTGTGGTCGGAATTGGAGGCGCTGGGCGCGCGTCGAGATACGCAGCCTGTGGCCGATTTGGTGTTGGAACTGTTCGGGCCGGGCAAGGCCAAGGCCACTCCGCCGGCGCTGGCGGCCAACATTGCCACGACGCTGGTCTAATGCCTGTGGCGGCGGTTGCGCAGAATGACTGTCTGGCGAACGCTGACGTTGTGTTTGGGATTTTTCGCTGAAACTTCGCGTGCCGCATGCTTGATCTTCCTGAATTGGCCGGCATTGATGCGCGACGCGGCATGGTGCGGATTCCGCCTGAAGTGGATGTGCCGCTGACGCCGCGCGTGCGTCGGCTGATCGACACGCCGCAGTTTCATCGGCTGGCCGGCATCAGCCAATTGGGTTTGGTTTCGCTAGTTTATCCGGCGGCCATCCACACGCGATTCGAGCACTCGCTGGGCGTTTATCGGCTGGCACTTTTGTTCTTGCGGCAGCTCGATCAGGACGCGCGGTTTGCCGCCGCCGTTAGCAACCACGATGCGGAGCGGCTGATTGTCGCCGCGTTGGTGCACGACATTGGTCATTGGCCCTTTTGCCATCCGCTGGAAGATATTCGTTTGCCGCAAGTGCCGCGGCACGAAGCGCTGGCCAGCAGTTTTTTGCACGACGACAGTGTCGCCCGGCTGCTGCGCGACGACTGGCACACCGAGCCGCAGCAGATTCTTGCACTGTTGGCGGGCAAGCCCCGCACCACGCCGGATTCGATTCTGGCCAGCATGCTCTCGGGGCCAATCGATATCGACAAAATGGATTACCTGGCGCGCGACAGTTTGCATGCCGGCGTGCCGTACGGGCGGAACTTCGATCAGCAGCGGTTGATTGGCAGCCTGTGTTTGAACCAAGCGGGTACGGGTCTGGCGATTACCGACAAAGGCAAAACCGCGGCCGAGATGATGGTCTTTGCCCGTTATGTGATGTTCAGCGAAGTTTACTGGCATCATGGCGTGCGTGCGGCCACGGCCATGTTGCAGCGGGCGTTTTTCATATTGCACGAGCGATTGAATTTGGAGCCGTTGTTTCGGTTGTCGGAGGCGGACTGGATTCGCGAACTGCGCCGGGCAGCGGCGGGCGGACCGGCGGCGGCGCTGCTGGAAGGATTGTTCGGCCCCCAACGGCGGCTTTACAAGCGGTTGGCGCAATACAGTTTGTTCGAAGAGCGGGCAATCTACGATCGGCTGGCGCGCAGGCCTTATCCGTGGCTAGCGCGCTGCGCGGCGCATTTTGCCGAGGCAGCCAGTTCGGCCAGCGGGCAGGCCATTGCGGCGGAAGAGGTGCTATTCGATGCGCCGCCGGTGGAGCGCGAAGTAGAATTCAACGTGGAAGTTTATTATCACAAAGCCGAACACTTTCGGCAGCTTTCGGATGTTTCGCCCGTCGTTCGCACGCTGGCCAAAGAGCAGTTCGACGATTACGTCAAGCGCGTGCGAATCTTCGTATCGCCGCGAATTGCCGACGCGCTACGCGCCCAAGCCAATTTACCGCAACTGCTCAACCGGGCGATCGACCGGACCGACGCCTGATTGCGGCTCAATGGGATGCGGCGCGCCAACCTTCGCGCGCGAGTAGCAGCCAGCCCACGATGTAGGCCACGCCGCCGATGGGCACGATGTGAACCAGCGGCATGATCTGTGTAAGGCTGTACGCCGCGAGACTGCCGGAAAACAGCAGGCAGCCAATCGACATCAGCAGCGCGGCATACGATGGGCGACGCGCGCAATCGGCAATCAGCCCGGCGGCCACGATGGCCAAGGCGTGATACATCAGATAGCGAACCGCTTTTTCGAACAGATCGAGTTGATCGGCCGAGTGTTTGTCTTTGAGGGCGTGCGCGCCCAGTGCGCCGGCGGCTACGCCGATCGCGCCAAGCAGGGCGCCGGCCAGAAGACAATATTTTGCGCGCATGACGTTATACGTTTCGTCGATGGATGATGGCGGCATTGCTACGAAGGCTGCATTATACCGCCGGATGTTAGTTTGCGCAGGCGGTGAAGATTGGTCGCCACGAATTGCCAAACGCGGCGGCAAAAGTTACGCTAAACGCGCGTTTCCATTCCCCAAGCTCCGAAAAAATGCGGTTATGAACACACGATTTTCGCAAGCTCGCTAGGCGCCGTTATTGGTTGGTCTGGCCGCGGTGATTGGCCCGCTAGGCACTGCCGCATCGCCACAACTGCGGGCCGCCGAAGCGCCGGCTAAACCGATCGATCCGGCGTACGTTCCGGCCGACGTCGGCTTTGTGGAGGTGGCGCATCCCAAGTTGATTTATTCGCTGCCCGCTGCGCAGATTTTTCCCTTGGAAATCGTGACGGCCTATGGGTTAAAAGAGTGGGGCATCGATCTGGCCAACGTGGACGAGGCGATTGCGTTCGGTCGCTTTCCGAAATCGCCAAAGGACGAAATCATCGGCGGAGTGCTGCATTTTGCCCAGCCGCCGGCAGTTGCGGAAATCAAGACGAAGTTGCTGACGCATGCCAAGGAGTCCAAGCAGATCGCTGGCAAAGCCATTTATCGCATGACCGAAAATGGCACCGGGGTCGCCTACCTGCCAAACGATAAGACGTTGCTCTTCGCCAGCAACCCGGAGTTCTTGGAACAGATGATTGCCGCCCGCGCCACCACCAACAAGCCGACGGCGCTCTTGCAGCAATTCGACAGCCGCACACATTTGGGCGCAATGTTCGACGTGGCTGGCGGACGCGACGCGATCCACGTCGCGCTGCGCGAGGCACCGGCCTTGCCCGAGCCATTGAGCGAACTCAAAAAACTGCCCGATTTAATCTCGTGGGTAAAGGTTGAGTACAAACTTACCGAACATTTCAACATCGACGTCGCGGCGGAAGGAAATGATGAGAAGTCTGCCGCCGAGGCCGAGCAAATCATTAAAAATGGCTTGGCGATCGGGCAGCAATTGGCAGTCGGATTTCTCTCAGAAAATGCCGCCAACAGCGACGACCCCGTCGACCAAGCAATTGTGAAATATGGCAAACGTATATACGGAAAAATCATCAAGGAACTCGTCCCCACACGTGATGGGAAACAGCTTTCGTTTAACACCAAGGCGTTTGGTGACATTACGGTTGCGTTCGTTGCCGGCATGACGCTGCCGACAAGCACTTCGGCGGCTCGAGAATCGGCTCGGCGCGCGCAATCGGCTAACCACCTCAAGCAGTTGACTCTTGGCATGTTCAGTTCTAATACTGCGTCGGGGCATTTTCCGGCCCGCGCCAATTTCGATAAAAATGGCAAGCCACTCCTGAGTTGGCGGGTGCATCTGCTGCCGTATCTCGATGAGGTCGCTCTCTACAAAGAATTTCATCTGGATGAACCCTGGGATAGCGCACACAACAAGACTTTGATCGCCAAAATGCCCCGGGTCTTCCGCAATCCGAATCGCGACGCCAACGATTTCACGACCACTTACCTGATGCCTGTCGGCAAGGGACTGATTTTTGACGGGGACCAGGGAGTCCGTATCGAGTTGGCAAAAAATGGTTTCCCGAAACCGATTCTCTTGCTTGAAGTGAACGACGAAAATGCCGTGGTTTGGACTAAGCCAGACGATCTCAACGTGGACCTGAAAAACCCGTTGGCAGGATTGGGAACCGCCCACCATGCGGGGTTTACCGTCGTATTTGCCAATGGCGAAGTCATACTGGTAACCCCGGGCATTGATCCGCAAGCGTTTGCCGCGGCGCTAACAATCGCCGGCGGTTCGACGAAGCCCGAGTAGCCTTACAGCCTGACCAACTGCTGCGGCTGGAGATGCTGGACGTGGATTTGCTGAAAATTTTCGATGCTGCGCTACAGAGTACGATGCCCTACCGGATATCTTAATCAGCGACATTGCGATGCCCGATGAAGACGGATTTTCGCTGATTGCCAAAGTTCGCAGCTTGCACTCCGCCGAACAATTGCCGGCCCTGGCGTTTACCGCCTTTGCTCATGAGCAAGACCGCTTGCGGATGATGGAAGCTGGCTTTCAAGGGCATTTGCCCAAACCGCTCAATCCGCAATCACTAATTTCCAAAGTGCTGGAATTTGCCTGACGCGGTGGGCATCGGCTGGTGATTTGGCAGTGCTTAATGGGTTGCCAATTACTGCGGCGCGATGGGCGCGGCCTGAAAACGTGCCGGAGGTTGATATGGCGCGCCCAGTAGCTGAACGTTGAGTTCACGTTGCTGGTCGGTCAACAGCAACGTCGCACGCCGTTCGATGTCCGCTTGCTGCTGTTGCATGGTGGCGTCGGCAGCCGCGCGAACCTGCGCGTCGCGCTGGAAGGAGTTCGCCGCTTCGGACCAGCGCTGCCGATCCGCTTCGAGCTCTTGTCGCAGGGTGATCAGGTCCGCGATCTGCTTTTCGGAAAGTTTAAGAGGCGCTTGAAAATCGGGCGAGAAAAGCCGCTCGAGCGGCGACGCCAATTGCCGGCGGATCTGCGCGAATCGCGTGCGCTGCTCTGGAGTCAGCAGTTGGTCTAACTGTAACGATAGCCGTTGGTTGATTTGGCTGGCTTTGCCGCGAAGCGCCGACTCGGCCCGCTCGTATTGCTGCTGGCCGGCGTAGTCGTTGATACCCAGCGAGCGCTCATTGAACGTCTGTTCTTCGAGCGCTTCGAGATCGGCAATTTGCCGGGAGTTGAGCCGTAGTTCTTGCTGAATTTCTCCGGTGAGCAGGTACATCAGCGCGTCGATATCGAAACCAGAAACGATCGGAATGCGCTGACTGCGACGCTGTTCGGTCTCGCGCAGGGCTTTGCAATAACGAGACAACATCTCGGCCTGCGAGGGCTCAAGCACGGCTTTGATTCGCGGATAGTACTGCAGTTTGCGGGCTTCGTCGCGCGCGGCCCAGGCCGCGTTGTGTTTCGCGATGTCCGGATCGCTGACGCTGGTTGGCTCGGGATCCTGACCGGCGGCGTGTTCGTAATCGTTGCCCAGCGCGTTGATGGCGGCCGATTGTTGCGCAGACATTTTGAGCTTCGTTTGCAACTCGACGAGGTAGAACACGCGCGTCAGATCTTCTTCGACCACAGCAGCGCTCGATCCACTTACTGGCGCGGTGATTGGCGAGGAAGCGGTGGACGACTTGCCTTGCGGCGGCGGCGTTTCGCTCGCCGGACGACAGCCGGGCAGCAATATTCCAGCCAGCAATATTCCAGCCAGCAGCGGCACGGCGAGATTCCGATCACGTCTCAACGCTTTCACGCCGGCGGCCGGCGCGTTGAACCTCGTAATTGCGCAAGCGTCAGTTGGCGGCACGGGGCACCCACAGCAATGGTCAGGAAAACATTTGGCCAACGCCCACAGCCTCGAACGCATTTGGAAAGTGCCGAATCGCAGGTCGACGCTCATACGCCGGCCAGAGCACGGACACCACATCAAAACGCGATGCACATTCCAGCAGACCATGTCGCTTAAGATACGCGACGCCCAGGTAGGTTAACCGCCGTTGTTTGGCCACATCCACAGCTTCGCACGGTTGACCATCATCAAGCGAACGGCGGGTTTTAACTTCGACAAACACCACCGTGCGGCCATCAACGGCCACCAAGTCCAGTTCGCCTTGGCTGGCGCGGCTGGCCTGAAACACGATTCGATAGCCGAGCCGCCGCAAAAATTGCGCGGCAGCCCGCTCGCCGCGTTGTCCGAGCGTCAGCGGACGGCGAACATGCAACCACCAGCGCGCGAGGGAATTCAACCAGCGACCCACGGATCAAACCCTGGCGAAGTTGATGGAAGCCGAAAATCTGCCTGGCAAACCAGTGCGTACACGACGCAAAGAGCCGACTTAGCTCTTGGGCGCGTTGTCTCGCTTGTCGATTTCTTTTTTATCCGTGCGGCGTTCACGCAGTTTGACGGCTTTGCCAACGCGGTCGCGAAGGAAGTACAGCTTGGCGCGACGGACGATGCCGGAACGCTTGACTTCGACCTTGGCGATCTTGGGCGAATGCAGCGGAAACTTGCGTTCCACACCTTCGCCTTGCACGATGCGGCGGACGGTGAACATCTCGCGGCTGCCGGCGCCGCTGCGGGCGATGACCACGCCGTTGAAAATCTGAATGCGTTCTTTATCGCCTTCCAGAATGCGCGTATGAACATCGACCGTATCGCCGACGTCGAACTTCGGAACCTCGGTTTTGAGGCTCGACTTTTCGACCAAATCCAAAACTTGCTGACTCATGTGACTACCCTATGATCCTTTCCGTACCGTGATCGTCTGACTGTCTGCTGAACTGTTTTCAAATGCGGCCGCGTGGCGGCTGGCTTTTTTGGCGTTAGGTTTTTAATCGTCGGACGCGGACGAATCTTTGCGCGACCGGGCGGGTTGCTGCAGTAAATCGGCCCGCCGCGACTGTGTTTTTAAAAGGCTTTGCTGCTCGCGCCAGCGAGCGATCGCCCGATGATCGCCACTGAGTAACACCTCTGGCACTTCCAGGCCGCGAAACTCCCGCGGCCGCGTAAACTGACCATATTCCAACATCGGTTGCGCGCCGGAAAACGAATCTTGCTTGGCGCTGTCTTCGTCCCCGAGCACGCCGGGCAGCAGGCGAACCACGGCGTCGATCACAACCATCGACGCGACTTCGCCGCCCCCCAAAATAAAATCGCCAATCGAGATTTCGTCCGGCTGCACGATCTGCCGGATTCGATCGTCAAACCCTTCGTATCGACCACAAATTAACATCAGTCGCGGCTTGGCCGCTAATTCTTCAACGACTGTTTGCGTCAATACCCGGCCTTGCGGCGTGAGCATGACCACATGGGCAGGCGCGGTGGCTTGCTGCTGCACATCTTCCACGGCGGCCACCACCGGCTCAACCTTGAGGATCATGCCGGGTCCGCCGCCAAACGGCCGATCGTCCACTTGCTTATGCCGTCCGTCCGCCCAATTGCGGATATCGTGCAGGTTTACGCTCAGCAATCCGCGCTGAATGGCTTTATTCAGCAAGCTCTGACTCAAATATCCAGAAAACATCTCCGGAAACAAAGTCAAAACATCGAATCGCATGACACGGGTTTACTTTTAAACGGGCAGATTCGTAACTCAATCGCCTCAGCGTTCGCCGCAGGCTATTCCGCGGCCGGAGCGGCAGCGTCAACGCCCGGCGATGCCGCAGCTTCGGCCGGAGCGGCTTCCTTTGTTTCTGATTTGGGCTGCAAAACAAACTTAGGCGCGCCCGGATCCGGAATGGACTTAGGCAGGGCCAATTTCACGCGAGCGGCCTTGGCTTGGTCCGTGTGCGTGCCGCCTTCGCCGTACTTCTTGATCAAAATTTGCACTTTTTCGGATGGCAGCGCGCCAACGCCCAACCAGTAGTTGACGCGTTCCATGTTGAACGTCGCACGAGCGTCGGTGTCGGTGATCGACGGGTCGTACGTGCCAAGCTCTTCAATCACGCGACCGTCGCGTGGGCTGCGGCTGTTGGTGGCGCAAATGCGAAAGAACGAACGGTGCTTACGGCCCATGCGTTTCATGCGAATCTTAACTGACACACAAATCTCCTGAAATCAAAAGTACGAATTGCTCGGTGGTGGTTGTTATTTCGTTGCCGACGCAGTTTGCGTCGGATGGTCGTCAAATGGTTTGGTGTTTTTCTACGTCAGTCGTTCCGAAGCTGGCAGCGTCGGCAACGTGATGCTATGGCGATGGATTCCGCCGTTGCGATTAACTTGTTCGGTCACCACGTTTCTTCTTGCGGTCGTCTTTTTCTCGCTGCTTGCGTAATTTGCGTTTTTCTTCGGCCGTGAGTCGTTTGCCGGTGCCCTGTTTGGGCTTGGCCAGTTGCGCGCCGGGGTTGAAGGCACCGCCGGTTTGCATTTGCCGCATGAACTTGAGTCGTTCGCCCATGCCCATGTTGGCGGTTTGCTTGACCATAGCGGCCATGCCGTCGAATTGTTTGACGAGTTCGTTGACTTCGTGCGGCTCGACGCCGGCGCCGGCGGCAATGCGGCGGCGGCGACTTTGATCGACGGTCCGCGAGGGATTGCGCCGCTCGTCAGGCGTCATGGAATCGATGATGCCAAACAGCCGCTGCATGTCGGATTCGACATCCACACCGGACATCATTTTCGAAAGTTCGCCCATGCCGGGAATCATCTTCATCACCGTGCTGAGCGGCCCGAGCTTGCGCGTCTGGCCCATCATTTTGCGGAAGTCGTCGAGCGTAAACTCGCCTTTGCGCGAGCGCTCTTCCATCTTGGCCATTTCGGCCTGATCGAACTTGGACTGCGCCTGTTCGACCAGCGTCAGCACGTCGCCCATGCCCAAGATGCGTTGGGCCATGCGTTCCGGGTGGAACTCTTGCAAGGCGTCGAGATGTTCGCCGGTGCCGATGAACTTGATGGGCACGCCGGTGACATCTTTGACCGAAAGCGCCGCGCCGCCGCGGCTATCGCCATCGAGCTTGGTCATGATTACGCCGTCGAGCTCAAGCGCTTCGTTAAAAACGCGAGCACTATTGACGGCGTCTTGGCCGGTCATGCCGTCGACGACCAGGTAAATCTGTTCGGGATTCACGCGGCGGTCGATTTTCTCCAACTGCTGCATCAACTCATCGTCGATATGCAAGCGGCCGGCGGTGTCGAGAATCACCACGCTGGCGCCGAGTTCTTTGGCTTTTTTGACGGCGTTTTGGCAGACCAGCACGGGATCGCTGGCCGTGGGTTCGGAATAAACCGGCAGGCCCAACTGTTCGCCCAGCACGTGCAACTGCTGAACGGCTGCGGGCCGCTGCAAGTCGGCGGCAACCAGCAACGCCGTGCGGCCACGCTGCTTGAGCAATTGACCGAGCTTGCCGCAGGTGGTGGTTTTGCCAGCGCCCTGCAATCCACACAACATCAATACCGGCGGATCGCCGCGCAGATGCAGCGAGTGATCGACCGGCCCCATCAGATCGACCAGCGCCTGAAACACCACGCCCACGAACTGCTGCGTGGGATTCAGCGCGGAGAGAACTTTTTCGCCCAGCGATTGCTCGCTGACCTTGGCCATGAACCGCTGCACAACCTCAACGTTGACGTCGGCTTCCAGCAGTGATCGCTCAACCAGCTTGAGGCCATCGCGCATGTTGGATTCAGACAGCTTCCCCTTACCGCTTAACGACTTAAGCGCGGAGCCCAGGCTTTCTTGAATCGATTCGAACATGATGCAAACGGCATACGGAGTGGCGAAACTACCTAAAGCCAAGCCAGCAAAGCGCATAGCCCGACCCAGCGAATCTCGGATTTTACTTCATCGCCTGCCAGTTTGACAATGGTGGTGCGCAACAAAAAGAGCCGACCTGCCAGAAGGACAAAACGCCAAAAGTCGACCCGACGGCTTGATTATCGAGGTTTGCTCGCCGTCACTAGGTGAGTCAGTAAGCCGACACTGGGTGCGTCAGTAGATCGTCAACTGGCTCGGGTTACCGTTGTTCGGGCAGAGCCTGGCAGTTTTGCCGACAAGCACCCAGACGCCAAAATGCTCGATGGGAAAGCTCTCTGCCCAACCGCCAGCGAGATCCGTTTGCAGGGTAGTTGCTGCGCTAGCCGTTGGCCGCTTTGAGTTCGGCCAAGTGTTGGGCAGTGCCGACTAAGCGGTCCCAATTCTCGACAATGTACATCGGCGGTCCGCCGATTTTTGCCACAACTTGGGCGACTTCTTCGGTTTTGACCATCTCGATTGCGTCCCAAGGGCAGACCGTCAGCTCGTACGGATTGGTCTTCTTGCCGGGGATATGCACGCAAACTTCGCAGCCTACGCAACGTTCGAGGTCAATTTCGCACCAACTTTGCATGTTGGGCATACCAGGGTGCTGCTGAATCTTGACGATGCAATCCACCGGACAGACTTCTAGGCAGGACTCGCAGCCGGTGCAATTATCGGCATTGATGACAGCCAGTTCCTTGGGCAGTTTTTTACGCGGACCGGCTTTAGCCATGCTCGAAGCACCTCGACGATTGTTCACGCCGCGCCCGTTCACGGCGCGGCATCCAACTTAAGAATGATTATTTTATCGGCCCGCCGGCACTTTTCCAACCACGAATCGCCTTCCCGGTCGACGAAATTCTTTGGCCATGCTAATTCCCCGGCGGCAAAATACCTGATTTTTCGGTCAGTCGGTAGCGCGATGGCAGGACGGCTTGATACTGCCGCGCGGATTTCGGGCTATCGGGCTATCAGACCAATAAAACCGCTCTTGCCGCAAATTTGGCCAATCGGTATTGTTCGCGGCCTAACCGAACGGCGGTGCATGGATGGCACCGGGGTTCGGACAGCGCGAGCGGACGCATTTCTCATCTTGTCCGCCGTGGCCATTTCGGCGCAATCAGTTCGATCCAATCGAAACACGGCTAGCACATTCGTGCCGGGTGCGTCATGAGCAAACTACGAATCGCAGTCGGCCGACAAAGCACGCAGCTAATTGCGCTTGCCACTCTGTGCTTGAGTTGCCTGAGCGGTTGCGGCTGGGCGGCGCATAATCAAAATGTCGACGGCGTACGACTCTACCAGCAGTCTTACTATCCGGCTGCCGTGCAAAAATTTCAGCAAGCCATTCAATCCGATCCGGCCAACGCCGACAGCTACTATAACCTGGCCGCAACGCTGCATCGCGAAGGCAAAGTGCAGCAGCGCCCCGCCGATTTAGCCCAGGCAGAGAGCTATTACCATCAATGCCTGGACCGCGATCCGAACCATAAGGATTGCTATCGCGGTTTGGCGGTGATGTTGGTGGAACAAGGCCGCTCGAACGACGCATTTACGCTGCTGGAGGGTTGGTCGCAACGAAATCCGGTTTCGCCCGAGCCCAAGATCGAACTGGCGCGGCTGTTTGACGAAGGTGGCGATCGCGAGCGGGCGAAAGCCCATCTGCAAGAGGCATTGGTCGTGGCGCCCAACAACCCACGTGCTCTGTCGGCATTGGCAAAATTGCGCGAAGAAACGGGCGATCCCGGACAAGCCTTGGCGAATTATCAACGTTCGCTGGCACAGAATCCCTACCAGCCCGAAGTCGCTGCGCGGGTCGCCGCGTTGCAATCGTCCGTCGGCATAACTGCTCCGGCAACCGCGCCCAACGGCACGCGACTGGTGACCAATCCGGCGTCGCCCGGCTGGGTAGCGCGGTAATTGAACTGGATCTGAGGCGCGTGATGCACCCAGTTCAGTAGGTCAACAGCAAGCGGTCCGCCACGACTTCGCCTTCCAGCGACTGTCCGCCCATCTGAAATCTTCTCAACATCGAACGACCACAGTTCACCAAAACTTCACGTTCGAAAAGCTGATCTGGGATCGGAATGTTGCAGATTTGAGCGCCGGAGCGTTTCGTTCCATCGATACTTAGCGCGACGTACACTCCTCGCGATTTGCAGTCGGAAATCGATTCGAAAAGCGTTCGCAGGTCGAAGCCTTGAGCGCCATAGAGAATTTTTTGGGTCTCTTGATAGGGCGGATCGCAGTAGACCAGATCGCCTCGTTTTGCGGTCGCCATTGAAGCAGCATAATCGAGCAATCGAAAACTTGCGCCTCGTGTTCTGCGCTGCCAAATTTGCACACGGCTTTCGAAAGAATCTGGCGAAATCGGTTGATGAATGCCGCACGGCGTCGACATATAACCGTCGGATTGGCGAAATCGGACCACGCCACCGTAACAGGACCGGCATAGAAAAAGCAGGTCTGCCCCATTGGGATTCGCGTTATACGAAGCCTTGATTTGCTCGTATTCCCCAATCTTTTCGCCGCGCTGCATTTGTCGCCAGCGCTTCGAATACCAATTCACGAGTTGCTGCGGATCATCGTGCAAAGCCTGCCAAATTTCAATCAGCGGGCCGAACACGTCCGACGCGAACGCACGGCGAGGCGCAAGCGTTCCCAAAACCGCGCCGCTGCCCAAAAATGGTTCGAAGTAGGAATCAAATTCGAGCGGAAAAAAAGAAACGATTTCGGCCGCAAATCGCTGCTTGTTGCCGATCCACTTCAATAATTGCGTCTTGAACGGAGCGACCTCGCGGCGACGACCATCGTCGAAATCGAGCAGGTTTTGCATGAGCTTACGCAGAAAAAGGAATCGTCGTCAGGGTGCCAAAACTTTATAGCTCCTCGCAACATCATGAATGTACAGAGTTCTGCCGATTCGATCAATATCCCATTACGGGATTATTCGCATTTGGGTTTATGCGTCAATGTTACTCTACTCGTGTCATGACAAAGTCCATCTGTTCCGCCCAACAAAAAAAACTGCAGCGATTGGTTCGACAAGTCCGATTGGCGGCGGGCTTCAGCCAACAGCAACTCGCCCAGCGGCTGGGCAAACCGCAATCGTTCGTCAGCAAATATGAACAGGGCGAGCGCAGGCTGGATGTTATCGAACTTGGCCAAATATGCAACGTTGTTGGCATTTCGCTCCAAGACTTCGTCGAACGGCTGGAGCTTTCCTAATGCGCGCCGAGCTCGTTTTTTCAAAGCAGCCCAAGAGCTTTTGGGCTCACGTTCGGACGATTAGTCAGCATGTTGGGTATACCGATCGCAAGTCCGGCCAAGTCAAGATTCCGAGTATCGCGGATGTCACTGGCGCAATGCACGATCTGGGACTGGAAACTACGCACATCATCAGCAAGAGTGGTAAATTATCTCAATTCGGCAAAAAACTCGTCGACTATTTCATATTGCGAGCAAAGGTCTTGAACGAATTTGTCGAGCCGCATTTGATGGGAAAAGACGAGGCGCGGGCGATCTATCAAGAATTGAGAGCGAAACTGCGTCCGAAGTGTCCGCTGCCGCAAAATAAGCAAAAAGGCGACAAGAAAGCTCCCGCGTATCTGACCGCAATCATTAACATGTTGATAGAAAGCAACATACAGGGAATGCCATGCGATTACGACCCGAGAGAATTGACGACCATCACGCGCGAAGGCAAACCGATTCGCACGCTTGCACGCCGTGTGGACGGCGCGTTCCCGGGACCCGTGAACCCGATTGCTGTTTGGGAGATCAAGGAATACTACTACACGACGACATTTGGCAGTCGTGTTGCGGACGGCGTTTACGAAACGCTTCTCGATGGCATGGAAATCGAAGAATTGCGAGAGAAAGAAAACATCGACGTTAAACATTATTTGATGGTCGACGACCGTTTCACGTGGTGGAAGTGCGGCCGATCCTATTTGTGCCGTATCATCGACATGCTACACATGGGATACGTCGACGAAGTTTTGTTTGGCCGTGAAGTCGTCACTCGCCTTCCAAAAATTGTCGCCGAGTGGGTCGACGATGTTAAAATCGATCGGCCGAATCGCCGTGTCGACTCCGAGCCTCGCCGATAGTGGCGATGAGCGACTAGACGACAAAAACCCCTGTCGGACTTGCCCTGCGGCGACTATAATTTCCGGCACCCTGACTGACATATTTCCTGGCTACGGCTCGAAGCAGGCGGCTTAGTCGCGCCCGCTTCCGCGTCGCACAAAACGACTTCGCGGAAGTCGAATTCTCAAGGACTATTCAACATGACGCATGCGTGGCACGACGTAACTCCCGGCGAGCATTTGCCATTAGAATTCACCACCGTCGTTGAAATTCCGATGGGCTCCAGTGTCAAGTACGAACTGGACAAAGAGACTGGCCTGTTAAAGCTCGATCGCATCCTCTATTCGGCCGTTTATTACCCGGCGAATTACGGCTTTGTGCCACAAACCCTGGCTGAAGACGACGATCCGTTGGACGTGCTGGTGCTATGCCAAGAGGCCGTGGCGCCCATGACATTGGTCAAGGCGCGGGCAATCGGGCTGATGACGATGATCGACAGCGGCAAAAAGGATCACAAAATTCTGGCCGTGGCGCTGGACGATCCGGAATACAACAGCTTTTTTCAGGCTGACGAATTGCCGATGCATCGGTTGAACATGCTGCGGCGATTCTTCCAGGATTACAAGCAGTTGGAAGGCAAGGCCGTGGAAGTCGACCACTTCTTGCCGGCCGAAGCGGCACTGCCAATCGTCGAGTCCGCGCTGTCGCGTTACAGCAACCAACGCCGTCGCGGTTTCGCCAGCTTTGGGCAAAAGCCGTCACCCATTCCGGTCTCGAATGCTGCAAATTAGTAGACGGTTATCAGATTCGAATGCGTCACCGTGCGCACTGCGCCAGTCGATCATTCACGCGACCGGCACCGCCAATTTTTCAGCCTTTTTTTGGGGCGGAATCGGCATGATCCGTTGCATGGCGTCGCGGGCTTCTGCCAGTGTCGTCACAAGCTGATCCGCGCCGCGGTCGCGCAACGAACTGGCCAGTTGATCGCGATTTTCCAGCGGCCCCCAATAGCCCACGAGGATCCGCAACAGCGGGCAAACCTGTCGCAACCGCGTGCAGAGGTAACGCGCGGAACGTAAGTTCGATTGACCGAGCGCGGAGATCAATACTGCATCCGGTGTGCGCTGCGCGACTGCGGCCGACATCTCGCCAGCCAGCATTGTGGCCGACAGCGACTCGAAGCTGCCGAACTCGTCAAAGTGCAAGACTTGGCGGAGCATATCGATGCACATACCATCCGCCACATCGTGGGCCGGACAGGCCACGATCTTGGCTTTAACAGCTGGCTCGCCGCTCAAATCGCGACCGACGGCCGCGTTTGGTAAGTCCTGCCCCTCGACTTGTTCTTTAATCGATTGCCAAACCAACTGCTGCTCGGCTTCCAGCAGTTCGCCGGTTGCCGCATCTTTCTGCGCTTGGGCAAGTGCTGGAATGACGACTTGATCGTAAGCGCCAATCGGCTCGCTGGATTTCTGCGCGTGGGTGAAGATGGCCGACGCCTCATCGACGTCGCCGGCCAACAGACGCTGGTAATAAACGATGAACGGGTCGAGCGCCGGCTTGTCGCCTAGCAAAATTGCCAACGGTTTCAGCGTCTCGACGTATTCGCCGAGCACGGCCAGCACAACCGTCAGTGGCACTGCCAGCACCAACCCCAGTGGCCCCCAAACCCAGCTCCAGAACATCGCGGCCACCAACAGTGCCACGGTCGAGACACCGGTGTGCGGGCCGTAAACCATCGGCTCGATCACGTTGTTGGCCACCAACTCCATAACGGCGAATAAAACTGCCGTATAAATCGCGTGATTCCAGCCCACTTCGGCAAACTGGAGAGAGGCCATGCCAATGGGCATGATCGCGGCGAACATCGGCCCCACGTAGGGAATGAATCGCAGCGCTGCGGCCAGCAAACCCCACGTGAAGGCATATTGTACGCCGATGATCGACAAGCCAATCGCCAGGCAGAGTCCGAAGCCGCCGTTGACGAGCGCGTTCATCAGCAGATAACTGCTGATTCGATCGCCGACGGCATCCAAGGTGCGCGTCGTCAGCGCGAGACGCTTGCCCATCAAACGGACAAGGCGATTGCGCAAATCTTCGCGGCTGACAAGCATGAAGACCACCAGCGCCAAGATGATCACGGCATTCGCCAGCGGCGCCAAGACCACGGTGGCGATCAAACGCACCTGTTCGAATGGCACCACGTCATCCGGCACGACGCGAACCAGCGGAATGTTTGTGATTTCGGCCGGCACCTCACTGCTCGGCACGACGCCCGTCCTTGCAGAGCTCGCCGGGACGACGACCGTTGGAACCTCTTCCAGCGGCGCGGTCGTGCTGGGCGTGACCTTCGTAGGCGTGACCTTGGTCGGCGTGACCTTGGTCGGCGCTGCGTCGGTTGGCGTTGAACCGCTCGGCGCGACATCGCTGGGTGCGCTGATGATCTGGCGAATCCGTTTGAGGATCACACTGGGCATCGGCACGTTTTCAAGTTTTTGGTGCAGGTTTTTCCGGTACTGCGGGAGGTTAGTGGCCAGGTCGGAAATTTGATTCGAGAGTCCCCAGATCGCCATGCCGATACCTGAGAAGATCACGATGATCACACCCAGCACAGCCACAACCCTCGGCACGCGGCGCCGCTCCAATGCAGCGACCAGCGGCGTCAGCAGAAATGCCAGAAGAATTGCAATTGCCAGCGGCAGCAGCAGTTCGCGGCCGGCAATCAATGCCGCCACTCCCAGAAAAACTGCCAGCAACAAATAGACGATGCGCCTCAAATCCGCCTTTGGATCCGGTCCCACGGGTAACCTAAACTTCTAGTCGCACGTCGGCAAGCCAACGCTGATCGCACTTTTCGAGGATGACACTTCGGAAATTGACGCCTTGGATCTGTTGCTGGATGATGTGGCGAACCGGATCGAGTGGTTCACCGATGGCCGACGCTTGAATGTAATCTCCAACCTCATCGACGATGAATTCGCAGAATACCAACTTTTGATCATTGTAGAGCATCAGCAGCTCTTGCAACCACTCGACAAACACCTGCTGACGGTCGCATCCGCAAATCATGATCTGCTCGACAAATTCCGGTCGCACATCGTCCAGATTCGAAACCAATCGCGAAAATAATTGGCTGGCAGACTGTTCCAGCAAGCTGGCGAAGTCGTCTGCTTCAGCATGGATGGCCCACGAGTCAGGCGCGGCGAATAGCTCCGCCATCGGTCGCAGCAGTCCCTTCAGTGGCAACGTGAATGCGCTCATCATCGGATCGGCTCACAATGAAAGTTTGGCGGGATGGAGGACGGAAGCTCGAATCGCGAACAGCGGTCGCAATTCGCGTGCCGCCGGATGTTGGCGAGCCAATTTGCGACGACTGCATGAACAACCTCGGCCAATTTTCAACGCGCAAATTCAGATGACGCGGGAATGTGTGAACGCGTGCCGGAAACACGCTGAAGTTCCGAAGAGTCGTCGATGCAGTTTCCACCGGCGGGCGATGCGGTTGCCGCTGCGGCGGTTTGTGCCACAAACTGCCGTTTTCTGGCCACAGCGGTTGCCGCCGAACCAAAGCTGGCGAACGCGGCCAACAGCCAAAAACCGTCGCTGTTTTTGACGCTGTGCGAGACAAGCAGCACGCCGTCCACCGCCTCGCCAGAAACGACCAGCGATCGAAACGATAAGCGCCCACGACCATCGGTGCCTAACACCATCGGCGGCGCGTAACGCTGTGGCCAATCCGGTCGTGATTCGGGCAGCGCCGGCGCCGCGACTGGTTCCGGCTCAGCGTCGGCGGCTGGCGCGGCTAGCCGAGTTTCCGACGGACGGCATTTTGGCCAACACGTTGGGCCGGCGCTATTCGCGAAACGTGGTATCCCAAACGGTGTCGCAAAGCTGACAATCGAAGGTCACCGCTTCGCCAGCGGCCGCAGGGCTGCGGAACAGCGGCGATTCGCAAGAAGGGCAGGCAAACTGCCGGAAACGGCGACGGTGGCGATAGTAGCCAATTGCCCAAATCACTAAGCCAATCGCCACGGCCCGCCACCACAGCGAAGAATCGATAAATGGCGTGGCAAACAGCACCGCCAAAAACAAGAAACCAAACAACGCCGTTTCGGCAAAGTGACGCTTTGCCAGGCTCTCGGTTTCTCGGAGTCGCGTAATCGACATACTGGGCAGCCCGATCCGTCTCGCTGATGAACGTCGCAAACTCGGTCGGCCAACTCTGGCGATGCGACCGAATGAAGTGCGGATCAGTTGCGGATCGAGCGACAACCGCCTCGCTGAGGCGCAGTCGAAAACTAAGCCGGCATCAATCGACTGCGGCGAGTGCGGCGTTCAGCTCGCAGACGCGCACGACGGCGGGTCTCGCTGGGCTTCTCGTAATACTCACGACGTCGCATTTCCTTCTTGATGCCGCTGCGCTCAACCAATTTACGAAAACGGCGAACCGCCTCTTGGATCGATTCCCGATCTCGAACATTCAACTTAACCACACGTTCTCCTTCGTTTGAGATTCATCGGTTTCTGGCGATACATTTATTCGATCGTCGCGGCGACAGCCATAACTGCAGCCCACGCGTTCGACTTTAACGTCGCCGCTGCGAATAAGCACTACGACCGTCACAACCGCCTGCGCGTTTGCCATCGCTGGATGCCAGCCTCTGGTGACGAACCGCTCAATTTACACGCAAACCGGCCGTTTTGTCTACGGGAAGAAAATTTTCTCATGCAAATTCGTGCCGGCAGCTCGCAACCGCCATTTGCGACTCGATCGAGCGGGCAACCTGCAGCCGAATTGCCAAGATGGCAGCGCTGGTGCCACCCATTGCTCAACGTCGCGGCGCGCACGCTTTTCAATCGCATTTTATCCGCTAGCAACCGCTGATCTTAAGCTTTGTTTGCCGTGAATATGGCGACGAACTTGGGCCGATGACTACTCAAGGCCGATCGATTCGCGGCGCGTTCGCCAACGGACAATCGTACCATTTTCGGAACTCGGTTCGCATGACAGAAGCACAAGCGGCGAATCGATTTCTCACGGAGCTTGACGCCCGTCACGATCAGTTGCTGCAGCAATTGGACGATTTGAATCGGCAAATCGAAGTCGTGCTGGCAACGGTCAATCCCGCGGCGACGGCGACGCCCACGTTACCGTTGCGCGCCGCGCCGGGTCTGATCAAGGGATCGCCTGCCCAGCGTGCGGCCTGAATCTTCGCCCGAACGCACTGCTGTTTCGTTTGCCGCGAGGCCGTTGGCGTTTAGTGCTTGTAGATCTTGTGCTGCGGCCGACCGGAAAGGATTTGCTCCTTGCCCCAGTTAGTCACGTCTTTGAACGCCGGGCTTTGAATGAACGACTTGAAAGCTTCTTCGTCGGACCATTCGCTAGTAATCAGGTACGACGCATCGTCGACCACATCTTTCCAGAGTGTCGAATTGGTGTGCCCTGCGGCCGAACGTAAGGCTCCGATCACGGCGGCAAACTTGCCTTCGAAATCGGCCTGCTTGCCGGGGATTACGTGGTAATTCATGCCGACAGTAACCATAGCCCGCGCACTCCCGATGTAAAACAGAAACAAATCCACATCATGTTTCGCCGCGAAGCGACGAAGACCCACCCGCCGGCTCACTCATCTCGGTCGGCCACGCACTTGAAATGGCTGTTGGAGCGCGATCGATCGTTCATCGTTTCGCACATTGGCCAACCGATCCCGCACCTGCCGCCGGCCGCACTACTTCTGCGGACGCAAGTTGAGCGGCGTGCCGGACGGCGTGGTCTTGGGCTTTTCTTTAGGTTGCTTGGGCTTCTTCTTTTCTTTACGCATGTCTTTGTTACCCATCGCACGATCCTTTGCTTTGATTTTTTGCCAACTGCGGACTCTGACCGCAACCGCGGAGACAACTCTGCCCACTATAGCACTTCCCGCAGGTCTTACAATTGATGGTCGCGGCAATATCCGCGCCGCGCGATTACTCCGCGAATATCCATTCGCACGCGATTGCCGGCGAGCGTGGCCGATGCACGCGTCTTGCGGTTGATAAAACGCCGCCCGCGTTGCAAATCGCCTCGCAGCGGATTAGGCTTGAAGTCCCACCCCGCCTGGAGTCGGTCGGATTCCGGCGCGGCACCTGCCTTTGTTCACGCCCAACGCTTGAGGTTTTCACGCCATGCTGTTTCGCATTTTATTGTCATGTTGCGCCGTATTGAGTTTGGCCAGCATGGCCAGCGCCGCCGAAGGTTTCCGCTTGCAGGACACTGCCGGCGATCACATTGATGTGCTCTATGGCGATAAGATCGTGGCGCGCTACATGTACGCCTACGACAAAACGCGGCTCACCGACACTTACAAGCCCTACTTGCACATCTTCGACGCCGAAGGCAAAACGCCCATCACCAAAGGCCCTGGCGGGCTTTTTCCGCATCATCGCGCGATCTTCGTCGGCTGGAAAAAAATGGTCGTGGGCAACAAAGCCTACGATCGCTGGCACATGATAGGCGGCGGTCAGATCCATCAGAAGTTCATCGAACAACAGGCCGACTCCAACAGCGCCACGCTCACGTCGCTGATCCATTACGAAACGCAAGGCACCGACAATCCGTTTTTGGCAGAAGAGCGGACCATGACCTTTCGAAAGCCGCCTGCGCCAGCCTACGTGCAAGTTGACGTGACGTCAAAACTGAAACCGCTGGGCGAAGCGGTTTCGCTGGATGGCGATCCCGAGCACTCCGGCATCCAGTTTCGTCCTGCCGCCGAAGTCGATACCAAGCAAACGACGTATCTGTATCCCAAAGAAAAAGCCGATCCGCACAAGGACAAAGATTATCCGTGGGTGGCCGAAACATTCGTGCTCGCCGGCAAGTCGTACAGTGTTGTCGATCTGAACTCGCCCAGGAATCCCAAGAACACGGCCTTCTCCGCGTACCGCGACTACGGCCGTTTCGGCGGCTTCTTTAAAGCCACCATCGCCAAGGGCGAAGAACTGACTATCCAATGCCGGTTTGTGATTTCCGAAGGCAAATTGCCGGCGGCCGATTGGATTCAGCAGCAATACAACACGTTCAATGGTGTTTCGGATGCCACGCCGGCAGTGACGGAAAAATTATCCGAGCAGACCAAGCCGAAAGAGCCGAAAGAGCCGAAAGCGACCAAGGACGCGAAGGAGCCGGCCAAAGCGGTCGGCAAAGCGCCCTAACTGCGGCCGTCAGCACGAGCGACAAACACGGCCGATCACGGGCCGGATGGCGAAGGGCGCGGTTCGAAGTAATCGCCCGGTGCGGCAGGCTTGCTGTCGGGCAACGCAACGGCAGGTGATGCCGTCGGTTTGGCTGCGGCAGGCGACCAATTGGTGGTTAGCGCTTGATAGGGATTTGCCGGACGCGCCGGCGCGGCACTGGTTGCGGCGGGCGGCACATTGCCCAGCGGCGGTGGCGCGAACACCGGTGCCGTCGGTGCGACCTGCGGCGCAAACCGGAACTGGTTATATGGCCCGGCGGTCGGTTGCGGGGCAACTGGCGCTTCGACCAGCGGCGTGGGCCGAACGATCGCCGGCGATTGCGGCCCCGAGAATGGTCCCGGCGGAGCCGGTTGCTTGACGACGTTATTCGGTGGCAGCGGCGTCGTGGCGGTCGCTTGCTGCACCGAGTTACTTCCGCCGGCAATGCCAAGCCCAATCGGCGACGCCATGCCTCGCGGTTGATTCAATCCAAAGTCGTTTGTTTCAGGCGGTGTTGCTGCTCGCACGGTCGGCGTCAATGTATTGCTACGCGGCAGCATTTGCGGAACCACTGTTGCTGCCGGTGCATTATTTTGCGGCGCGTAAGGCAACGGCGCTGTCGGTGCTGGCTGAGGTACGCTCGGCGCTGGCGGAATATACGTCGGACCCGGCGGAATGAATACCGGCGCGTTCCGTGGAGCGGCGACCGGCGGTAGTCCGTTAAAGCCAGCCACGGTGGCACTACCGATTGCCGCGTTGCCCAACTGCGGCAACGTAGGCGGTGGATTTCCGACGGGCACGTTGCCAACCGGCGCGGTGGGCATTTGCGAAACGGCCGGCGCCGCAGGATTTGTCTGCCAAATGTTGGTGGTCGGGTTCTCACGCAGCGGCGCTGCAGGCTGACCTTGCGGTCGGCTTGGCAATTCCTCCGGTTGAGCGGGCGGCGTTGGCGGCGGCGGGATATTTGGGCTTTGCGTCGGCGGCGGCGCCAGTGTGTTTTGTGGCACTTCGCCCTGGCTAACCAGCGGCGGTTTGGTAATCAGATAGTTCAGATCCAATCCGTGACGCATCGGTCGCTGAAATCGCTCGGCGTCGCGTGCGGCTTTGTCCGGCCAAGGCCCTTCGGACAAAAACACCTGGTTGTAATCCAGCAGCGAACCCTTTTCGAAGTGTACGTTTTTGACGGCCAATGCATATTCGACCAGCGCGGCAAAGAATCGCGAATCGGCATCGGCCAGCCGACGTTGTGCGTCCAGCACCGAATACAATTGGGCTTTGTCGACTTCATACGCTGCCTGCACGGCGGCCACTTGTTGCTTGGCGGCCACGCGGCGATTATAGTCCGTCTGCGCCACTTCGTAAGCGCGTTGCACGTCGCCCACCGAATCGCTGAGGTCGTGGACCACTTGCTCTTCTTGATCCTGCAAGATGCCACGCTCACGCGATAAAACCAACTGAGCGTTACGTACGCCGGCATGCCCTTTGCGAAAACCGATCGGCATATTGAATTCGGCATCCAACTCCCACTCTTGGAAGTCGCCACTGGTCAGATTTTGATAGGCGTTGTTGAAGCGGTCTTGCTGCCGCGTGGCGTTGAGCAGGTCTTTGCCAAAACCGCGCCAGCGATACAGGCCGACGATATCCAACTGCGGCAGCAAAAAGTTCTTCGAGGCAATCAATTCCAATTCGCGCCGTTTGATCAACCACTTTTGCTTACGCAGTTCGGGCCGACGGGCTAGTGCTTCGGGCAGAATCTGATCCCAGTCGAACAGCAGCTTGGCCATCCGCGGTTCGTCGGCCGTGCGAATCAAGCGGCCATCGCTGATCGGCAAATTCAAAATCAGCCGCAACCGCCGTTCGGCTACGCGTAGACCATTGCCGCGCAACGTTCCGCCGCTGCTGCCATTGTTGGTTTGCGTGCCGTCCACCAGGCGTCCGCTCCAGGCGTTTTGCACGTCTTCCTGAAAGCGGAAATATTGCTCGCGGGCTTCGGCTTCTTTTTCGGCTTCACCGCCGCGACGCCCGGCCGCGTATCGCGCTTGAATGCTCCGCCAACTCTCCAGCGCGGCATCGCGGGCGCGAACTTTCGCATCCAAATCGCGATAGGCCAGATACACGTCCCAGTACGCATTTTCGACATTGCTGACCAGATCGCGAATGCCAATTTCGAAATCGCTCAGCGCGATATCGGTGTTCGCCCGCGCAACCAGCACGCCGTTATAAACGCCGGGCGTGCGACTGGGGCCGGCAATTCGATTAAACTCGACGCCTGCGCCTTGCAACAACGGCTGGCGAATTTGGGCTTCGTAGTTGACGTCCCAAGCGCTGCCGAACAAGTTGCCCGGAGAGTTGTTGGCGTCGTAGGTGGTGTTGTTACGAAAGGTGAATTCGCTGCCGGTCATGGCCCGCTTGCTCACTTGCGTGCGGAACACGTCCAAATCTTGCTGGAAGATGTTGGTGCCGCCGCCAGCAAACACGTTGTTGTAAACGCGATCGTTCTTTTGCGCGGTGACCGTGTGCGAAAGTTGCGCGTCGTACTCGGCCAGTGCCGATTCCACGCCGAACCGCGGATCAGTATCGACGATCGACGGATTGGAAATCGTTTTTAGCGATTCTGGCGAGCGAAGAATCAGCCCGCCCAACTCTTGCATCACTTTGGAGTTGGCTAACGCCGTTTGAATGGCTTCTTCCAAACGCATGTCCCAGTAAACCACCGGTTGATCTTTGCTGATCACATCCGGCGACAGAGCATTGGGCGCTTGGTAACATTCCGGCTTGCAAATGTCCGGATATTCCATCTTGGTGGCCATCGCCTCGTAGTGCGCATCGCAATCGCTACCACACTTCTTGCCGTCTTTCCAGGCGCAGCCGGGCAGCACGAGCGAAATCGCCAGAACGAATTTCAAGATGCTTGCCGACGTGCGTTTCATACAATATGCCAGGCGATGGATTCGGTCGTTCGCAACTGCAGGGCCGCGAATAGTCCGCTAGCACCCCGCGCGAAATTCGTAACGGCGGACTAGGTCCGAAGCTTCATCGGCACTTCGCTAATCCGCACTACCGAAAAAAACGGTACAACCCGAAAAAACCTCGCCGCCGTCAAAGTTTCTCCGGTCCCCAGCCCCACGCAAGCGCCAGGAGGCTGTTATCGCAGATGCCAGCCACGAACCAGCTTGCTGGCGTGGTCAACGCTGCCGCTGGTCGCCCCAGCAGCTCGCCCTGGCGAGAATGGCCCATCGGCGCTCGATTTGCCATCGGACGGCGGGCCAGCAGGCATCGGCGACACATTGCGCTTTTTTGAACGCGGACGCGGGCCAACATCGCTTCCGGGCCAGCTAGGCCGAGTCGAGCAGGCGCAGATTCGGCGCCAGTTGGTCGATTTGTTGACCCATGAAGCGAATGACCTGGCTGGTGGTTTTGAGTTGCAATGCTTCGGCGAGAATGTCTTGTGCCTGTTTGACGCACAAGTGATGCGTGAGTTCTTTGATTGTGGGAATGAACGCCGGGCTCATGCTGAAACTGCGCAAGCCCATGCCCAACAACAGGACGTACGCCCGCGGCGCGCCGGCCATCTCGCCGCAGAGCGTGACCGGTTTGTTGACGGCGTTGCAAGCGGCAATCACGTTGGTCAGTACGCGCAGCACCGGTGGGCTGAGCGGCTGGCAGAGGTGGCTGACTTTGGGATTATCGCGGTCGGCGGCCATCAAATATTGCACCAGATCGTTAGAGCCAATCGACACAAAATCCACCACTTCCAGCAGTGTGTCGATCGAGATGGCCGCGGCCGGAACTTCCAACATCAGGCCGGCCGGTACTTCGCCATGCTCCTTCCCTTGCCGCTCCAACTGGCGACGCGCGTGATGCACCATGGTTTTGACTTGCCGGATTTCTTCCAACGTGGTGATCATCGGAAACATGATCCGCACGCTGCTGCCCGGGATGGCCGCTGCCCGCAAGATGGCGCGGATTTGCGTGCCGAAGAATTCCGGATGTTCGAACGACAGCCGGATGGATCGCCAGCCCATGAACGGATTGGCTTCGCGAGTGTGGCCGAGGTAAGGGATGGTTTTATCGCCGCCCAGGTCGAGCGTGCGAATGGTGACGCATTTGTTGGGACTGGCGGCGATGATTTCGCGATAAGCGGCCAGTTGTTCTTCTTCGTCCGGAACGTTGGGATGCGTGAGAAACAGGTATTCGGTGCGGTAGAGTCCTACGCCCGATGCGCCCATCGCCACGGCCGCTTGCGTATCGCGAATGTCGTTGATGTTGGCCAGCAGTTCGACCGCTTGGCCGTCGTTGCAAACGGCCGGCTGGTCGCGATTTTCGGCCAGCTTGCCTTTGAGATCGAAGAACTCGCGAGACAGTTTACGATACGCGCGTTCGGTTTCGGGATCGGGATTGACGATCACATGACCTTCGCGGCCATCGACCACAATCAGATCGCCGTTCTTGACGCTCTTCAGCAGTCCGCGCACGCCGCTGACGGCCGGAATGCCGCGGCTGCGGGCCAGAATGGCGGCGTGGCTGGTCTGGCCGCCCGACTGCGTAACAATGCCGGCCACCTCGCGATTGGCCAGCGTCACTACCTGCGACGGCAGCAGTTCTTCGGCAATCAACACCAGCGAGCCGGTCAACGTATCGGGCGCGGGCTGCAACATTTCGGAGAGATGACCGCTGATTCGAATCACCACGTCGCGGAGATCGGCCACGCGTTCCTTGAGATATTCGTCGTTGGTGTGCTCGAACAGCGCGGTGTATTCGTGCAGCACTTCATGCAGAGCCGATTCGGCCGTGGCCCGTTGATCGGCGATGCGGGCGCGGATTTTGGCGGTCACCGCCGGATCGTGCAAGATCGACTCATGCACCTGAAAGATGGCTGCTTCGGCCGTGCCCACCTGGCTAGCCACTTTGAGATACAGCGACCGCAAATCGGCGGCCGTGGCGTCGCGGGCACGATCGTAACGCGTGAGTTCGGGCAGCACCTCGTTGTCGGCAATGCGACGGGTGACCGGGTTCACGAAGATTTCATGAATGCAATATGCCGAACCCACGGCCACACCGGGCGAGACGCCAATTCCTTTTCGCATACGAAAAATGTACCCCGCCAGGCCGCCGGCAACAACTGGAACTGCTGATTTGCCGGAAAAGCGGACGCGGGAACGAAAATTCGGCCGCAGGGGCTGTAACAAAGCCGCGAGTTTCCCGCTCTGCTCCTTGGAGCAAGTCATGTCGATTTGCCCAACACACTTCTTGCATCAATATGCTGCCATTCGGCAGGACACGTCAGTCAGAATCGCAAACGCTACGTTTGCGATCCGAGCTCGCTGTTTCCCAAGCGTTTGGCGGCAGTGAAATGCTTCAACATCTGCTTAGCAGAAGAGGAATTTGCACCATGTCCGTTTCATTCGGTTACGCTCCCCGCCAGCCAGGCGGGTCGATCTTCACAGGCAAAACAATCACCATCCGTCGCCGGTTGGTGGCCATGCTGTTCGCCGGACTGGCCGTCGCGCTGGGCCTGCAATCGTACGCATTGGCCGCTCCCGGCGGACGCGGCAACTCGGGCGGTTCGTCGGCTGGTGGCAGCTCGTTCAGCTCCGGCAACCCGTCCGGTCGTTCCAGTTCGTCGTCGCAGTCGCAGGGTTCGTCGTTTAGTTCGACGCCCAAGACCGATTCGTTCCGGCTCGCGGAAACCAAATCGCTGGGCGATTTCAAAAAAGCCGATAGCAAACCGCTGACCAGCGATACGCTTCGCTCAGACCACAAATTGGATGTAAAAGCCGTTGATTTGAAGAAGGTCGAAATCAACAAAGTCGGCGATCTCGGCGTTAAAAAGCTCGATATCAAACCGATCGCCAATGTCGACCATCGTGGCCAAAAAGCCAACGACGCGGTCAAGATCAACAAGATCGACCACCTGCTGAGCAGCGATGCCGGCAAAAAGTTCGATCTGACCAAGCAGTTGAAACTGGCCGATAAAGGCGACGTCGCCCGGCAGATGAACTTGTTCAAAAAGCTCAACGACATGGGCGGTTGGAAGAATCACTTTGCCGGCAAGTACAACAAGAACTACTTCGACCTGTGCTTCAACAACTCGTACTGCGGACCGTTCACACAAAAGTGCTACCAGCCGCACTGGTGCGGTTGGATCGACTGGTGCTACTTCCCCACGTACGACTTCTGGTGCGATTACCGCCCGCTGTGCTGCCGCCCGATTTACTGCGTGCCATGCAATCCGTGGGTGTACTGCAACTACCCGGTGTTTTACACGCTGCCGACTTGCGACTGCGGCACTTGGGTTGACGTGGCTCCGGTTGCCATCGAATCTGGCCTGGACATTCAATGTCTGGCGGTGCGGTTTGTAGATAACGGCCATGCCGAAAAAGAACTTGGCCCGCGTTACCGCGTGTGGGTTCGCAACAACAGCAAGGTCGATATCCGCCAAGGTTTTGACGTGCTGATGATGGCCTCGATGGACGACAAAATGGCGGCAGCCCTGCCGCACGCCGGTAGCCGCGTGGCCTCGATCAAGGCTGGCGAAACGATTTCGCTGGACATCCGCTTGCCGTTTGCCGCCACCAGCATGGGCCACGACCTGGCCGGTGCGCCGATGGCGTTCAACAAGCTGCACGTAGTGGCCGACGCTCGCAACGAGCTCAAGGATATCAATCGTCAGAACAACGGCGCCGTTGTGGCTCGCACCAGCATCCTGCCGGTCGATCCCGCGGTGTTGAATGTCGAAAAGACGGCGGCCGCTGGCAGCGAAATCAGCCTGGCGGGCGAAGGCCTTGGTCCGGAAGGCGGCAAGGTAATCATTGACATCGCTGGCACGCAAACCGAAGGCGAGATTCAAGGTTGGACCGACGTTGGCGCCCGCGTCAAGCTGCCCAGCGTGATGGTCAATGGCTCAACCGACGCCAGCATCGTGATGGTGCGTGGCGATGGCGCGGCCACCAGCCCAGTCTCGATCAAGCTGGTCGCCAGCAATTCGACGGCTGCGGCCATCAGTGGCGATGGCACCAGCGCCGCATCGCTGCCGGTCACGCAATTGCCGGAGTAGGGTGGGTGAGTGAGTGAATCGGGAAGTTCTGTTGTGCGGCTCGGCCGCGTTGCGAGGGGAATCAAACCTTGCGGCGCGGCCGAGTTTGATGCGTTAAATCCGCAGAAACATTGGGTCGGGAGTTGAATTCGATGGTCGGAAAACGGTGAGGACGCGTTCGTCGCGTGTTGGCAAGTCGATATCAGCTTCGCCGACGGGCCAAAGCGTCCTGCGTAAAATGCCGATCGCGTACGTTTTGACCAGGCGATAAACACCCGGCAGGAATTACTTGGCCGCGGCCAGCACGTCCAGTTCTTGGACCAGCGCCCGCAGGAATGGTTCGACGTCGGTCACCAGGCCGATGGTTTGAAACGAGCCGCGGTCGTTGAGTTTGATGACGGTCGAAGGATTGATGTCCACGCAAACCACTTTCACCCAGGCAGGCAACAGATTGCCCACCGCAATGGAATGCAGCGTGGTGGCGATCATCAGGCAAAAGCTCACGTCTTTGATCTTCTGCCGCATTTGCCGCTGGGCTTCCATGGTGTCGGTCAGCACGTCGGGCAGCGGGCCGTCGTCGCGGATGCTGCCAGCCAACAGAAAATCGACGTTGTTCTTGACGCATTCGTACATGATGCCAGATTGCAGTTGCCCGGACTCGACCGCGGCGCGAATCGATCCGGCGCGGCGGATACGGTTGATGGCCCGCAGATGATGTTCGTGCCCGGCTTCGGCCAGATCGCCCTGTTCCAAATGCACGCCCAGACTGGTGCCAAAAAACGCTTGCTCGATATCGTGCGTGGCCAGCGCGTTGCCGGCAAACAGGCGGTGAATGTAGCCCTCGCGAATCAATCGGCAAACGTAGCGGCCGCTATCGGTATGCACGATGGCCGGCCCGCCCACCAGCAGCGAGCGCTGACCGGCAGCACGGGCGCGGAACAATTCCTGCGCCACCTGGCGGATGGCCACGCCCTTGGGTTTTTCGGTGGAGACGGCGCTGTTCATGAACTCGAACGACTGCCGCTCGGTGGCCCGTTGTTCCGGGAATACACGGACGCCGGCGTGACTGACGACAATCGGCATGCCGAGCGCCACTTCGGTCATCGGCACGCAACGGGCGGTGTTGGTTGCGCGGTCGATGGCAATGCCGCAATCCATTTCTTGATCGGCCACTTCGATCCAGTGGCCGGCGATGCGAACTTCCGTCTTCTGATTGGTGGTGCTGTAGAAGCCTTCCGGAAACGCGCCGGCAATGTCGGCTTCGGTCAGGCGACAATCGGTCTGCGTGGTCGGCACCGCGCCATGATCGGCAATTTGCGCCACGATCTCGTGCAAATGCTCGCGCGTGTCGCCTTGAACCTCCACCAGCGCGTAGCTCGGATCGTTGCGGGCCTGGCCGATGGTGATTCGCTTGATCCGAAACGATCCGCCGGCCGCCGTGATCACGTCCAAAATCTTGGGCAAGATCAGGCTATCGATGATATGCCCATGCACTTCAACATCTTCGACGTGCGGATGCGCTGCGGCAAACGGGGGCAGCAAATGACCAGCCATGGCAGATGATCCAGGAGTGTCCAGAGGCGGTAACCTGTCATGAATTGTACAAGACGACTGGCGACTGGTAGTACGGTCGCGAGAAATTTTCCGGGCAAACGCAAACTCCTCGACGCCAATCCGTCGCGGCGGATCGGAGTCAACCGGCAACCGCAATGTAGGGTTTTGTTGTCGACGGATGCTCAAAACCAGAGGAAGTCCAGTTCGAGCAAATCGACCAGCGGGTAGTTGAAGTCGCGCGCCAGTTGTTCGAGCGTAAACTGCGCGCGTTCAGGACTGATGAATTCGCCGAGCAATGCATCGATCGGCTCGACGTTTTCTCGAATGGTGCGGTTTAACTGTTCGGCGCGCAGAAACATCAGCAGATACAAGCCGCTGGCTTCCAATACGCCGCTAGCATTCGACAAAACTTCCTCAAGCCGGATGCGATATTCCAACAGAATGTTGAAGCAAAATGGCAATTGCTGGACGTAATCGCCAGCGCTGGATTCGAGAATGTCTGGCCGTTCCAACTTGAGTCGTTGCAAAAGCGGCACGTACCGCTCGCTTGTCGTCCTCAGAAACTGGCCCTCGACGAACTCAGTTGGGCGACAATCGATTTCGAAGGCGCGCAGCAACGCCACCCACTGCCGCCACCGCGCCAACCGCGGCGGACTGTCCTGAAAATACGATTCGCTCCACGTCTCGACATCCGGACTGAGTTGCCGCAGCTCAAGAAACTTGTCCAGCAGGCTCGTTGCCGTCAGCGGCGCGGCACTGTGATTGACCATCCACAATTCCTGCAATCCAAGTTCATCCGGTACGCGCGGCGCTGGCAATTTTGGCTCGGTTGTTGAGCATGCCGGATTAGCGCTTGGGCGGCGCGGCTTCGCGGACCATGGCGCCCAAGTCGTCGCTGAGGATCAGTACGCTGAAACGGTCGACAGCTTCCAATTCGTTAGTGCTGAGCGAAGTGTAATCGAAGCGCCCACGCAGATCGGTGTAACCGTCTTTGTAAAACTTGACGCTGCCGTCCTTCATGCGGGCGTAAACCTTGCAATACACCTTGGCGAGCGCCGCGTCGTCTTTGTCTGTGCTGACGCGCAGTTCGCCGTAGTTTTCGATCATTCGCACCCGCAAGGCGTTGGAATAGTAGGCCTGCGAATGCGTGACGCCCGCACCCACGATCTCCACTAGCACGTTGCTGTTGTGCAGCTTTTCAGGCAGTGCGAACTCGAAGCGGGTTTCTTTCTCGGGTAGCGTCACAGTCTGCGTTTGGTTGGGCTGAATGTTGGCAAACTGTTTGGATTCGCCTTGCACGAACGGGCTGCCGCTAAACAGCAGTTCGATATCCATCAGGTAGTAATTGACTTGCACCTGCCGGAGATTGTGGTAGCTGACTTTGACTTTTTTCGACTCGACCGTGAACTCGAATTCCGGCGTCTTGGCGGCTAATCCGCTTTGGACTTGGTTGCGATCTTCGCCGTCGGCCACCTTGGTTTGACCGCTGTCGATTTCGTCGGCCTGATTGACGATGTTGACGAACATGTTGCGCCAGCGATCAACCGGATAGTTAACGTACTTAGCGGCGATGGCTTTGGCGGCCTTGGCTTCGCCGCGAGAGAAATCCAGATAGGCGTGGCAATAGTCGTATTGAATCCGCACTGCCAGTTTTTCGGCATTCACGCGGTCGAAGTAACCGAGCGCGTCGCCCACTCGGTCTTGCAGCAGCAAGTAGTAGGTGACGGACAGCAGTTCGTCGTTGTCCAACTGCCGGCGATAACTGAGCACACGCAACAGGCGCTCGTACTGCGCAAGGAAGCGGTCGTTGAGAATTTCGCGATTGCGGCCCAACTGGCCGGACCGCGCATTGACCAGCGGCCGATATTCCATGTGCTCGTACGATTTGCGGATGATCGGATCGATGACCAGCAGCGGGCTATCGAGCCAGGCACCGCACTGATTGACCAGCCCTTGCGCGAATTGCAGGAACTGGCGGATGGTGGCGGGGTCGTTGTGCATCACGCCATAGGACCAGAGCGTGTTATTGTAAATATGCCGGGCCGCCAAATAGTCTGTGACTGTTTTGAAGTAGGCTTTGTCCTTCATTCGCCAAGCGATGCGGTCCAGATTAACGCGCAGGACGTTTTCTTTTTTCAGATAGGCCAGAACGTCGTCCGCCGTGCCGTGTTGCGAGATGTAGTCCCACGACTGTTTGTCGATGTTGGTGAGTTGGTTGACGACGTTAAAGCTGAACGCCGCGCCAAACGCCAACACTTCGCCATTCCCGGCGACTTGCACGGGATAATGATCGAACTTGCCGGCGCGGGGAAAGTAAAAATAGTATTCCAGCGTTTGCGTATGATACGGTTCGAGATCCAGATGCACGCTGCGGGTGAATTGGCCGCCGGTCACCGGCATGGCGCCCGCCGGCACTTGCAGCAGCACGTCGGCCTTTTTGCGCGACGAACTGGGATTGGTGACGACGATATGGCAACCGTACACCACGTCGACTAAAAACTCTTCGGTTACGAACTTGTCGATCTGTTCACCATTTTCCTGGCGGAAGCGATCGCCGTTGCGAAACACGTTTTCGCTGACCAGGATGGGCGTGTGCTCGGCAACTTTGGCGGTCGGCTGAATTTCTTCGTGATAAACGATCAGCGGACTGCCCGCCTTGAGCGTCATTTTGACGCCTGCGAATTCCGTCTTATGCTCGCCCGCCTTGAAGGGAATATCCATCAGCGCCAGGGCCGTCAGCATTTCCGGCACGTTGCGCGAAGCCTCAGCCAGTTGCGTCGTGTGAAACGGTTGTGCCGGATCGTGCGCGGCAACGTCTTTCCAAAATTTGCTGGGCGTAATCATGCCGGCGTTCTGCTGCTCGATGGGCAAATGGTAGTACGTGCTTTCAACCCATTCCATCGTTTTATCGAGCTTGCGATAATACTGGGCAACCTCTTTGCGGCGAGAGCGATCGTCGCGCAGCATGTCTTTGTCGCTGTCGTCCAACACCTCGAGTTCTTGCTGATCTTTGCCATCCATTTGTTTGGCTTTTTCGTCCGATTTTTTACCACCGCGCCCCAATTGCCGCGCACCGGCTTCGGGTTTGCTGACTGCAGTGCTGGGGCCAGCCATACCTTTAAGGCTGGGCATCGCAGCTGGCGGTTCAGCGGCATCGGCAGGAATGCCGCGAGTAGCCCCGAGCGCCTCAGCCTTTTCGAAGTGTTTTTCCAATTCAGCCAGCTTCCTCACTTCGACCGTGGCTTCTTGCGCTGCCCGCAAGCCAAGTCCGTCTTCGGTATCCAGCGCGCTGCCTTTGATGGCGGTTTGGAACAGGTGATTGAAGCGTTCTTGATCGGGCGGCAGCAGTTGCACTTGCTCGTCGATCAGTCGCGCAACCTGTTGCTGCTCGCCTTTGAGTCGCTGTCCCAGCAGCACGCGCTCCAGCGTGTTGAGTTGCTCGAAGTTCCAAGGCTTGGCGTAATCGCTCAAATCGGCATCGATCAAGTAATGGTCTATGAACTTCTTTTCCTTCTTATTGGCCAGGTAGGGCTGCACGGCCAGTTTGAAAAACTCGGGGTCTTTCTTCTGCAGGAACAAATGCAGTTCGTGGCTGGCGTACTTTGCGTACAGCGCCCGCTTTTCTTCCAGCGTGAGCGAAGGCCAATTGCGGAGAAAATTGAACTCGGCCAGTTTCGGATCGTTGTTCAAGGCCAGATACAACGAAAGCACTTTGCTGAGATTGTCGTACGATTCGAATCGCGTGCTGCTAATGTCCGCCACCGTCAGCGACTCGCCGGCGCCAACGTAGTTGATCAGCTTTTGTTGCATGTAATGCTGCTTGAGGTCCAGCGTCTTGGCCAACCGCAGATCGAGAAAATCGTTCTTGTCGTCGCTCAAACTGACAATCCGGCTGGCGGTGTTTTGCGAATCGACGGCTACAAACAGCAGTTCTTGATGCGGGCCGAGTTCCGCGCGTTTGAGTTCGATCACTCCGTCTTTATCGGCCTCCAGATTGACCATCACCAGCGAACTGCTGGCCAAAAAGTCTAAGTCGGCAAAGTCGGCCAGCGCGCCGGCAGCGACGCCGCCCGTTGCGCCCGTGCTCGACTTGGAATCACCTGGCTTGGCGGTCCCGAAGAATTGTTCTCCGCCTTGTGGCGTTTGCTGCACGGTCTCGGTGCTGCGAACGGCCCACGGGTTGAGCAGCAACTGCGGACGCTCGAGCATATTGCCGGGATACTTGTGCGCAAACTTGCGATCGATGATGTAGCGGTACTCGTCGCCGATCGAACGACCGGCCACATATTGCGATTCGCCGCGCGAGGTGGTGAGCATGCCCGGCTCGAGCGGGCCGACGCCGGAGATGACGCCGTACGCGGGATAGGCCGGTTGGAAGCGCGTGGCAAACACATGCACGCGTGCCCGCGAGCCCGCATTTTGCAACTGCAACTTGACGGTTTTCTCGCCGACGCTCACCGTCTGCATTTGCAACGGGTGAGGGTTGCGAACTTCCAATTTGCGATAGTCGCCCATCACGTACTGATTGAGCCGTTTGCCGGCGGTGACGCGAATGCGAATGTGCGTGTTGCTGGGCTTGAGCCAGAGCGAAGAGTCGCCGACAGGCAATTTCTCGATATTGACCATGCCGTCTTTAATCGACATGTTTTCGAAGCGATCCGCCACGAACTGTTCGCCGCGAAGTTCCAGTAGCGAGAGTTCCGTGCGATTGGGCTTGTCGTTTGTGCCCATATACGGCACGTGGACCGTGTCGCCTTCGGCGGCGTGGATGACCGACGAATACGTGTGCTGGTCCTGGCGAATGGGCCAGCTTTGCGTTGTGCCTTGATGATCGGCGGCGGTGACGGTTTGCACGCCCGGCAGCGGCCCGAGCACGATGCGTCCCCGCTCATTGGTTTGCAGCGAGAAGTACACGGGCTGGGTGAAATCGCGCATTTTGAGCGTGAAGTTCACCGCGCGGTCGGCCTTGGCTTCACCCGTTTTGCCCAGCAGTTCGACTTGGTAATCGTCGCCGACGCGCGAGAACAGCAGCATTTGCGTTTTGTCCGTGCGATCAATTTCGTTGAGCGAAAACTCGCGACTGGCGGCCAGATCGATTTTCTGATTGCGGCTTTCGACTTTGATTTTTCCGCGCAGCACGAACTGGATTTTTGCCAGTCGCTGGGGCACCTGAAAGGTGTACTCCGTTTCTCGATCGTCATACAGTTTGAAGTCGGCTACTTCTTTGGTGCTGACGACGTTATCCAAATCTGTGGAGGAAATTTGCAAGCGAACTTCCTCGAGTGCTTTGTGCGCCACCGGCAGTCCGTTGAGCGTGAGTCGCGGGCGAACGATGAGCTGGGCTTTACGCCGGCCGATCAATTCCTCGCGATCAACGTACATGGCCGCGGCCAACTGGTAACTTTCAGCCTCTTGCTGAAAGTGGCCTAGCGAAGCGAACTTGCCTTGCGAGATCACCACCGGCTGGCGGCCCGGCGCGTTGCTGAACGGCGTGAGAATGGTGCCGTCTTTGCCCGGCGTAAACAGTGTGCCGGCGAGCCACAGCTGGGCGTCGTTAACGATCGTGTTGGTTTCGTCGAAGACGGTGAACTCTTGTCCGGCCAGTGTGGTGCGGGTGACGAATCGCAGCTTGCCTTTGCGAATCAGCGCGCGGCTGGCTTTGCCGTTGCCGATGAAGTCAATCACGTACACGCCGCGCTTGGTGAGCGAAGGAAAGCTGAACGTGCGCTTCACGCGGCGCAAGGCCGGCTCTTTGTAGTTGTAAGTTTTTTCTTCGTTGGCAACCAAGCCGTCCAATTGAATGTCGGGGCCAATCTCCTTGAGATTCTGCCGATAGAAGTTTTGCGTGTTGAGTTCGAAGACTTTGACGATCAGCGTATCGACATGCTTCACGTACAGGTCGAGCGAAACGGCGTCGTCGGCCGCCAAATCGGTTTTGTTGGTGAAGGCAAAATCCAGATCGATTCGCTCTTTAAGCTGTTTGTAAGCCTCGGGCTGCATCAGCGAATACAACGCTTCCGCATCGCCCAGCCCGTTGACGATTTTGGTTTCGGCAAACACCAACTTTAAGTATTGATCGTCGATATACGGCGTGTAGGCGGTGTAGTCTTTGGCGTCGAGCAAAAACGCTTCCAGGTAACTACGGACCAGCGGTTCGTCGTTGCCCACCGGCGGCAACATTGTCACCGATGAGAAATCCTGCCCAAGATTGGCCGCAAACTGGCGACGTTCGACCGGCTCCATGAACTTCGGCTGGATGTAACTGACGTGCTTGGGCAGTTTGATGTACTCCAAAAACCGCCGGGGATCGAGCTGGCCCTGCGCGCGATCCAGCAGCAGTCGGTTGTAGAGCACGTGCGCTTTAAGCGAGTTATGCGCCGGAGCCAGCGTGCTGACAAACGCCCATTGGCGGTCGAGATAACTGCGGTGCGCGGCGGAATCTTGCCGCCAATTGATGTCGTCGGCCGGTTGCAGTTTGAGCAGATAGGCGTTAATGAAGTTCGTGTTGTTACGCAGATCCGGCCGCAACTTCAGGCATTCGTCCAGTTGCGGCAGCAGCAGTTTGCGATGAATTTCGAACTGTCCGAATCCGCCGCTGTTTTGATAATTCAGATCGTCGTTTACCATTTTTACCAGGCCCGGATAATCCGGGCGCTGCAGGCGAGCCAGCAAGTGCCGGCGCTGCTCTGCGTTGAGCTCGGTCTTGGTGAGCCAATCGAGCGCGGAATCTTCGAAGCCTTGCACCGTGTTGGGAAATTGGCCAAAAGCTTGCCCTTTGAGGCGATCGACGGCAATCAGCGCCGGATCCAGCTTGGTGGGCAGGTTCGGCTTTTGATTGAGCGGTTCGCGCTCGTGATTGAATTGCAAATTCAAACGGTTGCGAATCAGCCCCAACGTCCGCTGGGGATCTTTGTCGTAAGTCAGCAGCGCGCGGCGATTATCGATTTCAATCGCCCGCGGCGTCCAGTTGTAGCGCGCGACCCAGGCTTTGAGCAGCTCGTCCACCTGGTCCCATTGCGCCAAACTCTCGTGATACAGGCAGTGGTAGTAGTAATAGTCTTCCGTGCCTGGAATCAGTTGCTTGAGCGGCACACTGCGGTCGGCGGCCAGCGAATACTCTTCGATCCAGCCGATTTCGCCAGATTGCAACGAGGATTGAAAAGCCAGCATTTGAGCCACAAGCGAAACCAGAACAATTCCCCAGCGTGTCATAGCTAGCTTCCTGAAATTCGAAGAGTTGAGCAACTACCAGTGAGCCTGCTGACATCTGCAGCCGGGTGTTTTCCAACGACTTGGATGCGCGCCAACCGGAAAAGTTCCGCGGCCCGCGGCAAAAAGGTCGAAAATTAATTATGGACCTGGTTAAACCTACCTCGGCAGATTTTAATGGCCGGTCGGCTCCAGAGCGGTGCAGTTGAGATCGAGCAGCCAAATACCGAAGTTACTTTGTAATTGTTTACCGCGTCACGCTGCCATCCGTGCGGTTGTCGTTGGCATCGTAAGTCTGCGATTCCGTGCCGCCTGAGCGAGTGGAATCCAATAGTTGATTGGTGTTATCGTAATTGTAGTTACTGACGCTTTCAGTGGGGTGCGCGGAGTTGCTGAACGATCTCACACGATTGGCGGCGTCGAACGTCCAACCGTAGCCAGCCAGCGTAGTGCTGCTGGAATCAGAATGAGTGAGGCCGGTGAGGCGGCCCGCGAGGTCGTAGGAATAACCGTACTTATGTCGTGATGCAGGCTGAGCACTTTGACGCCTGCAATTTCCTCGACCAACGATTCCAATACTGGCCGGGCCGTTTCGACAAGCTGCGTCCGAACTTGCTTGAGCAAATCGCGCCCCTTTTCGGGCGGAAGCGTTTTCACAAGTTGCTGTTCCGCGGCAGTCAGTACGCCTTGGAGCCGCACTACGATCAGATCATCAATCAGGTGCGCATGAACGCACTTAGGCCCACGGCCCATGAACTCCTGCTCGAACCGCGAAACCCCTTGGCAAATAGCGGCTTCGATTTCTCCTAAAGTCTTCATACGCGGCTTCGAACTAATTCTGAGAGCTACGAAAACGACTCTTTTTCGCAGGCTGACGCAGTGTGAAGGCGTCAACAGACAGGGCGGGAGCTGCATCCTAGCAGAAATAAGGAACGACCGAAAAATAACTTCCGTTTTTCGTTCGGGTCGACGCGCGCAATCACGAGCAGCGGGCGTCTCACTCAGAGGAAGTTATTTTTCGGTCGTTCCTAAAGGGGATGGGACAGTTGCTTTGCAGTGACAAAGGTCTATAGTGAATGACGTCGGGAGGAGTTGCAATCACGCGGCTTCAGTCCGATGTCGTCGGACGACTAGAGGAAAAGCATCCCGGCATTTGTCGGGTGGCTGGTTTTTGAGTAAGCCGACGTGGTCGAACACTTCAGGGTGTTCTGCCACGTCGGCTTTTTTCGTGCGCTGATCGGAACGACGATGAATGCTTCTACGACAACGATGGCCGAACAGGTCGCACAGGCGGCTGCGGCCTTTCAGTTGCAACGGACCGGACATACTCCTAAGGCGGTCACCGTGGTGTTGAGCAACGACACCTTGGTCGTAACGCTTCACGAAGCCTTGTCTCCGGCGGAAAAGGTTCTCGCCCAAACTCCGGAAGGGGCAGCTACGATCCAGGACTACCACCGGCAATTGTTCAAGAGTTCTGAGAAGGCATTGCTGGAGGAAATCAAGCGCATCACGGGCGTTGCCGTACGCGAAGCTGCGGCGGAGGTCGAGACGACAACCGGTGCGGTCGTCCATGCTTTCACGACAGGCACGATGGTACAGGTCTTTCAACTCGTTGACGGAATTACGGCGGAAAAGTGGTCGGAAACGAAGACGGAGCGTTAACGAAGAAGTTTCTGCTGGGTTGAATGTTTCAAGACAATCATGGGAACCGGTAGTGATCTCCACGAGAAAAATGATGAAAACCACCTGGGTAAAGCAGTCAGAACAGGACGTTCTTCCAAGGACATCGATCGAGGAGTTCGATCCGATTGTGGAGGGTTTGGTCCGACGGCGGATCTCCGAAAACCGCACTTACGCCTTCTATTTCAGCGACGTCGCCGCGCATTGCTGCCGAGGCGTGCTGACCTTGCAGGGGCGCGTACCGACGTTCCATTTGAAACAGATTCTTCAGACCATGCTGCGCGGACTCGAGGGGGTCGAACAGATTGAAAACCAAGTCAATGTCGTGAGTTCCAACGGCCTGAGTAGCACTCCGACAAAACAGATGTCGCCAGCGAACCCCAGTCGAAAAGTGAACGGTTCCCCTCAATAAAAAGTTTCAGCAGTTGGTTCCAAAGCAATAAGAGATGCGTTCGATAAGTCTTTGGCGGGAATCAGACGGGCATATCGCCCCGAAACGTCACGGATGGTCCTTTTTGAAGGAGACTTTTAATGGCTACGACAACCTTTTGGATACGGCCGGTCGCTTGCAATCGTCCGGGCCACGAAATGAATGATCCGGTAGTCCAAAAAACCATCCCGGCGAACACGTCCGGACAAACGAGAGGATCCCTGCCATGAGAGAAGTCCAACTTACGCTGCCGGAACTTGGCCTACTTGTCGGCACCCGGGCGGCCTTAGGCGCCGGGCTCGGCCTTTTGCTGGGGAATTGCCTGCCGGAAAGCCAACGTAAAGCCGTGGGGTGGACGCTGCTGTTCGTCGGTGCCATCAGCACCGTTCCTCTGGCATTTGAAGTGCTCGGCAAGTTCCGCGCCTCGACCCTGCCCGATTGCCATCACGAAGGACATTCGCAATAGATATCGTCAGCATTGGAACATAACCCGGATTAATGGACTGCAAGCAGACAATACGCCCCACAAGCAGGAGATTCCAGTTATGCGAAGGTTATTCATCCTCGTGGTCTTGTTAGCGGTAGTGATCGGACTGATCGGGTTGTGGCGCGGCTGGTGGAGCATGACTGTCGACAAGAACAAGTTCCGGCAAGACGAGCAAAGCGCCAAAGAGAAGCTTGGCGACGTGAAGGACAACTTGAAGAAGGACGCGAGTGTTATCGGCAAGTAGCCAATCGACACGTGTAGCTCCTGCACTTACTTGGCCTGGGGGCGCCGACCCACCAGTTACGAGCCCAGCATTGTCGTTGCCACTCCACGGACGAAAAGTCAATGAACGCCAAATCAGTCAGCTCTCTTTTGGATCGCGCAAGTTGAAAAGAACATTCGCGGAGATAAGTGGTTCCGATTGGTTCAAGTCCGCGCCCATCGGCGAAAACGCGCCTACGGTTCGTGCCCGGATTTGCGCTGGGCTGGGATTCCTTGGAATTCAAATGGAAGAGGAGCGAAACGCGACGAATAAGGGCGTGATTTCTGCGCCTGCGAGCAGGATTGTGGTTCACGTCATTCATACGGATGAGAAAGGATGATTGCGAATACGGTCTGCCGCGTTTTGGACCTTGCCATTGAAAAAAGCGTAACCGTTCACGGGCTGAAATGTAGGTTATTTGCTGTGGGCGCGGAGCGGTAGCGCGGGGAAGTGTGTGAGAGGGTTGCTGGCCAGAGACGCGGCAGGGTGTTAGGCCGAATTGTCGATCAACAGCGTCGGCGCGGGTT
>JBBRCE010000038.1:0-48710 GCA_038205115.1 Pirellulales bacterium
CTTCAGCCAATCCTGGTTGAGCTTGGCCCACAGGGCAATCCCCGTCGGACCATCAGCATTCGCGACAATCGCGAAGATGCAAATCAGCACCAAGTCCATCAACGCGTGCCGTCGGTTGATGCAGGAACGTGGATCAGGCACATCCGCAAAACAACTCTTGATACAATCGAGATCGAAGGGACCGTCCATGCTCATGGGATGCCTGTTAGGTAGATGTGATACCAACGACGAACTCACGTCGTTTTGCAGCCCTCCTTCCTAACACAGACCGCCTTGCCGCGCCAGCCCATTTTACCCAGAGTGCGCGCTGGCCCTGGCCCAAGCACGGCAGTTGGCTGAACATCGCCGAATGTGAACTCAGTTGCATGACCAGCCAATGTTTAGCCGGCCGACGCATCGGCGACCTGGAACTCTTGCAATCAGAAATCGCAGCTTGGTCAACCAAGACCAACGACAAACAACGCGGCGTCGACTGGCAATTCAAAATCGAAAACGCACGCCTGAAACTCAAGCGACTCTACCCGAAAATTAAGACTGGATGACGCACTAGACGTCATCATCGTCGTCAGCCATCAATTGACGTACCCGGAGAACAACCGCCGGCTGGTCTAACGGATGCTCGTCAATTTCCCATAGCGCGGCCATCCGAAAAGTCGACGACTCGTGCGATAACCATTTCAGCAACTGTTGAACCGACAGAGTTTTGCCGGCGATCAACGGATTGTGGGTTTTGAACACTGTATCGTCGGTCCTCTGCAGATAGCGGAGCGAAGTCTTAAACGCTGTCGCCGCATCGAGTCGCAAATATTTGGTGCATGGCGGCGAGTGCTCGTTTTGCAGATAAGCCACAAGCGCCAGCGCATAGCCTAACATTCGTGAAGGCAACAGTCCGTCGCGGTTGCTGAGCCACGTGGGATTGGAACCCGCGTAATACTGCGGCATATCGTAGTAGAGCGGAGCGGTGGCGTTGGCGACGAACACCCCCAGCCCGAGATACACGGGCAACAAATCCACGACCAGCGCAATATCGTTGGCAATACCGTCCAGGCACAGACTGCCGCCGAGCATGTCGTGAGCCAGATGTCGCGCAATCGTGGCGATCATTCGCTCGCGATCCGCTAAATGATCACGCGCAATTCGCAGAATTTTTTGGCCGTCACGGTCAAGCACTTCGACCTGCGGTAGCGACTCCGGATCGTCGAAAACCTCGAATTGAAACGCGGCGGCATCGACCCGCATGAAACGACAGATCCGCAGAAAGACCTGCCGCGCGTCCTCATCGCTCTGATCGTAAGGATCAGGAAAGAACTCGTCGTTCGGTGGAATTGTCGAGGCGCCCAGCATTCGCGGCAGTCCGAATGTCGCGGCAAAGTGACACATCCGCCGCTCGACCCAGACCTTTTCCAACGTGCTGAGCGGTACCGTCGAATTGAACAGCCAGCCAAGCATCATTCATTTGCCGTGGGGGATATATCCGCGAAAAATCGGATCGCGATCGGTCAGCGGATTGTACGCGGCAGCGGGCGAAACATTCAATTCGCCGCACGCGAAGATCAACAAAGCATTTGATGCATCGGCGCGCGACATTTCAGCAACTTGCCTTAATATTGCTGGCCGTATTGAATCCACGATTCGTAGACATTGTACTGGTCGCTACCGTAGCCGGGCACGTTGATCGTGCTGTTGATGTAGCGCGTGCCGGTGCGAATGTATTGGCCTTGCGGGCGCGAGTAGTACGGTCCGCCGACCGTGGTTTGCCGGCCAATGCGGACATCGGTCACCGGATCGTGAGTGTAGTACGAACGTTGGAAAATCCAGCTATCGGCCCGAGCGGGCGAAGCGGAAAACCAGCTTGCGCCGCAGACCGCGGCGACGAGAACGAAATGCTTGATCACGGGAGTACATCATGTTGCAAATACCGCGGTTGCCGCTCGCTGCCGCAGCCAGGGGAAGGCCGCGCGGCGAGGAAAGTTAAGCGTCGGCGACCGCAATAGCGGTCGGCCAACGTCGTGTGGCCTGCTTCCTACGATCCTTCCACAACCATGAGTTTTTCTGTCTTTGCGTCGTATCGATAGCGCTGCCCTGCCGGCAACGTGGGCAGTTTGATCGCGCCGTCGGCGATGATCACCTTCATGAATTCCTCATGCGACTTGGGGCCTTTGCCGTCGTGCTCGGCCTTGTAAAGATCCAAGGTGTGTTGCATCAGGTTCAAGTTGATCTGCTGTTCGGCCACGAAGCGAGCGCGCACCGGCGCGGTGATCGGGCCGATGATGGGCGATTCGCCATAGCCTTTACCTTGGATGCCTGCGCCCGGTTTGGCTTCTTTGCCGGCCGGCGTTTCCGAAGCCGCGGCTTTTTCACCTTCGACAAATGGCTTGGGCGCCGGCGGTGGCGAAGCGACCGGGCGGCCCTCGTTGCTGCCAGATTTTCCGCCGGCGGAATTGGTTGACGACGCATCGCTGCAGCCCAGGCATAAGCCGGTGAGCAGCGTGCAGGCCGTGAACCAATTTTTGACGTTCGCTTCCATGTTGATGATTTTCCTGTCGGACTGCGTCGCACGCGCGTGTGACGATTGGCAGCGGTCGGGGATTGTTATCCTAAGCCGGTGAATTTCCAACGTTGCATTTCGGCCAGCGTGCGTCGCTCGGTGAGGTCGAAGTGCAGCGGCGTCAGCGTGACAAAGCCTTTGGCGAGCGCGGTGACGTCGGTTTCATGTTCGGTCGGCGGCGGAGGCGGTTCGCTAGTCGCCCAAAAGTAGTTGCGACCGCGCGGGTCGACTCGTCGTTCGTACTGTTCTCCCCAGCGATCCAAACCCATGGGCACCAATCGCAATTGCGGCTCGCCGGTCAGTGCTTGTAGCGGAACGTTGAGATTGTAAAGTTGCGGTTGTTGGTTTTTTTGACGTAAGACTTGCTGGATCACATCCACGGCAATCTCGGCGGCCCGTTGGCGATCGGCATGTTCGTCGTCTTCCAGCGAACAAGCGATGCTGGTGATGCCGAAAAAAGCTCCTTCGATTGCCGCGGCCACCGTGCCGGAATACAGCACGTTAATGCCGGCGTTCAATCCACCATTCAAACCGCTAACGACCAGATCCGGCCGCTGCGTACAATATTCGAAAATTCCCAGCTTCACGCAATCGGCCGGACTGCCTTCCACGGCCCAACCGCGTCGCCGCCTGCCATCGAGCACTTCTTTGGCCACCAGCGGCTTAAGAAACGTGATCGAGTGTCCGACGCCGCTTTGCTCCGTGGCCGGCGCCACAACGGTCACCTCGCCAATTCGGCTTAATGCCCGCTCGAGCGCGGATAAACCGGGGGCGTAGATGCCGTCATCGTTGGTTAGTAGAATCCTCACGCGAAATGCCGCTCCGTCAGGGTCATGGCCATCCTTGCAGGTCAGAGTTCACTATAATCGCGGTCAGAAGGCGTTTCAACCTGCAGGTTAAATCGCGCGAAAATCAGCGGCATTTCCTGGTTTCGCTCATGATCGTGAGGTCAAAGCGCATGCGGACGATTGTCTTGGTTATGCTTGTTGTGCTGGCTGAGGCCGCACGATGCAAAGCGCAACAGTCGGTGGGCGCGGACAAGCGCGCTGCGGAGTGGAAAGCGCTGGATCACCAGATTGGCGACCTCAAAGGCAATGCCGTACGGCAAAGCCAAAAAAAGTAGCGCGCGGCGCAGCGATTCGTTCGCCGCGGCGCAGATAGCGCTACTCGAACGCCTGAAACAGCGCGATGTAGAGTTTGTGCAGCAGCCAGCGGATGCGCCCGTAGCGCATGGCCTTACGAAGAATGCGCACGGCTAGGCCGGGTTGCGGTGCGCCGGTTGCGACGTTGGCCGGTTGCACCAGTTCGTCAGACAGCAAGCCTTGTTGCGCCAGCAGTTGAATTTCTTCGGCATCCAACTGGTTGCCTAAGTGGCGGACATAGGCTTGTGCTGGCGCGAATTTCAGAAAGCCGGCCGAGTTGATTTTGAAGTCCCAGTCTTTCTTCTCGCTGCCCAGCGCCGTTTCGACGCCGATCGGCAGCATTTGCAGGGCCACGCTACGCGGCGTCATGAACTGCCACGGCCCTGCGCTGATGTAGCTCGTCAGTCCGTCCTTGCTCACTTGAAAGTCTTCGAACGGATGCTGGTACGATTCGGCCGTTAACGCGTGATTGCAACTCCGCGCGTGCTCTTCAAGAATGGCTGGCGCAATCAAATCGCCTGTGCGCAATTGCACGCCGGGCGTGTTCGCGGCGTAATTGAGCGTGGTGCTGAAGTAATCGTTCACCTGCTCGACATGCGCGCGCGAAGGCCGCGCCGTGACCAAGCCCACGTTTTGATGCGTCTGAAATATCTGCAAACAGGCTTCCGCCCAACCGGGATAGAACAAGCAGTCGCTATCTGTAAAGGCCAGATACTTGCCGGGACAGGCCGGAAAGAGCACGTTCCAGCCCGCCGGTTTGCCCAAGTTTTGGTGCGAAAGTAGCAGCACGCGGATGTTACCGCGCTGATTTTCGCGAATCAAAAACTCGCGAACCTCCGCGCAACTGCCATTGTCGAGCACAATCAAATCGAACGGCACGCTGGTGTTTTTGAGAATACTGTTCAGGCAGACTTTGAGCGTGTCGAAACTGTGCTCCCAGTAATCCTTGAGCGACGGAATGTAAACCATCGTGCAGACCGAAAGCTCGGCCGGCACGAAGGCGCGCGAAACCGACTTCATGGGATTCTGGCCAACGCGGGGCATAACGGCTCGCGAAAATGAGAGAGGCGCTTCGAACGGTTAGTTCGCCGTGGGCGGCACGTCATCGGCAACATGCCAGGCGTGCTTGACGAAGATCGGTCCGTGTTTGTGAATGGCCGGCGTCTTGCCAGAACCAAACACATCGGCCGACGCCACAGCCAGCGGCATGGCATCCAAGACGTAATCCGCGTGTTCGCCATTGACGGACAGCCACAGATCGCAAGTGTACTCGTCGCCATTCAGCGGCAAGCAGGGCACATCGCAACGCAACACGTTTTTTTCCGGCAGCGAGCCTAGCTCGTGGCCGCTGAGAAAGTTCGCCAGCGAAAACAAGATTTTTCCGTGCGAGTCGCGGATGGCAATGGTCGTCAAAATTTTGCTGGCGCGGGCTTCTTCGCCGCGCGAGGCAAACTCCAGAAAAAAACTGACCGGCTCGCCGGATACAGCCGCATTGATCGGCTGACCGTGCTGGTCGCCAATCCAGGCGCGGGTGTAACGCCAATGACCGCTGCCTTGGCGATCCTCGCGCTGACTGAGCGTCACCGCCAGACTTTCTCGCGAGGTTTGCAAATACGAAGAGACCACATCTCTGGTTTCGCCCGATAGATGCATTTGGCCGCCGCGAATCCAAACCACGCGGCTGCAGAGGTTGGTGACCGCCGGCATGTTGTGACTCACGAATAACACCGTGCGACCTTGCTTGGCCACGCTCCGCATTTTGCCGAGGCACTTGTTTTGAAATTCGACATCGCCCACCGCCAGCACTTCGTCGATTAGCAGAATTTCCGGATCCAAATTAGCGGCGACCGCAAATCCGAGCCGCGTGTACATGCCGCTGGAATAACGTTTGGCAGGCGTGTCGAGAAATTTCTCGACGCCGGAGAAATCGACAATTTCATCGAACTTCCGTCGGACTTCGCCGCGGGTCATTCCAAGGATGGCACCGCTGAGATAAATGTTTTCGCGACCGCTGAGCTCGGGATGAAAGCCGGTGCCGACTTCCAGCAGACTGCCGACGCGTCCGCGCAAACGGATTTCGCCGGATGTTGGCTTGGTGATCCGGCTGATGATTTTTAGCAGTGTTGATTTGCCGGCGCCATTGCCGCCGATGACGCCCACCACTTCGCCGGGTTGCACGTCGAACGAAACATCGCGCAGCGCCCAAAAGGCTTCGCCACCGCCGCCGCGTAAGCGACTAGACGCCCAGCGGAATGGGGCCGACGCCAGTTTGCGGAAATCTTCGCGCAGCGTGCGATAGCTGCCACGCCGCTGCGCGCGACCAATTTGGTAACGCTTGGAGATGGCGGTGACGCTGATGGCCGGTTGAGACATAACGGTTGACAATCTAGACAATCTAAATGACGTCGGCGAACGAATCTTCCAGCCGCTGAAAAACCATGCAAGAGACGAGCAACCCCAATAGGCTGACCACGGTTGGCGCAATCAATTCCGTCCAGGGCAGCGGCCCGCCAAGCACCGTCGCGCGAAAAAAGCGGATCAGGCCCAGCGGCGGATTGGCCACGCGCAAAAACGCCATCGCGCCGGATTGCCCGGCCGCGTTCGGCTTTTCCGCGCTAAGCTTTTCGTCCGCCGGCGTATCGCTTGTGGCGGCTGACGAGACGGCTGATTCGCTGGTCGTGCGTTCGGCGGCCACTGCCGGCGGCAAGTAAATCGTCGGCGTGGCGAGCATCCAAATTTGCACCAGAAACGGCAACGCATGCCGAAAGTCGCGATAGATCACATTGAATGCAGAGAGGATGGTGCCAGCCGCCAGCGACGCGGCCACCAGTAGAATAATCGGCAGCGGCGCAAGCAGCAGCGACCAAGTCGGCATCACTTTGTACCACAGCATCAACGCCAGCAGCACACCCAGCGCCACCAGAAAATCGATGATCGCATATCCCACGGCGGCAATCGGAATGATCAGCCGCGGAAAGAACACCTTGGTGATGAGTCGCTCCGAGCCGATGATGCTATTGGCCGAACTGTTCAACGCGGAAGCGAACAGTGTCCACGGCAGCAAGCCGGTGTAGACAAAAATCGGATAGGGAATATCGCCGGACGACCGATTCGAAATTCGCCCTAGCACGGCCGTGAAGACCAGCATCATGGCCACCGGCTGAATGATCGCCCAGGCCGCACCGAGCACCGACTGCTTGTAGCGGACTTTGACGTCGCGCCAACCCAGATACACGAATAAATCGCGAAATCGCCACAACTCGGCCAGGTTGGGCAAATGCCAACCGCGATCGCCGGTAATCACAATTTCTGCCGGCGGCACATGCCCCGGCGTGGCGCTGCCGCTCACGTCGGGTTGGTTGTCGGCCACTGGCATTGTGTTGGGCATACGTGAGCGCGAGACCGCGTGTCATGGGAGTGACGAACGAGCAACGGGCCGGCATTTACCCGGGCCGACCAGCTCGCAATAAACTTTCCGCGCGAAGCAAATCGGCCGGCTCGTCGATGTTGACGGACCATTGCGAATCGATCACGTGGCCGTGAATCTTTTGGCCGAACAGTGTACTTCTTAACATTATAGTATCTCGCCGCGCGATGTAAATTGAACCGTCGCGGTGATAGGCAGGCGGCAACTCCTGCCGGCGCGGAATCGGCGCTTCTTCTCCCGTGCTCAAGCGCAACTGTCCTGCGGAATCGGCAAAATAGACCCAATGCGGATTGTATTTGGGCGGAACCGGCAAAACCGTAATCACCGAATCGACCTGCAACTCCGTCATCTTCGCCACACAGCAATCGATGTCGGCCGCGGTTCGCAGCGGCGAGGTCGGCTGCAACAAACAGATCGCATCGTAGCGGTCGCCCGCCGCTTCGAGCTTTTGCACCACATCTTGCAGCACCGGCAGCGTGGGCGTCTGATCCCGCGCGAGTTCCTGCGGTCGCATGAACGGCACGTCCAAGCCGAGTTGTCGTCCCAACGCGGCAATCTCGTCATCGTCGGTGGAGAGCACCACGCGCGCCAGCGACTGCGCGGCCAGCGCGGCTTCGGCCGTGTAAGACAACAGCGGCTTACCGGCCAGCAGCGCCAGGTTTTTGCGCGGAATGCCTTTGGAGCCGCCGCGCGCCGTAATGATGGCCAGCACGTTCATAAAGGAAATTCTGGACCGAGCGTAAAAATCAAACTTCGCAAAAAGCACCAACTTCGCGATCTTCGCGCCTTCGCGCCTTCGCGGTGAATCCTTCGACCGTAATTGATCGAGCGTTACCCGGTTTACTCATTCACAAAGTTCAATTGCTTTTGCACGTAAGGTTTCAATGTCGCCAGCGCGTCGGCGATTCGGGCCGCGACGTGGCCATCGCCGTACAATTGACTCGGAGCGTAACGCCCGTGCGCAAGTTGCTGTTGGATGGCGGCTTGGATCTTGGCGGCAGTCGGATCGACCTGTGTGACGTGTACATCATGTTCGCGGCCGGCTTGGCGATTGCCCACCAGCACGACCGGCGTGCCAAAGTAACCCGCATCGCGAACGAAACTGCTGGAGTTACCGATGGCGCACGCGGCGTTGGCCAGCACCTTCAGATAGTTTTCTGGCGAGAGGTTGGTGATTGCCCGCAACCAATCTGGCTTGGCGTGTTCGCGGAACATCCGAATCGCTTTACTGATATGATCGCTGCCGGCGTCGATGTTGGGCCACAGCAGCAGAGTTTGCTGGCGGATTTCGCCCAGCGCCGCCAAGAGCGATTCCATTTGCTGACGCTCGCCGCCAAACTCGGTGGTCGTGGGATGAAACAGCACCAACTGGTACGGCGCGTTGACGTCAATAGTCGCCCCGCCGCCACGGCTGTTCACCACTTCGGCGGGCAGACGGCGATCAAGTTGCCGCGCGATGTCGCTGCTTGGGCAACCCACGGCCAGAATCGTATCGGGCCGTTCGCCCATCCGCACCAGGTAATCGGCGGCCCGCTGTGTGCTGGGAAAATGAAAATGCGCGAACTTGGAAATCGCGTGCCGGGCGCTTTCGTCGATCGAACCCGAAACTTCGCCGCCCTGCACGTGGACCAGGCAGCAATTCATATACGCCGCGGAAATGGCCGCGGCCAGCGCCTCGTAACGGTCGCCAATCAACAGCACCAGATCGGGTTTCAAGCGGCGAAATTCGTTGGTGAATTCCACAATGCCAAAGCCGACGCTCTTGGCCATGGTGATGGGCGTCGAGCCTTCCAGTTCCATGTAAACTTCGCCCGAGATCGGAAAACCGTCTTTGCGGACAACGTCTACCGGCTGGTGAAATCGCTCCAGCACCATCGTGCCGGCGGCCAGCGTTTGCAGCTCAAGTCTTGGATCATCGGCAATGGCTTGCATAACCGGCTTGAGCCGGCCGTAATTGGCCCGATCGACGAGCACAACACAAACTTTTCGACCAGCGGCGCTACTCAAAATCATCCTCCGCCAAGAGCGCGTCGGCCGCTACGGCGCGGCGCAGTTTTCGTCCGATGCACTCTGCCACGCGCGACGCGGGGATGCCGGTGCCGGGCTTCTTGTAAACGAGATCGTCCGGCCGCAGAGTTCGCCCGGCCGGCAGCGCGCTCGCAGCCACTAGGCTTTTGCCGAACAACCGGCGGGCTTCGACCAAATCGGCCGCGGCCGCGTCTTTATCCACAGGGTGCGCCAGCGCGGTTTCAAGGAACCGCACGCCTTCGACCAATTGCTGGAGCTCGTCGATGGTGAGCGAAGCCGGCACATCGGGGCCAAAACTCTCGCGCGAGAGCACCACGTGCACTTCAATGATGTTCGCGCCGAGTGTGGCGGCCGCCAAGCCTGCAAAGATTTTGCCGGAATGATCCGAGAGGCCCACCGGGCAACCATATCGCTGCCGCAATTGCTCCAGCACGTTCAGACCAAGTTTTTCTGGCGGGCAGGGATAAGCCGTGGTGCATTGAAACACGCCGAGTGGCGCGTTGTGCTGGCGCACGACATCCACCGCGGCATCTAATCCGTGCCAGTCGTACATGCCGCTGGAGAGTAGCAGCGGTTTGCCGGTCGCTGCCAGTCGCTCGATCATCGGCAGACTGCCGATTTCGCCAGCGCCCACCTTCCAAGCCGGCACGCCAAGCTCATCGAGCAACTCGCAGGCGGCCAGCGAAAACGGCGACGACAGGAATATCAATCCGACATCGCGGGCATGATCTGCCAGACCGCGCCACTGCACTGGCGCGAATTCCATGCGTCGCCAGTAATCGTAACGCGAGGCATCTTGCCGCGAGAACTTGACGCGGAACTGCTCTCCGGGCGTCGACTCGGCTGCGGCGATGTGCGTTTGGAATTTGATGGCCGCCGCTCCGGTCCGCGCCACGGCGTCGATGTAAGCGTGCGCGGTTCCCAAGCTGCCGTCGTGCGCCTGCGCAACTTCGGCCACGATTAGCGCCGGATGCCCTGGGCCAATCTGCCGCGAACCGATCGAAAAATGTGCGGGTGAAGACGACATCGTTATTAAACCGCCGGCGCGCGTTCGAGGCTGGCAACTTCGACACGCAGGCCGGAATACGCAGACTGCTGCGCGGCAAACGTGGCGGCGGTGACATTATGAAGTGAATCGAATTCGATCAATTGCGGACCACCCTGGGTCACGCGTTGCACAAAGGCGTTAAGTTCGTGTTGATGCCCTTTGTCTTGCCGAAACAAATTCAGTTTGCTGAATCTTGGCCAGCCATACCCGTGCAGTTTGCGGAAGTTATCGAGTTCCAGAATTGTGCCTTGGCAGAACACGGTGAGTCGTTCTTTGGGAAATGAGCGATGCCCGTTGGCGTAGTAATGCAGCGTGCCCAGCGAGCCATCGGCAAAATACAGGTTCACGCACACTTGGTTATCGCAGGCGGGCTGACCGGCAATGTCGGCCAGATTGGTAGCTTGCACGGCGGTAATTTTTGAGCCGACGAGAAAGCTCATCAGGTCGAACCAGTGGCAACCTTCGCCGACAATCCGCCCGCCGCCAACGTCCGGCGCGAGCAGCCAATGGTTGGCGGGCAAATGATCCGCATTTACCAGCATGGTCATGCAGGCCGGCTCGCTGCGATTGGCCAACAGTTGGCGCATCTGCACGGCTTGCGGCGAAAAACGGCGATTGAAACCCACCAGCAACTGCAAGTGCGGGTGGCGAGCGGCCGCGCCGCGCACCAATTCCAAACCGGCCGGATCGATGGCCAGCGGCTTCTCGACAAACACGTGCTTGCCGGCGGCCAGCGCCTGCACCACCATTTGCGGGTGCAAGTTGTGCCGGGTGGTAATCACCACGGCGTTGATTGCGCGGTCGTCCAAAATAGTGCGAAAGTCACTGGTCGAAGCGGCGATGCCAAATTTGCGCGCCGATGTTGCGCCACTAATGCCACTGGCGCTAGCAATTGAAACCAGCTTGGCGCCGCTTTTTGCCAACACCGGCAGCACGATGCGCTTGGTAAACATGCCAGCGCCGATGATGCCAATCGTCGCGCCGCCAGCCGCTTTACTGGCAACCGGCACAGACGCGGCTGACACCGTGCGATTGACCGGCGGCATGCTGCGTGGGTATTCCAGCACAATGCCTAACTGCGCGCGATCGTCGGTCAACATCTGGTACGCGCGGGCAACTTCGGCCAGCGGCACATGCGACGAAATCAGCGGTTGCACGCGCAGCTTGCCACTGGCCATTAAAGCCAACACGGCTTCGATATTGCGGCGCTCGGTCCAGCGCACGAAACCGATGGGGTAATCGACACCTTGATCTTCGTAGATTTTGTCGTAGCGACCCGGCCCGTAGGAGCACGAAACTTGAAACGACAGTTCTTTTTCGTAGAATTCGGTGCGATTGAGTTCCATGTTCACAGCGCCGACCAACACGATGCGTCCGCGTTTGCGTGACATACGTGCGGCTTGGCTGATGATTTGATCGTCTTTGGCCGCGGCGGCAATCAGCACGCCATCGACTCCATTACCGCCGGTGGCCGCCATGGCCGCAGCAATTGGATCGACGCCGCCGGACAGGTCCACCGGAATCACGCCCAACGATTCCGCCAGTTTCAGCCGCCGCGGATCGAGATCTAAACCGAGCACCTGCATTCCGCCAGCCACCAGAATTTGCGCGGCCATCAGGCCAATCAAACCGAGGCCCGAAACGGCCACCGTTTCGCCGATGCTCAATTGCAGCAGTCGCACGCCCTGCAGACCGATCGCGCCTAAGATGGCAAATGGCGCTTCATCGTCGCCAACGCCGTCGGGGATGACTGCGCAGAGGTTCATCGGCCGCGCGACCATCTCCGCGTGGTTGCCATTGCTGACCACGCGCTGACCAACGGAAAATCCGCTGACGCCCGGGCCCACTTCAATCACTTGGCCAGCGTTGCAGTAGCCCACCGCCATCGGTTCGTCGAGTTTGGCCAGCACGGCTTCCACCGTCGGCAGCAAGCCGTCGGACTTGATCTTGTCGAGCACTTGCCGCACGCGTTCGGGCTGCTGTTGCGCCTTGGAAATCCAACCTGCCTGACCGAATTCCAACAGCGAACGTTCCGTGCCGGACGAAATCAGACTGGCGCGCGATTGGATCAGCAACTGCCCTCGAGCGGCTTGCGGACAAGCCACGTCGAGCAGTTCCAACTCGCCGGATTTCAGATTTTGCACGACTTGTTTCATAGTTAGCTTACGTTGCCGCCGATCGATCGTTGTTTTTGATTGCCAGTCATCTGCATCGCGCAAAGCCGTGAAAACTTATCGCCAGACGCCGCGCGTATCGACCACAATTTTTTCTTGCAGCAGTTTCTTGGGGACATCGCGAAATTGCCGATGATCTGTCAGCAGCACCAGCAGGTTGCATTTTGCGAGCACCTCGGCCAGCGGCAGCAGTTCGAATTCGCTGAACCGCGAGGCCGAAACGTAGGGATCGCAAACCAGGAGTTCGCCGGCGCTGCGAGCGCGCAATTCGCGCACCACGTCCAGCGCGGGGCTCTCGCGCAAGTCATCGACATCGGCCTTGTAAGTCAAACCAAGCAAGCCAATGCGCGGCGCGGCAAATTGCCTGGCCAGCCGACAAATGTCAGTCACCACGTGATGCGGCTTGCGGTCGTTGACTTCGCGGGCGGTGCGAATCAGAGGCGTCGTTTCTGGCGAGGCATGGACCAGAAACCACGGGTCGACACTGATGCAATGCCCGCCCACACCGGGGCCGGGCGAGAGAATATTGACGCGCGGATGCCGATTGGCCAGCGCGATCACTTCCCAGGGATCGATGTCCAGCGCGTCGGCAAACATCGAAAGTTCGTTGGCAAACGCAATGTTGACGTCGCGATACGCGTTTTCGACCAACTTGGTGACTTCGGCCGTTACGGCGTTAGTGGCCACCACGTCGCCTTTAACAAACGTTTCGTAAAATTGTTTCGCACGCTGCGCGCAGGCCGGCGTCATGCCGCCCACCACGCGATCGTTCTGCACGGCTTCTAGCAAGATTCGGCCCGGCAACACACGCTCCGGGCAGTGCGCCACAAACACATCGCGGCCAATGATCATTCCGTCTGGTAGCGCGCAGGCGGCAACGATCTTGGACGTGGTATTGGGCGGACTGGTCGATTCCAAAATGATCAAATTGCCAGGGCGCACATGCGGGCGAATGGCCTGCGCGGCTTGCTCGACGAATCGCAAGTCGGGCGTTTTATCCGGCAGGATCGGCGTTGGCACGCAAATGATGAAAATGTCGGACGGCTGCGGTTCGACGCCCGCCTTGAGTTGGCCGCTGTTGACCGCCGAGCGCACCAGAATATCGAGGTCCGGCTCTTCGATATGTATGCGGCCCTGGTTGATTGTGGCCACCACGTCGGCCTGCACATCCACGCCATGCACCCGATATCCCTTGTTGGCCAAAATGCTGGCCGTGGGCAAGCCAATATATCCGAGGCCCATGACACACACCGTGGTCGTGGCAGCGGAGATCGGCGGATAAGCAGGGCTGGTCATGCGGTGGTCGTTCTGAATTGCAAAAATGCCGCGGGATATTCGCGCCGGCGGTTAAAAGGTCAGTTGCGGTTGGAGAGTTTTTGCAGGATGAAGTCCACGGTCCGAACGGCGGAGTGGCCATCGCCGTAAGGGTTGGTGTCGATCTGGCGGCGCTTATATTCAAGCGGATCGGTGAGCAGTCGCGATACCCCGCCAACGATGGCTTCGATCGATGTGCCGACCAATTCCACCGCGCCGGCTTCAACCGCTTCGGGCCGCTCGGTGGTATCACGCATCAGCAGCACCGGCTTGCGTAGCGACGGTGCTTCTTCTTGCACGCCGCCCGAATCGCTGACAATCAGCGTCGCGCGGTCCATCAGCCAAACGAATTCCGGATAAGGGCAAGGCGCAATCAGATGCACGTTGCTTCGACCGGCCAGAATTCGCTGCACGGGTTCTTGAACATTGGGATTCAAATGCACCGGATACACGAATTCCACATCGGCAAAGCGATCGGCAAGTGTCGCCAGCGCGCGACAGATGTTTTCGAAGCCTTGGCCAAAGTTCTCGCGGCGATGTCCCGTGACCAGCACCATCCGGCGATCGGCCAGAAAACGATATTTGTCGGCCCATTGCTGGTCGCGACGTTCGCGCTGGAGCGTCCAGAGCAGCGCATCGATCACGGTGTTGCCGGTGACGCAAATCGTGGCTGGATCGACGCCTTCGCGCAGCAAGGCGTCGGCGGCGCGTGTGGTTGGCGCACAGTGCAGCGCGCTGGTCAGTCCGGCAATCCGGCGATTCAACTCTTCCGGCCAAGGCGATTGTAAATTGCCAGTCCGTAAGCCCGCTTCGACATGCACAAACGGAATCCGCCGATAAAACGCCGCCAACGACGCACACATGACCGTCGTGGTATCGCCCTGCGCCACAACGCATTGCGGCGCGTAGCGTGCCAGCACGCCGTCGATCCCGGCGACGCAACGGGCGGTCAGTTCGGCCAGTGATTGATTGGGGCGCATCAGGTCTAAGTCGCAATCGGCATGAATATCAAAATAATCGGTCACCTGCCGGAGCATTTCGCGATGCTGGCCCGTCAAGCAAATCAGCGTCTCCAAGGCATCCGGCCGGCGCAGACACTCATGCACTACCGGGGCAAGCTTAATGCCCTCGGGGCGAGTGCCAAACACCAGCAATGCGCGCAGTCGAGACACGGATGATCCTGCGATAAAGTTTTAATACCCTTACGATAGTTACCGGAACCGTGCCGAGGGAATCCCTGCCTGGGCAATTCGCGGGATTTCGGCCGAGTTTACGCACGCATGTGCTGGTTACGGGCGCTTGCTCGGATTTTGCCGGTTGTGCCGTCTGCGCCGGTTTGTGCGCATCAGCCGCACACAATCGGACGCGATTGGGGCGCCCGCGTGGCGTGGCAATGTCCAATGCCGTAGAATCGAGCTCTTAGGGCAACTGCCGAAACCAACTTGCTTTACGAGGAGATCCTGCCGATGTGCTGTTTTTCGCGATCGGTGGAACACGTGGGCGGAACCAAGATTTTTGCCCGTTCGACCGGCAAAGGTCGGCAGTTGGTCGTTTACAGTATGCAAATCGAAGCCAAAGAAGATTTGGCGATGATCTTGCCGATTCCGGTGCCGGAAAAAACGGCCGAAGATGCAGTGAAGTTCATCGACCTCGAAAAATACCCTGAATTGTTCAACGAGTTGGAGCGCGGCTTTCCGGTCTTCAAAGCGGAGGGAGGTAGTTTCGCTGGTGGGGCACAAAGGCCCGTGATGAAATCGATTCCGCTGGCGGTGGTGGAGGTAGGCAGTTTCGAAGCTTCATTCGTGCCGACCGTAAGCGATTTCAAGCGGCTCGACGAGCGTTTTCGCTTGCCCGACGCGGCTTGGGAATCGTTACCGCAATACAAGACTTTTGGCTTTGCGGTCTTCAAGCTCAAGCCCGGCAAGAAGCTGATTCACCCGATGGCGTTTGATTTTCCGGTAGCTGAAAACGCGAAACTGTTTTTTCCGACGGTTCACATTCACGACGGCAAAGTTCACGAGATGGCCGAATTCGATCACTCGCTATACTGCCAGGTCGGAAGCGACACCCGCCCGGTGTTGCACTGGCGTGAGTCGGATCGGCCGGCCAGCGAGTTTGTCGGTCTCAAAGGCGATAGGAAGCTCGCGGCGCAAATCGTCAATCTGGAAGCCCACATCTACCGGCTGAACATTCACGGCCTGCAAAAAAATGCCGACACGCTGGTCTGACAATCGTGTGCCGAGTTTTGCCAACCGCTACTTGGCCGTGATCTCCACATGTTCCGAACTGGCAAAAGCGCCGCTACGGTCGGTGAGGTTGAAATAGTAAACCATTGCGCCGTTGGGAATGGCGGCCGAAGCTTTGCCGGCTGCGAGCGTGGCGGCCGTGGTTTCCCATTTGCGCTGCTGCCACTTTCCGGAGTCTTTTGTGTAGTTGAGTTCGGCCTTTTCGACCGGCAGATCCGCTTCGAACTGAGTCCAAGCGGTGTTGCCCTCGCGACCTTGCTGGCCCAGTTTCGGCAAGTGCTTGCCGCCGTTGAAAATGCTGTCCGCGAATACGTGGATTTCTTTGGGGTTCTCGCCGGCGCCACCGTGTGCGTGCGGCATCGGGACACCAACGGCCAAGGTGCGCGGGCCAAGGGGCTGGCGATACGATTTTTGTAAACTGTCGGGTGGGTACGCAAAATCGTTGGTGCCATCGACCCACAGCATCGGCATTTTTGCGTTCTGCAAATACCTGCTCGGATCCCAAAGCTTCAGCCATTTGGCGGCCTTCTCGGGGCCCATTTTCTTGAACTCGGGCAGCCAGACGGAATTCTCGCCCAGGTAGCCGCAGCCATACACGGGCACAGCGCATTGAAAACGCGAATCGACGCCGCTAGTGATGCACGTCAGATAACCGCCCCAGGAAATGCCGGTGATGCCCACGCGGTCGGGATCGACTTCCGGAAACGAGCGGATCAGCGAGTGGGCCAGAATCGCATCTGCCACGGCGTGATACGTCCATTGATCTTCGATCGGTTGGTCGATCTGATCGAATCCGCCCCAGCCCGGCGGACCGCCGAATTCATGCCGCGGGCGTTTGACGCCGCCACCTTTGTCCGAGCCTGGCAGGCAACCGCAGGTGTCCATGGCAATTGCCGCGTAGCCGCGCGAATTCCAAAGTTTGACCCAGTAAATGAAGGCCGAACCGCCACCGCCATGCACCAACACCATCGCCGGCAATTTCTTGCCTTCGGTCGTGGCGGGCGCGCCGTACCAGGCAAACACGCGCGTCGGTTTACCTTTGTAAGGTAGCCCTTCATAGTACATGCCACGGACGCCAGAACCTTCGACCTGCGGCGCGTTGTACACCTTGGGCGGCTCGGACAGTTTTTTCATGTCCCAAACCGACGCGGCATCGTCTCCGCTGGCCGTCTGAAAAAATCCACCAGCAACTAACAGGCCGCTCAGCAACACGATTCGACGTAGATTCTGCCTCATAAGACTTGTGCTCGGCGGATTGAATTGTTGCCAGGTCATTCAGAAAATGAGCTTGCCAAGCGAAACAAAAAGTTCACTAAGCATCGCGCCAGTACGGTCGCCGCATTGATTCCCAAATCTCATCGCATTCCATTTCGATCACCTTGGCGCGGACGGGTCAGGTTAGGCGTCGAATTCTATTTTATCAAAGCCAAACCCTATGCCAGTGGATATCGCAGGTTGATCCTTGCAGGCTGTTTTGCCAAATGTATCGCCCGGCGATCATGTTGAGTTGCCAGAGATATGATCTGGTGGCCTGCGCCGGCCGTCAACAACTGCGGGCCAGCGATCATTGCGGCGCGTCGCGCCACAATCGGCAGGCGCGATCGCGGTCGTGACTTTAATTCGCGGGGTAATTGTGGCACAATCAGCGCGGCGCGGCGTTTGCGCTGTTCCAGTCCAACCGTATCATGCCAGCGGAATTTCTATGCGGATTGCAGTCTGTCGAGAGAGCTTTGCCGGCGAACACCGCGTGGCCTTAGTGCCCAGTGCCGTGCCGACGCTGACCAAAAGCGGCGCGGAGGTATTGATCGAAACCGGCGCGGGCGATGCGGCCGGTTTTACCGATGCCCAATATGCCGACAAAGGCGCGAAATTAGTTACCCGCGGCGACGCCTTTGCCGCCGACGTACTGCTGCAAGTCCGTTCGCCCGGCGCGAATGCCACAAACGGCGACGCCGATCTGGCGATGATGCGCCCCGGACTGGTCGTGATTGGCATGTGCGATCCGCTAGGCAATCCCGCATCCGCGCGGCGCGCCGCCGAGCGTGGCGTGACGCAGTATTCGCTGGAAATGATTCCGCGGATCACACGCGCGCAAAGCATGGACGTGCTGTCTTCCATGGCCACCGTGGCCGGATATCGGGCAGTGCTGCTGGCCGCGCTGGCGCTACCGAAGATGTTTCCGATGATGACCACCGCGGCCGGCACGATCACGCCTGCTAAAGTTTTCATCGTGGGCGCAGGCGTGGCCGGCTTGCAGGCCATTGCCAGCGCGCGGCGCTTGGGCGCGGTGGTTTCGGCCTACGATGTTCGACCCGCGGTCAAAGAGCAAGTGCAGAGCCTGGGCGGAAAGTTCGTCGAAATGGAGCTCGATACCAAGGCGGCCGAAGGACAAGGCGGTTACGCCCAAGTGATGGACGAAGTGTTTTACCAGCGCCAGCGCGAATTGATGCTCCGCGTGGTGGCGGAAAACGATGTCGTCATCACCACCGCCGCAGTGCCGGGCAAAAAGGCGCCGATTTTAATTACGGCCGAAATGGTGCGGGCCATGCAACCGCGGGCGGTAATCGTCGACTTGGCGGCCGAACGTGGCGGCAACTGCGAACTGACCGTGCCCGGCCAAACCGTCATCGAACACGGCGTCACGATCCTCGGCCCGACGAATTTGCCGGCCGAAGTGCCTTATCATGCCAGCCAGATGTTTGCCAAAAATATCACCACATTTCTGCTGCACTTGATCGACGGCGGCAAAATGAAAATCGACATCGATCCCCAAACGCTCGACGACGAGATCATTCGCGAAACCCTGATCACCCGCGGCGGCAAACTGGTGCATCCCAAGCTGGCCGACGTCGCGGCGTAAAAGTCGCGCCGCGATAACATTGCGACGAACAACCATCACGCCAAACAATTCCTGTCAGCCCGCGCGGATCCGTCGACTTCAGATTTTCTACAGCGCCTGGCAAATGGCATCGGCCATTTCACGCGTGCCGACGGCCGTGGGGTCATTGCGATCGGCTTTCAGGTCGTAGGTGACGTGCTGACCCGCGGCGATGATTTTTGCCACGGCCTTTTCCAGGCGGTCGCCGGCGTCGATCTCGCCTAAATGGCGGAGCATCATCATGCCGGAGAGAATCAGCGCCGTGGGGTTGACCTTGTTCAAGCCCTTGTACTTGGGCGCGCTGCCGTGGGTGGCTTCAAACACCGCGCCGCTGGGGCCGATGTTGGCGCCAGGCGCCACGCCCAAGCCGCCGACCAGGCCGGCGGCCAGGTCGCTGATCACGTCGCCATAGAGGTTGGTCAACACCAGGATGTCGTACTGTTCCGGCTTTTGCACCAACTGCATGCACATGTTGTCGATGATTCGATCATCGAACTCGATTTCCGGATACTCGGCCGCCACTTTGCGCGAGACGTCCAGCCAGAGGCCGTCGGTGTGCTTCATGATGTTGGCTTTGTGGACGCTCGTCACTTTCTTGCGGCCATTGGCGCGGGCGTAATCGAACGCGCAGCGAATGATCCGTTCGCTGGCCGAAACGCTGATTGGCTTGATCGATATGCCGGTCTCGCCGCGGCCGGTTTTGATTTTGCGTTCGGGCGAAATCTGGTTGATGAAATCGTACAGCTTGCCGGCGCCGTCGCTGCCTTTTTCGAACTCGATGCCGGCGTAAAGATCTTCCGTATTCTCACGGACGATGACCAGATCGACCTTGGTATGGCTGAAATAACTGCGGACGCCTACGTATTGTTTGCAGGGGCGAATGCAGGAATACAAGCCCAGCGCTTGCCGCAGGTGGACGTTAATGCTGCGAAAACCGGTGCCGACGGGCGTGGTGATGGGCGCCTTGAGCGCGCACTTGGTGCGGCGAACGCTTTCCATCACAGCTTCGGGCAAGGGATTGCCGGTGCGGGCCATGACATCCACGCCCGCTTCTTGCACATCCCATTCGATTTTAACGCCCGTGGCATCGACGCAGCGTCGCGCGGCCTCGGCCAGTTCCGGTCCCGTTCCATCGCCCGTAATCAACGTCACTTGATGCGCCATAGCCGTTCACCGCTTCGCAAGAAAAAGTTACCGTCAGCCCCCGTCAAAACAACTGGCTCACAGTAACACGCGCGAATGCCGCCGTCAACGCACCGTCCCCGCCCGCGCAATCAACGAAAACAGGCCCTGATGATCTGCCGCCGAGCCGCATCAATCAGCAAATAAAAAACAGCCGCGAACCAATCCGCTGCGGAGTGGTACGCGGCTGCTGCTTTTCAACACGTTCAACCGGCAGAAGTCCGGCAAGCCGTTTTGTTACGACAAGATACCTTCGTAGCCCTTGCTGTATTCCGGCTTGACGATCTTCATGACTTCGGGAGCATTCGTGGCCACTAGGTTCTTGGCGTCCCACTCGATCTTCTTGCCGACAGCGCCGGCTTCAGGCGCTGCCCAGACGGCCAGGTTGCCAAGCAAGATGGTTTCGGTCAGACCGCCGGAGTAGCCAGGGAAGTTCGACATGGCCGCTTCACCACCCTTGATGGCGCGGGCGTACTCTTCGAAGTGGCCTGGCGACTTGACGTATTCGACCTTCGGCGTTTGCAGGCCGCAGAGGTCGAGGCCTTTTTCGCAATAGTCGCCCGGCGCAAGCAACTTGCCTTTGGTGCCGATGATCAGGCAACCGGAAGCCATGTCCGGCGTGCCATCTTTCTTGTTGAAGCGTTTTGGGTCGCGGCCTTCCATCAGTTCGTAGGGCGGGTGCTTGCCGCCGTCGTACCACTTGAACATCACAGCCGGACGCTTGTCGTTGGCCGGAAATTCGAAAGTGATCATCGACCAGTTGGGATACGTTTCGCCGTTATGGCCTGAGGTCTCGGCCACGACCGAGGTTGGGTTCTTCAAAGCCAACGCCATGTACGGCATATTGACGGTGTGGCAGGCCATATCGCCCAGCGCACCGCTACCAAAGTCCCAGTAACCGCGCCATTTGAACGGATGATAGCCATTTGCGTAGGGCCGCTCTTTGGCAACGCCCAGCCATAAATCCCAGTGCAATTCCTTGGGACATTCGGCCGGTTCCGGACGCTTGCCGCCTTGTGGCCAAATCGGACGGTTGGTCCAGACATGAACTTCTTTGACGTCGCCGAGCACGCCCGAGGTGACGATAGCGGCTGTTTCGCGGAGCTTGTCGCCGGCGGTGCCTTGGTTGCCCATCTGCGTGGCTACGCCCATCTGCTTGGCGATTTCGGCCATTTGGCGAGCTTCGTAAATCGTGCGTGTGAGAGGCTTTTGACAGAAGCAGCCTTTTTTGGCCTTCATGGCCAAGATTGAGGCGGCCGCGTGGTTGTGGTCCGGCGTGCTGACGGTCACGGCGTCGAAGTTATCCTTCATTTCGTCGATCAGTTTGCGGAAGTCGTTAAACTTCTTGGCGTCTTTGTGTTTTTTGCCGGCGGCGTCGAGTTTTTTGTCATCGACATCGCAAACGGCAACGATGTCGCCATTCTTGGCAGCGTCGCCCATGTCGCTGCCGCCTTTGCCGTCGGTGCCGATGCAGGCAAAACGAATGCGTTCGTTGGGCGACTTGCTCTCTTCGGCGCGCGTGCCGGAGACCCAAAAGCCGACGCCCGCCAGCGTCGAGGCTTTCAGAAAGTCGCGGCGATTATTTTTCCCAAGACCCATGACCAGGCTCCTCGCAGAATCGATGTGTATGAATTTATGATCGTGTGCCAGTTATCACGATAATGCTTGCCGCCACCGCTCGCAACGGTTGCAACGGCAGAAAAACCGGCAAGTCTGGCTCGAAAACCATTGAAGCGCGTGGCTGCTGTGCCAGCAATCGCGCTCTCTACGGATGCCATCGGTTGCCAGTTCATCGAGCGCTCCGCCGTAACCTATGGTTTGACAACGGCCGAATTCGCAAATCCGGCCGGCGTTCGAAAAAATCCGTTGCTCCGCTGGCCCAAACTCGGCGTCCGCAACGTCAAGTCCTTTAAATTAAATCGGAGACGACGACCATGAATCAAAACCTGTTTCCCTGCGTGCTGTGGACGGTTGGCTTGTTGAGTTCGGCAACGGTGGTTGCGGGCGGACCGGCACTCCAGCCGGCAACCATGCAACCCCCGGCAGCCTTGATGAACAGCGTGACGAGCAATCAGGCAGTCGACTCGGCTGCCGATTTCCCCGCGCCTGGCTACACCGTCGGCGATATGCAATCGCCTTGCCTGTCGCCCGCGCCCACCAAATTCGCCACGATCAAGACCGAGATCATTTCGGCCATTCAAGGCGTGATCGACAATCAGCAAGCTACGACCGACGACATTGCCAACTCTGAAGAGCCGCAACAAAACGAGTCGCCGGAGTACGAAGTGCCACAGTTCGAAGCCTCGCGAACCGACGACGCTGGCGACGCTGGCGACAACCAAGTCGAACCGGCAACCGAAGACGAGGCCCTCGCGGACGCCCAGATTTGGAACGATGCCCAGCGAGGCGAATCTCCCGATCGCGAAGACGCTCCGCTTGGTGATGTGACGCAGAGTGAATTCGGCATTGAAACGGGCGAAACAGAGGTCGAGTCGACCAGCGAACCATCCACCAACCAAGAATCGACGATCGAAGAATCCATGACCGAAGAACCCGGCACGGAACAATCGATTGGCGACCAGGTCAATCTCGACGAGACCGACGCACCATCCGCCCGTTTCTCCGGCGGCATCATCACGCTGCCTGAGTACCCGGTTGACGGACCAGATAGCGACGATCAGGTCGATGGCACGAATTTCCGCGCGCTGGAAAATGTGATTCAGCAGACGTTCGACGGGCTGCTGTATCCGCTGGCCAAGTAACGCTGGAATGGCAATTCGCCGAATTGCTTGAGCGCTACGTCGGCGCGTCGTAAAACCTCACTCATCAAATGAAATCAGCTCGCCAGTTTCCTGGCGAGCTGATTTTGCTATGTCGTTACTCGATCACCGCGGCAATTAGTTGCCCGGTTTGTCGTCGGCTGGTGGGGCCGGCGGAACTTCCAACTTCAAGTCATCCTTGGCGCCGGGGATGGTTGGCATTGCACCTGGCTTGGGGAAGGCGGTTTCCGGAATGTCCTTGAGCGACTGCTTGCGGTCTTTTTCGGCCAGCATCGAGTAGCCCTTGGATTCCAGATCGTAACGGCCCCAATAGGTTTGCGAACCTGGATTGTAGTAGTAGCAGTAACGTGGTTGGGTCGGCACGTAAACGCAGTAGTGGTAGCTGTACGAATCCGAGTTGACGTAGGGCTGGTAATTGCAGTTGCAGTAGTAATAACTGCGCTGAGGATAATACGACCAACTGCTGTAATAGCAGCGTCCGTAACCGGCCACCGCCGTGGTGGCGGCCAGCACACCGCTGAACAGCAGCGCGGCGACCATCAGAACTTGAAATTTTCGCATGGGACTCACCTTTGGGTTGAAACAGAAACATTGAAATCCGGACGCGGAATCACATGATTCCGATCGAGTGCCTTCCGGCCACCGCAGGTCGGCCGATCTAAGGTCGAATTCGCGGAGGGGCTTCACTGAATTAATACGGATTGTAGCCAGCCACCGGACACCCAATCGAAAATCTTTTTACTTTTCCGTCTTTGATCTCAACGCGCGTCATTCTAATAGCCGGTGCGCGAAAAAACAGCAAGCGGCCTGTTTTTTTTGGTAATTTCGCAAAAACGTTGGGCTAACATGAATTCGCAGTCCGCGCGCGGACAGCGCCCCCAGCCCGCGAGGTGCATTGCTGGCCGGCCGTCGTACTCGGAACCTGTGCGGCGCGGGCCGTGGGAACCAATTCGCCGGCACAAGCGTCCAATCGATCCGTCGCCTGGCGAACCGCGACAATCCACAACAAGCTTTCAGCATGGAGCCAATTGTGGGGTACAAAGCCACCATGCCCATTGCAAAAAAACAACGGTTATCGTGCTTGATGGAAACCGCACTGCGGAAAATTTGGTAAAATAGTTGTCCGGTCTCTGTCAGAATAACGTATGCACTCGTCAGGGCAGCTTCGGTTTTCTCATTCCGCACCCACCAGGGGAAACCGCACCAAAATCGGAAAGGACCTACCTCATGTCTCGCCAATTTCGAAATCATCTAACTCTTATGTTGAGCGCTTGCCTGACACTGGCTTGCGCTAGGGCCGCTTGGACGGACGATGCCGTTCCGCAACTGCCCGATGAACCCGCACAACAACAAGGCGTATTCGACCAGGCCGCCGTGGCGCAAGAAACGCCCGACCAATTACAACAACCGGCCGGCGTCGAAGTCCAAGCTTCTGGCCCGGTTCATGAGGCGTTTGCCGAACCGGGTAACGGAAACTTGCAAGCCAATCCGTTGGTGGAAAAAGAGCCGCCGGCTGCCATTGAAGAAATGCCGCCCGCGGAAAAGCCTGAAGGCGATGATGTGCAGTGGATCGCCGGTTACTGGGGCTACGATCCGGGCCGCACCGATTTCATTTGGGTCACCGGTATTTGGCGCGTGCCGCCGCCCGATCGTCAATGGTTAGGCGGTTACTGGTCGCAGGTGCAAGGCGGTTATCAATGGACCAATGGCTTTTGGAAGCCGGCCGACATGACCGATATCGTCGTGTTGCCGCCGCCTGATGCGCCGCAACAAGAAGATCCGGGCCCACCGCCCAGCGTCGATGCCACATACGCGCCTGGCGCTTATGTCTACCAAGACGATCGTTACAAATGGCGCAGTGGCGAATGGATTGACAACAAGCCGGGTTGGGTCTGGGTGCCTGCGCATTACAACCAAACGTCGTGCGGATATATCTTCGTGGAAGGCTACTGGGATTACCCGGTTGAAAAACGCGGTTGCTTGTTCGCCCCGGTCTGCATCGACTACGCGCACTGCGACGCCGATTACGTTTATCAGCCGCAATATGTGGTCCACAACAACTGCTTGCTGAACTCGCTGTTCGTCAGCCCTTGCGGTTCGTACTACTTCGGCAACTGCTATGGCGACTCGTACAACACCTGCGGTTTTGTCAACTACGGAGTTTACGCCGAGCGACACCATTACAAAGATCCGTTGTTCAGCTATTACTCGTGGAACAATCAGAAGGTGTACCACAACAGTAACTGGGGCAATAACATTGTCGCGCTGCACAATCTGCGATTGAATGACACGAACTACCGCCCGCCAGTAACGCTCAAGCAGCAGATCAATCTGGCCCAGCAGATCAACTCCGGCAAGATCAGCAACAAGACCACGATCAATAATTTCAAATTCAATAGCATCAACAACAACATTGCCATCGCCAAGATTGGCAGCGTCAACACCAACGTGTTGAAGTTGCAAAAACTCGATAAGACCCAACAGGGTCAGGTTTTTGCTCAATCCAAGCAGGCTCAGAACGTTGCCGCTCAGCAAGGCCAACTTCTGAATCAGTTGAACAAAGACGGCAAAGGCGTGACCGGCAATAAAGCTCCGCAATTGGTGAAGCTCGACAGTTCCAAGCTCGGCAATTCGAACGGCAATGTTCTCAAGTCGGCCGATCTCAAAGCGCCGACACTGCCCAACGGTATCAGCAAGAACTCGCTGCAATTCGACTCCGCCAAACTGTCGAGCAAAAACGTCCAGACTTTGAATTTGAACAAGGTCGACGGCGGCAGCGGTCCGCAGAAGCTTAAGGACACTGTCCGCTCGTCAACCTCGATTGGCAATGTCGTGCAAGGCAACAACATTGACGGCAAATTGAACGGCGCCAAGACCGGCAAGTCCAGCACTGGCGTCGCAGGCAACACCGGCATCGTCGGTCCAGGCATCGGCAATAAAGACGCCAAGAGCATTGGCGGCTTGAATAACAGCGGCAACAACAGCGGCACAAGCAACCCGCTCAGTTCGTCCGGCAAGGCCCTGGATAACAAGGGTCTGGATAATAAAACCATCAACAGCAAGCCAGGCAACACCGGCATCGTCGGTTCCGGTATCGGCAACAAAGACGCCAAGAGCATTGGCGGCTTGAATAACAACGGCAACAACAGCGGCGCAAACAACCCGCTCAGTTCGTCCGGCAAGGGCCTGGATAATAAAACCATCAACAGCAAACCGGGCAACACTGGCATCGTCGGGTCCGGTATCGGTAACAAAGATGCCAAAAGCGTCGGCGGAGTCAGCAGTGCCGGATCGAATGCCGGCGGCACGAACAACCCGCTGAGTTCGATCGGTAAAGGCCTGGATAATAAAACCACCAGCAAGCCGGGCAACACCGGAATCGCCGGTTCCGGCATCGGTAGCAAAGACGCCAAGAGCGTTGGCGGCTTGAACGGTAACTCCGGCGTGACCGGCCCGCCATCGTTCACACCAAAAGACAACAACGGTACGTCAAGCAAGACCTCGGGCGGAACAAGCACGACCAACGCAACGGGCGGGACCAGCGGAACGAGCAGCGTGAAAAGCGGCTTGAGCAATGGCAACGCCGGTAACACCGCGAAAAATCCGCTCTCCACCGGAAAATCGGGCGACCCCAAAAGCATCGGTCCCGGCGGAACGGGCGGAACCAACGCCGGCGGCCCGCCGAGCTTCACGCCAAAGAACACCACCGGTCTGCCGGGCACGACGGGCAAGATCGGCGATCCTAAGAACAGCACAACCGGCAGCAGTGCCAGCGGACTCGGCAGCTCGGCCAAGTCAAATCTGGGTGCGGCCGGAAGCACAGGCGCGTCGAAAACCGGGTCAGGTTCCCTGGGAACAACCGGAACGACAAACCCAGCAACGCGTATCGGAACCGGCAATCCCAGCGGCTCAAGCTCCACGGTCCAAGGCAGCGCCGGTTTAAACAATAAGTCGCTGCCGACAACCAAATTGGGTTCGTCCGGAACTGGCGCCAGCACCGGCGGCGTACCGAAGTTCACACCGCCAACCAGCACCGGCACTTCGACTGGCGGTTCGACGGCGAAATCGTTCACGCCACCCACGGGCTCGAGCACGGGCTCAACCCCGCGCTCGTTCACGCCACCCACGGGCTCTAGCACGGGCTCAACCCCGCGCTCGTTCACGCCATCCACGGGCAGCAGCGGTTCGATTGGTTCGGCTCCTAAGTCGTTCAGCCCGAGCGGCTCGACGGGCCTGGGAAGTTCGGGCACATCGGCCCGCTCGTTCACAGCACCGACCAACTCCGGGTTCGGTTCCAGCAGTGGTGGCAGCTCAAGCGGTTCGCGGAGTTCGGGCGGCTTGTTTGGCGGAGGCGGTTCGAGCAGCGGCAGCTCCGGAGGCGGTCTGTTCGGCTCCGGTGGTGGCGGAAGTAAGAAGTCGCGTTAATCACGAACCGGCGACCGAATTCGAAACACGCGCGGGGCGGATCGAGCAATTGATCCGCTCCGCTTATTTTTGCGCCGAGGCAGTTGCGAGCATCTACGCGTTGCGGACTGCGTCGCAGCGTTGAGCAAACCGGCCAAACACCACTTCGGCCAGCGCGTTCATCCGTGGCAGTTCTTCCGGCGTGCGGCGGAGTATTTCGGTGGAATCGATCTGCGGCAGTTCGCTCAACTCGCAGCAATTGCCGTCTTGCCGCAGCCAATCGGCCACCAGCGAAGCGGTCATCTCCAAGTGAAATTGCAATCCCCACGCGGACGTGCCAAACCGAAAGGCCTGCTGCGCGCAGTCCGCGCTACGAGCGAGTTGAACCGCGCCCGTCGGCAGATCGAAAGTGTCGCCATGCCACTGAAAAACGATCTGCTCGCTAGGGCAGCCGGCGAAGAGTGCGTCGTCTGCGGATTCCGGTAGCAGTTGGACGTCGTACCAGCCAATCTCCTTGACGGCATTGGGATAAACTTTGGCACCCAGCGTTTTGGCCAAGAGTTGCGCGCCAAGGCAGATGCCGAGCGTTGGTAATTGTGCATCCAAAGCGGCGCGAACCCAACGGACTTCGTCAGCCAGGTAAGGGTGCTGCTCGGTTTGGTCAACGTTCATTGGCCCGCCGAGCACCACCAAACCTGCCCAATCCGCAGGTCGGAATTCAAAACCCGGCACATCGACCGCATCGACATATTGAAACCGCAGCGCCAGTCGGTTGAAAAACGATTCGAGCCCCGCCAAACCTTCGTGGGCAACCTGACGAACGGCGAGAACGGGCTTCATAGTGTCAGACCTACCGAGCAGAACGATTAACCAATGCGATTGCCGTCCTCTCGCTGCATTTTACGTACCGCCGGGACGAAAAATGACCATCAAGACGTTTGTTCGGCAGCCTCCCAAGGGTCGCTGGCCGCTGGCGGCGGTTGCACGGTGGCGACCAGGGCGGCATCTTCCTCCAACACCCGCTTCGGCTTGGCGATCCGCGTTTGCTCCAACTCGCTGGCGGCACGGGGCAGGTTGGCCAGGAACACCGCCATCGCCACGAATGCCAGCACGTACTGCACGCCGTCCGCGGACATCGAGTTGCGATAAGAGCTCAGCTCGCTCAGCGTGCTGAACGGATCGCTGATTTGCAGCCAATCGTAGCCGGCGTAGCGACCCAGCAACATGCCGCGGACGATCATCGGCGTGAAAATGCCGAACAACAGCAGCGAGAATTGCAGCACCATGGTCAGCAACATGCCGACGGCGAATTTGCGGCGAATCAATCCGACCAATAGATTTCCCAGTCCCACGAATATCGTTACGTAACTCAGCATGCCCAGACCGTAGACGAACACGTCGCCCACAGAATTCATGCCTCTCCAACGGACATTCAAGCCCTGCGATTCCCAGCCGAGGACCAGCAGCGTGGCCAGCGTGCAGGCGGCCAACAAATTGGCGACGGCAAACACGTAGCCGGTGGTTGGACCCGGATTGAACCAACTGAACGCCGCGCGCCCTAAAAAGCTTTGCGGCAGATCGCGGCGAATGCGGGCGGAGAGTTGCCCCATCTCACCGGTCATCAGCGCGCCCATCAGTCCCCAGTGCATGCCCAGCACGGTGATGTAAGCCAGCAAAGCCGCGACATCGCGACCTTCATGCGTGAGCAGGCCCCAGCCCACCCAACCGCTAAACAGTAATTGCTGCAGCAGCATGGCATAACGCAGTTTGCTGGAGCGATTGTCGGTCGGAAAGGTCAATTGCGCGCAGGCGGCCAGATAGATCAGCAAAAAGTAACTGGCGTAGGCCGTCATGAATGCCGCGTTGCCCGTCCAAAAATCACGATCGGTAAAGCTGATCCGCTGAAAAGTCAGCATTCCTTTCACGCCAATCATCGCAGGCACGTACGCGCTGAACAGCCCAACGATGATGATTACCGCAAGTACGCTCTGCCAGTGTTTCTCGCGACTGACCGTGGCGATAAAAAGCGCCGCCATCGAAAAGCCCAGCGAGCCCAGAAATAAGTAGAACGTCAGAAAGCCGATTGTCGGCAGATCGATGCCGCGGAGCAAATACGTGAATGCCAGGCAGGGCAGCAACGCGGAGAAGTAAACCAGCATCTGCATGATCGAACTGCCGAGTTTACCAGCCACGATTTGCCGCGGCGTCAGCGTGCTGATCGAGACCAGGTCAAACGTGTTGTCTTCGCGCTCGATCGCCAACGAACGAAACGAACTAAACGGCACCACCACCAGCAGCGCAAACGCCAGAAAGAAGTAGTACCAGTAAAACAGGTAGGGTCCGCTATCGAAGCTAAAGCGGATGCTGTCGCCCATCGACGCCACGCCAATTAGCGACCACAGCCAGCCCACTGTCAGCAGCAAAGCAAAGGTGATCGTGAACTGCTTGCTCTTCAGCGCCTGACGGCATTCCTTGACCAGAATGGGGTTCAACCACTCACCGCCACGTTCGAGCAGCGAGTCGAAACGCGTCCACGCGTTGGGCGCGGCAGCCGGCAGCAGCGGAGACAGTTCGGCCAGCAGCGGTTCGGCGGTACTCATTGCACTTTGCCTTCGGTGACTTGCATGAAAACCTCTTCCAGCGTGCGCTGCTGTCCGCCAAATGCGGCCACCTTGAAACCGGCCACAACGATTTGCCGCAGCAATTCCGCTTCGGATGCTTCGTCGCCGTCGTGCGAAAAATACACGTTTTTATCGTCCAACCGCGGCTCGTGAATGTCGGTGCGCCCAGACAGCCAATTCATCAGCCCAGGCCCATTATCCAGCAGACGCACTTTGACAAACGCCCGCGGTTGTTGGCCGCGGCGAATTTCCTCGACACTGCCCACCGCCAGCAGTTTGCCGCGCTCGATGATGCCTACGGAATCGCACATTTCCGCCAATTCGGTCAGGATGTGCGAACTAATCAAAATCGCTTTGTTGTCGGCGGCCAGATGGCGAATCATTTCGCGGAGTTGAATTCGGGCGCGGGGATCGAGTCCGGCGGCCGGCTCGTCTAAAACCAGCACGGCCGGATCGTGGATCATGGTCCGGCCCAGGCAGAGCCGCTGCTTCATGCCTTTGGACAATCCGCTGATCGGCTTTTCGGCCAGATCATCGAGCTTGGTAAAGCTCATCACGTAACTCAGCGCCTTGCGGCGCTCCGTGCCGCGCAAGCCGTAAGCGCGGGCGAAAAAATCCAGATATTCGCGGACGTTCACGTTGGCATAGGTACCAAAATAATCCGGCATGAAGCCCAGGCGACGGCGCACGCGGTCGGGATCGTTTTCGACCGAAAAACCATCCACCAGCGCATCCCCGCTTGAAGGCTGGTCGAGCGTGGCCAGAATCCGCATGCTGGTGGTCTTGCCAGCGCCGTTGGGGCCGATGTAACCAAACACCTGGCCGCGGCCAACTTCGAACGAAATACCATCCACGGCTTTGGTCAAGCCAAAGTTGCGGTGCAGGTTGCGAACTTCGATCAGCGGTTGCGTGGCGATCATGTCGGTTTACCAGGTTCCCAAGATCACATGAAAACTCGCCTCTTCGCGCGGGGACGCAAGGCCGGTCGCCAGGTCCGGCGGCATTTGATGCACCACGGCAACGTAGCTACGATTCTTGAGCGGCCAATCGCCTTGGCCTTGCAATGTCGAAATTCCGTTTTCTAGCAAGCTCGTGGAACTTGCCGGATCGGTGACGAAGGCGTGAGCACCGCTCGATATTTCACTCGTGATGTATCGCATTTTGCTGTAATACCGAAAGGTGCGATTACCCCATCGCGACGAACCATTGATGGCCTGCAGCATCTCGGGCGCGATCGCCAACGTCTGCAGCGTGGCCAACGCTTTCAGTCGCATTAGGGCACTCGCGGAATCGGTGGCCTGTAGCGTGGCGTTCAGACCGGCGTTGAGTTCGCTGGCTTGGTAGATGGCGTCGCCTTGCGAGCCGCGAAGCACCAACAGTTGAATATCCGTACCGAGCTTGTTCTCGATGTGCGGCGGCGCGCCGGCGACTTCGCGGATCTCAAGTGCTGCGGTCGATTTGTGGTTTTGAACGGTGTAGAGTTGCATGGGCGTTCGGGCGGCGATCCAGCCCTCGGTCAATTCCTGCGCATCGTCCGACCAGCGGATACTGCGATGCCCCTCGCGAAAACTGTCGAAGCTGGGCTCTTCTTCCAGGGGATAAGCGGCGCAGTCGGCCGGAAACTTCAGCCCACCGCCGGGCGTCAATCCCGCGTAGTACGACAGCCGCGCGTGATGCGTTGCCTGCCCCTTGGCCTGATCCAAATGCGTGAAACTGCGGGCGCGCAACCGCGTGCCGAGGCCATCGTGCATTAACGCATATCCGGCTAGCAGCAGCACCATTAGCAGCGCGCAGAGCGGCACGGTGATCATCGTCAGGTTCTGCCGCCGCCAACGCCGTAGCAAGATGAAATTCAGCGGACCGATGACGATCACAAACAGCGTGATCAAAATCAAAAAGGCGCCAACCGGTGGCACGCCCACGCCGGGAATTTGAAAGTTCCAAAAATCGTGATTTTCGGCCCAGTACGAAAGCCCATGCCGTCCGATCCAATTGACCTGCTGCGAATTGCCGGACGCCACGGCCACTTGCGGCCAGTTTGCCGGCATACGCTTGTCGTGGATGGAGCCGGATCGAAGAATGGAGTCTTCGATTTCCTTCCCGCCGATTGCCACGACCGCGCCGAATTGCAGGTGTCGCGATTTGAGTCCGGCGTAGTCTTTCGCGTTGATTTTGGTAAACTCTGCTAGGTTTTCCGACGACTCGTGAGCGGCGAACTCGGCCTGCTGGATTTCTTCTGGGGTTGGCGTATTCCAGCCCGCGGCCGGATCCAAGTCGGATTGCCGCATTGGTTCCAGCAGTCGGTTCAGTTCGTCGAGGTGCTTGAAATCGCCTTCCTTTTCGCCAGAGTTCAAGCCGTATACCCACAGCGAACCGCCCGTCTGTACCCATTGGCGCAAGGCGTGCCAAGCTTGGGGTGTATGAGTGGTTAGCTGTAGCAACTGTTCGTGCGACATGCAGACAATGTCTAAGTTGCTGTATTCGAGCCAGCGCGTAGGAAAATCGTTGATCGGCATTTCGCCCACCGACGATTGGCCAAAACGTGTTTTCCACCACTGCACGCGTGGGTCGGACGATTCGCTGCTGACGCCGAACGTATTGACAATCATTGGATTTTGCGGACCAACTGTCGTGGCCACGGGCTGACCGGTTGCGACCACCGGCGCAACTTGGCCGGGCGGTTTCCAATCGGTTGCAAACAGCACGCTTGGCGCCACGTAGCCGGACTGCAAACCGGCCCCTTGCAGCGGCACATTCCACGATCCGCACAGTTCTTCGATCGTCCGCCCATCTTCGAAGGTGTCGCATCTCAGTTGTTGCCAATGATTGAACTGCGGGACGCTGATGGTTGCATCCACGCCCTGCGAGCCGGCGGGAATTTCGATCTGCTGGCTCACGCTCAGCGAACCTCGGTCACGCGAGTACGCGTTGGGTTGCATGACGATTACCAGCGTGCGGTCGGCGGCGATGGTTGTGCCGGGCTGCGGCGAAATATGAATGCGAATCGGACGATAGCCGGGCCCGTCGTACCAAGTTGAATCGAATTGTAGCACCAAGCCGGACTTCGGTATTTGGCCTGGCATCAATTGCGGCAATGACACCACGTCGCCGGACATTGCCGCGGCGCTGCCGGCCATCGACATCCAAAACACGATCAGCAGCGCGACGATTGCCATCTCGCGCAAACGAGCAAGACAGCGGACGTTTGTGCCGGCGATATTGAAAGCGAAATGCACTGGGCTTGCCATTCGATGCGTCCGAGAAACCGGCACTGGGAGCGAACTTCAAACGCGCTACTTGGAAATTGTCCGCGCATTGGCCTGTTGCCACTCGCGTTGCGAGCGGAGTTTGTCGCCACTGACGACCGGAAACAGATAGCCAATCAACCAAATGCCGGCGTAGAACAACAGATGGACCAGCACGATGCCAACCAGAGCCACCAGCGCGGCGCTGATGCCAACCGCCCATCCGGAGCCAGCGATCGCCCGCGCAACGATCAGTGACAGCAGCGCGCAAACGGCCGTTAAGGCGAGTAGCCAACGAATCGTAAATTGGGGTATGAGCATGCCCCTGATTGTACAAGGCGCGTGGCCAACCGCAATCGTTTTGTTACGTGTACCGGCGCGGAGATATCTCGGCCCATGTGTTGATAAGGGCGGCGGACGAAAGACTCAATCCCAGCGGTGCGTCGGCGGCTGCATGATTTCGCCCAGAATGACGGCCGCCTGCAAATTGCTCGGATTTGAGATCATAGCCACGAGTGGATGCGCGGCCGCCAAGGGACTTGATCCGTAAGTGGAATCCGTCTCGTCACTGGCGCGGCCAGCGGTTCGCTTGGCTTGGGCCAGATGCCCCACTTGGTGATCGAAGGAGTGCTGCACCTGTTCGTTAAGCTGCTCGACGGCCTGATCGACCGATCCGAGATGCGAGGCCCGCTGTTCGAATTTGCGGGTATCGAAACCACGTCGCACGTGATCCGGCAAGCTTTCGCCCGGTATAGGCAGAACCTCGGCCATGACGGGCTGTTCGCGGCGGCGTGTGGATTTTTGTCGCGGAGGCGCCGGTGGTTTGCGCGTTTGTCGCCGCCGCTGCTCGTCTTCGCGGGCACGCGTTGCGGCGGTGCGGTCGGGCGGAGGCGGGGGTTGTTTTTGCTGCCGCTGCTGGTTGGCGCGCTGCAAAAAGCGTTCGATCTCGGCATTTGATTGCGCGGTGCGGTTTTGCGGCGGCGCGGGCTGATTGGCAGGGTTTTGCCGCGGCGCGCCAGGCTTTTGATCGCCGGTGATCAAGCCCCAGAGCCAAACCACAATCGCGCCCACGATGATGGCCAGAATTTCGATGCCCGGCAAGTTGATGGCCAGCAGCAGCGGCGTTTGCATCGGGTGGCTCCTTATTTGGCCATGATCGAAGTCGGCGAACCGGCCCCGGCGATGCTTTTGCGCATGTCGGTATCGGCCTGCATGTTTCGGAGTTTGTAGTAATCGAGAATTCCGAGTTTGCCAGATTGAAACGCTTCGGCCATGCCCTGCGGGACGGCCGCTTCGGCCTCGACCAGCTTGGCGCGACTTTCTTCGATTTTGGCCATGTTCTCTTGTTCCATCGCGCGGGCCATGGCCAGCCGACCTTCCGCATTGGCGCGGGCCACACGCATATCGGCCTCGGCCTGATCGGCTTGCAGGCGGGCGCCAATGTTTTCGCCCACGTCGATATCGGCAATATCGATCGAAACGATTTCGAATGCGGTTTGCGAATCGAGCTTACGAGCCAGCACCGCCTTGGAGATCCGGTCGGGATTGGCCAGCACGTCGGTATGCAATTCCGAAGCGCCAATCGCGCTGACAATGCCTTCGCCCACGCGGGCAATGATGGTTTCTTCCGTGGCGCCGCCAATCAGTTGCAGCAGGTTGGCGCGGACGGTGACGCGAGCACGAACTTTGAGCTGAATGCCGTTTTTCGCCACGGCATCGAGCGATTCTTTGCCAGAGCCCCGCGGCGGACAGTCGATCACCTTGGGATACACGCTGGTTTGCACCGCGTCAAACAGGTCGCGCCCGGCCAGGTCGATGGCGGTGGCCAGTTTATAATCAAGTGGAATGGTTTTGGCCTTGTTAGCCGCAATTATCGAGCGGATCACACGCGGCACGTTACCGCCGGCCAGGTAATGGGCTTCAAGCGCTTTGCCGGTGATGCCGGTTTCTTCGCCCAAGCCAGCCTGCACTGCCATGATCTTGCTGCGGACGATAATGCTCGGGTTGACCTTCCGAAACGTCATGCCAAGCAGATCGAAGATCGAGATATTTGCGCCAGTGGTGAACGATTGAATCCACAGACGGAAATAGCGAGCAAACACAGCAAACAGCACCAGCGCAATCAACAGCGCGGCAAAAATCACCACGATGGTGATGATCGGGCCAATGGGAGTATCCGCAGCCAATAACAACATCGCAGCCACCTTCTGACTTGAGATCACCGGGCAAAACCCAACTTGGAGTGTGGCCGAGCAATGCTCCGTTGTCAAGTTTGCCAGGTGCAGTGGTACTGCGGCGCCGACGAGCTATTCCAACCCGTAGGCGCCCGCGGGCGGCACAATCAGACCGGTGGTCCGCGTGATTTTGCTACGCGGCAAGAAACGTGGTTCCAACGCAAAACGCACGCCGAAGGTGCCGCGCGTCGAATCGACGTTGGCTTCCAGCGTGGCCAGGAACGATTCGCCAATTCGAGTCAGCGAAACATGCTCGCCAATATCGCCGCTGGCCGAGAAATCGTAACTCGTGCCGATGGTGCCAATCCATTTGGGGCTCATGCGGTAGTTGTAAGCCACTTGGATGGCGTTGCTGGTGATTGGCCCTTCGAGCGAGCGGAAGCCAACATACAAATTGCCGCGCGGTGGGCGAGTAATGAACGCGCCAACCGTAAACATTCGCTCGCCTTGCGAGAACGTGTCGAACAAGCCGTCGGATACCAGCGTCGTGCGATCGCCGACGTGCCAACTGAAGTCGTAGTTGATCAGACCCACGTTCTGGCCGAAGTTCTCGTCGGCGTCGAAGATCGTCAGCCCTGTATCGAGCGAAATCCAATCAATAATGTGTTCGTGCCCTGCGCCGCCGCGCTTGGTTTGCCAACGCTGCTTGATATCCAGGCGCAACGCAGACAAGTCATCGTACAACTCGTTGCTGGGCGAACTGACGCTATCTTGCAGTCCGTAGCGAATGGCGTACGAGCGCGGATCGAAGCGCTGCGGGATGGCCGTAGCCGGCGGACCACCAAAGGTATCGAAGGCCGATCGCCGGCGGAATTGCTCCTGGGCGTTGTCGTCAATCTGATCGTATAGCGGCAGTTCGTTAACATCTTGCGTGGCCTGACTGTACGAAAGCTCGGCGCCAAACACGATCTTGTGCGCCAGCCCATTCAGATTGAACAGTTCGCTCTGCACCGTAGGATCGACCGATTCCAGCGGCAGACTGGCGCGGATGCCAAGCTGGCCGAAGGCGCGATTCAGATCGTTGCCATCCAGCGCCTCGCCATAGTGAGTGAGTTGCCCGAGCGCATAGGGGACAACTTTCACCGGGCCGAGTTGCAGCGGCAGATCGATTTCTTGCGTGGTGCTGAGCACTTCGCCATTGCGATTTGCTTCGTAGGGCAGCAGACCGAACTTGGCCTGGTCGGCCGCGTCGGGCGGATAGCCGCCCGCGAGCAAGTGCTTATAACCAATTTGCGAGTGCTCGTAATACGTGAAATAGTCGTTTAAGAATGACTGACCGAGCCAGTAGTGATCCAGCCGCGGCAAATCTTCGTTGTCCATGAAGAACGGATTGACGCGCGCCTGCGCCGAGATGCTAAACGATTGATTTTCGTAAAGTTTTTTGAGCTCGATGCGGGTGTCTTCGTCTTTGAAGTTGTCCCACTCGCGCTGAAAGTATTGTTGCAAAAAGTTCTGATCGGAAATCAAGCCCAGCTCGGCGGTCAGCGACCAGCCATCGGCGAAGATTCCGCGACTTTGAATCAACTGCCGGCCGCGGTACACGCCCGGATGCTGGATGTTGTAGCGATCGATGCTCAGGTTATCCAAACCGGTATCGTGCACTTCGTACAGATCGATGAGGCCCGAGTAATGCCCTGGCAAGCCGGGAATGACGTTTTCGGTATCGTACTTAAACGTGGTGCCGACGGCGATGCCGCGTTTGGAGTAATAATCGAGACTGACGTCCCAGTCGGTACCTGTTGGCGGCCGACGGATGCCCAGCAGTTGGTAGGTATCGAACTCGGTCAAGATTTGCTGTCCGAAGATCGTATCGCTTTTGTATTCCAGTTTGTTGATGTAGAACGTTGGGCGTTTGAGATCGGTGGCGAACACCGGCCAATAAGCGACTGGTAGTCCTTCAACGTACGTGACATTGTTGCGACCGGTCACCAGGTAGTCGTGTACGACTAGTCCCTGGCCCGTTTCGGGATTGATATCTTGCTGGCCCGTGACCGGGTTGATGATGGGTTGTTGCGAATCGGTGAGCGTCAATTCGCCGGACCGAAAAGCGTAGCTCGGTTCGCCGAGCAGGCTCGTGGTAATGGTGGCGTCGGTGGCAACAATTCGCGAGCGATCCACCATTTGCACAATTTGCGAACGAACGCGAATTAGTCCCGCGTACGATGGCACCGGCGAAATCACATCGGCCGCCAGCACCGTGCCAAGTTCATTCCGAACATCGTAATACAATGCCTGCGCCTTAATTAGCCGATCGTCTTGACGGAATTCGACGTTACCTTCGAGATAAAACTCCAGCGGCGCGGACGGATGCTGCAGCGTCTCGTTACTAACACTGATGCCCTGGCTGGATTCGGTCCAAATCACCACGCGATCTGCCGAAACATCAATCGCGCCCGCGCCGGGCAGGCCATCGACAATAATATTGACGCCGCTGGTCACTACGGCCACCACTTGGTTGGGCGTGGCGCCCGGAAAACTCTGCGCTTGAATTGCTCCGCCGCGCGGAAACACGCGCACTCGGCGGGCAGCCGCTCCAGCTTGCGGCGCCGGCGTCGTGGTATTGAGTGGTTGGCGCGGATCGAACTCCGCATACTGCGTGCGCTGAATCGTACCGAACTGCGGCGGATCGCGGCGACGGCGTGCATTTTGATAGACCGCGGGCTTTTCGGCAGGTTCGGCAAGCGTCTGCGCAACTTGGATCTGCGGATCGCTCAGTGAGTACACGCGACCAAACCAGTTTTTGTCAGTCAGTTGCGGACGCGGCTTTCCATCCAGCGGCGCGCGCCAATCGCCGCCCGTCGAAATCGGACCATCGGCGTGGTACTTGATTTGTACGTCGTCTTCCAAATAACAGATCACGCGATTCAGCGGATTGCCCGGCGCGGCGTGTTCAATCCACAACACAGCCTGGCCACTATGGGCCATGGTCTCGCCTTGGTTGATCGAACAATTGCCTTGCAGCAGCCAAACATCGTACGAACCCTCCGTCCACCGCGCGCCCTGCTGGGCCGAAATGGCGATTGGCACGTGGCTATCCACGGGCGGCAATTCCAACAGTTCCGCCGCGCGTAAGTCCGAACAAACGTTGCCGCCGAAGAAAATTGCGTAAGCCAATAGCAGGCTCGTCAAGCAGGTTCGGCGCGCACCGCTCAATCGGTCCGCAGCGCATCGCATCGCGCGGAGAATGACGAATCGAAAGACGGCAAGGCGAGGGAACAGATCCGTACCCGACGCAAAATGAAAGGACGCCGATTTTTAGAGCGAAAAGCGGGCGGATTGTAGGAGCTTGAGCCCCGCGAGGCAAGGCAGGCTTGCGCCAAACACTGCGGCAAACCACCCTACTCCGTGCTAGCAATTGGCTCGCCAATCACAGTCTCCGAAAGCGGCGGATAATCCGGATAGTTTGGGCGAACTGCTCAGGCCGCGGCTGTGGAGGCTTCCGCCGCTAACGCGTGGCATTTCACGGAACGTCCAACGAGCAGCCAGAACGCAGAATGTCACGCTGCGATCAAATCGTCCGCATGGTAAAATCAATCTGTGTACTTGGCCGGGCGTCGCTGGCGGTCATCGGCCACGATTCACGTCAATGGAGCAGCCGCATATGGCAACCGTAACGATTCAAGAGGCTCAGGCCGAATTAGCGGACCTGATTCGCAACCTGCCTCCCGGCGGCGAAGTTGTCATCACCGAGAACAATCGGCCCGTGGCGAAGTTGGTCGGCGAGCAATTACCTGCGATGCCCGGCTTGCGTCTGCCGCCTGGGCTCGGCCAAGGATGTCTCACCATCGTTGCCGATGATGAAGACGAGGATCTGGTAGCGGTTAGATGAACTTTTCGATGATTGCTGTGCGCAATTTCATTCCGAATTTCCATTCATCCCAGCATCTGGCTGATCTTGCGGCCACTCACGCTGAGTGGCAAGTCTGCCAGTTCCGCCGGGCGCACGAATCGCAGATCGTTGCGGCCGGCCATGAGCTTGCCTTGGCACTCAACCGCGCGATAGCAATCGAGCGAAATCCGAAATCGCGTCACGCTATGCCGGATGGTAGCAAACTGCTCGAGATTGCCCATCGTGATGCCGGTTCGCTGCGCCAGCGGCTCGATTAGTGCAGCGCGGGGATTGCCGCTGGCCGTGGCCGATAGCGCGAACCGCGGAAAATCCCATAGACCAGCCCAGCGCTCTTTCGGCTGCCACTGCCAGACCAGCACGCGCCCACGCCGCCGAACCACCAGCGCCGCTTCGCGCACTTGCTCGATCACCGGCTTGACCTTGGGCAGCGGAATTTGCTCCTGCAAGCCGGCGGCAAACGCGCGGCAATTGGCACGCAGCGGACAATCGTCGCAGTGTGGTTGCCGCGGCGTGCAGATCAGGCTGCCGACTTCCATCAGCGCCTGATTGAACGCGCCGCAGTTGGCTTTTGGCAACAGACTTTCGGCGACGTGCCAAAGGTGCGCGCGACCCGCCGTGGTATGCGGATCTTGCCGAAAGCCCGACAATCGACTCAATAGCCGCACGGTGTTGGCTTCCAGAATGGGCAGTCGCGTGTCGAAGGCAATCGAAAGTATGGCACCAGCCGTATATCGGCCGATGCCGGGCAGAGCGTTGACGTGTTCGAGCGTGGACGGAAACTGGCTGGCGTACTCGGCCACGACTTTTTTGGCCGCGGCGTGAAGTTGCCGGGCGCGACGATAGTAGCCCAGCCCTTCCCAGTGACGCAAAACCTGCTGCTCCGGCGCGGCTGCCAGCGTGGCCACATCCGGAAAGCTCGCCAGAAAACGTTCGAAGTACGGGATCACCGCCGCCACGGTGGTCTGCTGCAGCATGATCTCGCTGACCCACACCGCGTACGCATCGCGCGAGCGCCGCCAGGGCAACTGTCGCGCATGCTGGCCGAACCAACTCAACAGCCGCCGTTGCAGTTGCGTCAACTCGCGGCCACTCCAAATTGGCACCAAGCCAGATTCCTTTCCGAGCAGGCCAACGCAGATTTGCCAGCCGCCGCAATGCGTCTAAGAGCTACTGCAAGTCGTCGAGAAACGAATCCCAGTTTTGGTCTTCTTCGGATTTTCCATGCTCGCCAGGATGTTCCGAGTGATCGGGAGGCGCAAACGGATTCTCGTCTTCGGCCGGGTGCTCGGCCGGCGCGGGTTGATTCTTCTTGGCGGGCGCCGGGTTGGCTTTGCTGTCCGGCTGCGCGGGTTTGCCGTTCGTCGGTTTTTTGCTGGCGTCGCTGCTGGGCTTGACCGGTTTAACGTCGGCCGGCGGTTGATGTTCGGCGGTCCGACTTTCGGCAGCTTGATCGTTTTCGCTTTGATCTTCTGCGCTTGCCGGCGGCTCAGATTCGTCGTCGCCTAAGAAACCAAAGAAATCATCTTCCGCGGCGCTGCCTTGGGCTTCGTCCAGCGGAGCATCCGAGGGATCGACCCAAACTTGCTCTTTTTCGCCTGTCGAGAGGGTCTCTTTGACGCCGCGAACCACTTCTTGAGTTTCTTCGGAGCGAAAACCGGGGTTGTTAGGCGGCGGCATCAAGACCACGTCTTCGCCGTAGTCCGCCCGGAATGTCACGCTGCCGACGGTCAGCAATTCGCCCGACGGTAGCGGCACGGCTTCGGCAATGCGCTGGCCGGCGACGTACGTTCCGTTGAGCGAGCCAAGATCGCGAACCATCAATTGGCCATCAATCTCGAAGATTTCGCAATGCGCGCGACTGACCAGCGAATGCACCAACTTGAGCGTGGCTTCTTTGCCGCGGCCCAGCACGGCCGGCAGCTTGAGCTTATATTCGCCCGGCTTGATGTCTGCCCCAACGATGACGAGTTTGGCGTTCATGAAATATCAATCGTGCTCGCAGGATCGAAAGCGCACCGCAGCAATCAGTGTAGATCAAACTTGGCTTGGCGGCCAGGATTCCGAACCGCGCACTGCGGCAGGCAGCGGTTTATACGCCAGCGGCCGGACTGCCTGTTAGGATGATTGAGCGCGTTACTTCTTGCCGACGAGTTCGTCCGCCAAATGATTGGCGCCGTAGACGTTTCGCAGCGATTCGATGATTCCAGCAGAATGAACGGAGACCGCGCGGGATTGCTCCTCGGTAAACACGTAGTCCAGCACCAACGATTGGATGTTGCCGTCGAAGATAATGCCCACCAGTTCGCCCTGGCGATTCACCACGGGGCTGCCAGAATTGCCGCCGATGATGTCGGCCGTACTGACAAAGTTCAGCGGCGTATCGAGCTTGAGCTTGCTCTTGGCTTTGAGCCAGGTCTCAGGCAGCTTGAACGGTTCGACATTATGGTGCGACTCGGCATGTTTGTAAGCGCCGCCGATGTCGGTGAGCGGCGCGATGGATTTGCCGGCTTCGGTATAGCCCTTGACCGTGCCAAAGGCCAGCCGCAGCGTAAATGTTGCGTCGGGGTAGCTATCCGCGCCGCTGATGGCGAAACGCGCTTTACTGATTTTGCCGTAGGCCTGCTTCATCGGCTCGTCGACTTTCTCTTCATAGTTTTTACGCGTGGCGCGGGCCGTGGGATCGACCAGCCGGGCCAGTTCAATCATCGAGTCTTTCGAGGCGTCGACGGCTTTCTTTCCGCCCTTGGCCAATTGTTTGCGCAAATCCACATCTTTGAGCTTGGTGCCGGCGATCAGTTCGGCCGCGCGTTCGTTGGGCGATTTGCCCGCCATCACCTTACGGGCCAGTTCGTCGTTCCAGCCGGCCATTTCCAGCATCAAACTCAGGGCGTCGGCCAGTTTGACGGTTTCCAAATCGTCGAAGATCGGAGCGTCGGAAAACAGCGATTGTTCTAGCGATTCGCGGTTCGACTCGCGATATTCGCGCAACCGCTCGCCGTTGGGCTTGGCGTCTTCTTCCGCCATTCGCAGCAGCGTCACGGCTTTGGAGTACAACTCGCTATTGAAGGCGACCTGGCTTTCCCAAAGGATTTGCTGCACGCGGATTTTCTTGGTCTCGGCGATGGCCGTAGAGACTTCGTCAAACGCCGACGCGTACTGCTTGAGCTTGGTATCGGCGCCGATCTTCTGGCGCAATTCGACTTCTTCTTGTTTTTTCTTCTTCATCACCGTCGGATCTTGCAGGCCGGCCAGCCCGCCCAGGCGCGCCTTGCGACTGTTTTGCACGCCAAAGAAATCGTCTCGCGCGCGGCGTGTGTTCTCAATGCTCCGCTCCGCGTAGCCTTTGAGCGTGACTTCATGCCGGCGCAAAATATTCAAACTGTTGGGCACGGAAACATCACGCAGATAATCCAAGTGCGCGACGGTATTGAGCCGATCGGTGTGGCCCGGATGCCCGGCCACAAACACCAAATCGCCATCTTTGCAACCGGCTCCGCTCCAAGTCAAATAATGCTCGATCTTGGCCGGCTTGTCGTTTTCGTACACGCGGAAAAAGCAAATATCCAGGTCGTAGCGCGGATATTCGAAGTTGTCCGGGTCGCCGCCGAAGAACGCCACGTCTTGTTCCGGCGCAAAGACCAGTCGGACGTCGGTGTATTTCTTGTAGCGATACAGATGGTACTGCCCCCCTTGATAGAGCGTGACCACGTCGCTGCGTAAACCGGTTTTATCGAGCGATTCTTTTTCGATGGCGCTGGTCACCGCGCGGCGCGCCTTCTGGGCGTCGGCCAGGGGCATGTCCGCTTTGACGGCCGCTTCCACGCGAGCGGTGACATCTTCGATGCTCATCAACACGTTGAGTTCCAAGTCCGGGGATTTGATCTCTTCCGCCTGGGTTTTTGCCTGAAAGCCCAGATTGATGAAGTCTTTTTCCGGCGTGCTGACTTTCTGCAACGTGTCCGCGCCGACGTGATGATTGGTCATCACCAGTCCGTTTGGCGAGACGAACGAACCGCTGCCGCCGCTGTTGAAACGGACCGCCGAGCGCTGCAGATGTTCCAGCCATTTGTCGGTGGCTTCGAACTGATACTGCTGTTTGAGCAGTTTCTTGGGGGGATGGTTGAACAGCCACATGCCTTCGTCGGCGGAAGCGACGTCGGCGCCGGACAGTGTGTGCATGGCAAGGCTCAGCAGTGAGAGCAACAGCAGCGAAGTGAAACGGTGCGTGGCGAAAGCGTCTTTAATCATGCGTCGTCGTCCTCATCTCGTCGTTTGTCTTTGAATTTATCGTTCGGTCGGTTACTGGAAGTGCGATCGGGCTGGCCGGAGGTGCTGGGAGTTGGATTCTTCGTTACTGCCACGGGCTTATCAACCGCTGGCGGCTGGAGCAGCAAGCCTGCGCCAACGAGCAAAAGTAACAGAGTCAGCACACCGAATGCGACCAGCGCCGGCCAAGAGTGCTGCGGAATCTTAATTGCCGCTCCCTTAGGCAGTTTTTCGGGCAGACTCAAACGCTCCTTATTTAATTCCCATAAAGCTGCCGCGCGGTCGGTTTGGCCGAATTCTTGCTTAGCCAAATCGCCCAGCGTGATCTCTTTTTCTGGCTTAATCGTTTTTTCGGTAGGCAGCACGAGTTCGAAAGGCGTCGGGACATCGATCGTTTCGAAATCGGGCAATGCCGTCTTTGCGGCGACATTTTTCGGCGCGGGCATCTTGAGTCGACTGCGATTCAACTGCAGCAACAATACGCGTTCCGTGTCCGTTAAATTCAGTCGGTTTGCCACGGCATTCAGATTTGTCGCCTGCTCGACTTTCAGCACGGGGTGTCCTGGCATTTTGACAACCGCGCCAGCTGGCACGCTAACCGCTTGCACGAGCAGATTTCGATTCAGATCATCGATTTCGGATGTCAATCGCTTAATGTCGAGTCGCCTCGCCTTGAGTCGCTCCTGAGCATCTTTCAATCTGGCAGCCTGCTGTGCGGCATCCGGCGCTTTCGGGTCGATGGTGGAATCTTTGAATTTGAGATCGTCATCGTTTGGCGACAGTCGCAATTCGTCGCGCGCGATCCGCTCGTAAATTTTTTCGGGAGAATCCGTCTCTTCGACGTTCATTGTGCGATATTGCCAGGATTCCATTGCGCGGGGAATTGCCTTTAATGACGACACGTTATCCGCCGCCAAAATCATGAAGGCGATTACCATTCCGCCAATCGCGCCGCCTGCAATGAAACCGGTCGAGAGCAGCACGCCCGGACTCGAGTCGGATTCCGACTCGGTAACGCCACGCTTTTTGGCGCGCCAATCGGCCAGATATCGAACCAGCCCACCAACAAAAATTGGCGTGGACGACGACAGCGGCAGATAGACGCCCACCGCGAAGGGCAGCGATGGTACACCGCTCAATTCCAGCACGATGGCGATCGAAACTCCCAGCAAGACGAGCGACCAGGGTAATTTGTTATCCAGAATTCCGCTGGTAATCAAACGCATGAGTTGCGCTTTCGGGGCTTTGAATTTCGTCACCTCAATGTTGTCGTCGCGGCGGGTTAGCTCGCCATTGATGCCGGGATCGACAAAATATTGAATTCGTCCGGCGTCATCGACCAAATACTTTCCCTCCTTGACACCTTGCACGTTGTCTTCTTGCGGATGCCAAACGTGGTACAGCACGTCGTCGCCCGGGGCTTTTTCGGTGTCGGGCAATTTCGAAACATCCAACGGTTGCTCAAGCCTGGGCAGATGCTGAGCGGTGTAAACCGTGCTGGCGTTATTGAGCAGAATCAGAAAGCCACCGATGACGAGTGCGGAACTCAGCGACCCGACCACAATGGCCCACTGCTGCCATTTTGGCGTCGCCCCGATCAGAAAGCCGGTTTTCAAATCTTGCGATGTTGTGCCACCGTTCGAGGCCGCAATGCAAACCACTGCTGCAATCGAGAGCGCCGCCAACTGATCGACTTGGGCTGTGCGATTAAGCAAAAAGAAAATCAGGCATGTCAAAATCAACGTGGCGACCGTCATGCCGGAGATCGGATTGGACGACGAGCCAATTTCACCCGTGAGACGCGACGAGACAGTTACGAAGAAAAAGCCGAATAGCACGATCATGATCGCGCCCAACCAATTGACTTCCAATTGCGGCACCCACGGCACGTAGGCATGTAGCGCGGATGTGCCCCAGATAGCGCCGACGAGCAGCACCGAACCAAGGCCGACGACCCACAGCGGAATGTCGCGGTCGGTGCGAGCGGTGGATTCCGCGCCGTCTTTTCGGCTGGCCAACAGATCGCGCACACCGGAACGAATGGATCCAATGATCAGCGGCAACGATTGGAACAGACTGATGATCCCGCCCGCCGCAACCGCGCCAGCGCCGATGTACAGAACATAGTTGTGCCAAATCGCATCTTCATCCATTTCACGAATCAGGATTTTCGCCGGGTAGAGCGGTTTGGCCAAGTCGTCGCCAAAGAGGCGAATCGCGGGAATCAAAACGAACGAAGACAGCACGCCACCGGCAACCATCACGCAGGATATTCTCGTGCCGATGATATAGCCCACGCCCAACAGGGTGGGATTGACTTCGATCGCCGGTACCGCGCCCTTGAACCAACTCAATGCTTTCTGCGGCGCTTCTTGCCAGAGCTTCATGCCTTGCATCAAGACCTGGTAAACAAACGCCAAGCCAAAGCCGATGAACACGGTTTTGGCGCTCGATCCGCCTTCTTCGCCAACGATCAACACGTCGGCGCAGGCCGTGCCCTCGGGATATTTCAGCAAACCATGCTGCTTGACGATGAACGCCCGCCGGAGCGGAATCATCATCAGAATGCCGAGCAGACCGCCAAGCACCGAAACCACCATCACGCGGCCGATATCCATTTCGAAACCGAGCAGCATCAGCGCCGGCATGGTCACGCCTACGCCAAAGGCGATCGATTCACCTGCCGAGCCCGCCGTCTGGACGATGTTGTTTTCGAGGATCGTCGCCCGCCGAAATTTGAAGACTTTCGAGAGCCCACGAAACAGCGTGATCGAAAGTACGGCTACCGGAATCGACGCCGAAACCGTCAAGCCAACCTTGAGGACCAAGTACAGCGACGACGCGCCGAATACGATGCCCAGCAGCGAGCCCATCAGTACGGCCGACCAAGTGAACTCATGCATGTTGGCGCTCTCGGCCACGTAGGGCTGATGCCCGCTCGCCGCTTCGCCGCGTGATTCGGCCTTCTTCACTTTGGCCATCGCTCGCTCCACTCCTGATCCGCGCAAGAATTTCCTCGGGTGCCGCACCAGCGGCCGTGCTCATAGATTGCCGATTGCTCGGCAGAATTGCAAGCGGCACCGGCCACGAATCGCGGCAGATTCGATGAATCGGTTTGCGCCGCGGCCCCGGTGGCGGCGCGGTGGTCAAAACGCCATCGAATATCGACATCCGTACGTTCGCCAGCGGACACGCCCTACGCCAGACGAGTTGGCCGTTGCGGGCGTCAGGAATCTTCGGCCAGCAACTGATCGGCCACGGCCGACCAGGTATCGAACGGTTGATACTGCTGCCCCGCGCGATCCAACATGCTGGCGAGCGTCGCGCGGGCAAACCGCCGGTGAATCGGCAATTGCGCCGCAGCCGGAAAATCGGCCCGACCATCGCCGGCAAACGCCACCGTGCAACCGCGATCCACATACCAGCGGACGATCGCCCCTTTATCGATGCCGGTTTCAGGGCTGTAAAACGGACTCTCGACCGGCCGCAACATGGTCAGGCCCGTCGCCGCCGAGAATTCGCCAGGATTCGCATGCACGGTGAGCCGCACGTCGGCTTCGGCCAACATTCGCTCGATGTACCAACGGCAACCGGCCGAGGCGACGATCACCTCCCAGCCCTCTTCGCGCAGACGCTGCACGGAAGGTTTGAGATCCGTATCCAAACCGCATCGTCGGGCCGTTTTGAGCATCGTGGCTTCGTCGGTGCGGATGGCGGCGAAAATTCGCTCCAGCACTTCGAAGTGACTGAGTTGATTGTCGAGATACTGCTGCCAATGGTTGGGCGTGCCGGGCGGCAGCAACTCATCCATCACCAGTTGAAAAAAATCATCGCGCGTCAGCGTGCCATCGTAATCGGTCACGAAAATTTTGGTCGCCGCTTCAGAATGTTCGAGCATCGGGTCCGCCCAGCCAGAAAAAAGAATCTCGCCACTGCTCTGCATTGTACGTAAGCGCGTGCGACCGGCCGAGCGGAAATCGAAAACGCCGGCGCGGGCGAGCACAGCCAATCGACGATTAAACTTCCCAACGGCCGGCCGCTCGCTGTTTCACAAACGGCGGCAGCAACGCGGCTCATATCGCAGACCGCCGAGCCATGAGCGAGGGTTACTTCCAGCGCTTATTTGGCCTTGAAATCCAACCAGACGTCCTGCAATGACTCAAACCGACTTTTGATTGAGGCAATTTTCTTTTCGTAGGACGATGCCTGAATCGAGTCGCCCGCCTGCGACAGGGTCTTTGCATAAGCGAAATACAAGTCAAGCATGCACGGGTTTTCGGGGTCCAGGACAGGCAATCGCAAATTGATTGCTTCTTCGAGCAAACCCTTCGAATCGTCGAGCCGCCCCTCGGCGGCTTTGACCTCCGATTGGCAAAGTAAAACATGCGAACGCAGACGATTGTTTTGGCTAGCATCCTCCGCCAGTAAGGCCGATGCAGTTTCGATTTTCCGTCGACCGTCTGCGAGCCGTCCTAATCTTAAGCTCACTCTGCCTTGCAAGAACAAACATAATGCCATACTTGCAGACTTATCGCCTTCTAACTTTCGGATCAGTCTCGCAGTCATTGAAAGAGTCTCGTTGCATTCGATGAGTTTGTTTCCTTCAAACTCAGCATTGGCAAGACTTTTGAGAAGCAAGAGCCTAAGGCTATCCGGAATCTGACCGTTGTCGTCGAGCAGTGGTTCCAACCTTAGCTGAGATCTCACTCGCTTCCAATGCCCCACAGTAGATTCCACTTTAGCAATTATGTAAAGAACTGGGTAATAATCATATGATGCTAAATGCAACTGATCGACAAGTTGCATCGCTTGTCTCAGTCGTTGCATCGCCTCAAATAAATCTCCTTGATCACAAAGAAGTCTTGCTTCAAATGTCAGATTTTCGATTTTAAGGAACGACCGAAAAATAACTTCCTCTGAGTGAGACGCCCGCTGCTCGTGATTGCGCGCGTCGACCCGAACGAAAAACGGAAGTTATTTTTCGGTCGTTCCTAAATGGCCCCGGTTCGCCCATGCGACCATCAAGTAGCTTGTTTGATCGAGTCAACTCGGCAATGATTTCATCGTTCAAGTTTCCATTTGTACCATCCAGGCGAAGGATAACTTCAATCTGGCATTCTCGGCAGTATAGTGTGTTTTCGCCGCCAAGTTTCTTGATGCGCAACAAAGCATCTTGCCAGGACAGGGCCAGCGCGCACTCTGGGTAAAATGGGCTGGCGCGGCAAGGCGGTCTGTGTTAGGAAGGAGGGCTGCAAAACGACGTGAGTTCGTCGTTGGTATCACATCTACCTAACAGGCATCCCATGAGCATGGACGTTCCCTT
>JBBRCE010000039.1:0-48337 GCA_038205115.1 Pirellulales bacterium
CCGACACCAAACTTGCCGGCGCAACCTTGGGCGTAGACATCGCTCACTCCTTGATTCGGTTTCATGGGGGAACTCCTCTCCGTGACTCCCAGCAGTCTACCCACACCCCGCAGATTGCGCCAGTCAATTTTGCCACACCCACCGGCTTCGCGGATTTTCGTTCGCGAGCGTCTAATCGCCGCCCTGAGATTTTTTACTGACACTCGCCGCGCACGGAGATTATATTGTTGGCAACATTTGGAGTTGAACTACGATCATTGCCCGGCCGCAGGCCGCTCACAATAAGGCAAGCCATGTTTTGCTCGGTCCGTTTTCTCGTCTTTTCCGGCATCGCATTGTGCATCTTGCCGGCATCGCTGCGCGGCGAAATGCTGACCGACTCGAAGCTGGGGTTTTCGCTTGAATTGCCCGCGGGCGCAAAACCGCGTCCCGACCTGGTGGGCGCAAAGCCAGACATTGTTCACGTTTATCAGATTGGCGACAAACCGAACGGCCAAATTTACACCTTGATATTCATTGAAAAGATGGGCGGGACAATCGGACGGGAGCCCATTAAAGCCGCAAACATGCCGGCCGGCTTTCGCGGAAAAATATTGAGGAAAACGTGGCATGAATTTACAGTCGATTGCGTTGAAGTCGAGGAAGAAGTTGCCGCGAACAAGGCGATAACCTACAACGTGCAGATTCCGCTCAAGCACGAAGCGATCCAGTTGAGACTTTTTGGCGGGGCCGAAAACCGTGTGGAACTCGATGAGTTGCTGCCGCGCTTGATCGACGGACTGAACGGCGAAAGCAACTGGCTAAAATCCGCGGGGCCGGCGACGCTGGCCGACTCGAAGGATTACGGCCTCATCTTGCTCGCCGGTGCGATTGCGGCCGTGGTCGTCGGCGTCATCCTGCTCTGGCTCGTCTCTCGCTGGACTCCGAAAGGCGTCTTGTTAGCCATCGCGGCCGGAATTTATTCGGCCGGCTGGGCAATCGGTTCGACGCGAGTCCAAGAACTCTTAATGCTTAGCGGCGTCTTGAAAATGCTCGGATTCATCGGCGGCATCATGGGCATTGTCGATCTCTGCCGAACTCGCAAGCCAAAAATTCAGACCGCGCATGTCGTCGATGAGCATGATCCACGCGGAGGCGGATAAGCGTTATTCGACCCACTCAGGGTTAATACCGCGCTCTTTCAACCCAGGCTGGCGGCTACCGCGCGCTGCGTCGAGCGGTTCAAATAATGCAAGATGGCGTGCAGGCCGCGGGCGCGGACCATGCCTAGGATAGGCGCCAAGCCCATCCGCTGCAGCACGTCGGGCTTGACGGCCAGCAATTCGGTCGCCGGTGCACCGTGGAAGGCGTCGATAAAAATGCCGACAAAGCCTTTGACCGTGGGCGATTCCGGCGCCACGTCGCCAAAGATGGCCAATTTGCCGTCTTGCACTTCCACCCAAATGAAAACCGGCGTTTGGCATTCGTGAACGCGGTGTTCGCCAGAGTCTTTTTCCGCCTGATACTTGGGTGGCAGCGGCGGCAGATTTTCGGAAAACTCCAGCAGCAACTCGAGCCGTTCGCGCGGTTCGAGTTCGGCGAACTCGTCGATGATGGTTTCGAGCTTGGCAGACATAAATTAGCGACACGCCGGTTCGGCCAGCGCCAGCCAGAGAAGCATTTCTATTCAAAGCGGCCGAAAGGCGCTGACAGCGTCGCACGACAAGGGGCGAACCGACAAATTGCGGACGCTAGCGCGAATTACGCTAGCGCGAATTACGTTGACGCCAGTTCGGGCTCAGGTTCCGGCGACGGTTCTGGATCGCTGGCCGCTTTGGGCTGTCCTGGGCCTTTTTCGATCGGCAAGCCAACCGCGTTGCCCCATTCGGTCCATGAGCCGTCGTAGTTTTTCACTTTCGGAAAACCCAGCAAGTACTGCAATACAAACCAGGTGTGACTGCTGCGTTCGCCGATGCGGCAATAGGCAATCACTGGCGTGCGACGTTTGAGATCGCACTCTTTGACGTACAGTTTTTCCAAATCTTTGGCGGACTTGAACGTGCCGTCTTCGTTGGCCGCTTTTGCCCAGGGCACGCTGATTGCGCCGGGGATGTGGCCGCCACGCAGCGCGCCTTCTTGCGGATAGTCGGGCATGTGCAGCATTTCGCCGGTAAATTCGCCGGGCGAACGGACATCGATCAGCGGGCGGCCGGCCTTCTGGTGCTTGAGCACTTCGTCGCGGAAAGCGCGGATCGAAAGATCGGGCTCTTCAGCCGTGTATTGCGTGGCCGGATGTTGCGGTTCGGCATCGCGCGACCAAGGGCGGTTATCGAGTTCCCAGCGTTTGCGTCCGCCGTTCATGATCAGGCATTTGTCGTGGCCGAACAATTTGAACACCCACAGCGCGTAACAGGCCCACCAGTTGTTTTTGTCGCCGTAGAAGACCACGGTGGTGTCGTTGGAGATGCCTTTTTCGCGGCAGAGCTTTTCGAATTGCGGTTTGCCGATGTAGTCGCGTACGATGGCGTCTTGCAGATCGTTTTGCCAATCGATCCGCATTGCGCCTTCAATATGGCCTTGATGATAGAGCAACACGTCTTCGTCCGATTCGACGATTCGCACGTTTGCGTCGTTACGATGGGCTTCAACCCATTCGGTGGAGACCAGGACGTCGGGATGGGCGTATGCTTTGGCCATTTTCACGGCACTCCTTCCGAAAAATCGATCATTTTTGAGCTGCTTACAGGGTAACGGTTTGGCAACCTGCCTGCAACCGCCCGCCCGCGCTGTCGGAGCGCTGCCGATCACGGAATTTACCGGGCTGACCAGCTCGGGCAATTGGAGAACATCCGGCGGCGAAAAATTATTTTCGCCAGTTTGTACGAAAACGCGCGCGACCGTCCACTATTAGGGTAGCTCAAATGAATCTGGCTGGTGCTAGCCAGCAAAGTTATCGCAAGTCAATCTGGGTAAATCGAATATGCGACTCACGTTACGGACCATGCTCGCCTACTTGGACAACATGTTGGAGGCCAGCGATTATCGCGACATCGGTCAGAAGATTGCCGAAAGCGAAGCTGCGGCCAAGCTGGTGCAGCGCACGCGCGACGTGATGGTTCATCCGCGACTGTCGGCACCGCGCGTTTCAGCGCGTGGCGTTGGCCTAGACCCCAACAGCGTGGCCGAATATCTGGAAGACGTGCTGCCGTCTGACCGAGTGACGGACTTCGAGCGGATTTGCTTGGAGTCTGACGTGCACCTAGCGGAAGTCGCGTCGTGCCATCACATCTTGACGATGGTGCTGACCAAGCCGGCGGACATTGATGCGGACGTGAAGCGGCGGATGAAAGACGTGATTCACGGTCGGCCCGCCAAGCTTTCGAAGGCGCCGGATTTGATGGCGACTCGGCCGGCCCCGGATTACGACGGTCCGCCACCGCCCAAAGTTGCTGCGGCGGGAGCATCGGCGGCAGCGGCCGGACTGGCGTCGAGCCTAGACGCCGCCGTGGCCGCCAACGGTCATGGCGCGGCGCAGATCACGCCGGCTGGCGATTTCTCGCACAGCAAACCAACGCGCGAAAAACCGCAGGTGCCGGAGTGGCTACGCGAACCCGCGCGGGGGCGTTCGCGATTCTGGCCAATCGCCTTTGTAATGCTGGCGTTCATGTTGGGCATTGCCGTGGCGATGTCGATCGGTCCTTGGAACGCCAGCTTGATGCGGATGTTTGGCATGAAAGGCAGTGAGCCGGCGCCGCATTCCACGGACGGCAAGGACATTGCCAAATTTACGCCCGACGGTGCCAAAGTTACGCCCGACGGTGCCAAAGTTACGCCCGACGGGGCCAAGGACACGGCAGCGCCAAAAGATTCTGGCAGCGATTCGGCGTCACGGCCGGCCACTGCGGGCGACGGTCAGGCGATTGTCGCGCCGCCGGCGCTAAAAGACGACTCTCACGGCAAGGATCCAAAAGCGGCCGGTTCCGCAACTGCCGGCGGTGCCGATTCCGGCGGTCCGTCGCCCGCGCGGCCAGCACATAGCATTGTGGGCCATCAACCGCCGGCGAACGGGCCGCTCGAGCCAGAACTCCTGCCGAAAGCTGGTCCAGATAAAGCTGGCCCGGATCAAGTTGCTTCCGATAAAGTCGGTCCAGACAAGGCACCCGTGACGATTGACCCATTACTCGATCCGCCGGCTAAGCCGATTGATCCGGGCAAGATTGATGCGGCTGCCGGCCGCCCCATCGGACGGTTTACGTCCGACGGCTCGCAGGTGTTGCTGAGGCTGGCGGGCGATAAGTGGCTGCGGATGTTGGCAAAAGAAGGCATTCTGGCGGGCGATACGTTGTTGGTCCTGCCGACATTCAAGCCGGAATTCATCATTGGCCCAGGCATCAGCGTGCAGTTGCAGGGCGATACGCTGATTCAGATCGAACAACCTGACGCGGACGGCGTCTATGGCATTCGGCTTCACTACGGCCGCTTGCTGATGTTTTCCGTGCCGCCGGTTGCTGGCCAGCCGGACACCCGCCTTCGGTTGACTTTGGGTGATAAGCCGGGTCTGATTGCGCTTGGCGCCGGCGAGCCGATCTTGGGCGTTGAGGTCCGTCGGTATCTTTCGCCGGGCAAGGATCCCGAGCACGAAATTGCCAAAGTCGCCGCAGAAATCTACATGATTTCCGGGCAAACCACCTGGCAAAGTTTGGAACGATCGCGCGATGGCGATGTCGCGCGGCCTGAGTTGTTGAAAAAGCCCATGCGATTCGTGGTTTCGGCCCACCCAAACGATCCGCCGCGAAAAGAGATTCCGGCGTGGATCGCAAACACCGAGGACGTGCGCAGCAGCGACCAAAGCGCCAGCTTGGAACTGAATCGGATATTGGACGAAAAGCGTCCGGTCGCACTCGCGCTAAAAGAAGCGGCCAATCATCGGCGTTCGGAAATTCGTTCGCTGGCGGGGCGCTGCCTGGCGTTGACGGGAGATTTCGAACCCATCATTCGCAATTTCAGCGATCAAGACCAACGGGCCGTCTGGCCAACCTACGTGGAAAGCTTGCAATCCGCACTGGCGCTGGGCCCCGTGGCTGCCAAACTCTTGCACGAGACGCTCGTGCGAATGCGCGGCGACGATGGCGAAAAAATGTATCGCGTGTTGTGGGGTTTCACCAAGGCCGACCTGACCGAAGGCGGCTGGGCAACCCGGCTGGTGGCCATGCTGGATAACGAAAACCTCGATATCCGTGTGCTCGCGTTTCTGACTCTCAAGTCCATTACGGGCGAAACTCGAAGTTACTCGCCGCAATCGCTGGCCGCGCCGCGGCAGGCCAGCATTCGCCGTTGGGCAGAAGCTGCCAAGGCCGGAACCATTGTTCCGAAAAACGCGGCCGCCGATAAAGCGGCCGTCGAGAAGCCGCCGGCGCCGCTCGATCGATCCGCACCGGCGAAATCGACCGAGCCGACGCCGTTGCCTTAGCAGGCAACGGCCACCGGAGCATGAGTTAAACTGCCGGTGAATGAAAATCGCCGGCGATTGGAGTTGATTTATGGTCGCGTCGCGGCGAGCCACGGCGAAGTTTCGCGATGGCTACGGGAAAAAGATTGACCCTGCCGCTGGCCGTTGATAAATTGATAGGTGGAGAAAATCCAGTAGTTTTTCCGTTAATTGAATTCCTTTCTGTGCCGTTTCCTGGCCGGAATTCTACTGGATTCGGGGCGTGGGCCGCTGGTGAACGGGCCGTGGCATGAGCGACCATGTGTCGCCGGTTGCTGTTGGCCACGACTCGCCGCTGAGACTCGCGGGAACAGAACGAAGGGCAATTGAAACCATGGCGAAATCTGGCGCCGTTTGGGGCATTGATATCGGTCAATGCGCGCTCAAGGCATTACGCTGCTCGCAGAGCGACGACGATAAACGGATTGAAGTCGAAGCCTTCGATTACATCGAATACTCAAAGATTCTGAGCCAACCGGATGCCGATCCGGTTGAGTTGGTGCGCGAAGCACTCAAAACGTTTTTGTCCAGAAATTCCGTCCGCGGCGACCGCGTGGCCGTCAGTGTCTCCGGGCAAAATGGCCTGGTGCGGTTCATCAAGTTGCCGCCGGTCGAAGCTAAAAAAATCCCCGACATCGTTAAGTACGAAGCCCGGCAGCAGATTCCCTTTGCGCTGGAAGACGTGATCTGGGACTATCAGCAAATGGCCGGTAGCTCCGTCGAAGGCGACTTTGCGCTGGAGACGGAAGTTGGTCTGTTTGCCATGAAGCGCGAGAAAGTCTTTCAGGCATTGCGCCCGTTTGATGAAGCCAAGATTGAAGTCGACTTTATCCAACTCACGCCGCTGGCGCTGTACAACTTTGTGGCGTTCGACCAACTGCAAGATGTCCCGCCGCCGGATGAAATCGACCCGGAACACCCGCCCGAGTCGATCTTGCTGCTCTCACTGGGCACCGATACTGCGGACTTGGTTGTCACCAACGGCTACAAAGTCTGGCAGCGAAGCGTGCCGCTCGGCGGTAGTCACTTTACTTTGGCGCTGACCAAAGAAATGAAGCTGACTTTTGCCAAGGCCGAACATCTCAAACGGAATGCTACCAAAAGCGAAGACCCCAAAGCTGTCTTTCAGGCAATGCGGCCCGTGTTCAACCAACTGGTGACCGAAATCGATCGCTCCGTGCGATTTTTCAGCGGCATCGACCGCAACGCCACCATCGGCCGTGTGCTGGCGCTGGGCAATGCGATGAAGCTGCCAGGGCTGCAAAAGTATCTTTCGCAAAACCTCGGCATGCCGGTGCAAGATTTAACGTCGTACCGCGGCCTGACCGGGCCGGCAGTGGTCAACCTGCCGGCGTTTAAAGACAACTTGCTGGCCTTTGGTGTTTGCTACGGGCTCTGTCTGCAAGGCTTGCAAAAATCCAAGTTACGCACCAATTTGATTCCCCGCGAGATTCTCAAAGATCGGCTGATTCGCGAGAAAAAGCCTTGGGCCATTGCGGCCGCGGCGGCCATCTTAGTGGGCTGCGTGGTCGGATATTTTGGAACTTGGCGCGCCTGGGCGTCGAGCCGGATCGAGGGCCAATATAACGTGCCCATCAGCGCGGCTGGTGCCGTCGAAAGCAAAGCCAAGGCCAATCAGGCCCGCTATCTGGAGCTTGAGAAGAAATACGACGACACCTTGTCCGTTCGCACCCATCTGAGTGGGCTGGAAGAACGGAACGTGCTTTGGCCGGAAGTCATGGCGGCGATCGTCGCGGCAATGCCTAAGGAAACCAAGGCCGATCGCGATATTAAGCTGCGGAACGAAATTCACGTCGATCGGATCGACTGCGAGCGCGTCCCGGATTTGAAGGTTTGGTTTGACGAAGTTAAAGAACATTGGGCCGACGATCACAAACAAAAGATCGCGGCCGCCATCGCCGCTGGCGGAGCGCTTGCGGCCGCGCCTACGGCCGGAGCCACGCCACCTGCGCCAGGCGGTCCACCGCCGGCGCCGGGCACTGCGCCGGCGCCGGGCACTGCGCCGGTTGCGGGCGCTGCGCCGGTTGTGGCGGATGTCACCGGCGGCGATCCCGGACCATCGGGCGAAGGCTGGGTGATCGAAATTCATGCGCATCACTATCACAACGATCAGGCCAGCAGTGACCGTAGCTATCTGTTTACGGCCGAATATGTTCGCCGCACGTTGATCGATAAACTCGACGATGGCGTGGTGGTGCTCGGCTCGAAAACCGTCAAAATCAAAGACCTGGGCATCGGCTATCCCGTGCTGCTGCCGACGTCCAAGCCGGAAAAAGTTCGATTGGTCAACCCCAACGAAGCGCAAGTCGCCGGCCACGGCGAGTCGCTGCCGCCCGGCGGCGAGAAGAAGGAGCCCGTGGGCGTTGACGCGGAAAAGCTCTCGTTCATCGTGCAATTTTGCTGGCAAGAGCGGCCTGCGTCGGCTCGAATTCCCGGTGCGACCCCGCCGGTGGCCGCCGCGCAACCCAACCCATAATTCATCGTTCAGATCGCCAGACGCAAGCCATCGCTTGCCGACGGCTTGGAGACTTCCGTGGATCAAGTCAAGCAATACCTGAAGGTCATGAACAAGCACCGATTTTGGATCGGTTGCGTGCTGTCTTTGTGCATTGGGCTGGCCTGCTGGTTCAAGGCGACCGGCGATCTGCAGGCGGCACAAAAGAAAGACGCCGAGATCATCAAGCAAAACTTCACGACGTTAGCTTCCGTAAAAGCCGGACTATTACCCAACGAAACGTGGTTCCAAGAAAAGAGCAAGGCCATCAAGCGGGTGGTTTCTGAAGTCGAGCGACAATGGAAGCAGCGGTACGACACCCAGCAGAAGTTCGTCACCATATGGCCGACGTCGCTGAGTGAAGATTTTCGTCGGGAAATCGTCGCGACGCCGCTCGAAGCGGAAATTTCACCCAACCTGTTGGAAGAATATCGCGACAAGTACGTCCGTGACTCGGTCAAGCGGCTGTGCAAGATTCTCGACTGTCGGTGGGTGCTCGATCCCGCGGCAGCCGGCGACGAAGGCCCCGCGCTGTCTGGCCCCAAAGCCGGCACCGCCAAGCCAATGGTCAAAGACAATTTCAAAATGGTTTGGGACGACGCCAGCCAAAGCGACTTGCAAAAGCAGGTCGACTGGCCGAATCGTCCGATGACCAAGCGCGTGCGGATGATGCAAGAAGACATCTGGGTTTACGAGGCGCTGTGCCGAGTGATCGCCGCCACCAATAAGGACGCCCGCGGATCTTGGGAAGCGCGAATTCCCACGCTCCGCACCATGACGGTCGGTATCAATGCGGCCGAAAGTAACCCACTGGGCCGCGGCAAAAATCGGATCGCGCGACTCGATCCCACCAAGAAGGAGGGCGCGGTTGCCGGCACCGACCCCAAAGCGGGCATGCTGCCACCGCCCGCCGGCGAAGCGGGCGCTGCCGCAGCCGATCCAAACGCACCGATCACGATTCCCCCGCCGTACGATTGGGACGGAACAAATTCCACTCGCGGGCCGCGCGGTCTCGCTCCGACCGGTGGCGAGGCGCCGGCGGCCGAACGCGCCCCGGAAGATTATCGCTACGTCAGCGACAAAGCGCGGCCGTTAACGCTCAAGGAACAGAAAGAGTCCAATCTCACCGAGTTCCGCCTGATTCCATTCTGCGTCCGAATGGATATCGATCAGCGTTATCTCGACGTGCTGTTTAACAACGTTCACAGCTCACCGTTGCCGCTGGAAGTTCAACAGGTCAGAATCAATTCGCCCGACGACGGAAAAGGCGGCGGTTCCAGCTCTCGCGGCGGCAGTGCCGTAATGATGGAAAGCGGCCGGATGAATCTCAACCGCGGTACGGCCACGCTGAGCGACGATGCCACCGACATCATCTCGCTTGAACTGCGTGGCGCGGCCTATTTTTTCAACGAGCCAAAGAAATTCGACGTTCCGACCGATCCGGCCGCGGCAACTCCAGAAGCTGCCGCCAGTCCCGCGCCGGATGCCGCAGCAGTTCCGCCAGTAGCCGCTCCGCCAGTGGCAGATCAAACCGCGCCGGCGGGCGCACCAGCGCCCACCGCAGGCGCGCCGCCCGCTGCCGCGCCGCCGGCCGGTACGCCACCGGTGGCCCAGTGAGGTTCGTTGAGCGTCATTTTGAGTTCCAGTGGTGGAATTGAAGGTTTCTAGTAGATTGAGTTCGTGCGCTTGTGGTAGAAACAGCAACGGCAGCAGGCAAGCACCGCAAACGCGGAGGTGACAGATGAAGGCCAAAATCAGTGGCGACTCGATCAAGACGTTTTTCATCCAGCATGGCGAAAAGATCGTGGTGGCGCTGTCGGTGGGAGTGTTGATCATGTTTGGCGTCAATGCGCTCAGTTCCAAGGGCTTACTGGACCCTACTACGCAGGCGCCTGAGCGGATGAAGCAGCAAGTGCAAGAGGTCGAGGAGAAGATCAAGACTTCGTCCCCGCCATCCACTCCGCCGGTGCAGCCGGCAGTGGCTGTCGCCATGCCAAAGATTCCCTCGCCGTTCATCGCGGGTCGCCCGCTGTGGTTGCCTTTGAGTCCGCGGACCGATCCCAACATGCTGCCTGCCAAAGATGTGTTAGTTGCCAGCGGATACGGGGCGCTGGCCATGGTCGGCACGAATCCGCCTGACGGCGGCGCGGCGGCTGCGCCCGTTGCGCCCGTTGCCCCCATCCGGCGCTCGGGTCCGAGTCTCGATGATCTCAATAATCCTTACACGCGGCCGGAAAACAGCGGCGGCGGCAGTCACATCAAGAAGTCCGCAGGGCAGTTAGCCACGAACCCGGCGCGAATTGGCGTCGAGCCGCACAACGGCCCGGTCGAAGGCAAGCATTGGGTCGTTGTGACCGCGGTCATTCCATTGGCCGAGCAAACGGCGGAGTTCAATCGGGCGTTCGATTCAGCCAGTCTCAAAGACACGTCGACCGACACGCCCAAGTACGTTTACGCCTGGATCGATCGCGTGGAAGTCGCCGGTCCCGACGCAAAATTTCAATTCACCGACGCCAAAATTAATCCGTTGGCCGAGACGACCGCTGTACTGCTGACCTGGGCAAAACTGGCTCCAGATCCACTCGATCCGGATTTTGCTGTGCCTAGTTACAGCCCCAAGGTGCCGCCGATCACCATGCCGCTGCCGCCACTGTTGCCGCCGCGCGGATTTGTCAAGGAAGAGATTATCCATCCGAAGATTTTGAATCTGCAGAACGAGCGTTCCACGAGCGTGAAGGAGGAAAAGCCGGTCGTGCCTGGCGATCCCCTGGCCGATCCGCTTGCTGATCCGCTGGGTGACAACCCAACCGGCGGCCGTCCATCGCGGGCAGAATCTTCGGCTCGCGGTCTGATCGAAAAGAAGCAGGGCGATCTGCTTGAGTTGCGTTACTTTGACTTTGCCGTGCAGCCAGGCAAAACCTATCGCTACCGCGTGCAATTGATGATCGACAATCCAAACTTCGGCAAGCCAGCCAAAGACCTCGATGACGCCGCCAAGAAGCTCGCCAGCGTTCGTCGCATTGAAACCAACTGGAGCGATCCGTCGCCGGCGATCACCATTGGCAAAGACACGCATCTGTACGGCGGCAAGGCGTATGGCATGACCAGCGTGCCCGACCAGATCAAGGCCCGGCCGGACAATTTGAAAATCGCGGCCAAGATCGAACGCGCCGTGCATTATGCCGTGGTGTTCTTTGACGTCCGACGCGGCGTGGAAGCCACTAAGGAGTTCGATGAAGTGCTCGGAAGCGTGGCCAACCATCGTGTGACGGTCGACTTGCCCGATCCCTCGACCGGCGCCATCAAGCAAATCGCCGACTTCGCCTTTAATACCAATCACATGGTGATCGACGCCATGGGCGGCGATCCAATCACGCCGCCACCGCCGCGCTCGACCAATCCGCTGATCGAACCGGGCGAAGTCTTGTTCGTCGATTTTTCGGACCCCCGATCGCCGCGACTGGTGTCCAAGAGTGAAATTGATGACCACTATGAATTGGAAATGAAAAAGAAAGAAGCCGAGATCGCCGTGAACACTCCTACGATGCCGGGCGAAGGCGGGCCGCCCGTCAACGGCAAGGCGATGCCCCGGGGCCTGGACATTGAAGGCAGTTCTAAAAAGTTGAAATAGCGTGACCGAAGCGTTGATTTTCGCGGGAAACGGTCCGGCCTGAATAACGCATCGTCGAGATTTGTGAGCCGTAAGGCCGACCGGCATCTGTTGCGATGTCGGTCGGCTTTTCACGTTTTTGATTGCACCGCATGCCACTTTCGATCGACGACATTTTGGCCGCGCGCCGGCGGATTGCCAGCGAGATTTATTTCTCGCCCTGCCCTGAATCGATTCCGCTTTCGGAACTGTGCGGCGCCAAAATCTATTGCAAGTTGGAATATCTGCAACGGACCGGCAGCTTCAAAGAGCGCGGCGCTCGCAACGCGCTACTGGTCCGCGGCCAACATAAACGGCTTTCTGGCGTGATTGCGGCCTCGGCCGGTAATCATGCGTTGGGCCTGGCCTATCACGGCAAGCTGCTGGGTATTCCGGTCACGGTGGTCATGCCGCGTTTTGCGCCGCTGATCAAGGTCACCAATTGTCGTCGGCTTGGCGCGCAGGTGGAACTATTCGGAGAGTCGCTGGCCGATGCGCGCGGACGGGCCGAGCAACTGGCCGCCGAACGCAGTCTGGAATACTTCCCCGGTTTTGACGATCCGGACATCGTCTGCGGCCAAGGCACCGTCGGCCTGGAACTGCTTGAGCAAGTGCCCGAGCTGGACGCGGTGGTGATTTCTGTCGGCGGCGGCGGATTGATTGCCGGCGTGGCGCTGGCCGTCAAAGCGCTCAAGCCGACGGTGCAAATCATCGGCGTGCAACCGGTCAACGCCGCCTGCTTCCCCGCCGCGCTCGCCGCGGGCCAGCCGCTTGACATCCAGCTCCAGCCCACGCTGGCCGACGGTCTGGCCGTCACCTGCGCCGGCAAGCTGCCGCTGGAAATTTGCCGGACGCTTGTCGATCGTTGGGTGAAGGTCGATGAACAGCAATTATCGCTGGCCGTGCTGCGTCTGGTGGAGATGGAAAAAAGCGTGGTCGAGGGCGCGGGCGCCGCCACCTTGGCCGCGCTAACCAGCGGTCAACTGCCGGAACTGAGTGGGCAGCGTGTGGCGCTGGTGCTGAGCGGCGGCAATATCGACCCGATTGTGCTCAGCCGGGTGATCGAAAAAGGCTTGGTTGCGGATAATCGGCTGTGGCAGTTCGCGGCCAGCATATCGGATCGTCCAGGTGGCCTGGCGCGGCTGGCCAGCGTGTTGGCCGAGGCGGGCGCAAGTGTCAAAGATATTGCACACGATCGCACGTTTTCTGGCCCCAGCATCAACGCCGTGAATGTGCTGTGTACCGTCGAAGCGGCCGATGGTCAACACATTGCCGCCATTCGCGCGTGCCTGGTCAAGGCTGGCGTACATCTGCTGGATGTCGCGGCGGCCCGGCAAACGCAGCCGGCGTAGCGACGCGGTTGCTGGCCAGAGCGATTCGCCACGGCCGAGAATTTTCGGCCACCGCTTGCGGCGCAGCTCGAACTGAGCGAAAACAACCACTCGAATTCGATTGTCGGCGACGAGCACGCGGAGAGGCAATATGCATCGAGTCAAGCTAGGTTTGGCGGTTGTCGCGACCGTTCTGATTGGGAGTTGCAGCCTACGCGCCGCCGAGCCCGCGCGCCGTACGGAAAACGTGATCGTCGTGATGTGGGACGGATTTCGCTGGCAAGAAATGTTTGGCGGCGCGGATGCGGCGCTGATGGACAAAAGCGGCGGCGGCGTCAGCGATGTGGACGGACTGCGGAAAGCGTTCTTCCGTGAAACCCCACACGAGCGCCGCGAAACCTTGCTGCCATTCGTTTGGAAGACGATGGCCCGCGACGGCCAGATGTTTGGCGATGCGGAAAACGATTGCCAAGCCATCAGCAGCAACGGGCTGAAATTCTCATATCCCGGTTATAACGAAGTCTTTTGCGGTTTTGGCGATCCGCGGATCACGAGCAACGCCAAGCGCGAAAATCCCAATCTCAGCGTGCTGGAATTTCTGAACGGTCGGCCAGGATTTCAAAACCGCGTGGCGGCTTACTGCGGCTGGGACGTGTTTCCTTCGATCTTTCGTACACAAACCAGTCATCTCAACGTGCATGCCGGCTGGACGCCCATCGTCGATGATCCGCTGACCGATGGCCAGCGCCAATGCAACGAAATGCTGAACCATCTGCCGCACTACTGGCCCGCCTGTACCTTCGACGTAATCAGCGAACGGGCGGCCGTTGAACATCTAAAAAAACATCAGCCGCGCGTGTTGTTTGTCGGACTCGGCGAAACCGACGAATGGGGACACGGCCGCCGCTACGATCTGTACTTGCACGCCGCGCACCAGGCCGACCAATTTGTGGCCGACCTTTGGAAAACGCTGCAGTCGATGCCGGCGTATTGCGAAAAGACCACGCTGCTTCTGACCACCGATCACGGTCGGGGTGCGACGCGCGCCAACTGGACCGATCACGGCGAAAAAGTCGCCGGCGCCGAACGAATCTGGATCACGCTGCTCGGGCCAGACACGCCGGCGCTGGGCGTCCGCTCGAAAATCCAGGTGACGCAAAGTCAGATCGCCGCCACGCTGGCGCAATTGCTTGGCGAAGATTTTCGCGCCGCCAGTCCCAAGGCGGCTGAGCCGTTGCCGGACGTATTCGGCCGGACCGAAAAATGACGCCTCGCCCACTCGCGGCGGCGGTTAATCATTGCCGCGTTCGACGGTTACGCTAAAAATAGGACAAGGCGGCTGGCAACACGCGGCAAGCGCACCGAACTCCAGCCAGCGCCGCTCAACCCGCTCCGACGAGAACCACAGAGCTTAGAGGGAATCCCAAACGAATGGATGCTGACACTCCGTATCCGGCCAACGTGGCCCCGACGTACGGTATTGCCGCGTCACCCAACTGGTTGCAGCGTTGGTCGCGGAAAATGCTGGAAGATCAGCTTGCCGGCATCACGACCGGCTGGCTACGTATCCAACAAGCTGGCCGTGTTCGCGAGTTCGGCACGCCTGCCGAACGCGCCGGCGCCGTTAGCGATGAATTGAGCGCCGTGGTGCGGGTGCATGATCCGCGGTTTTACACCGACGCGGCGCTGGGTGGCAGCATCGGCGCGGCCGAGTCGTTCATGCGCGGTTATTGGTCGTGCGACGACTTGACTGCGCTCTTGCGATTGCTGTTGATCAACTTTGACGCGCTAGCGGGCGAGCACGCCTGGACCCGCGTTTTCAAGCAGCCCGCCCGCAAGTTGATGCACTGGTTGCGCCGCAACAGCGCGCGCGGCAGTCAACTGAACATTTCCAAGCACTATGACTTAGGCAACGAGCTGTTCTCATTGTTCTTGGACGATTCGATGATGTATTCGTGCGCTCTGTTCACGGGTGCGGACTGCAGTTTGCACGAAGCGCAGATCGCCAAGCTCGATCGGATTTGTAAAAAGCTTCAGCTAACACCAAGCGATCATTTACTAGAAATTGGCACCGGTTGGGGTGGATTGGCCATTCATGCCGCGCGTCATTACGGTTGCCGAATCACCACCACCACCATTTCGCCATCGCAATATCGGCTGGCTCTGCAGCGCGTGGCTGAAGCCGGTCTGACCGATCGCGTGGATGTGATATGCGAAGACTACCGCAACCTGACCGGCCAGTACGATAAATTAGTATCGATCGAAATGATCGAGGCCGTAGGGCACGCGTTTTTGGATTCGTACTTTAGCGCCTGCAGTCGGTTGCTCAAGCCGCATGGGCAGATGCTGATTCAAGCCATTACGCTGCAAGATCAATTGCACGACGCCTACCTGAAAACCGTCGATTTCATTCAGCAATACATTTTTCCGGGCGGCTGTTTGCCGGCCCTCTCAAGTCTGGCTGCGGCGGTCAAGCGCGGTTCGGATCTGCAGCTTTTTCACCTGGAAGATTGGACCCCGCACTACGCCCACACGCTGCGTCTGTGGCGCGATCGATTTCTGGAATGCAGCGATCAGGTTCTGGCGCTCGGCATGCCAGACTGGTTTGTCCGCATGTGGGACTTTTACTTTTGCTACTGCGAAGCGGCATTTTTAGAACGCCGCACGCAGTTGGTGCAAATCATGTACTGCAAGCCGCAAAGTCGCCCGATCGGCCTGGACGCTCTGGACGCTCTGGCCGATCTGCCAGCGACCAGCGATATCTGGCCGCTATCGTGCTCGTCGATTTAGCGGCGCGGAACTTTTGGCGATAGCATTGTCGCGTGGCACATCCGGTGGAATTATGTCGATCTATTTTTCGGAATCGTTAAAGTCTGCTTATGTTCTGATCTTGACCGGCCGACAGCCGACGTCTAATGTTCCGCCCCGCGCATCGGTTTGCGACGGGATGAGTCGGTTACTGAAGTCAGCCGGAAGGAATTTCTGACATGAAGCGTTTTTTGATCAGCCTGACCCTGTTTGCCGCAGCAATCTCCAGCGGCTGTTGCGCTTGGCAAAATCGGCAGCCGTATGGTTATGCACCGGCTCCGACCTACGCCCAGCCCGTGCAAGCTTGCGCTCCGGTCTATAACACGCCGGCCGCGTGCAATCCGGGCTGCCAGTAAGACCAGGCTGATCGCTGCTCCGTGCCGCGCGTTGCCCTTGCGCCGCCGCGGCGATTCCGTGCTCGGTCGCGCGCCGCTTCACAGACCAAGTTGCTAGCGCCGGACAGGTGTGAAAATCCCGCAAAAAATCCCCCCTACTGTCCGCATCGGCTAGGATAAGTGCTTCCGTGGCCTTCGCTGCCAGCGTCGGCCGGCGTGCGTTTGATAATCTGTGATTCACGAAGCTGTCGGAACCAACGGCGCTTCGCGCGCCCGTGCTTTCGATTCGCAACTCATGGCAAAACCGTCGATGTCAACCGAGCCCGGAGCCGACGGACGCGGCTCGACATTTGGCCGCATCTTTCGCACGCTCCGCTCGCGCAACTACCGGCTGTTCTTTAGCGGCCAAGGCATTTCGCTGATTGGCACTTGGATCACGCGAATTGCCACCAGTTGGCTGGTCTGGAAACTTTCGCACGACGAATGGCAACTCGGCCTGGTGACCTTCGCAGGGCAGATTCCCATTCCGCTGCTCTCGCCCATCGCCGGCGTGTGGGTCGATCGCATCAATCGCCATAAACTGCTGGTGGCCACGCAGGTGGCGGCCATGTTGCAATCGCTGGCGCTGGCCTGGCTGGCGTACACTGGCGTGGTGGCCGTCTGGCACGTGATGGCGCTGGCTGTGGTGCAAGGCATCATCAACGCCATCGACACGCCGGCTCGTCAGGCGTTTTTGATCGAAATGATCGAAGATCGCCGCGATCTCAGCAACGGCATCGCGCTGAATTCGTCGATGTTCAACGGCGCGCGATTGATCGGACCCGCGCTCGGCGGTTGGTGCATCAAGCTGGTCAGCGATCCGCACAGTTACCGCGGCGAGGCGCTCTGTTTTTTGGTGGACGGCCTCAGCTATTTTGCCGTGATTGCCGCGCTGTTGGCCATGCGGTTGCCCCGCTACGTCGCCCAGGTGCACACCACCAAAGTCATCCACGGGTTGATCGAAGGCTTTCAATACGCCTCTCGCTTCGCGCCGATCCGCGCCATTCTCACGCTGGTGGGCGTGGTCAGCCTGATGGGCATTTCGAACCTGGTGCTGATGCCTGCCGTGGCCGCCAACGTGTTGCATGGCGGGGCCGATACCTACGGCTGGCTGATGGCCGCCTCAGGCGTGGGTGCGCTGATCGGCGCCATCTTTTTAGCTTCGCGGCGCGACGTCCGCGGACTGGGCCGCGTGATCATCGTAGCCACCAGCCTGTTCGGCGGCGGTCTGATTTTATTTTCGCTCTGCGGACAACTGGCGGCGCCGTGGAACCTCGTCTGTTCGTTTCTGGCGTTGGTCGTCAGCGGCTTCGGCATGATGGTGCAAATGGCGTCCGGCAATACGATTTTGCAAACCATTGTCGACGACGACAAACGCGGCCGCGTGATGGGTTTTTACACCGTTTCCGCGCTGGGCACCGCGGCACTGGGCAGCCTAATTTCCGGCGGCCTGGCCAACGCCATTGGCCCGCAGCGCACGCTGGCCATCGGCGGTGCGGTCTGCCTGCTGGCAGCGGTCGCGTTCTCTCGGCAGCTACCAATTCTCCGCGAGCAAATTCGTCCCATCTACCGCCGCATGGGCATTCTGCCCGCCGTGGCCGAAGGCCTGCAAACCGCAGCCGAGGTCAGCCGAAATCGCCAAGAATAATTGGTGGTACGCGCGCCTCGTAAACGTCCGGCCGTCACACTTTTAACGTTTTGACGAACCGCAATCAATTGCGTTGTTCGACTAAAGCGGCATTTTCGATCGGCAGTTTGGCGGCGGAACGGGCTCCGCGGCAGCCGCAACTACTTCCGCGCCCGCGGATGTTTGAGCGGCAGCCAGGCGGCGTTTTGTTGACTGCTGGCCACGCACTGCTGGATGAAATACATGCCCTCGACGCCGTCGTTGACGTTGGGAAACACGGTGTCGTGCAATTCGAATTTCTTGCCCGTGGCGCGCAGCGCCATGGCATCGTAGGCCGCGCGATAGACGTTAGCGAAGGCTTCGAAGAACGCTTCGGGATGCCCGCTGGGCAAGCGGCAGGCGGCCTTGCCGGCATCGTTCATGAAATCGGCGTTTGGGTCGCGGGTGTAAATGGCGTGCGGGTGGCCGTTGCGGCGGAAGATCATTTCATTGGGATTTTCCTGCCGCCATTGCAGCGAACCTTTGGTGCCGTCGATTTCGATCGTCAGATCATTTTCGCGTCCGTGACTGATCTGTGAAGCGGTGACGGTGCCCAAACCGCCATTTTCGAACCGCACCACGGCGGTGCCGTAATCGTCCAGTTTGCGGCCGGATACGAAGGTCTTCAGATGGCAACTGATCGACTCTGGCAGCAAACCGGTCATGTAGCGGCCCAGGTTGTACGCGTGCGTGGCGATATCGCCAAAGCATCCGGCCGCGCCGCTCTTGCTGGGATCGGTTCGCCAGGCAGCTTGCTTTTGATCGCTGGCTTCGAGCCGAGTTCGCAGCCAACCTTGAATGTATTGCGCGCGGACGGCGTTGATTTCGCCCAGCTCGCCGCCCAGAATCATTTGCCGCGCTTGTCGCACCAGCGGATAGCCGGTGTAGTTATGACTGACGGCAAACACCACGCCCGATTTGTCGACCGCCGCGGCCAATTGCTCGGCTTCGGCCAGATCGAAGGTCATCGGTTTGTCGCAAATCACATTAAAGCCGGCCTCGACTGCCGCCTTGGCAATCTTGAAATGCGTATGGTTGGGCGTGGCCACGCTGACAAAATCGATCCGCTGATCCGCTGGCAGCGCCAGTTCTTTTTCGAGCAGTTCTTGGTACGAACCATACGCGCGGGCGGGCGCAATATCGTAATCGGCGGCGGAGGCTTTAGCCCGCGCGGCGTCGCTGGAGAGCGCACCGGCCACCAGCGCCGCCCGATTATCCAGCACGGCCGCCGTGCAATGCACGCGGCCAATAAACGAGCCTTGGCCACCGCCGACCAATGCCATGCGAAGTTTACGATTGAGATCGCCGTTTGTTGGCATCTGCTGCTGCTCCGAAAATGAATTGCTGCGCGTGATGTGAATTTGCGGCCATTATGACGAGCCAACCCCGCGAAGGGAAGGAATCGCAGGTGTCGAATCCGGCGGAGAGAATTGCAGGTGAGGGAAATGCGGGTGAGGGAAATGCAAATTGAAAAACGCGAATTGAAAATTGCAACATGAAGAGAGGAAGCAGACGCTGCTGGCGGAATCGACCGCTGCCGACCTTGCCAGACGAAGCTCGTCTGTTGCCGATGCTGCCAGCGTCGGTGAATGAGCCGTTTTGCAAACCACAGCCCGCCAAGCGCCGCGGCTATAATGTTTCGCCAAGCGGATTGGCTGTTTGCGCAGCAGTTACCAAACGCACACCGCAATTCCTGTACAATGCACGCCTCGGCGGGGGATTTTCAAAACAGTCCGCGAAATGGAGTTTCATCTGATGATCCGAACATTGCTGTCTGCCACGATCACTGTTTTTGCTGGCTGCGCCGCCGCGCTCGCTGCGGAACCTGCGAAGCCGGCGAATCCGCCCACGAAATTTCCCGTGCCGGCGGAGGTCAATTCGGCCCGCGCCGCTGGTCCATTCGATGAGCGGTTACAGAAGATCGCCAGCGAATATGTGCGCTGGGGGCGCGTCGACGAAAAAACTCATTGGGCGCCGGTCCTTTGCGAACCGGCTATTAGCGCACCGCCCGCGTATACCGCTCAAGTGCGTTTGAGTCAAAGCGAAGACCAGGGCACGCACGGCAGCAAGCTGTATTCGCTGTTTGCGCGCTATCGCGACGAATATCTGTCGCACGGAGACTTGCGCGGTAGGATCAGCACCGGGCAGGCCATCGTCAAGCAGTCCTGGCATGCGGAAGAAGTCACCGACGCCAAACAGCGCCCCGGAAAGCAGATCGATCAGTCGAAAATGCTGCATCAAGTGATCACCACCGATCCGAAGAGCAAGGTGCCAGTTGTGGTTGACGATCATTTTTACCCTTATGCCTGGCGTGGTGAAAAAGTTTACAAGGCCACCACGCAAGCTGATCTGTTCGTAATGCTCAAACTCGATCCCAAAACGGCCGACACCGATCAAGGCTGGGTCTACGCCACACTGACGCCTGATGGCAAACAAGTCACAGGTGCCGGCAAGCTCGAGTCGTGCATGAAATGCCATTTGGAAGCCAAGCATGAGCGGCTGTTCGGCCTGAAAACCGAGCAGCCATAATCCGCGCGTAAGGCAACGGGATCAGCCGTTTTTTCGAAGAGGAAAACTGCCATGCATCAATGAAAACGACGTTGTCTCGTCGCGGCAGTTGCGTTAATTTTTCCCGCGATTGCCCTCGCGGTTGAGGCCGACAAGCCGGCCGATTCGCCTGCGGATCGCGCCGGCCCAGCGCCGGATCGCTCCGTTGGTCCGTTCGATAAACGACTGCTGGAGATTGGCAGCGAATATCTCAAATGGGGCCGCGTCGATGACGAAATGCGCTGGGCACCGACACTCTGCCGGATGGCAACGCCAGGCGGTGTCAAATTCAGTCAAAGCGATGAAGAGGAAACTCATGGGCATAAGCTCTATTCGCTGTTCGCACGAAATCGTACTGAATATTCCAGCCTGGAAGCGAACGGCAAAATCAAAGTTGGTCAGGCGGTTGTCAAACAATCTTGGACCATCGAAGAAATCACCGACAAAAAGGCCAAGCCTCCAAAACGGATCGATTACGAACGCGTGATTAGCACTGAGATTTCTGAGGCCGACCCCAAGCGAGATTCGTCGCAAGATGACGGCGAAAATCATTTTTATCCCTACATTTGGCGTGGCGGCAAAGTCTACAAAGCCGACAAGCCGGCCGGCCTGTTCGTGATGCTCAAGCTGGATCCCACCACGGCCGACACCGACGATGGCTGGGTTTACGCCACCCTCACGCCCGACGGCAAACAAGTCACTGCTGCGGGCAAGCTGGAATCCTGCCTGAAGTGCCATCTGGAAGCCAAAAACGAGCGGCTGTTCGGTCTGAAAAACGAGCAGCCGGAACAAAAAACGAGCAAACCGTAACCGGGCGGAACGGCCGCACCGGTAACACGCCCTGCCACGGCGCCGCCGACTCTTGACAAAACGCCGCCAAAACGGCTTACTTAAGTCTGTCGCGCGATTGAAATTGGAGCGGCTCGGCCGGGCGGATTGCCGCCGCAGGTATTGCCGCGCCATTGCTGCTTCCGGAATTCACCTGAAAGTCCCATATGCTCTTGTCTGAATTGCCTAACACCCACACACAGCACTCGCTCGGTACGCTGGGCCGCGTCAATCGGCTCGAAAATGTCGACGAAGAAGAAGAGTTCGACGACGATCAGGAACTGGAGCAGGGCGACGGCATTGGCGGCATCGACGACTTCGATGAAGAGGATTTCGACGACGACTTCGACGATGATTTCGAGGAAGACACGGAAGAATACGAGTCGACCGAAGAAGCGGCGCCTGTGGTGCCCCTGGACGACGACGATGAAGACCTTGATGAAGAATTTGAAGAGGAATAGCCCACGCCAGCAGTTGTTCAGCAAATGATCTCGCAGCATTCGTTTCGCGACGGGTCGATTTGCCGCGATTTTCGGCCGCGCTGAGCCCGGCTCTTGCCCAACTGCGTACAATGCAGACGTTGCGGTCAAGATAGTCAGCGCATAGCGTAAGGACAGCGGATGCCAGATCGATCCAAACTCGGCGGGGTGATCCACACGTACTTGGGTTACGATCCGGTTTCTTTTCCGAGCCCCTCGCAGCCGCCGCCAGATTTGGTTTCGGCCGCTTTCGAGCATATGCTCGCCTTTGGCGACATGCGCGAGTTGACCGACGAAGAACTCGCCCGGGCAGTCGAACTCGATCCCAGCCAAATCGCCGGTTTGGGGCCGAGTTTAGAATCGCTGATGGCCATGCTCCGCGAGCGCAAGCGGAAGATTCTGGAAACCTACGAAACCCAGCGCGCGCTCAAGGCCGCCCGTAACGACTATCGCGACCTCGGCCAACGGATGAAGCCGCCGGGCAAGCTCAAGCCGGCATTTCAAAAAGCGTTTTCGCAAGAACAACTCCGCGACCTCGAACGACTGTGGTACCAGGCCGGCGATGAGCGCGGCGAGTTCGCACGGCAACTGGTGCAACTGGCCGCCAAGCTGGGCGACAAATACCAGGTGGAACAGCTCGCCAGTAAGTATGAGTTCACCGGCCGGCAGTCGCTGACTGTGGCCGAAGCCTTGGAAATCAAGGAAGAGCTGGAAACCATCGACAAACTGCTGCAGCAACTGGCCGACGCCGCCAAGAATGCGCAGATCGGTTTGATCGACATGGAAGCGCTTTCCAAATTCGCCGAGTCGGGCGAAATGGACCAGCTCGACGCGCTCAAGCAGCAGGTCGAAAACATGCTCCGCGAAATGGCCGAGCGCCAAGGTTTGGAAAAAGGCAAACGCGGATACAATCTCACGCCCAAGGCTTACCGTCTGTTTCAAGGCAAGCTGCTGGAGCAAATCTTTGCCAATCTGCAAGCCTCGCGCAGCGGCCGGCATCAAGGGCCCATCGTGGGCGAAGGCGCGGTCGAACTGCAGCGCACCAAGCAGTACGAATTCGGCGACTCGGTCACCAACATGGACGTGCCGGCTTCAATGATCAACGCCCTGGTGCGCGGCGGCGGTGGATTGCCGGTGCGAATGCAGCAGCAAGATATCGAAATTCATCGCACTCGCAACTCGCCCAAATGCGCGACCGTGGTGCTGATGGACATGAGCGGTTCCATGCGCCACGGCGGCCAATACATCAACGTCAAACGGATGGGCATGGCGCTCGACGGGCTGATTCGCCGCGAGTATCCGGGCGACTATCTGCAGTTCATTGAAATCTACACCTTTGCCAAACCGCGCCCCTCCGGCGAACTGGCCATGCTGATGCCCAAGCCGGTGACCATTTACGACCCGGTGGTGAATTTACGGGTGAACATGAGCAACCCGGACATCAGCGAACATCAAATTCCGCCGCACTTCACCAATATTCAACATGGCCTGCAAATGGCGCGGCAATTTCTGGCCAAGCAAGACACGCCCAACCGGCAGGTGATTTTAATTACCGACGGTCTGCCGACCGCGCACTTCGAAGGGCATATACTGCGGCTGATGTACCCGCCGCAAAAGCCCACCGAAATGGCCACGATGCGCGAAGGCCAACTTTGTCATCGCGACGGCATCACGATCAACATCTTTTTGTTGCCGAGTTGGTCGCAATCTCGCGAAGATATTCGGTTTGCCTATCGACTGGCCGAATCGACCGCTGGCCGTGTGTTCTTCACCGCTGGCAACGACCTTGATCGCTACGTGGTTTGGGACTACCTCAATCACCGCCGCACGATTATCTCGTAAGTGATTCTCAAGCGGGCGGCACAAAGAAATCGGCCGTTATCGCTTGGTTTGATTCGCAGCCGTTGCCCCCGGTGGTGCGCCGCGCAGCCCATAGTAGTGGCTCAGCCAGCGTGTCAGCGCTTGCACCACGATGATCAGGACCGACGCCACGATGAAGATCGTCAACGCGATGTTCAGCAGCGCTTGATAGAAGGCAAAGTCACATGGCGCCTTGTGGTCGAAGACCGGCTGCAGTTTGCCGTAAGACCAACCCGTAATCATCTGATAAGCCGCGGTGATGGTGGTGGTCAGCACAAACAGCATCGGCAACACGGTGATGTAGGCGTACCGCCCGCGGCCCGCGTTGATCATCACCGTAGTGACGACGGCCAGCGCAATCACGGCCAGCATTTGATTAGCGATGCCGAACATCGGCCAGATGGTTTCGATCGAACCACTCCAAATCAATGAGCCCCAGCACAGCGTGACCAGCGCCGTCGAAAAGATCGCGCCTGGCATCCAGTCGGCGCGATCGAGCGGTTTATAAATTTTGCCGAGCACTTCTTGCAACAAAAACCGCGCGATCCGAGTGCCGGTATCGATGGTGGTCAGAATGAACAGCGCCTCGAACATGATGGCAAAGTGGTACCAGTATCGATAGATCGACTCCAACCGGCCGGGCGCAATGCCCAAGTTATTGCTGGCTTGCGTGAAGACTTCCGACATTCCCACCGCCAGCGTCACCGCGCCGCCGGTGCGGCCGCGGAGCGATTCGCCGCCTACCTGCCGCTCGATCTCCGGGAGCGTGTCGTGGAGCGCATCGAGCTGCTGCAGTTTATCGGCGTACTTTTCGACCTTGGCCAGATCGATGTTGATGGCGTAATAATTGCCCGGCGAGAGCGAGGCCGCGGCCAGCAGCGCCACCACGGCAACCAGCCCTTCGATCAACATTGCGCCGTAGCCAATCGTACGAATGTCGCTTTCGCGCCCGATCATCTTGGGCGTGGTCCCGGACGAGACCAGCGCATGAAATCCGGAGATCGCGCCGCACATGATGCAAATGAAGCAAAACGGAAACAGCGCGCCGTTGAAATACGGTCCGCCGCCATTGCGAAAGACATCGTTCACGGCCGGCGCCTTGAGCGTGGGATTCGCCACAATCACCGCGCCCACCAGCAGCACCACGGTGCCGATCTTCAAAAAGCTAGAAAGATAATCGCGTGGGCAAAGCAGCATCCACACGGGCAGCACCGACGCCACAAAACCGTAGATGCAAATCGCCCAAATGATGCCGCCGCGCGATAGCGAAAAATACGGCTCCAGCGGCGAGTTGGGAATCCAATTGCCGGCCACGGTGGCCGCCAGCACGGCGATCGCGCCAATGGCCGAAGCTTCCACGACCTTGCCCTTGCGGAACTTGTACATGTACAGCCCAATGAACAGCGCAATCGGCACCGTGCAAGCGATGGTGAACGTACCCCAGCTACTGCCAGGCACCGTTTGCAGCACGCCGTCAGGCAGCGTAATCGACGGCCGCTGCTGCCCTTCGGTGTTGGGCAACGGCTTGATCTCGGCGGCTGTCTCGGGCGGAAAGCTCATGGCAAACGATTCGCTGCGTTTGGAGATCGCGCCATTCGGAAAGCGAATCAGAGTGTCGCCGGGCAGCGTGTAAAGCTTGCGACCGCTGGCATCGACGGCCGCGAGTGAATCGCTGGCCGACTCCGGCAATTCGAGAATCGTGCCTTTGGCGAATTTGACTTCTTCGCCGCCCAGCGCTTTGACCACCACCAGCCCCAAACCGGAGAGCGCAATCACCACCACAAACAAAATCGAAATCGAAGCGGTTACGCCGGCTACCGAACCGATCTCGGCCCGCGCAATTTCGGCCAGCGAGCGGCCGTTGTGCCGGACCGACGCGGCCAGCACCAACATGTCTTGCACCGCGCCCGCCAGGCACACGCCAATCACAATCCAGATCAGCCCAGGCAAATAGCCGAACTGAATGGCCAGCACCGGGCCGATCAGCGGCCCCGCGCCAGAAATGGCGGCAAAGTGATGCCCAAACAACACCCATTTATTGGTGGGATGGTAATTCTGACCATCATCGAGTCGCAGCGCCGGCGTCACCCGCGTGTCGTCCAGTACGGCCACTTTGGCAGCCAAAAACGCGCTGTAAAAACGATATGCAATCGCCAGGCAGGCCAAAACCCCAATCAATAGCGGCATGGCCGACATAACGTTTGCGCCTTGGAGAGTGCCAAGAAGTGTTCGCTGCTTATCTTATTGAGTGTGGCACGCAGTTTGAACGGCAAAACGAAAAATGCTGAACGGAATGGTCAGTTCAAGACTGTTCCACAAGTTGGGCATAATCCGGCATTCACTTCGCCGGATCGAAATTATTTCTTCTCATCGGCAAATCGCCACGTCGGCCGGGTGTCGCGCGTCAGCGGCAGGCGGCGCATGTCGTATCGCAGCATTTCGATCGGCATCGTGTTTTCGGCCAGCAGACCGTCGTGAAATTGCTGGTCGGTCAACTTGCCAGGGCCAACCATCTCATCGTGCAGCGTCATCAGTTGCAGTCCGCCGAGCAGGTAGCCGGCTTGATACAGGGGCGAGGCGCTGATGAAGCGTCGCACTTCGCTGGTGGCGCCGAACTTTTCGTGCCCGTTCCGCTGGATCATGAAATCGACCATTTCGTCCGGCTTCATCTGCCCGAGGTGAAACTTGAGCGAGACAATGATCCGCGTGGCCCGATTCATCCGCCAGAACAACATGCCGATCCGCTCTTGCGGCGTGCGGGCCCACTTGAGGTTCCAATATTGCAGTTCGCAGTATAGCGCCCAACCTTCCACATAGAATGGCGTGCTGAACATCCCACGCTGCGTGTTGTGCCGCGCGGCGTTGTACATTTGCAAATGATGACCGGGAATCAATTCATGAATGGTCGTTAGCCGCGTGAACGAGCGATTGTTACCGCGCATGACCATCAGTTTATCGTCTTGCTTCATGCTCTCGTTGGCGTAGGCCACCATCACGCGCTGGCCGCCGTAAGCCGCGTAAGGAATGTGGCGCAGCGTCTCGGGTTGCATCATGGTCAGATGCCAGGTTTCTTCGCACAGCGGCGGAATCGTGGCGAACTTGTGATCTTTGACAAATTGAATCGAATCGCGTCCCAGGCCGGAAATCAGTTCGTCTTGTTCGCCGGGCGGCACGTAATCGCTTTTGACTTTGGCCAGCGCCGCATGCCAATCGTCGCCCAGTCCCATTTCTTGCGAGGCCTTTTTCATTTCGCCTTCGCCCCAGGCCAGTTGCCGCTCGCCAATGGCGATCAGCTCTTCGGCCGTGTACGGCAAGAACTCGAAGCGAATTTCTTCCGCCACGGCTGCCGCGCCAATCGGGTCGCCGACCAGCGGATCTTGATCCTTGCCACGTTGACCGGCAATGGTTTCTTTGAGCAGCGCGGCGTATTCTTCTAGCGCTTTGTCGGCCTCTTCGCAGGGCTTTTTTAGCCACCAAGTGAGTTGTGGATTGAAGCCGTCGTAAAACGCCAACCAACTTTTGAGCGTGCGACGCATGCCACCCACCGCGTTACCTGCCCGCAGGCCAATGGCAGGCGAAACCACAATCGGCAACTTGTCCGCCGGTTTATCGTCGCGGGCCGGTTCGGGCTTTTTGGAATCGGCGGCCGTCTTTTCGGCATCGTTCTTTTTGCCCGCCGCGTTTTTGCCTTGCTCGACGCGCTCCTTTAGCGATTTGACCTGCGCCGTCAATTCGCCCAGCTTGCTGGCAGTCGCTTGCCCATCCAAATGACCGTCGCGCAACCGCACGACTTCCAAGTCGTAAATCGTTTCGCGAAACGCGGTCAATTCGTCCATTTGGGCTAGTTGCTTGCGCTCGCGCGCCAGAGCGGCCTGCGACTGCTCGATACTGTTGCGCAGCAGCACGTAGTCCACTTGCTCGCCGTGCGAAAGCTGGTTGAAATCCAGCGACTTGAGTTTTTCGAGCCAGGCGCCATACAGGGCGTCGAGTTTCTCGAAACGAATTTTCGACCACGGCAAATCGTAAAATCGCTCTAGGCTGCCGGTATCGGCCTGATACTCCTGAATGACATCCGCAAATTTCACCGCCTCGGCCGCCGGGCAGCGACTCACCAGCGACAGCACCAAAACCGAGAGCGAAACAATAGCGACTAACCGCAAGCGACAATCGTGCATGGAATTTTTAACGCGAATTCGAGGAACGTGCGGCAAACGCCAGGCGAATCGCCCAGCGACAACGTTGCCATTCTAACCAGCCAACTCCACAGCGCCCGCGATGTCGCCCGACTTTTTTTGCGTTTCTGATCGCCGCTGGACCGCCGTGGCAAATTCGTTTTACCCGCGATTGTCGCCGCTGGATTGTCGCAGATCCTTGACGAACCGGCCTAAAACCTGCGAAAAACATCGGCACCTTCCGCCGTTCGCCCCGTTCGAAACACCATCCGCCACCGCATGACCGATCTGCACGTGTATCTCATCTGGGGCATATTTCTGGCGACCTACGCGGGCCTGGCCATCGGCAAATTCCCCGGCCTGCGCATCGACCGCGCCGGCATTGCCCTGGTTGGCGCTACGGCCGTGCTCGTCACCGGCCTGCTCTCGGTTCGCGAGGCCTTCGGTTTCGAATCCATCGATTTTAAAACCCTGCTGTTGCTGCTGGGCATGATGATTGTCGTGGGCGCGCTGCGAATTTCTGGCTTTTTCGAACAGTTGATCGCCGTGGCGCTGCGACGCATTCGTACGCCGCGTGGGCTGTTGGCGGTGACTGTCGCGCTTTCGGGATTGCTCTCGGCTTTTCTGATTAACGACGTGGTCTGTGTTGCGCTGACGCCGCTGGTTTTGCATCTTGCCCGCCGCCTGAAGTTCGACCCGCTGCCGCCACTGCTGGGGCTGGCCACCGCGGCCAACGTCGGTTCCACCGGCACCATCACCGGCAATCCGCAAAACATTTATATCGGCGCGCACTCGGGCATTTCGTATCTGCGCTTTGCCGTGCGGTTGCTACCGGTGGCGATGCTCGGCCTACTGTTCACGTATTTCACTATCAGCCTGATTTGTCGCCGCCGATTGACGCTGCCCTCCGGTTCGATGAGCGCCTTGCCCAGTGAATTCGCGGCCAGCGAACCGCCGCCGCGCCGCTCCGCGCGGCATGCGAGATTGCAACTCAAAGTGCTGGCCGTCACACTGGCCGCCGTGGCGTTGTTCTTTACCGGCTTGCCGCTGGAACTCGCGGCGATGGGCGCCGCGGCCATCGTGCTGCTCGATCGCATCAAGCCTGAGAAGATTTATCGGCAGGTCGATGGGAGTTTGCTGCTGATGTTCACGGGCTTATTCATCGGGGTCCACGCCTTTCAGGTGCATGTGGTTTCGCAGTGGGGCGTGGAGCGTTGGACGTGGATTCTCAATCGTCCGATCACCGTGCTAAGTTTGGTTTCGGCCGGTCTGTCGAACCTGGTCAGCAATGTGCCGGCCGTGCTGTTGCTCGAGCCTGTGGCGCAAGCGGTGGCCGCCACATCGCGCGAAAACGCCTGGCTGGCGCTGGCCATGTCGAGCACGCTGGCGGGCAACGTCACCATCTTAGGCTCGGTGGCGAATTTGATTGTGGTCGAAATCGCTCGTCGCCACGGCGTCCGCATCTCGTTCTGGGAATACTGCAAGGTCGGCATTCCGCTGACCTTCCTGACCATAGCGCTGGGCATCGCCTGGCTGCAACTGGTGCATTACTAGGCAGCGGCGCTCGCGTGCGTCGCTGACGATGTTGCTAAACTAATTTCTGGCCGCAACGCGACCCAATTCGAGATTACTTTGATGTTTGTTGGCAGCAGGCGGATGCAGATTGACGATGCGGAGTTGGCGATCCGCTTTCCGGCGATGGTGCTGTATCCCACCGAAGTCGGTTCCGGCGGCATCGCCTATGGGCAGATCACGCTGGAAATTACCGGCAACGCGCCGATCGCGGACGGACGTTTTCCGATCGTGGTCATTTCGCACGGCCGTGGCGGTTCGCATCTTATCTATCGCACGTTTGCCGCCCATCTGGCCAAACACGGTTACATCGTTGCCAGTCTCGAACATCCAGGCGATAACCACCGCGAAAATCATTTCTGGGGCACGCGCGATAATCTCGTCAATCGGCCACGCCACGTACGAATGACCATCGACGCCCTTTGCGCGGACACCGTTTTTGCCAAATCGGTGCTGCCGGACCGTGCGGCCGTCATCGGACACTCGATGGGCGGCTATACCGCGCTGGCGGTGGCGGGCGGACACCCCGCTGCACCCAGCGGCGAACCGATTTTGCTGCTGCCCGATCCGCGCGTTCGCGCCTTGGCCCTGTTGGCGCCGGCCACATCGTGGTATCAACAGGCCGATTCGCTCAGACACGTCAGGCTGCCGATTTTGATGCTCACCGCCGAGCACGATTCGCACACGCCGGCCTGGCAGGCCCAGTTGCTGCTCGATCGCGTGCCTGATCCACGGCAAGTGACCTTTCGCACGGTGGCGGGCGCGGGGCATTTCTCGTTCATCAGCCCCTTCCCTGCGGCGATGACCCATGCCGACTTCGCCCCGTCGCAGGATCCGCCGGGCTTTGATCGCGCGCAGTTCCACTCACAACTGGGCGAAGAGCTGTTGGCATTTCTCAACCGAACGCTGGCCTGAAAAATGCGGCTTGCCCATTCACCATCGCCTTGACAAAAGATGCGACATGTCCGCATGCTCGGCAATCTTGCCGTCGGCGTGCAAGCCATGCCGACCTTCCGCCCGCCGAGTCGAATCGATGAAAACCGGCCCTGTTCGCGGAAGTCCGCAAAACCGAGGCCAGCGCCGGCGTTAGCTGGCTTTTTCGGCGGCAGATCGTACAAAACGGCAGTGATCTTGCTAGCTGCCGGGGCAACTTCCAACGTAGTTCATCTAGGCGCGGCGCGCGCCGGCTGCCTAAGATAGAAAGACACAAACGCTTCGCGGGCCCGGATGTCGATCAAGCAGTCGGCAACAGTATGAACACCACCACGTTTCAGGAAGGCAATGCCACGCTGACCTTTGGCGGGCACGCGCAGGTGCGTTGCCCCGACGAACTTTTGCAACGCTATCAAACACTGGTCGACGACCAACGCATGAGTTGGACGGAGCACCATCGCCTGTTGCGTTTGCTCGGCTCAGGCGGCCAAGGCGTGGTGTATCTCAGCCAACGCCGCGGCACCGACGGCTTCACGCTGCCCGTGGCGCTCAAAATCTTTTCGCCCGAGCGGTACGAAGATTCGCGCGGTTACGACGAGGCCATGGCACGCATCGCCCAGGTGGCGGCGCGTGTGGCGCAAATTCAGCAAGACAATCTGCTGGACGTGCATAACTTTTTGGACCGCAATCGTATTCGTCTGATGGAGATGGAATGGATCGACGGCTACGATCTGGGCCGGCTGCTGACCAACGACATGCTGTCGCGAACGCGCGACCGCGTGAGCAACCATCGCTGGGAATATCTGAACCGCGTGATTGTCACCGCCGGTCCGGTGCATCCGCGGCTCAAGCCGGGCATTGCCATCGCTGTGGTGCGCGAGTGTCTGGCGGCGCTAGCCGCCCTGCATCGCGAAGAAATCGTGCATGGCGATCTCAAGCCTTCGAACATCATGCTCAAGCGGACCGGCAACGCCAAGATCGTGGATATCGGTTCGGCGTTTGCCATGGATAACGTGCCGGCGCAGCGGACCTGCACGCCCACCTACACCGCGCCGGAAGTGCTGGAAGGCGGCGATTGCACGCCGCGCTCCGATCTGGCCAGCCTGGGCTATGTGCTGATCGAAATGCTGGCGGGGCGACCGGTGTTTGCCGGCATGAACAGCTATCGCGAACTGCTCGAAGCCAAGCGCGTACTCGCGCAACGGCTGCCGCAAATTCTGCCGCACGATGTGGCGTGCAACGAACTCCTGATGAACTTCTGCCGCGGCCTGGTTTCGCCCGATCCGATGCGGCGGTTCCCCAGCGCCGAAGCGGCCGATCTGGTTAAAGAAGGCGCCGCCAGCTTCCACCGCCAACTCATCAAAGGCGACTTGGCCAGCGAATACGAAACCGAAATTCGCCTCTGGCTGGAAGAGTTGGAGTAAGGGAAGGAAGAGACAAAAAGTTCACCGCGAAGTCGAGAAGGACGCAAAGAAATTCGAAATCTCTTTGCGTCCTTCTTTTTTTTGCGGTGAAAAATTCTTCGCGACACGAATTATTCTTCAAATATCGTAGTACAAGCAGAATTCGTACGGGTGCGGGCGAAGACGCATGGCGTCGACTTCTTTTTCCGTCTTATAGGCGATCCAGGTTTCGATCACGTCGCGCGTGAAGACGTCGCCGCGGAGCAGAAATTCGTGGTCTTCGTGCAGCGCGTGCAGCGCTTGCTCCAGCGAACCGGGCGTTTTTGGCACCTTGGCCAACTCTTCGGGCGGCAGATCGTAAATGTCTTTGTCCAACGGGTTGCCGGGGTTGATCTTGTTCTGAATGCCGTCGATCACCGCCATCAACATCGCGGCGAACGCCAGATACGGATTGCAACTCGGGTCGGGGCAGCGGAACTCCAGTCGCTTGGCCTTGGGGCTGGGACTGTACATCGGAATTCGTACCGCGGCCGAGCGATTGCGCTGCGAATAGGCCAGGTTGACCGGCGCTTCGTAACCCGGCACCAGGCGTTTGTAACTGTTGGTCGTGGGATTTGTGAAGCCCAACAGCGCCGGCGCGTGCTTGATCAATCCGCCGATGGCGTGCATGGCCATTTCGCTCAGTCCGGCATAGCCACTGCCGGCGAACAGCGGTTGATTCGATTTCCAGAGCGAGATGTGAGTATGCATGCCGGAGCCGTTGTCGCCATACAGCGGCTTCGGCATGAACGTGACGGTCTTATTGTGCCGCGTGGCCACATTCTTGACGATGTACTTATAGATCATCATGTCGTCGGCCATGTGAACCAGATCTTGAAAGCGAAGATCGATTTCGCTCTGCCCGCCGGTGGCCACTTCGTGATGCTGGGCTTCGACATCCAGCCCGCAATCGATCATGGTTTGCATCATCTCGTTGCGGATGTTCATCAACTGATCGGACGGCGGCACCGGAAAGTAACCTTCCTTATAGCGCAACTTGTAGCCCAGGTTGGGCGATTCGTTGCGGCCGCGGTTCCACTGGCCTTCGATGCTATCCAGATGATAAAAGCCTTCGTTGGCGGTTTGATCGAACCGCGCATCGTCGAAGATGAAAAACTCGGCTTCCGGCCCAATGAAGCAGGTGTCGGCGATGCCGGTGCTCTTGAGATAATTGACCGCTTTGCGGGCCACGTTGCGCGGATCGCGGCTGTAATCTTCGCGCGTGATCGGATCCTGAATGTTGCAAATCATCACCAGCGTGGGCAGCGTGGTGAACGGATCGACAAACGCGGTTTCCGGCTGCGGCACCACGAGCATATCGCTCTCGTTGATGGCCTGCCAACCGCGAATGCTAGAGCCGTCGAACCCCAGGCCGTCTTCGAAAACGTCTTCAGTGAGTTTGTTGACGGGGATCGTAAAATGTTGCCAGAGGCCCGGAAAATCCATGAAACGCAGATCGACGGCCTTGACGTCTTTCTCGCGGCACAGCGCCAGAACTTCTTTTGGTTTCAAGATCGATTTCTCCCCATGTGTTTCCGCCGACGAATTCAACATTCAACTGCCTGCCATACCAATGAGCTGAAATTCAGGCCGATGCCTCGGCACAAAACACGTTGTTTGCAAGAATTCCGCCTGCGCGCATCATAGCGCAAAAATTGGCGAATGCAATCGGCATGCGGAAAATGGCGAATCTAAAATGGACCTTCACAACGCTGAAAATTGCGTACGCAACACGAGGGGACGCAAATTCGAAGTTCGAACTGACGGATCGCTTCCGGAGTTTTACCGCTAAGAACGCAAAGATCGCGAAGCACAGAAAGTGAAGCAGGCAGCAAGGCGAGCCGGATGCGATCCGAAGGCTGCAACCTGGCGGACTTCACGGCGACTTGGTGAAAACCTGCGAGAAGCCAGCCATGACGCCGCTAAGGACCAGAGCAAAAACCGCAAGGCTAACCACGCCTCTGAGTGGCCCCATCCGCGCGGAAAGTTCAGTGACCGTGAAGTCGCTGCCAAGTGATGTGCCCCGGGCGAATAGGTTGCCGCTCAGGAAGCTCATTTCGACGTCGTTCAGGGCTTTGGGCAGTCAGTCCGATCGGAACGGCGGTTTCGAGGATGACGGGCAACAGGAGAGTTGCGTATCGGATTCGCAGTGATCTATGACCTCCAGAGCTGCCGATTCCTTTCAAATCGATAGACCGACTCACAGATAGCCAAACTGGATACACCAGCCCGTGATGACTGTTTGAACCGGTCACGAACGTTACGGCCGCCTCGCATCGGTAACTGCGACCGGCAAGACAACCGCGCGGTGGTTTGCTAAACTAATCCCGCGGCAACATGGCCAACCGCGTGGGGAGAAGGATTCTTACCTTGAGGAACTATGAGCGACAAGTCGCACTTTGACGTGATCGTCATTGGCACGGGCCCCGGGGGCGAAGGCGCCGCGATGCAAGCCGTCAAGAGCGGCAAAACCTGCTGTGCAGTCGAGATGTTTCATCGCATCGGCGGCAACTGCACCCACATGGGCACGATCCCCAGCAAAGCGCTGCGGTACGCGGTGGGGCAACTGACGGAAATCAGTCACAACCCGCTGATTCGCGAATCCGGAATTGCGCTGAACATTAGTTTTCGCGACTTGCGACGCTCCGAGCGCGGCGTGATCGAGCGGCAAGTGGAAATGCGGCGCACGTTTTACGACCGCAACCGCGTGCCGGTACTGCACGGCAAAGCGAACTTGGTGGATGCCCACACGGTGGAAGTGCTTGAGCCGACGGGCGTCAAACAGGTGCTCTCGGCCGATTATATCGTGCTCGCGCCCGGCTCGCGGCCGTTTCGCCCGGCGAATGTCGATTTTTCGCATCCGCGAATTTTCGATAGCGACACAATCTTGAATCTGCCGTTTACGCCGCAGTCCATTACCATCTACGGCGCCGGCGTGGTGGGTTGCGAATACACCACGATGTTCCGCAATCTGGGGCTCAAGGTCAATCTCGTCAACACACGGCCCAAACTGCTGGAGTTTTTGGACGACGAAATCATCGACGCGCTCTCCTACCACATGCGAGACCGCGGCGTGCTGCTGCGACACAACGAAGAATGCGACCGCATCGAAGGTCGCGACGACGGCGTGGTGCTGTATCTGAAAAGCGGCAAGCAGCTCAAAACCGATGTTCTGCTGTGGGCCAACGGACGCTCCGGCAATTCCGATAATCTCGGCTTGGATAATGTCGGCATCAAGCCCAACAGTCGGGGGCAAATCGAAGTCAACGGTAGTTTTCAAACCAGTCAGCCGCACATCTATGCGGTGGGCGATGTGATCGGTCCGCCGTCGCTGGCTAGCGCCGCGTATACGCAAGGCCGGTCGGCCGCCACGCATTTTCTGACCGGTGAATGTATCCAAAGCAATATTCGCGATATCCCGACCGGCATCTACACCAGTCCGGAAATCAGTTCGCTCGGCCGCACCGAGCGTGAACTGACCGCCGAGAAAGTGCCGTACGAAGTTGGGCACTCGCAGTTCAAAAGCCTGGCCCGCGCCCAGATCACCGGCAAGACTGTGGGCATGCTCAAGCTGCTGTTTCATTGCGAAACGCTGCAAATCTTGGGCATTCACTGCTTTGGCGCCAATGCCTCGGAAATCATTCACATCGGGCAGGCGATCATGAATCAGCCCGGCGAAGCCAACTCGCTGCTGTACTTCATCAACTCGACGTTCAACTATCCGACCATGGCCGAAGCCTACCGCGTGGCCGCGCTCAACGGCTACAACCGCTTGTTCTAGCGCTGATCTGCTTGCCGAAAGCCACTGTGCGGCACGGAACAAATACCGTGTCCCACGGTTTCATGACTTAGTCGACGATATTTTTTGCATTTATCGTGCATTAAAATAATTGTAATTGCGGTTTACCGCAGGTATAGTCGATTGCAGAAGTAGTGCCGTGGTGTTAGGCACTCTGACGCTCCCGAAACGGTGCCAGTGAAATGACTCGACACGACGTTTGGATGTCGTAGCCGGTTCCATGCGTGGAAATCGACGTTTACGAAGCCAAATCGTGCGGGGCAGCGTGTTCTTGGACCCGTCCGGTTGCGCCGTTTGACGAGAAATCCGATGGACGATTCGCCCGTTCTGTTTGTCGTCGACGAAGACCAGCATTGGTTAACGGTCTGTCAGAACAGCCTTGAAGACGCGGGATACCGCACCCGTTGCTTTCTCGGCGTCGAGCCGTTTCTTTACGAGGTTCCCAATGATGCCTACGGCGTGCTGGTGGCGGATTTTCATCTGCCGGGCGTCAGCAGCGCTGCGCTGCAGCAGCGGATGATGGCCTCGCATTCGTTGATGTCGCTGGTTGTGGTTTTGACGACGCCCGACGTGGCGTCGGCCGTCATGGCAATGGAGCGTGGTGCCGTAACGGTGCTTGAGAAGCCGTTCAGCTCCGAGCATTTGATCCAATCCGTGAACAAGGCGATCAAGCAAGCACGCCCGCGCGGTCAATTGGAGGCTGACGTCTGGTGCCGCTGGAATTCGCTGAGCGACGAAGAACGCCGGGTGATGCAATGCGTGGCGTCTGGAATGCCGAACAAACGCATGGCGTTGTGTTTGAAGATCAGTTCGCGGACGCTCGATCGGCGCCGCGCATCGGTGATGGATAAAATGCAGGTCGAATCGACCGCCGAACTGGCGAGAATTTGGGAGCAATTCGGCGGCTTCGGATTCGGCTCTTCCGAAATTACCTGATCGCATTGCCAGGCGCTGACTCGCCGCGGTTGCTCAGTCTCTCGCTCGGCCGCGCGCGTTGCCCAATGAACTGGGCCGGCCGGATGTTTCCCCGGCGCGCCGTTTTTGCTTATATTCAAGCCATCGCCTTTGACCTTCACCCTGCGCACTGTTGATTCCACACCGTGTATTGTTTTTTGACGATGACCCTGGGAGGCCGCGCCGGCGCCAACTACACGCTCGAACCGGCGGAAGAGAATCGCATTGGGCGCGGCACGGAGTGCGCGGTGATGCTCACCGATCCGCTCTGCTCGCGGGTACATGCCGTGATCACCTGCGATCGTCACGGCTGGCGACTGCGCGATAACGGCAGTCGTAATGGCACCTACGTCAACAATCAAAAAGTTGACGAAGCCATGCTGGCCGACGGTCATTACATCCGCATTGGCTCGGTGGAATTGACGTTTCACCTCTCGACCGAGCCGCCGACCGTCAACACCGACGGCGCGCCCAATTTTACGCAAACCATCATTCGCGATAAAGCCGTCGATCCGCACGACACCGGCAACGCGGCCATTGCCGCCATTCAGGACACCCAGCAGGCCAAGCAGCTTTTGGTGCTGTATCAACTGGCGATCAAACTGGTGGGTTGCGACGACCCCAACGAAGTGGTGCGGATTTCGCTGGACCTGCTCCGCGATCAAACGGCCGCTTCGGTCGTCGGCTTTTTGTGGGTCAACGACGAAGGCAAATTGAAAACCAAGTTGGTTATTCCCGAGGACGCGGCTGGCGGCGTGCAACTCAACGACGATCTCACGGCACTCGTCGCCGAGCAAAAACATGCCATTTGGATTGCCAAGCAGCGTGGCTCCGTCAGCGGCGCGGCCGGTCATTATGCCGACGCGCTCTGCGTGCCGCTGGTTCGCCAGCGGACCACGCTGGGCGCTATTCACGTTTATCTCGAACGCGGTCGCTTTCGACAATTGGACTTTGACTTCTCCATTTCGCTGGCCAACATCATGGCCGCCGCGCTGATGCGCGCCCGCAGCCAAAGCACGCTGCGGGCGAACTACGATCGCCTGGCCGCCCGCAATGCTGACCAAGACGAACTCATCGGCCGCAGTCCGGCCATGACCGAATTGAAAACCAAGATCGGCAAATTTGCCCGCGCCACGGGCAGCGTGCTGGTCCGCGGCGAAAGCGGCTCTGGCAAGGAGCTTGTGGCCCGGGCGCTGCATCGCGCGAGTTCACGCGCCGATCGCCCGATGCTATCCGTCAATTGCGCCGCCATTCCGCGCGACCTAATGGAAAGCCAATTGTTTGGCCACACCAAAGGCGCGTTCACCGGCGCCGAACGCGATCATGCCGGTTACTTTCAACAGGCCGATCTCGGTACGCTGTTTCTCGACGAAGTGGGCGAAATGACGCTCGAAGGCCAGGCAAAACTGCTGCGAATTCTCGAAGGGCATCCGTTCTTGCCCGTCGGCAGCACGCGCGAAATGAGCGTGGATGTGCGCGTGATTGCCGCCACCAACCAGGATTTGCAAACCTACGTCAAGGAGCGGAAATTTCGCGAGGACTTGTATTACCGGTTGAGCGTGTTCGAACTGTACATTCCGCCGCTGCGTCAGCGCGGCGCGGACATTGGCATCCTGATGGATTTCTTTCTCGATCATTTCCGTCATCAGCACGGCCGTCCGGGCTTGGAATTCTCCGACGCCGCTCGCCAACGGCTGCTGGCCTATCATTGGCCCGGCAATGTGCGGCAATTGCGCAACGTGATCGATAGCGCCGTTGTGCTGGCCAGCGATCACACGATCGAACCGGTCGATGTTGGCCTCCGCGACGCCGGTGGCGATAGCGGCGAACTTGAGTCGCTCAAGATCGACGACTGGGAGCGCCGGTTGATTAACGAAGCGCTCAAACGCACCGCAGGAAACGTGCCTGAGGCGGCCAAACTGCTGGGCATTGGCCGCGCCACGCTCTATCGTAAGATCGAAGAATACGGCATTTCGCGGTAGGTAACGGCACTGGCCGTTGTGCAGGTGTCTCGCGGTCGATCGTTGGAAAGCCCGAGTCTTACTGCTTCCGCAGCGCGTTCAGCACATCCACCAAATCTTCTTGATTTTCGGCTGTGTTGCGGATCACCATGACATTCAGGCCGGGAAAGAATTTGATCGAGCCGTTGCCGCCATTCACATCCCAAGAACCGGGGGCAATGGTGCCTTGAATGACGTCGATCAGTTGCTGACCGTAGTCAGCTTGCTTGTTGGAATTGTTTCCGCCGTTGGCGCCCGCCGCGCCTTTGCCGCCTGGCGGAAGCAATTGCTGGCCGAGCACGCCATCCGCGCCGGCCGGACGATCGGCGGCCGCAACATGCGCCGGATCGTTACGCTGTTGACGGGCGATTGCCGCTTTGGCTTCGGCATCCATTTTTTGAAGTCGCGAGCGAATCACGCCGGCCAGATTGATGCGGTCGTCTTTAACCATTTGCGTATCGTGCTGCAATTCGTCGAACAGCAAAGCCAACTGGCGGGCGGCTTCCACGCGGGCCGCGCCTTCGCTGGTGGCGGCCGTCTTAAGCGCCGCACGTACCGCCTCGCGTAATTGCTGCGGCGTCCGCAGGGCCGCGGGCGCTTGCGTGCTGGCTTGCGCTCGGGCCGCTGGCGGGTTGGGGCTGTTGCTGGACGTGCCATCGATTGGCTGAACCGCCAGCGCCATTGTCATCAGCAAGAGTTCGACCGTAGCCATAGCCGGCATCCTTGTTTTCGGTGATCAGCGGAACGTCGCAACCACGTGCGTTCTTCAAGGCATCATCCTACAGAATTGCTCGAATCGTCTCAATTTCTTTTTTGGCGACGAACGAAATTTTATCGCGAACCTCGATTTTTCGGCCAATTCGGCCGTTCGTTCTGGCCATTGGCAGCGCAGATTGCCGCCGCCCCGCGGGTCGCGGCTTCTCTTTGCGCCGGCTCGCAGGCAGCTTAGAATGGGCGATTCGATTTCTGGACCGACTTTTTCCGAGGAATGACGAGCGTGATTCGAACTCATACGTGCGGCGAACTGCGGATAGAACATGTCGGCCAGACGGTCACGCTTTGCGGCTGGGTCGATAAAAATCGTGATCACCGCGGGGTGCTGTTCGTCGATCTTCGCGACCGCTACGGCAAAACCCAAGTGGTGTTCGACCCCGATTGCGGCCCGCAAGTGCAAGAAACTGCTCGTTCGCTCCGCGCGGAGTGGGTGATCAAAGTGGTGGGCGTGGTCGAACATCGGCCCGAAGGCACAGTCAACGCCAAGCTACCGACGGGCGAAATCGAAGTTCGCTGCCAGAGCGTGGAAGTGCTGAATCGCAGTGTCACGCCGCCGTTTCAACCCAGCAGCGAAGATTTGCCCGGCGAAGATATTCGGCTGAAATATCGGTTTCTCGATTTGCGTCGTCCCGAGATGCAGCGGATCATGTTCCTCCGCAGCCGCATCATCAAGACCATGCGAGACTACTTCGACGAGCACAATTTCATCGACGTCGAAACGCCGATGCTCGGCCGCAGTACGCCCGAGGGTGCCCGCGATTATTTGGTGCCCAGCCGCGTGAACAAGGGCTCGTTTTATGCGCTGCCGCAGTCGCCGCAGCTTTACAAGCAAATTTTGATGGTGGCTGGTTACGATCGCTATGTGCAGGTCGCCCGCTGCTTCCGCGACGAAGACCTGCGGGCAGATCGCCAGCCCGAGTTCACGCAGTTGGACTTGGAAATGACGTTTGTCGATGCCGACGACATCATCGGCATGATCGAAGGCTTGGTGGCACGCGTCGGCAAAGAACTGCTAGGCTTGGACGTCAAGCTGCCGCTGCCGCGCATGACCTACGACGAGGCGATGGAGCGGTTTGGGCACGATGCGCCGGACTTGCGGTTTGGCATGGAATTGATCGACTTGACGGACCTGGCAAAAACGGCCGAATTCCGCGTGTTCCGCGCCGTAGCCGATGGCGGCGGACGCGTCCGCGGCATCACCGCCAAGAGCGCGGCCGACAAGTTTTCTCGCAAAGACATCGACGAACTGACCGTTTGGGTGCAACAGATTTCCGGCGCCAAAGGCCTTGCCTGGTTCAAGGTTGAAGCCGACGGCAAACTGGCTTCGCCCATCGCCAAAAACTTCACGCCGGAACTTCTCGCGCAGATCAGCCAACGGATGAGCGCCGCCCCCGGCGACTTGCTGCTGATCATTGCCGATCGCTTCGAGGTCAGTTGCAAGGCGCTGTACGGTTTGCGAAAACGGCTCGGCGAGCAACTCAAACTTTACGATCCCAAGGCGATGAATTTCTCCTGGATCGTCGAGTTTCCGATGTTCGCTTACGACGAAGAAGAAAAAGGCTGGGCGGCCATGCATCACCCGTTCACGGCCCCGCGAACGCAAGACTTCGAACTGCTGAAAACCGATCCTGGCAAGTGTCGCGCGCAAGCCTATGATCTGGTAATCAACGGTTCCGAGGCCGGCGGCGGCACCATCCGAATTCACGACCAAGAGCAGCAATCGCAAGTCTTCGAACTGCTGGGTATCGATCGCGAAACGGCCCGCAGCCGCTTTGGCTTCTTGCTCGACGCACTGCAATTTGGCGCACCGCCGCACGGCGGCATCGCCCTGGGCATCGATCGCTGGGTGATGCTGTTCGGCGGGCTGGACAACATCCGCGACTGCATTGCCTTCCCTAAAACGCAACGCGCCACCGACTTGATGACCGAAGCGCCGGGCGACGTCAGCCCCAAGCAACTCCGCGAACTCGGCATCAAAATCGATAAAGGCTAGCGCCCGTTCGGTGGTTGCGGCCCAACTTGAATCCGTTGTTGAATACTTCCTCAAGCTTCGTTTGACGACTCTTGAGAGTGGTTCCATGTCCAGTTAACATCATACGACTGGCATCGTCCAGCGGCCGATAAATGAACGTCGCCAGACGAGTCGTTTGCCGTAGGATTGACCGGGCCTCAACCAAGGGTAATTCAATGACATTTTCTCTTTTGGCACTCTTTCTCGTTGCGCTCACGGCTTCAGCGCTTCTCGCGCGATACTCCTTTCAAGTCCGGGCCGAACTGCGCGAACTGGAAACGGACATAGCGACTCACCAAGGCACGATCGCACAATTAAAAGGACAACTGCAATCGGTCGTAACGAAGTACAACGGAAATGTTAAGCGTTGGAACGAGATGGCCAATTCAATGAATGTCGAGATGCAGCGGCTCGCTCAATACCGAACCATTGCTGATGCTGACACCGCGGCAAAACGAATGCGAGACGAGGCGGTTGCCCTTTCTGAGAAGACGAAATTGGAAGCTTCGTTGCTGCTTGAGAGCGCCGAGAGAACCGCGACGGACATCAAGAAGAATGCGAGTGACGTAGCGGCTGCCGCAACGGATGAGGCAAAGAGAAAGTCAAAAGCATTAACCACCGAGACCGAGGCCATTTTCAATTCGGCCACCACTCAAGCCGCCAAAATGATTGCCGAAGCCGGTAAGAAGGCCGAGGAGATTGCGGGCTATGCGTATCATGCGATGCAAAACCTGGCAGTGCTCGAAAAGGCCGCCAAGGCAATGAAGAACACGGTCGATGGCTACGGCGATCAATACATCGTTCCGCCGCAGAACTTATTCGACTCATTGGCCGATGATTTTGGCCACCTCCAAGCGGGCTGGGAGTTGAAGCGTGCGCGCGAGTGCGTAAAAGCAATGGTAAAAAACGGGACGGCCGCTGCATGCGACTACGCCGAGGCGCACCGCCGAGAAACCGCAATTCATTTTGTCGTCGATGCGTTCAACGGCAAGGTCGACTCGATTCTGGCTCGCGCCAAACAAGAGAATGCCGGCAAACTCGCGCAGCAGATTCGCGATGCGTTTGCGCTGGTCAACTTAAATGGCAAGGCTTTTCGCGACGCTCGGATCACCGAAGCATTTTTAGACGCGCGCCTGGATGAACTGAAGTGGGCTGCCGCGGTGCAGCACCTTGCCGCGCAAGAGCGTGAAGAACAACGCGACGTGAAGGAGCAAGCGCGAGAAGAAGCGCGCGCTGCCAAGGAAATCGAGAAGGCCATGCGTGAGTCTGCCAAGGAAGAAGCCGTTCTCGAAAAAGCGATGGCTCAGGCCAGAGAGCAACTCGAGCACGCAACCGATGAACAAAAGGCGCTTTATGAGGCAAGACTCGCCGAAATGGAGCAGCGACTTAGGGAAGCAATGGAGCGTAAGGACCGTGCGCGCTCGATGGCCGAGCAAACCAAGCGCGGGCATGTCTACATCATTTCCAACATCGGCTCGCTCGGAGACGATGTGCTCAAAATCGGCCTGACTCGCCGCTGGGATCCGCATGACCGAGTCAACGAACTTGGCGGGGCAAGCGTACCGTTCGGCTTTGACGTACACGCGATGATCTTGAGCGAGAATGCACCGGAACTAGAAAAAAAACTTCACGAGCACTTCACGCTCCAGCAAGTCAATAAAGTTAACCATCGCAAAGAGTTTTTCCGCGTCTCGACGGTGGAAGTCCGCAAAGAAATCGAGAATCTCGGGCTAAATGGAGTTTCTTGGACAATGACCGCCGCGGCCAAGGAGTATCGAGAGACCTTGGCAACCGAACAAAAGCTCGCGGGCAGTACGGCCGAAAAGGAGCGATGGGTCAGCAGACAAAAACGGCTCGAAATTGAATCGAGTGCGGGCGAATTGGTTGGCGCAGGTGTTGATGACGAGTAAGATCTGATCGCAAATCCAGAGGAATTCTGCGCCACAGCGATTCGTTACGGCACTTGGATCAAGCGATGCCGTAGGGCTCAGCGTGGAGCGATGTCGATCCGCCTCGTCCCGTTGATTTCGCGCAGGGCTCAACGTTTAAAACCCAACTCTTGCGCCTGGGCAAAGTCGCGTTTCGATTCGGCTGCTTGGCCCAGCTTTTCCAGCGCAATCCCGCGATTGAAATACGCCACCGCGTTTTTCGGGTCGATGCGAATGGCTTCGCTGCAATCGGCCACGGCCTTATCGTGCTGGTTGAGCTTGCCGTACGCAAAGCCGCGATGCGAGAACGCGTCGGCCTGGTCGGCGTTCAGCGCAATACTCGTACTGCAGTCGGCAATTTGCTGGTCCCATTTGCCTTGGTGGCCGTAAGCTAATGCGCGATGATAAAACGCGCTCGCGCGATTCGGTTCGAGCTTGATCGCCTGCGTGCAATCGTCGATTTCTTTTGCCCAGTTGCCTTGTGCGTCGTAAGCCAGCGCCTGAAACAGGTAGGCGTCGGCCCGATTCACATCCATCCGCAGGGCCTCGCTGTAGCCGGCGATTGCGGCGTCGAAGTTGCCGAGATCCATCGCCGCATTGCCGTCTTGAAATGCCTGGTCCGCGAGTTGTTTCCGCTGGGCCGCATCCTGCGGAATCGCGCGTTGGCCGCTGCAGCCCGCCAGCATACTGCCGGCAATCGCGGCGAAAAACAGCAAGTTCAATCGGCGACGGTTTCTCGGCATCGTGCCCTCGCAATCAAGTTCCAGCGTGCGGCAATCGTCTCACGTGCAACTGGCTAAAAAGATGCTTTGAATCGCCGCGTCGAGCAGGCCATTGTACTCGTCGTCCGACTGCTGGGCCGAAAGACCTTCCACCAGCGCCCGCGAAAAGCTGGCCACCACGCCGTGATTTTCGCGCAGCCGGGCGTCGGCCTCATCGCGCGAGTAACCGCCGGAAAGCGCCACCACCTTCAACACCCGCGGATGGTGCGTCAGTTCGGCATAAAAATCCGCCTGTTCGGGCAGCGTCAACTTGAGCATCACCGACTGTTCAATGGGCAGTTGCGACAAACGCTCCGTGATCGCCGCTTTCAGCAGCGATTCGGCCTGCGCTTTATCAGGGCAATGGATGTCGATTTCTGGCTCGATGATCGGCAGCAAACCGGCGGCCAGAATTTGCGCGGCCACTTCGAACTGCTGCTTGACAACGGCGGCAATGCCGTCCGCGCTTGCCTGTTTAATCACCGATCGCATCTTGGTGCCGAAAATCCGTTTGGCATTGGCTTTTTCCAGCAGCGCGGCCAGCGCCGGCATGGGCTTCATGAGTTGCACGCCCGCTTGTTCGGCGGCCAGCCCCTGATCGATTTTCAGCAGCGGCACCACGCGTTTGACATTCCAGAGGTAATCGGCGGTCGGCAGGCCGTCGATCTGGCGATCCATGGTGTTTTCGAACAAGATCGCCGCGAACACGCGGTCGCCGTTGAAGCTGGGGCTGGTGATGATCCGCGTTCGCATTTGATGCACGGCCGCGTACATCTGTTCTTCGCCGCTCCAGGCATTATCCGGAATTCCGTACGACCGCAGCGCGCCGGGCGTGCTGCCGCCGCTCTGATCCAGCGCGGCAATGAAACCAACCTGCGTTTTGAGCTTCCGCAGTTGCTGCTGTTTGGAAGTGAGCGTGTTCATGACAATTCCTGCAGTGAAAAGTTATTCGATCAACGCATCAGCGGCCACTACGTCCACATCTGCCGGTCGAGCATCCGATAGTTGATGGCTTCGCTGACGTGCATCGGCAAGATGTTTTCGGATTGCTCCAGATCGGCGATGGTCCGCGAGACTCGCAAGATTTTGTCGTGCGCGCGGGCGGAAAGACCAAGCTCGGTCATCGTGGCTTGCAGCAGTTGTTGACCGGCTTTGTCGAGCTGACAAAACGCGCGAATCTGCCGGTGCGACATCTGCCCGTTCAGCCGCGTGGCCGTGCCGGCGAACCGCGCCTTTTGCATCTGTCGGGCAACCACCACTGCCTCGCGCATGTTGGCGCTCGATGTGCCGCCGGTCGTACTGGAAAGTTCTTTGAACGGCACCGCCGGGACTTCGATGTGAATATCGATTCGATCCACCAGCGGGCCGGAAATCTTGCCCATGTAGCGCTCGATCTGCATCGGCGTGCAGTGGCAATCGCGACGCGGATCGTTGCGATAACCGCAAGGGCAGGGATTGAGCGCGGCAATCAGCATGAAGTTCGCCGGAAACGTGGTGCTGGTCAGCGCTCGCGCAATCGTCACTGTGCCGTCTTCCAGCGGCTGACGCATGACCTCCAGCGTGCGACGATTGAACTCCGGCAGCTCGTCGAGAAACAGCACGCCGTTGTGCGCCAGCGAAATTTCGCCCGGCGCGGGCGTGCTGCCGCCGCCTACCAATCCGGCGTCGCTGATGGTGTGATGTGGGCAGCGGAACGGTCGCGTAGCCAGCAGCGGCTGACCCGCTTTGAGCAGGCCCATCGCCGAATAAATCCGCGTGGTTTCGATCGATTCCACCGACGTCAGATCCGGAAGAATCGTCGGCACGCGTTTGGCGAGCATCGTCTTGCCGGAGCCAGGCGGACCGAGCATCAGCAAGTTGTGTTTGCCGGCCGCGGCAATGGTTAGCGCGCGCTTGGCCATCTCTTGGCCGCGGACATCGGAGAAATCGACTTCGTAACTGGCGTATTGGTTGAACCACTGATCGATTTTTGGCGGCGTAGGCTCGATCTCAAGTTCGCCGCTGAAGAACGCGGCGGCCTGCGACAAACTGCTCACGGCGATGACTTCCAGCCCTTCGACCACGGCCGCTTCGGCCGCGCTGAGTGTTGGCACCACCAGCCCACGCAAGCCGGGTTGCTTGGACGCGGCGAGGGCAATCGACAGCGCACCGCGCGTGGCGCGAGTGGCGCCCTCGAGCGCCAGTTCGCCAACAACCGCGTATTGCTCGAACTTTTCAGACGTCAGTTGTCCGCTACCGGCCAGAATGCCCAGCGAGATGGGCAAATCGAACGACGCGGCTTGCTTGGGCAGTTCGGCCGGCGCCAGATTGATGACGATCCGGTCTTGCGGCCGCATGAAACCGGAGTTGACCATCGCGCGTTCAACGCGATGCGTGCTCTCTTTGACGGCCGCTTCCGGCAAGCCCACCAGCACAGTTTTGGGCAGCGCGCCGGGCGAAACGTCAACTTCCACCTCCACCGGCAACGCTTCGATGCCCACCAGCGAAAACGTACGGAGCTTGGCGAGCATTGCAAAAGAACCAAATGCGAGCGAAATTTTCGAAGCGGATCAGCGAGCGTTCATTGTGCAAAGCGAACGTGCGCGATGCAAGCAAGTAAGGCCTGCGAAATTGTCGAAGTGCTTGCCAAGATTGAACTGCTGGCGCGGCTAAAAAGGTGCGTACATACTTACTCGCGATTTTTGCTGGCCAACGCCGTGTCGATGACCGATATTGAATGCTCGGACGCAATGGTTTGTCGCGACTGGGATTAATTTTCGATTCCTTTTTGCGACGCGGTGAGGCGTGTTTGCCACAGTGTTTCACGCGGTTTTTTGTGAACGTCGAGTTTGCGGCGCAGGCGAAGGACGACGAGCGAAGAATTTTTTCGCTGGACCCCTTGAAGCCGAAGCCGAGTTTTGGCATATTACCTGGACGCGAAGCACATGAGTTGCTGACATGGCTCAAGCCTGAGCCAAACAAGCAGGGGAGTGATTTCGCGGGGAAGGAAAAGTGGCCGCTAAAAATTAGTGGTGAAATTTTTCCTTCCGGCCGTTGACATTCAAACGTCTGCGGCTAAGATGGTTATCCCTGGAGCAAATCAGCTCGCAAGTTGGAGCTGCTTCATCCGGGGTTTTTTATTCTCTAAACGGAACGCCGTTTAGAGAAGATCATCGGCCTGGCGGTGTTCCGTGTAATTAACGGGATCGCGCTTTGTCGATTTAAAAGCGATCGCAGCGTTCAGGGCTAGCCGATACAAGGTGGCCTGTTGCGATTGCATCTGGTTTGATCTTTGACAATTTAGCAGTTTGATTTCTTTTTGTTTTGGCCAAGCGCAAGACTGTTTGAGTAACAGTCGTTGTTCTGGTAGCCGTAACAAGCTGTCAGGGCGACGCAAATTTTTAAATTGAACCAATTTCGGTTTGATCAACGGCTGATAATTTCCATCGTTGGAAGCAGATTGGAAACGCAAGTTTCTGGTTTGTGGGCAGCGGTGGTTGAAGCTTAAATCAATTGAAGGGTTTGATTCTGGCTCAGAATGAACGCTGGCGGCGTGGATTAGGCATGCAAGTCGAGCGGGATAGCAATATCCAGCGGCGAAAGGGACAGTAATATGTAGATCATCTACCCTCAGGTTCGGGATAGCTGCGGGAAACTGCAGGTAATACCGAATAATATCTCCGGATCAAAGGTGTGATTCCACCTGGGGATGAGTCTGCATCCTATTAGCTAGTTGGTAGGGTAATGGCCTACCAAGGCTTCGATGGGTAGCAGGTGTGAGAGCACGACCTGCGTCATTGGGACTGAGACACTGCCCAGACACCTACGGGTGGCTGCAGTCGAGGATCTTCGGCAATGGGCGAAAGCCTGACCGAGCGACGCCGCGTGTGGGATGAAGGCCTTCGGGTTGTAAACCACTGTCAGTGGGGAGGAAGGCTTCGTGAAGAACGAGGTTTGACCTATTCGCAGAGGAAGTACGGGCTAAGTTCGTGCCAGCAGCCGCGGTAAGACGAACCGTACGAGCGTTATTCGGAATTACTGGGCTTAAAGGGTGCGTAGGCTGTGCGGAAAGTTGGGCGTGAAATACCTCAGCTTAACTGAGGAACTGCGTTCAAAACTACCGTGCTCGAGGGAGACAGAGGTAAGCGGAACTGAGGGTGGAGCGGTGAAATGCGTTGATATCCTCAGGAACACCGGTGGCGAAAGCGGCTTACTGGGTCTCTTCTGACGCTGATGCACGAAAGCTAGGGTAGCAAACGGGATTAGATACCCCGGTAGTCCTAGCCGTAAACGATGAGCACTTGGTTGGAGGGCCCCTCATAGCCTTCCAGCCGTAGCGAAAGTGTTAAGTGCTCCGCCTGGGGAGTATGGTCGCAAGGCTGAAACTCAAAGAAATTGACGGGGGCTCACACAAGCGGTGGAGGATGTGGCTTAATTCGAGGCTACGCGAAGAACCTTATCCTAGTCTTGACATGCACGGATTAACTC
>JBBRCE010000040.1:0-47417 GCA_038205115.1 Pirellulales bacterium
GTTCGCCCAACCGGTTTGTGGACCGAGCGTTTGTTGGTGAGCGAACGCCAAATCGATGTTGGCGTAGTCGCCAGCAGTGATCACGCCGTCGAGATCGGTGTCGCCGAAGTAGGTGAACTTCACCAGTGTGTCGTTCTTGGCCACAGTCGCTGTGCCGAAGCTGGTGATGAACGCGTTGCCGGTGCCGTCGCTAACCGTGCCGTCGAGCGAGCCGAACGACTTGGTGTTGTTTTGGAAGACCGCCAGACCGACGATGCGGCGCGTGTCGGCCGCGGCGGAGGAACTGCCGATGCCGGTGCCCATCCACAATGTGCTGGAACCGTTAGCCAGGTTGTAGCCCGACTTGACTTGACTGGCCACCTGCTTGACCGCGTCTTGCAACGCCGTGCCGCTGAGTCCGCCGGTTTGTACAACCAATTTGTTGTTGGCCAAGTCCAAATATCCGTCCCAGACCGTGTTGCCGCTGACCACATGGCTAGCGATCGTGAGGGTTGGCGTAACCACCACGCTTGGTCCCGTTGCAACTGGCAGCGCAGTGTTGGTAGTGATATTGGTATGCGCGCCGCTGTTGATGGTCACACCACCGAGGTTTTGCGACGATTTCAAATTCGTCGTGCCGCTGTTGACCAGCGACAGCCCCGCGCCGGAGTTGGTATTGATGTTGGCGGTGACGCCCGTGTTCACGGTGAAAGTAGCGGGGCTGGTATTCGTCTGCGTGCCGGAGATGGTCACGGTGCCAGCGCCGCTGACGGCCACATTGTGACCGGACCAAGCTTGCGCGCCGGACAATGTCAGGCTGCCGGCGTTGGCCAGAGTGATGTTGGTGTTGGTAGCCAAGCTCAATGGAGCGCTGATCGTGTGGCTGCCATTGGTGACATCGATCGTCGACGGCGATGCGCCGCCATTGAGCGTGAGCGAACCACCGGTGCCTTGCGCGATGGTATAGCTGTGGGCTGCGTTGTTGAACGTAATGCCTTTCAGCACGGGAGAAACGCCATCGAGCGTGACGACCGGATTGACAGTCGTCGCTGCCGCTCCGAACGTGGCCGTGTCGTTGCCAGCCGAACTGCCGCTCAGCCCTGGCACGCCGCCTGACCAATTGCTGGACGTGTTCCACGAGCCCGAGGCGTTAACGTTCCAGATGCCGTTTACGGCGGCCGAAACCGCCGAAACATCCAGGTACTCATGCGTAGCGTCGCCAGAGAGGCTGAAATTGTAGGTGGTGGAATTCAGCGTCACGGACGAACTGCTCAACGCGAAGTTGCTGCTGACCAAGCCGCTGCCGGCGGTGACCAAGGTGTAAGCATGCGAGCCAACAGCCAAAGTCGTGGCGGCCGTTAACGGCGCGACGCTAATCGTGTTAGTGCCGGCCAGCGTGGCGGCACCGGTCAAGGCGATCAGATCGCTGGTGGTAGCAGAGAGGTCGAACGTGAGCGTAGCGCCGTTAAGATTCAAGTCGCTGCTCAAAGCCAGTGTGCCGATATTGATGCCATCCTTGAGATCCAAGGTATGTGCCCCGGCGTTGACGGCCCCGAGGACATTGGCGGTGCCTGCGCCCTTGGCGGATAGCGTTTGTGCCAAGGCGTAACCACTGACGGCCGAAACGTCGAACGTTGCGCCGGGCGAAACATCAACCAGCGACGAGTTGTTGATCGAACCTGTGCTATCCAAGGCCAACGTGCCGGCTTGAATGGAGGTGACGCCGGTATAGGTGTTGATGCCGCTGAGAGTTTGCGTGCCAGCGCCGGATTTGATGACCGTGCCCGTGCCGCCGATTACCACGCTCGACGACAGACTGCCGAAGCGGTTGTAAATCAAGGTGCCGTTGTTGGTGATGCCGGAGGAGCTGGTAATCGTGCCGTCGTGGCCCGATGTGCCGTCGCCGAGCCGCAGAGTGGCACCACTGTTGATCGTGGTGACGCCGCTGTAGCTGTTCGCCCCAGTCAAGGTCTGCGAGCCAGGCCCGCTGATCGTTACGGCACCGGTGCCGCTGATCATTCGATCCGTTGAGAGGGCGCCGAAACGGTTATAGATCAGCGTTCCGTTATCGGTAATGCCTGAGGTGCTGGCAATCGTCCCGTCGTGTCCGGTCGTGCCATCGCCGAGTTGCAGAGTTGCCACGCTATTAACCGTGGTGACGCCCGTGTAGGTGTTCGTGCCGGTAAGGCTCTCCGTGCCGGTGCCTGCCTCGGTGAAGCTGAGGGTGCTGTTAGTGCCGTTGGCGATGACTCCCGAGAAGGTGCCCGTGCCGTTGTTGCTGCCAACGATGAGTGTCCGCGTGTTTCCGGCGGTGGCCATGTTGGCGACGACTACGCCCGAGCCATTCAGTGCATCAATGGAGACGCTGGTGCCGGAGACCGCGCCGCTCGCCCAGCCCATTCCGGTGTTGAGGTTTCCCAGCTCGAGCGTGCCGTTGATCGTCAGGCTGGCGCTGGACAAGTTGGGGGTGCTGGGGCCGGCTGAGGCGCCGATGACCAGGCCACTGCCCGTGCCCGGGGTGGTGCTGGCATTACCGTTGACGGTCAGCTCGCCGCTATAGGTGGTGCCTGCGGTGCGAAGAACCAGTCCAAAGCCGTTTTTTGTGGCGTTGACTGTCAACGCCGAGCTGCCCTGAAGGCCACCATCAAGGTAGAGACCCCCATTACTTGCCGCGAAGGTTCCAGCGGGCGAGATATTGATGACGGAAGACCCGCCGCTGACGGTAACAATTTTGTTACCGGCGGCCGTGCCGAACACCTGAAAGGAGTTGCCCGTGGGAGCGTAAGTCAGGGTGCCGAGAAGCGAGACGTCACCAGGGCTATTCATGGAGTTGTTGCCGGTGGGGCTCATCTGAAGCGTCGTGCCGGGGTTGACGGTCACTGCCGACGCGAACCCAGAGGTATTGACCAGCACCAGCGTTCCGTTGGTCAGGCTGGTCGCGCCGGTGTAGGCGGTCGTCCCACTGCTGAGGGTCAGGGTGCCGGAGCCGGACTTGTTCAGTGTGCCCGCGCCGGAGATCGCACCGCTGAGGGTTTGAGTGGCGGAACTATTGTAGGTCAGGGTGCCGGCGTTGGCGATGGTGCCGTTGTAGGAACCGCTGCCGAGCGAGCCTGAGCCGTCGATTTGGAGCGTGCCTGCACTGATGACCGTGTTGCCAGTGTAGGTGTTCACTCCGGAGAGAACCACAGTGCCCGTGCCGGCCGTGGTCAGGGTCGTGCTGCCGGATACTACGCCGGATATCGTGAGGGAATTGGCGCTGTTGTTGGTCCAAGTCTGGGCTGCGCCAAAGATGACACCGGGGTTGAGGGTGACCGCGCCCGCACCGCTGTTCAAGGTGATGCCGCCGTTGCCGAGGGTGAGGGTGAAGCCGTCGTTATTGAGGGTGACGGCATTGGTGTCGCCGCTAACCAGCCCAAGGATGGACATGTTGGCTCCCAACGTCATGCTTCCCTGGCCGGTTGGAGTGTTGGGGCTGGTGGCGGAGAAGTTGACCGTCGTGCCGGTGCCGGGGGTGAGCGAGGTGACCGGGTCGCCGGAGTTTGGCCCCGCCCAGTTACTGAGCGTGCTGCCATTGGAGGCGGCCCACTGATTACCGCTGAAGCCACCAACCCAATATTCGCTGGTCAGGGCGGCCTGTGGGGTGACCGTCAGGCTCACTGCGGTGGCCGATTGGGTGAATCCGGAGACGGTGAAATTGCTCGCGTTAAACACGTTCCCCAGCGTAAAGCCGGAGCCGAGGCCGCTGGCGGCGGTGATCAGGTTGTTGACGCCGGCGGTCGGGGCGACGCCGGTTATGCCGTAAACATTCACCGTGACGGTCCCGTTGACCGTAGCTGCGCCGGTGGTGGCGATGACCGACTGGCTGGCCGTCCCGCCTACAGCCGTGCCGATGGTGCTGCTGCTGCCGTTGAAGGTCAACGCGCCGCTGCCCAGACTCAAGGTCCCAGCGGCAATGGGGTTGTAGTTGAACGTGGTGCCGTTGGCGATCGTGAGTCCGCCCACATTTGAGCTGCCGGTCACGGTCAAGGTGCCGCCGCTTACCGTCGTGAGGCCGGAATAGGTGTTCGCGCCGAGAATTTGTGTGCCACTGCCGATCTTGGTGAGAGCGAGCGTGCCGGCGGTGTTTTTGATGACGCCAGAGAAGCTCGCATTCGCGTTATTGTCACCGACGGTGAAAGTCGGCGTACCGCTCACTCCGTCAAGCGTTCCGTTGCCGTTCAGGCCGTTGATGGTTTCATTGAAGCCGTTCAGATTCAACTTGCCGTTGTTCGTCACGACGCCTGCGCTCGTGCCATTGGGAATCTGATCTGCCGCACCCAGCGAGAGAACGCCTTTCGTGCCGGCAATATTGGTCGCCCCCTGGTAGTTGTTCCCGTTGGCCGTCGCGTTGTTAAGCGTGACCGTGAGCGTCGTGCCAAAACTGTTGTCGAGTGTCAGGCCTTTGGCTCCCGTGACCTGACCCGTCAGGTTGAACGAAGCAGTGCCATTGGTGCTGAACGTGGCATCCGCGAGATTCGCGGTGATCTTTCCAGAGAGCGTGATACCGGTGACATCCGATCGAATGCCGGCGCGGTCCGTTCCGAGCGCGGTGTTGAAGACGATGGCATTCGCCAGGGTGTTGTTGGCTAGCGTGAAATAGATCCCGGCCTTGTCCGTGACGGCCTGACCGATGGTGATGGCTCCCGTGCCAAAATTACTGCTCGTAATAGCTCCGGGAGATCCCGTTGTGGTGATTGCAGTGCCGATTGCCATACGGGTGCCGCCAGCGTTGTCGAGCAGCGTCAATCCGCCCGAGAAGGTGTTGCTGGCATTGGTCAAGTTGAAGGTGACGTTTCCATTGCTTACGGCTACCGCCACACTCCTGGTTGCCCCGTTGGTGATCAAACCGGCAAACGTACCGCCTTCATTGGCGAGAGTGATGGTGCTGGTTCCGGCCCCGGCGGAATTATCCGTAATCGTCGCGGTCGCGACTCCCGTCGAGCTTCCCGTGAAGGCCGCATTGAAGCCATTCAGATCCAAAGTGGAGGTGCCAGTCATGACCAGAAGGCTCGTGCTGTTAAATGCCGTAGCGCTTCCCGCCCGCAAGGTGCCTGCGCTGATGTTCGTCGCTCCGGTGTAGGTGTTCGAGCCGGAGAGGATGGATGTTCCAGAACTGCCCTGGGTGAAGGTGGTTCCGGTGCCTCCGATCGAACCGGACGCGGACTCGTTGAATACGGCCGTGCCGCTGGTGGAAATATTGGAACCCGTCAGCGAACCCGTCAGGCTCAGGGAGCCGCCGTTGACGGACGTCGCGCCGGTGTAGGTATTCGTGCCAGCGAGAACTACGGTGCCGGTGCCGTTTAAGGTCACCGTTGAGGCAGTGGTGTTATTGGCGATGACGGAGTTGATCGTCAGGGCATTGGCGCTGTAATTGTTCAGGATCAGATCGCCGCCGGAGGTGGCGGTTTGCAGCGTGCCACTGTTGACACTCGTGCCGATGGTCAGTGCTCCGGCGCCGTTGTCCACCAGAATGCCATTGGTGGCCAGAGTCTTGCCCGCAGCGTCAATCGTCGCCGCGCTGGTGCCACCGAAAGTGCTTTGATCGAGAGTGTTGATGATGGTGGTGGTGGCAGCAAGGGTGATGTTGCCGGGGGCACCGCTCCCTTCGATGATGCGCACATTGGCCGTGGAGTCGTTGGCAATGGTTCCCGGCGTGAGGCGTTGCACATCAGTGAGCCCCGAGTAGGTGTAGGCGATCACGCCAAGCGTGTTGTCATAGCCGGCAAGCCCTGCGCCGTTGTAGGTGGCCCAAGCTCCGATCGCCCCGCCAGTCAAGGTCGGTGCCGTCGTAAAGAGGATCTCGTTGCGGGTATCCACGCCCAGTCCCGTGCCGCTGAAGTTGACGGTGCCGCCTGTGCGCGTGAGGGAGGCGAAGGTGAGCGCGGAGGTCTGACCGGGGCTTGCCTGGCTGGCGGAAACCGTATTAGTGCCAGAGGAGATGGTGAGCGCGCCCGTGGTCTCACTGTAGTTGACCGCGCCGCCGTTGTTCGAGAAATTGAACGTGCCGCCGGTCATCGTGACGACACCCGTATCCTTCAGCCGGTCGGAGTTGTTGGCAAGGGAGGTATTAGCGAGCAGGAGGGTTCCCCCTGAGCCGATGCCATAGCTGGCGCTGGTGGCTGCCGTGCCGTTGGCACCAGATATTGAGATTGTGCCAGTAGTGACACTCGTCGCTCCCGTGTAGGTGTTCGCGCCCGAGAGGGTCAGCGTGCCCGCGCCGTCGTAGGCGTTGAAGCCGGAGCCGGTGACAATAGCTCCGGATATGGTGATGTTGCCGTTGCCGCCCACGACAAGGTTCTGGTTGGTAGCACTGACCGCTGTGGCATTACTGAGGGTGAGCGTGCCGCTGTCGGAATTGATCCGCGACTGCCCCGCCAGCGTGACGGTTCCGGCATAGGTGTTGTCGTCCGAAAAGTTGCGCAAAGCCCCTGCATTGTTGATGCCTCCACCGTTGATGGTAAGGGCCTCCGCAAGCGTGGTAATGCCGCCGGAGATCCGCAGTTCACTCGCTCCGGACTGCGTAGTGCCGGACGTTGTCGAACCGAGCGCGCTGCCGTTCGTGATGGACAGAATGCCTCCTGTCAAGATGGTTGTCCCGATGTAGGTATTTGGCCCGGCGAACGTCCAAGTGCTGGTGCCGCTCTTGGCGATGCGGGTGTCGCCATTGCCCACGGTAGGGGAACCCGCAGCATCGGAGATGATGCCGTTGATGGCATTGCCCGTCGAGGTGCCGCTGAGGGTAAGAGTATCAAAGTGGGCTGTCAGCGTGCCCGACTCCTGATTCGTCACATTGCCGAGAATGGTCACCGAGGTGGTGGTGGGGTTCAGCGTGGTGCCACCCCCACTTAAACCCGAGAGACCTAACGAGGTGTAGGTCTGAAGGTAGCCGTTGGCCCCTGTGAAGTTGATCGTGCTGGTGAAAGCGTTGCCCGTGGTTCCATTATTAAGCGCGCCGAAGGCCACGGTGCTGCCCGTGGTGGCACCGCCAGCGTTGCCGACGGCGATGCCGCCCGTCGTGCTTGCGGCGGAAAACGTGATGGCGTTGCCCTGAGCGATGGTGCCCGAGGCGTCATTGAGGATCTGTATCGTGCCCGTAGCACCCAAAGTCACCGCGCCAACGGGGAGCACTCCGACGGCACCTTTTGCTGCCAGAACGCCGTTGATGACGTTGGTGCCACCGGTGTAGTTGTTCGTGGAGTTGGTCAGGATGATGGTGCCGCTGCCACCCTTGGAAAGCGTCTGGGTCCCGGATTGCGTGATTTGGCCGCTGATCGTGCCCGTGCCGGAATTGCTGCCAACGAAGGCGTCGCCGGCGCCGGTGATGGCACTGGCGAGGGTCACGGGACCGGCCCACTCCGCACCACTCTCCAGCCGAAGCTGCCCGAGCGATTCGCCAGTGTCGCCGCCGTTTAGAAAAATAGAGGCGTTGTGCGTGCCGGTGGTAACATAGTCCGTGCCGTTGGCCAGCACGTTGATCGTGGCAGCTGCGTTGTCGAGCCCGTTCATCTGCACCTTGCCCGCACCAGCGGCTGCGCCTACGCCGATATTCCAAGTTCCTGTGAAGCTGGAGTAGTTGCCGTTGAGGATGGTGGTGTTGGCGCCGGTGCTCAGGGTGACGTTGACAATCCCGTTGCCGCTCAGCGCGCCAGCACCGGTATTCGAGAGACCGGTGTAGGTGACCGCGCCGGCCGTGAGATTCAGCGTGGCATTGTCGGTGATATTGCCGGTGCCGAGCGCGCCGGCTGACGCCGCAGCGAGGGTGCCGGTGGTGATCGTGGTGCCGCCGCTGTAGATGTTCGCGCCGGAGAGGGTCTGCGTGCCCGCACCCAGCTTGGTCACCGATCCCGTACCGCTGATGACCACGCTCGAGGAGAGACTGCCGTTGCGGTTGTAAACCAGGGTGCCGTTGTCGGTGATGCCGGAGGTGCTGGCGATCGTGCCATCATTGCTGGCGGTGCCATTCCCGAGCTGGAGGGTAGCCCCGTTGTTGATCGTCGTCACCCCCGTGTAGGTGTTGACGCCGGATAGGGTGCTGGTTCCGGAACCGGAAAGAGTCAGCCCGGTCGAGCCGCCAATCACTCCCGTGGAGCTTTCCGCAAGCACCCCGTTGCCACTCACCGTGATCGCTGTGCCGGTCAGCGAACCAGTCAGGTTAACTGTGCCGGAACTAATCGAAGTGGCTCCGGTGTAGGTGTTGGCATTGGCGATAGTCACGGTGCCGGTGCCGTTCATGGTCAAGCCCGTGATCCCCGAGATGCCGTTGATCCCTTGCAGCGTGTAGTTATTAGTGTTGTTGCTGAAGGTCACCGAGGCCGGTGACACATTCCCGTTACCGATGTTCACAGTGAAGGTCGTGGCGGTGTCACCGAAGAGCACGGAGTCGTTCTGAATGTAATCCGTGGGGCCGCCGCCGCCGGACAGCGTCCAGTTCTTGGGGAGCGCGAGGGTGTTGGTGCTCCACTCGCTGCTCAGGGCACCAGTCCAGATCGGAAACGATATGGCAGTGATATTGTAATCAAGGAAATTGCCATTAACCTGCAACGAGGCGGTCGTGCGATTGGGCTGTGTCCCGAGAGTATAGTCGGTGGTATTAAGGCCGGAGGTTGCTTGAATCAGGTGATAAAGGCCAGTGCTGCCCGGTGAAACGGTGCTCAGGTTGAGGGTGATCGCGCCAATTCCGGGGGTGCCGATGGTCAGGGCGCCGGTGCTGATGGCAGCCGCGCTGGTGTAGTTACCCAAGAAGCCGACATTGATGGTGCCAGTGCCATTGAAGGTCAGGGCACCGAGAGTGAGTGTGCCGCTCGTGCCGTCGCCGCCCGTGAGGACCGCGCTGCCAGTGGCTACCGTGACGGTGTTGCTCACGGAGCCGATGCCGGTCAAAGTCGCCCCGGAACTGACCGTGGTCCCGCTGGTGCCGGTGAGGCTCCCGTCCACCCGCAGGGTGCCCGCGCTGACGAGCGTGGCTCCAGAGTAGTCGCTCGTGCCGGTCAGGGCTTGTGTGCCGTTGCCCTGCTTGGTCACCCCGCCCGTGCCCGTAATGGCCAAGCCGGAGGAAAGATTGCCGAAGCGGTTGTAGATCAGCGTGCCGTTGTCCGTGATGCCGGAGGTGCTGGCGATCGTGCCGTCATGAGTGGCGGTGCCATCGCCCAGGGAGAGCGTGCCCCCGCTGATGGTGGTCTGTCCAGTGTAGGTGTTCACGTTGGTCAGGGTCGTGATGCCAGGTCCGGCTTGGGTGAGGGCGGTCGTATTCGTGCCCGTCAGCCCGTCGGCGACAATCCCCGACACGATCGTGGAGCCCGCACCCGAGAACGTGAATTGGCGTCCGAGTCCGGAGTTATTCTTCAGGGATCCCGACAGGGTCAAAGTGCCAGCGGTTGAGAGAATATTGAAGCCTGCCCCGCCACCTCCGCCAATGGTGAGATTGGCGGTGAGAGAATTGTTGCCCGACAAGTTTTCAATGTGGGCAAAGCCGCCACCGCTGATTTGAGTGCGGGACTACGCGGCATTGATCGTCGCCGTGCCCGTGATCGCAATGTTATTCGAGAGCCGGAGCGTGCCGCCGACCGTATTGCCGGTGCCGCTTCCGATCGTTACCGAACTGGTGCCCAAGCCGCCGGAGTTGGTGACGGAGAGGATGCCGCCATTGTCCTGGATCGTTGTTGTTCCGCTGTAATTGTTCGCGTTGGTGAGGGTCACGGTGCCAGCACCAGTAGTCTTAGTGAGACCTCCCGCACCGGAAATCACCCCGTTCACGCTCACGGATCCCACCACATTGAAGGCGGCGGCGGCGTTGGCGGTAATGGTGCCGGAGAGGATGTTGCCTGTCGTGTCGATCCTGAGCGCCCCCGTGGCATCAGTGCCCAATGCGGTGTTGATGACGATGTTGTTGGAGAGTGTGTTATTCGTCACGGTATCCATCAAAATTTGCGCTTTGTCCGTAGCAACAGTGCCGATGATGATCGGGCCGGTTCCGAATGGCGTGCCGGATATCAAAGAAGTTATGCGGAGCCGTGTGCCTGAGGCATTATTGGCCAGCACTAGGCCGCCGGTGAAGGTGTTGGTGGTGTTGGTAATTCCCCCGAGGTTGGTGGCGGAGTTGGCGTTGTTGATGATGATCTGGGTTTTGCGGGTCGCACCGTCGGTGATCTTAGCCGCAATGGTTTGCCCAGCGGTTGAGAAGGTCAGGGCATCAACAAGGACGCCGGTGGGTGTGCCCGCTGTGGTCGCGCCCGAGGCCGCTACGCTGCTGCTGCTGTTCGTGATCGTATTCCCCGCCACGCTGGCAACCGTAGTAAAGGTCGCGTTAAATCCGCCGAGATCAAAAAACGACGTGCCGGACATGGAAAGCGCACCCTTGTTGGTAAAGGTGGTGGCGCTGCCGTTCGTGAGCGTGCCGGCGCTGATCGCGGTCGTGCCAGTGTAGGTGTTCGCCGCATTAAGGACCAGGTTGCCGCTGCCGCTCTGCGTGATCCCGCCAAGGCCCGTGATGGCTGCGGTGCTAAAATCCGTCCCCTGAGTAACCGTGTTGGTGCGGTTAAAGGCGAGGGTAGAACTGGCTATTGTCAAGACGATAGCCTGCCCTGTAGCCAAAGATCCTACCGTCCCGGCGTTGCCGATCTGCACGGTGCCAGCATTGATGTTGAACGTATTCGTCCGGGTGTTGACTCCTGTAAGAATGAGAGTTCCAGTGCCCGCCTTGGCTAAAGCATTTGTGGCACCACCACCAAGCACTGAACTGATAATGTCCGAGGCGTTGTTGACGGTAATAATGCTGTTTCCCAAGCTGATCGTCCCGCCCGAGAGCGTGATGACGCCCGATTGCGACCCAAATGTCATATTGCCCCCCGCCACGGTGCCACTGACCGTGATCGTGCCCGTAGCGAGTCCCTGCCCAGCTGTGTTGGTGCCGAAATTCTCGCCGTCGGCCGTGCCAGTGGTGATGCTCGCCCCTGTGGCCGCCACCCCCGTTGTGTCCGTGCTCCAACCTTGGGTGGCAGTTCCTACGGTAGGCGCGGCCCATGTTCCCCCCGCCGTTCCGAAACCAGCTACGGTGCCGTTGGTATCCCAATAATAAGTAGTCGCCTGCGCGAGCGGTGCAAACTGCAGGGCAAAAATCGCAGCGGTCGTGATGCCGATGGCAATTTTGCGGGCAAATCGGCGGCGGTCGAAACTGAAAATGAACCTGGAACGAGATAGCTGAAGCAATGATTCCATGGCTTTAAACTCTGAGGGGACGTCGCGGTTGGGACACGAACAGCAGTTCATCGACAGGCAACTCGGTGGCCTGCGGTGCATTGCACCGAATCGCCACGAGAAAGTCGCCAAACGGTGATTCTACTTGACGTTCGCGCAGACTGCAACGTATTTTGCGAAAAAAACCGTTGAAATACCCGCAATTGCATCAGCACAGGCAAGGCGTGTAGCGGTTTGCCCAGTGTATTCCGCGACTGAACCAAATTCGCGCGGCACAGCCAGCCAACGCCCACGGGTCGCCGTTCTGCTCGTGCTGCCAGCCCACATGCGGCAACCGAAGTTACGACCCAAGTGTTACCACTTGTTGCGGCGGGGTAATGCGGCGAAGCTGGCCGCAGGCGGCTTCGATCTGGTCGCCTTTACGCTCGCGAATTTGAATGTTGATGCCGGCCTGAGTGAGGATTTCGACAAATCGCTCGCGCGATTTGCGGGACGGCGTTTCGTACGGCAGCCCGGCCACCGGATTGTACGGAATCACGTTCAGCAGGGCAGGGCGGCCCCGGAGAATTGCCGCCAGTTTGCGGGCATGTTCGGGCCCGTCGTTCAAATGCCCCAGCAGCACGTATTCGAAGGTCAACCGCCGCCCGGAGGCTTCGTAATAGCGATCCGCAGCGGCAATGATCGACTCGATGCCAATGTTCTTATTGACCGGCACCAATCGATTGCGAAGCTCGTCGTCCGGGGCATGCAGCGAAACGGCCAGATGGTATTGGCTGTTGCGCTCGCTCAGCCGGTCGATGGCCGGCGGCAAGCCGACGGTCGAAATGGTAATGCGGCGATGGCTGATGCCGAGTCCCGTGGGATCGCTGGCTTCGTCCAAGGCAGGCAGCAAATGGTTGAGGTTGGCCAGCGGTTCGCCAATGCCCATCACCACGATGTGACTGAGTCGATCGGTTTCGGGCAGCAGTCGCGACAGCCGCAACATCTGCTCGACGATCTCGCCAGCAGTCAGATTACGTTCGACGCCATCGAGTCCGCTGGCACAAAACACGCAGCCCATGCCGCAGCCCACTTGCGTGCTGATGCAGATGCTGCGGCGAATGCCATCGCGCAGCAGCACGCACTCCACGCGGTTGCCGTCGGCCAGTTGCACCAGCAGTTTCTCGGTGCCATCATCGGACCGCTGATGCCGGGCAATGGTCGATGTCCAAAGCTGAAAGCTGCCGGCCAGTTCGCTGCGGAGCGACTTCGGCAGATCGGTCATGTCGTCGATTGACTCAGCGCGGCGCTGGAACAGCCATTTGCGAATTTGCCCCGCGCGATAGGCGGGCAAGCTACGCTCGGCCAGCCAGGCTTTGAGCGGTTCGGGATCGGGATCAAGCAAATGGAGCATGGTGCACGTTGCCGACGCAGCTTGCGTCGGTGGAATTTACGATCGGGTTTGGGATTGTTAAATGCGCCGTTGAATTGGATTGGGTCGCACGATTTTGATCGGCCGAACTCAGCCGACGCTGGCAGCGTCGCCAACGAATACGAAGCAACGAATTACGTGCAGCCGGTTGGGCGGATGCTCTATTCTACTCGATACATCTGCTCGATTTCAGTCGCAAAATGCTCGGCAATCACGCTGCGTCGCAGCTTGAGCGTGGGCGTGAGTTCGTCTTGCTCCAGCGAAAATGGCCGATCAAGCAGCGTAAAGCGGCCAATTTGCTCGCTGTGCGAGAGATCCGACAGGCGTGATTGGATGTGTGCCGCGTAGAGCGCGAGCACCTGCGGATGCCGCAGCGCGTCGGCCGGCGAAATGACGGAAATTCGCTGGGCGATGATTTCCGCGCGCAACGCGTCGAGATTCGGCACGATTAGCGCAGTGAGGTGACTGCGGCCCTCGCCCACAATCATCGCCTGCGCGATCAGCGGTTCTTCCGACAGTCGGCTTTCAATCATGGTTGGCGCGACGTTTTTGCCGGCCGAAGTGACGATCAACTCTTTCTTGCGGCCAGTAATTTTCAAAAAGCCGTCGGCATCAATTTCGCCTAGGTCGCCGGTCGAGAGCCAACCATCGCAAATGGCAGCGGCCGTGGCGTCGGGTTGCCGCCAGTAGCCGGGCATCACGTGCGGGCCGCGCGTCAGCACTTCGCCGTCGGGCGCGATGCGAACAGCTATGCCCGCCAGCGGCTGGCCGACCGTGCCCAGGCGATTGACTTGCGGCGTTGAAACAGAGATGACGGGCGACGATTCCGTCAGACCGTAGCCCTGCACCAACAGCACGCCGCGCTGGCGGTAAAACTCGGCGGTCGAGTCGGCCAGCGATGCGCCGCCCGAGCAGCAAATTCGCACGCGGCCGCCAAGCAGTTCCAGTAAGCGGCCCGGCACGTCGGCCTGACCGCTGGTTTGCAAATGACGGGCAAGCTTATCGAAGAAATACGGCACGCCATTCAGATACGTGGGCCGCGCCTGCGCGCAATCGGCCAACACGGTCTCGCGACTTTCCGCCAAGGCCATTTCCGAACCGCGCACCAGCCAGGCGTAGAGATCGCAGGTGCGGGCAAAAATGTGGCTCAGCGGCAGCCACGAAAGACGCAAATCATACGCTTCGCGCTCAAACGCCAACACCATGCCGGCGGCGTTTGATGTCAGATTGCCGTGCGTGAGCATCACGCCTTTGGGTTCGCCGGTGGTGCCGGACGAATACAAAATGGTTGCCAAATCGTCGGCGCCCACCGCCCGCTGTGCGGTGTCTTCGATCAGCCAACCGAGGTTTTCATCTGCCCGAGCCAGCAGGTCCGACCACGTGCCGACGAGCAAGTGCTGCTCGGCAGCGACGGACGAATCGGATGCAAGTGGATCGAACGAATACACGGCCAGATCGGCCGGCAGTTGGTCGCGCACGGCCGCGAGTTTTGCCAACTGCTGGGCATCGGAAACCAGCGCCAGCCGACCATCGACGTCGCACAGTTGCCAGGCGATTTGCGGACCGCTAAGCTCCGAGTGAATGGCCACATGCACACCGCGAACCAGATGCACTGCCAAGTCAAGAACGATCCACTCCAACCGATTCTCCGAAACCTGCGCCACGCGATCGCCGGGCCGAATGCCAAACCCGTGTAGTGCGGCGGCCGCGCGACGAACCATCTCGCCTAACTCATTCCAAGTCAGCGCGGAGTACGCGCGCTGGCCTGCGTGATCCGCGGTGGCCGCTTTGACCCACAGCGCCGGCGCGTCGCCGCTTTCCGCCACGCGGCGACTAAACAGCGAAACCAGTGTGTTGGTAATCAGCGGCTCAGGCACAATGGTTTCCTGAATTGTTAATTGATCCGGTCAACGCACGCTTCGCAGATTGGCAATGCCTTGAAATCAACGAGAACTCGTGTCAGCTACTTTGAAATTCCGTGCAAGAATGCTCGTTCTTTTCCGATCTTTCGGCAACACTGCCGACGGCAGCAGTGGCACCCAAGGGGTTCACCGCAGGCGCTCGAAGATCGTGGCGATCCCTTGCCCCACGCCAATGCACATGGTGGCCAGTCCGTAACGGGCGCCGCGATCGAGCATGGCGTGAATTAGGGTGGTAGCGATGCGTGCGCCGCTTGCGCCCAGCGGATGGCCGATGGCGATGGCGCCGCCGCGGACGTTAACTTTGTCTGGATCGAGCCCCAACATGCCGATGCAGGCCAGCGCTTGCGCGGCGAACGCTTCGTTGAGTTCGATCAGATCGATATCGCTCAACTCCACGCCGGCCCGTTTGAGTGCTTTGCGTGTGGCCGGCACCGGTCCGGTGCCCATCACCGACGGTTCGACGCCCACCACCGCGGTACTGACGATCCGCACCAGCGGTTTGAGACCCAGCGATTGCGCGCGTTCGGCGGACATCACCAGCAGCGCGGCAGCGCCATCGTTGAGCGGCGAGCTGTTGCCGGCGGTCACTGTGCCCATGCCAGGCATGAACGCGGGCTTGAGCGCGGCCAGCGCTTCCAGGCTGCAATCGGGACGGACGCATTGATCGGCCTGCACTAGCGTGCGATTGCCAGTTTCGTCGCGGCCCCAAACGGGAATGATTTCGGCCGCGAACTCACCGGACGCTTGTGCCGCGGCCGCGCGGTGGTGGCTGCGCATGGCAAAGGCGTCCTGGGCTTCGCGCGAAATACCGTAAGACTGTGCCAGGAACTCGGCGGTTACGCCCATCATCAGCGCGCCTTGGCTGGTCCGTTGAAACAGCTTGGGGTTGATGTCGATATCCTGATCCATCGGAATGTGCTGCATGTGCTCCAAGCCGCCGACGATTTGCATGTCTTCGAAGCCGGCCATAATGGCATGCGTAGCCTGATTGAGCGCCTGCAAACTGCTGCCGCACAGCCGGTTGATCGTGGCGCCGGCGGTCTCCATCGCCAGCCCCGCCATTAGGCCCACGTTGCGGGCAACGTTGAATCCTTGCTCGCCCTGCTGCTGCGTGTTTCCGAGCACCAGGTCTTCGATTTCGGCCGGATCGATGCCCGTGCGCTGGACCAGCGCTCGTACGACCGCAACGGCCAGATCATCCGATCGCACATCGCGGAACGCGCCTTTGTCTTTGTGTGCGCGCCCGATGGGAGTTCGCACGCAATCCACGACTACTGCTTGTTTCATGGGAATATCGTTCAATCCATGTCGTAGAACTTTTGATGGTTGGCGGCCATTTCCAGCAACATCGGCGTCGGTTGAAAGCGCGTGCCGAGCGATTCCAGCGGCTTGAGCATCTCGATAATTGTCTGAGCGCCCAGCGTATCGGCCCAGTACAACAGACCGCCTTGAAACGGCGGAAAGCCAATTGCGTAAATCAAACCCAGGTCGACGTCGCGGACGCTGCGGACCACTTTTTCTTGCAGCACGCGGGTGGCTTCCAGCAGCATCGGCAGAATCAAGCGATGCGTGAGCTCCGTGCCGGAAAATTTGCGTTTGGGTGCCAAAACGTGCGACAGCAGTTTATCGACCGCCGGATCCGGCTTGCCGCGGCCGGTTTTGTCTTTAGGATCATAAGCGAAAAAGCCCTCGCCGGATTTTTGCCCCAGCCGGCCGGCTTTCATCAATACGGGCAGCACGTTGGAAGCCAGCACGCGATCCGGAAAGGCTTCCCACATGACGCGGCCGGCGTAAAACGAGGTATCCAGGCCAACCATGTCGTAAACGGCAATCGGCCCCATCGGCATGCCAAATTCTTTGGCCGCGCGTTCAATGGCCTGCATGTCCGCGCCGTCAACCAGCAATTGCACCGCTTCGTTCATGTACGGAAACAGCAGGCGGTTCACCAAAAATCCAGGCCCGTCGTTGACCACGATCGCCGACTTGCCGATGCTCTTGGCGTAGGTCACCGCCGAGACGATGGTTTCGTTGCTGGTTTGCGGACCGCGAATGATTTCGACGATCGGCATGCGGCGGACGGGATTGAAAAAGTGGATGCCGCAAAACCGCTCGGGCCGTTGCAGATTGGCCGCCAGCTTGGCGATCGGAATGGTCGACGTGTTGCTGGCCAAAATGGCGTCGGGACGCAGCAGCGATTCCAACCGCGCATAAAGCTGCGTTTTGATCGTTGGGTTTTCGACGATCGCTTCGATCACCAGGTCGGCGGTGGCGATCTCCGCATCGCTGCCGGTGGCATGCAGCAGCGTGGCCAACTGCAAGGCCTTAGCGGCATCGGCCGATTTTGTGGCCTTGTTGTATGCGACTTCTTCGAGCACCGAACCGACGGCTTTGGCCAGCGCCTCGGGCGCGGCGTCGCTCAACGTGACCGGCACGCGGCGTTTGAGATTTGCCGCCGCAATGCCTTGCCCCATGATGCCGGCGCCAATCACGCTGACGGACTTGATCGGTTTGGCAACCACGCGCTGCTGCGTAACGCCGGGATCCTTCTTGTTACGATCGCTAAGAAAGAAGACATGGATCAGCGCGCGATTCACAGGCGAGCCAAACAGCGAGGCAAACGCTTCGGCTTCGGCCTGGCAGGCGGCATCGAGATCCAACTCGGCCGCGCCAAGCATCAACTCAAGCGCCGCCAGCGGCGCGGGATAATGCCCTTTGGTCTGCTGCTGAATGTAGCCGGCGGCGGTCGCGCCCAAAAAGCCAAGTTCGGTCGGGCTAATGGCCAGCGGTTGGCTCCAGCGCTGTCGATCGGCCAGATAGTCTTTGGACTGTTGTTCGGCGCGGATCAAACGAATGGCCGCGGCCGGCAGTTGCGCGGCTGTGGTCATATCGCTGGTCAAACCCATAGCCGCCGCGGCGCGGCCATCGATCGCTTCGCCAGCGGTGACTAATTCCAAGGCGTTGGCCAGGCCGACGATTCGCGACGCCCGCGCCGTGCCGCCCCAGCCAGGGAACAATCCGAGTTTGACTTCCGGAAAACCGAATTGCGATGTCGCATCGTTGGCCATCACGCGGCGGTCGCACCAAATGGCAAGTTCGGCCCCGCCGCCCAAACAGAGGCCGTCGATGGCCGCCACGGTCACAAACGGACACTGCGAAAGCCGCTGAAACAGTTGCCGACCGTGCGTGGCCATGGCGATGGTTTGCGCGGCCGGGGCGTCAATCGAGGTCGCAAATTCCCGCAAGTCCGCGCCCACCACAAACGAGCCCGGCTTGCCCGAACAAATCACCAGACCCGCCAGACCGCGGCGCGCTGTCAGTGTGTCTAAGTGGGTTGCCAGTTCGGCCAGCACGCCGCTCGACAGCACGTTAGCACCCTTATTTGGGTCGTCGAGCGTCAGCCGGGCAATGTCCGGTTCCGGAAACGTCAATGCAATGATGGGCGAACTCGCCATGCGTGAAAATACGTCGGGTTGAAGGTCGAAGTGAAATGCTGCCGGCAACGAGTCCGCCGACCGATCTGTTGTATGTTATACCGCCTGCTGCGGCAGGGCGAACCGACGTCGAGCTAGCCCTCGCGTAGGCACCGCACAGACAGGTTGACTTTCTTGCCGGCAATTCTATCTTGAGAGCCTACTCGTTGCCCCCAGTATTGCCCTGCGGCGGTCGTTTGGCCAGTCGGTTTCCGGGCAGCGACACGTTGCAACCTGTTTTTTCGATTAGTCACTCGTCGAAAGGAATCACATGTCAAGCCAATGGCTGCCGCGCTGCCGCGTTTGCAAACTGCCGATCGCTGTCATTCTGGCTGCATTGAGTTGTGCCGGAATCATGGTTCGCGCGAGTTCGGCAGCCGAACCCGCCGTGGCGAAGTCGGTTGAATTGACGGTCGACTATGGCGATGGCGTACAAAAGCGGTTCACCGCACTGGATTGGCAGGAAGGCCTGACCGTTTTGGACGCCATGCGAGCAGCCAAGAAGTACAAGCGGGGCATCGACTTCCAAACCGAGGGTGAGGCCGAAATGAACATGCTTGTCGCTCTGGATGGTCAAAAAAACGAGGGTGGCGGCGGCACAAGCAAGAACTGGGTCTATCGCGTGAACGGCAAATTAGCCCACAAAAGCTTCGCCATCCAAAGTTTGTCGGCGGGAGACGTTGTACTTTGGCGGTTTGAAGTTTACGATCAATAGAGACCGAATTGCGGCCAAGCCGTCGCCGTTCGCACTGCGGATCGCAGTTCATGTGCCAGTTTGCCCAGGAGCGCCGTTCATCGTGAAACGTGAAAACCTCAAGAGTCTGTTGGTCTTTGTTCTGCTCGTGGCGGTTGGCGTCGGTTGTCGCCGGTTAATTTCCGCTCATAACTTTTGGCCGAATACCGCGGTCGCGCTGTTTGCCGGCTTCTTTTTTCGCAGCCGACTGCTGGCCTTGTTCACCGCGCTAACGGCACTGACGATTTCGAATCTCGCCGAACCTTCATACGCCGGACAGTGGACGGCGATTTCCGTTTACGGTTGCTTGGCCGTTTCCGTGCTGCTGGGGAGCCGCTTGGGTAAAAGTCCGACGCCGCTGCGACTCTGCGCGACCAGTCTGGCGGCCTCGCTGATGTTCTTCGTGGTGACCAACTTTGCCTGCTGGGCCGACGGCAAGCTCTACGCTCGCACCTGGCCGGAACTGCTCGAATGCTACGCAGCTGGCGTGCCGTTTTTCCGGAACACCATCGGTGGCGACTTGTTCTACACCGCCGCGCTGTTTGCGACATACGCCTTAGCGCTGCAGCTTTATCGGGATTTCTACCCGCGCCGCATGCAGCCGATTCCGGTCCGCAAATATTAATTGCGGGTTTCAGCGGCCGGTCAACTGGGTCGTTGGCGTTGTCGCTGCCGGTTACATGGCATCGCCGGGGCGTGACATGCGATGTTGAGGCAACACCGCGCGATACACTCGTCTGAGTTTCCAGCGATTCCCTGCTCCAACTCATTGATCGATGCTCATTCCCACCGGTCTGACGCTGCTGCAATATACGGCCAATTTGGAAGGCCGCGTCGTCAAGGAGGTGCAATGCGAAGCGTGCAACTTCCCGTACGTTTATCTGCTGCTGGCGGAAAGCGAAGGCAATGCCGCGTCGGTGTCGCCCGTCGGCGCGGAGCGAGCAGCCAGCCAGGCCCGCGTTATCGCACAGCGACGATTGAATCAGGCTCTTGAGCAGGGCAATGCTTATGTCCCCTGTCCGCGTTGCGGTCATGTTGCGACGGCAATGTTTGCCGCCGCGCGTTGGGTGCGATACGCTTGGCTCAAGACGCTGGCCATATGGGCGCTGATCGTGGGCAGTTTGTTGCTGCTGCCGGCGGCTTCGGTTTTCAGCCTGATGAACGACGCCCACAATGTTGGGTTTGCGACGATTGCCCGCGTGTTGTGGGTGGGCGTCGCGATATTGATCGCTAGCGCGCCGCTCTGCCTGTTGACGCGGTGGATGCTCAACCAACATTACGATCCAAATTCCGAACCCGTCGATGAGCGAATGCGGCTGGGAGCGCAACTGGCAGTCGGCAAAGACCAGTTTCGCGAATCGCAGCAACGTTAAAATCCTTGGCGGGAAACGATCCTTCAACCATCACGCGCCGCGGGCGTGTTGCTTGCCCAGTGGGAGTTGGATGTGTCATCGCGTCATCGCTGCCGGCGCAATAAAATTGCCGCGCGATGCGGCGGATGTTAGAATCGCACGCGCCACGCCAAACTCGGCGGGCCGCGAGCTGACGAACGTCGCTCGATCGTAACGGCAACTGGCGATTCAAACTCTTTCGGGGCGATGGCTGAAGCATGGCAATTCGAGATACCGCCGTACCCTGCGCGCGCCGGTGGCTGATCGTTTGCACGCTTCTGGCGCTCGCGGTAAGAATCGGCTATGCGTGCTTGTTTTGGACGCCACTGCTGAAAGAAAATAACGGCTCGACCGTCAAAAAGATTGCGGCTACGGCCTATGGCTGGTCGGCAGGGCTCGGATATCGCACGGCGCTGGCTCGCCCGCCGCCCGCGCGCTCAACGCGCTGCGCGTTAAAGGCGAATCTTGGCAACGGATTACAACCGCCGACACTGCCGATTTTCCGACGGACGGCTCACAGCCAGAAACGATGTATCCGCCCGGCGTGGCAATGCTCGGCGGCATCGTCTATCGGCTGCTGGGAATTCCAATCTGGCTGACTTGGCAAATTGCCGGCGTTGTGGCCGATACGTTGGTGATCCCGCTGTTGTACGGGTTGGTGATGCTGGGGCTAGGTCATGCCCGCGTGGCTCGGTCAGCGATGCCGATCTACGCGCTGTTTCCGCCAGCCTGGTTTAACGCGGTGAGCATGTATACCACCGCGCTGGTGCCTCTGTTCGCCGCGCTGAGTTGTTACGCGCTGTTGCTGGCCGTAAACAGTGCAGGACGGCGAAGACTGGTGATGCTGCTGGCCGCCGGGCTGGCGGTTGCACTGTGCGGATATTTTCGCTCCGATTATCTGCTGATCGGCGCGAGTTTCTTTCCGGCGTTGTGGCTTGCGCAGCGAAATTTCTGGCTGGCGACATGGCAAACGGCGCTCGTGCAACTCACGGCGCTGGTGCTGCTGCTGCCCTGGGCTTATCGAAATCACGAAATCAGCCAGCGCTGGGTTTTTGGCGGCAGCAACACTGGCGGTACGCTGGTGACGGGCCTGGGCGATTATCCCAATCCCTGGGGTTTTGGCCCACGCGACCAAGACCGTTGGCGCGAAGCGTCCGACGCGGGACTTGTCGATCCGTTCGATTTCGATTCCGATCTGCACTTTCAAATGGTCTTTCGTCAAGCTATCGCCGAGCACCCCGGCGCCTATCTGCGGATCGTGCTGTCGAGATTTGGCGAGACCTTGGCCGAACCGCTTGACAGCGGGCTCGCGCCGCCGGCCGATGCGCCGCACGGCTCCGCGATTCGTAGCGGCGGAGCAGCCAATTTAATCGCGGCCGCCAAAGCACATTGGGCCCGCGGCCTGGCGGCGCTGGCCGTGCTGGCCAGCAATCTTGGTTGGGCGATCTTGGCTTGGCGCGAGTGGCGAAAGCGTCCTTTGATTTTGATCCCGCTGATGGTCGCCGTCTATGCATCGATCTCGCACGTCTTTACGTTCTTGTTGCCGAACTTTTTGATGCCGGGCGTGTTTGCGCAAATCATCGGCTTGGCCTATTTGCTCGCGCGTGGCTGGCGCGAGAACGCGGCGATCGGCCCTGCAGCAGCCGAACAGCGCACCGCGCCCGCCTAGGCATTCGCTCAGCCAACAACCGTTAACCGTCGCCTGGCGCTCCGATTTCGGGCGCTGAAGCACGTCTGGAAGGCCGTCGAAGAAATGCCTAGAATCGGGGGCAGCGAACGACCGGCGTCGATCGCCGCCGTTCGAACTGCTTCATTCGCCGAAACTGCCGCGGTACTGCCATGAGAATTCTGTTGAAGCCCGAGCAACTTTGCGAAGGCGTCGAGCGTTTGGCCCGCGAGATCAATTGCCACTATTTCGGCCGATCCCTGACCGTGGTTGGCGTATTGACGGGCAGCATTGTGCTGCTGGCCGATTTGATTCGGCAACTCGAAATGCCGCTGCGCGTGGGCCTGGTGCAAGCCAGCAGTTATCGGCACACCTCGGAAGCCGGCGAGTTAAAGATCAGCACGGATCTCTTAACCGACTTGCACGGTTGCGACGTGCTGTTGATTGACGACATCTTCGATACCGGCCACACGCTATTGCGGCTGACGCAAGAACTGCGGCAACAGTCGCCGACTTCGCTACGCAGCGCGGTGCTGCTGCGAAAGCATGGTCGCAAATCGGCAGCCATCGAACCAGATCATGTCGGTTTCGAAATCCCCAACGAGTTTGTCGTCGGTTATGGATTAGATCATCGCGATCTGTTCCGCAATCTGCCATACGTGGCCGCGCTGGACGCCAGCGAGTTGTAAAGCGAATTGCGTTACGGCAGGCGCGGCCAAAGCGTCATCGGGCCACGTCGCACAAACCGGGCTCCAGCGGTTGCGGCGCCGTGTTTGAAGCGCCCGCGCAAACGCTTGCAACCTGTTGAGTTGTGTGCCATATTCGGAATCGGTTGAACTTCAAGCGATTTCGGGGCGATTTCTGTTCCGTCGGGGAGAGAAGGCGTGGCAGGCACGATGCAAATTTGGCCGGCGATTGATCTTCGCGGCGGGAAGTGCGTGAGACTCCAACAGGGAGATTACGCGCGAGAAACCATCTTCGGCGAAGATCCCGCGGCCATGGCGCGGCAACTGGTGGCCGACGGCGCGGAGTATCTGCACCTGGTTGATCTCGATGGTGCGCGCGACGGACGGCCAACCAATTGGCAAAGCGTGGCGGCAATCGTCGGCGCGGTCGCCATTCCGTGCGAGTTGGGCGGCGGCATTCGCGACGAAAAAACCATTGCCGATCTTTTGGAGCTCGGCCTGGCGCGATTGGTGATTGGCACCAAGGCGCTGCGCGAGCCGGATTGGTTTCGGGCGATGTGCCGCAAGTTCCCTGGAAAAATGGTGCTAGGCATCGACGCCCGCGATGGCCGCGTGGCCACGCACGGTTGGCTGGAAACCAGCGATCGATCGGCCGTCGATCTGGCGGCCCAATTTGCGGCGGAACCGATTGCCGCGCTCATCTACACCGACATCGCCACCGACGGCATGCTGGCCGGCCCCAATCTGGCCGCCATGCGTGAAATGCAACAAGCGGTTCCGCTGCCGCTGGTCGCGTCAGGCGGAGTGACCACCGCGGCCGACGTTGCCCAACTGGCGGCCATTCCGGTGGCCGGCGCGATCATTGGCCGCGCCTTGTACGAAGGACACATTACGATCGCCGCGGCAATCGCGGCCGCCGCCACTCCACCCCATATGTCCAACCGAGCGAGATAGAGGAGGCTGCGGCAGGAGTTTCCGTTTGAAACGAATCGTCAATCCATCAGGGAGAACCAGAGTGAGTCACCGTCCAAAAACCTGTGCTGATACGAAGATCTGATCGACGAAGTTGCAACTCACGCTCAACTTTCGAAGGAACTTTGCCATGCCCACCACTCGCGTTCAGGACATCCGTAACATTGCGCTTTGCGGCCACGGATCGGCCGGCAAATCGACGCTCATCGATCATCTGCTCACCATGACCGGCGCCATTCATCGCCCGGCCGACGTCGACCAAGGCACCAGCGTCTGCGACTTCGACGAAGAAGAAAAGAGCCACCACTTTTCTGTCGAGTCGCATATCGTCCATTTCGATCACGGCGGCAAGCACTTCAACTTGATCGATACGCCGGGCTATCCGGATTTCATCGCTCAAACGCTAGAAGCTTTTCGCGCGGTGGAGACGGCCGCCATTGTCATCAACGCCCACTCCGGCATTGAGGTCAATACCCGCCGCGTGTTCCAAGAAGCCGGCAAAGTTGGTCTGGGCCGCATGATTATCGTCGATAAAATGGACACCGAAAACGTCCACTTCACCGGCCTGCTCAATCGCATTCAAGAAATGTTCGGCCGCCAGTGCATTCCGCTCAACGTGCCGATCGGGCAGGGACCGGAATTCAGAGGCGTGACCAGCGTGCTCAACGCCACCGGCAACGTGCCAGGCGCGGTCATCAATCCGGCCGAACTGCGCGATCCGCTAATCGAGTCGATCATCGAAGTCGACGAAGCCGTGACGGAGCGCTACTTCGCAGGGCAACAGCCGACGGAAGCAGAAATCCGCCGGCTGATCGTGCAAGCCGTCGCCAATGGTTCGCTGATCCCGGTGATGTGCGTGGCCGGCAAGCCCGAACGCGGACTGGCCGAACTGCTGGAAGGCTTGTCGCTCTGCTCGTTGCCAGTGGATGCCGTGGCGCGCCAGGCCAAAAACGAAGATGGCGGCGACGTCCAACTCACGCCCGACGCTAACGGTCCGTTGGTGGCGCAGGTGTTCAAAAATCGCATCGATCCCTTCGTGCAAAAGCTCAGCTACATTCGCGTCTTCAGCGGCACCATCAGAAAAGACGATGTGATTCATATTTCCGGCCTAAAGAAGAACATCAAGCTCACCACGCCGCTTGAAGTGCAAGGCGCTGAGACCGTGGCGGTGGATGTTGCCGGACCGGGCGATATTGTGGCGGTAGCCAAAATGGACGATCTGCACATTGGCACCACGCTCGGCAATTGGACTCTGCCCAAGATCGATTTTCCGACGCCGATGGTTGGGCTGGCACTGACGCCCAAAAGTCGCGGCGACGAAACCAAACTCTCCGGCGCGCTGCACAAAATCCTGGAAGAAGATCCCACGTTTCGGCTCGATCGCGACGCGCAAACGCACGAATTGGTAGCCACTGGCATGAGCGAGCTGCATCTCTCGCTGATTCGCGAACGGCTGAAACGACGCGACAAAGTGGAAGTCGACGTTCACGAGCCCAAAGTGCCGTACCGCGAAACCATTCAGTCCGAAGCAGAAGGCAGTTATCGCCACAAAAAGCAGTCGGGCGGTCGAGGGCAATTTGGCGAGGTGCATATCCGTCTCTATCCGCTGGCCAACTCGGTCACGCCTGAGGAATTCTGCACCAAACAGCGATTTCCGCACCTGCGGCAATTTCACTACGACGCCGCGCATCACTTTTTATGGGTCGATTCGATCGTCGGCGGCACCATTCCCAACAACTTTCTGCCCGCAATCGAGAAAGGTTTTAAAGAACGTCTAGATCGTGGCGTGATTGCCGGCTACCAGATTCAGAACGTCTGCGTGGAGGTTCACTTCGGCAAACATCATCCGGTGGATTCCAGCGAAGCGGCGTTCAAAATTGCCGGTTCGATGGCCTTCCGTAATGTTTTTCAAGAAGCCAAGCCCGGACTGCTCGAACCGATCGTCAATCTGCACATCACCGTGCCGAGCGACAAGTTGGGCGATATCAACGCAGATTTGTCGGGCCGTCGTGGCCGCGTATTAGGCATGGAGTCGGCCGGCGGCGACCTGCAAACCGTAACGGCCCAAGTGCCATTATCGGAAGTCACCAACTACGCGCGCAGCCTCTCAAGCTTTACGGGAGGGCAGGGGAGCTACACGATGGAGCTGAGCCATTACGACATCGTGCCCGGCCACGTGCAAAAGGAGATCATCGAAAAAGCGGTGCTGCATGAGGAAGAAGACGAGTAGCGCGGAACTGCGGCGGTGCCGCCGTTACGGATGTCCGCCGCGCAGCGGAGCGGACAAGCACGCGGCGCTCTGCATCGCGCAAATCAGCCATGTTAGTGATATGATCGAAAGGGAGACTTTCACACGCACTGATAAATCGAATTATCGGACGACTTGGCCGCTCGGCTGCAGCAAATGGCTATCGTTTCCGGTAAAAACGTAGAAACGCTGGCATTGGAATCGATACGGGCTTCCTTCCAAGAGACGCTGGCTTTGCCCAGCGCTCCCTACGATCAATGGCTGCGCGACTTCGATGCCTGGGTAGGCAGCCATCGCTCGCGGAATCCCAATCTGGATGACTCACGCGACAGCATTTATTCAGGGCGCGAATGATGTTGGTATTTTTGGATTCCAACAATAAAAAAGCCCGCGCGACGGGGTGAGGGGATCCGTCGCGCGGGACCGCACAAGCGCGGACATTGCTGCCCGCGGCAACAGGGTTGACTGGTCCGCTGAACAGCGGTCGGGTGAACAGCGGTCGGGTGAACAGCAGTGCGATGAATCGCAGCGGGGTAGGGCAGGGCAGGCGCGTCAGGCATACGCCCGCCCAACCCGCCCTACTTGGTTTCTGGCTTTTTATCGCTGTCGGTGCGCTTTGCGCCATCGGGGCGGCCAGCGCCCAGCTTTTCGCGGAGCACGCGGCCAAACGCTTCACGCGAAAGCGCCTGGCGCAGTTCGTTTTCGTCGAGTTGCCCGTCTTTGTTGCTGTCCATGACGTCGAAGTGCTCACGAAGAAACTCCGGCGCTTCCTCTTTACTGAGTTTGCCGTCGCCGTTTTTATCCATGCGGCGTAGCAGTCCTTTGACCATCCGTTCCACATTGGGGCGTTCAGCATTCTCGCCCGCTGGCTTGTTACTGTCGGTCGCGGCTTCCGGCTTGCGCGGTCCGCCTGAAATCGCCCGGTCGCCCATCAGCGACGCGGCGGTGATTCTGCCTTCCTTGCCGGCCAATTGCTTGAGGACATCGGGGGCCGCGGCAATTTCGCTGCTGGACAGTTCACCATCGCCGTTGGCATCCAGTGCTTTGAAGAGTGCAATTGCCGTCATCGCCTTGCGCGGATCTGGATCGCCGCTCGCGGCATTCGGTGTGCTGGGCGAACTGCTGGGCGAACTGCTGGGCGAACCGCCGGGGGTGGCCGCCGGGCCCTGCTGCGCCATGAATTTCAGGAACTCTTCTTTGGTGAGCGTGGCGTCGGCCGATTTGCCGGCCCGTTTAAGCATCGCCCCAAAGCGTTCTTTGAATTGTTCGGGCAGTTCGTCGGGCGAGAGCTTGCCGTCGCCGTTGCGATCCAAAAATTTGAACATCCGCTCGGGATCGGCCCGGCCTTCGCCTGGCGTCGAGCGGCCGGCAGGTTGCTCGGCCGGTTTGTCTTCTTTCATAGCGGCGATGAACTCGTCTTTTGTGAGCGCGGCATCTTCCGCTTTGCCGGCTTTACGAAGCAGCCGTGCGAACAGCCGCCGTTTATCTTCGGAAAGGTCGTCGCGGCTGATTTTGCCCGTGTGCTTGGTATCGAGTTGATCGAACAACGTGGCGGCCGAAGGCGATTCTCCGGCGGCTCGGTCGCCTGGCTTTTTCTCGTCGGTCTTGGCAGCCTCTTCACCGCGAGACGTGGCTGGCAACAACATCAGCCCGCAGCTTCCAGCCGCGAACGCGGCAACAAGAAACAAGCGATTCATGGGTTCGACTCCGATGAGCTGCCAGATGCTGGCAAGGATTGGTATTTGGCGACGACCCGGCCTCTCGCATGGCGACCGCGAATCAGAACGTCAATCTATCAAACCGCTTAGCTAACATAAAGTTTCGCCCGCTGACCGTCGGCCGGCAAGATATTTTGCAGCCGTGGTCACCGCATCTGTGGTTGCCAGCGGAGAGGTGGTTTGAAAAGATTGCACGGTTACATTGAAAATCTTGGAATCGAACGCCTTAAGTCGACGGCAGCTGGCGGGCAAATTACCTCGCCGAAACCATTGCCGGCGGGCCGGTTATGTCGATATTGCCGGAATTCGGCAGGCGACTTATAATCGCAACCCGCCGTTGGCACGGAGTTCGCTTATAGGTTAGGCGTGGTCGGAACAAGTATCCCGACTCCGGTCCTTTGAGCGGGCCGAGCCAGGTTTCAAAAAGCCAACACGCGGCAATGGTTCGCGCGGCGAATAAGAAACGATTGGCACTTTTGCAACAGAATACGTCCTGTGAACAAACGCCACATCCGCACTAAACCGCGATAAGCGTTTTAACTGGGCTGGTTCTGAAATGGTTGAAAACTGGCTGCTAGCAGTCCGATGATTAGGGTACGTTTCCGTGCCCGCGAAGTCGGAACCTCGACATGGATTGCGGCGCCGGTCAGTTGAGTTTTGATGTAAAATATATCAGGACGGAAACGCAAGAAGTCGCCGCAGGATTCTCGATTGCAGTCAGGCTGAGTCGTTCTAGGAGTGGTGTATTAGGCCCCTTGCGGGTCGGAACGAAGTCAGAGCAATTCGAGCGCGCCGCCTTCTGAGCGTTGACGCCCGCCGGTTAAATCCGGTCCTTTCGCATAAGGTTTGTCGACATCGCCGGCGATCAGGAGTTTCCGCATTCGCGGACTCGCTAAGCGGTGCGGCATTTTGGGGAGACAACAATGCAGATTTATGGCCCCGCTCAAGTTCATGGTGCTCAGACCATCAATGCTCCGCACGCCAATCGGCTCACGCAAACCGCTGGCGCCGGCCGCTCGTCAGGCATTAGCGACGAACTGCAACTCTCGCCGCAGTCGCAAATTGCCAGCCAACTGGCCGACATCCCGGCGATTCGCGCCGACCGCGTGGCTTCGATTCGCGCGGCCTTGGCCAACGGAACTTACGAAACCCCCGATAAGCTCAGCGGCGCCCTGAACGGCCTGCTGGACGAGATCGGCTAGGCTCTAAACGAGCTAATCAAGCGACGGTGCTCGGCGCTACGAATCAATCATCACGAAAATCCCGCAAGGCATGGTTGGCATTTGGCCAGCCATGCCTTGTTGCGTTGCCAGGCGGAGCGATTGCTCCATTGCGGCCGCCCACGAAAACGCACCGCGATTCTCTTTGCATGCAGCACACACGCGGAATAAAATAGATTGCGGCGGATCCGAAAATCGCCTGCTTAACTCGTTCCGCGACATTTTCCTCGACAAAGGGAACGCAACATGGACGCCGATCTGACGCTTCACGGGCTGCGCGTGGTCATGTTTTTGGGCGATGACTATGAAGATCTGGAACTCTGGTATCCCAAGCTACGGCTGATCGAGGCCGGCGTAGAAGTGACGTTGGCCGGTCCCAAGGCCAATCATCATTATCGCGGCAAGCATAGTTATCCATGCGTTTCGGACGTGGCGATTGCCGATGTCGATGCCAGCGAATTTCATGGCGTGGTTTGCCCGGGCGGTTTTATGCCAGACCGATTGCGCCGCGATCCCTTGGTGCTGCGAATCGTGCGGCATTGCGCCGAGTCCGGCAAGTTGGTTGCGGCCATCTGTCACGGCGGCTGGATTCCAATTTCGGCCCAGGTTTATCGTGGCGTCAAGGTCACCGGCTCGCCCGGCATCAAAGACGATTTGGTGAACGCCGGCGCACTGTGGGAAGATCTGCCGGTGGTTGTGGATCGGCAATTTGTTTCTAGCCGTAAGCCGGACGATTTGCCGATGTTTTGTCGCGGCATGTTGCACGTACTGGCCAACACGGCCGCCACGCTGGTTGCCGGCGGCGATCGCGCGGCAACGAAGAGCGAACCGCGTAAGCCGGCGGCCAAACAGTTGGCGAAGTCGAGCCGAAGACATTAGACGGCGCCGCCGCCGCGAGGAAATTCGTCGTTACAAGCCGACGAGTTCGGAAATCGGTCGATCGCTGCGACTCAACAGCTTGAGCAGTAGCGTAAACACCAGCAGTGCGTCCGGAACAGGGCAGGGCAGGGGGGTCGCGCCGGAATCGCACTCGGAAAACGGATCGCCTGCCAGCCAGATTTCCGTTTCCCCGCGCAGTGCAATCTGAAAACCGCGTTGCAACATCGCGGCGTACGCCTCGGCCGGCGAAATCTCAATGGGGGACGCCGCATTCGACTCCAAATTCACCGGCGACGACGGCTGTTCCGGCGCGACGATTGTTCGCAGCATCTGGCGAAGTGCCGCTGCGGAAATGCGCCGCCCATGTTGATCGTAAACCACAATCGACTGGCCGCATCCGTCGATCCAAATCCCTAAGTGGGTCGCAGCGCCGGCGTCGAGCGAGTCGGGCGGCTGCGCCGATTCGTCGATCCGCACCAGCCGGCAGCCGACGGTCGCCGACAATTCGTGCAGCATCTTCAGCAGGGGGCGACAGCCGGAACTCACGGCCACCACCAGCGGCCGCAGGCCATGATACAATGGTCGCAACCGCGCCAAGTATTGCCCCGCGGCGCCGCTACGCGTGGCAACGGCAAAACGGCGATTCGGCCGATCGACCGCGCGCTGCATGCCGGCGGCGAGCTCGCTCAAGCCATCGTGTTGCGAGATTGGCACGCCGGCCGATTTCCAAAACCGCAGTTCGCTGCCCCGTCCATCGGCCGCGCAGCATAAATAAATTCCGCCGTGCGCGTTCGACTCGGCGATTGCCAGCGCCAAACACGGCGCGGTCACACTACCAAGATCTGCCACTTGGCAATTCATGTATCGCAGCCCATCGGCCAGGGCGGAAATCAATTGTGCCGTTTCGCCGCGACCATCGTGGCCCAGTAGCACAACTGAAGAGTCGTCCGCTGCAGCGTGATTGGCAGGGGACGTCAACGACAGACTGGCCAAAAAATGGGCCAGCGCACGGCCGGCGCGGCCAGCATACGTTGCGGCGTGGCGGTCGACGGAAATTTCCAACCGCTGCTCGAACACGCGCGGCGGAATTTCGCGCGGCAGAAAGCTCTCCTGCAAGCGGTCGCGTTGTCGCTGCGAAAACGAAGACAGATCGTGCCGATGATGGCAATCGCGACAAGCCGGATAGAAAGCGGCCAGCCGTCCTAGATGAATGGCGCGGTCGATCGATTGCGATTCGCCGGGGCAATAATACTGTTCGACAATGGGGAGCGTGGGGTTCACGCCGAAAACTGTAGGGCAGGGGGGCAGGCTTCGTCAAGCTCAGCCTACAATGCCGCAGTCGCCTCGATCATACTCGTCGAGCGGTGGCTTTCCAACGAAATCGCTATTCCATTTTCAAGTTCGAATTTGCAATCGGCGGATCGTTTGCCAAAAGCCACCTCTCTCAGCTAGCAAACGCTTTGTCCATGCGCTTCGAGAGGTCGGCAATCGTGTCAAAATCTTTACTTTGTGCGCCCGGTTGCTCGGCGATACCCCAGCCGGAGTAGCCGATGTCGTCGAGCGCTTTGCAGATGGCGGGCCAGTTGTTGTCGCCATCGAACAACTTCACGCCAAAGCCTTTCGCCTTGCTGTACTCTTTGATGTGCAGTTTGAGAATCCGCTTGCCGATCACCGGAATCCAAGTTTCTGGCGGGCTGTATTTGAGGACATTGCCAATATCGAAGTGCCAGCCAACGACCGGGCTATCGATCTCGTCCAAATATTCTTTGGCTTGCTCGGGCTTGGTGATGAAGTTGTTCCAAACATTTTCGATGGCAATCTTCACATCCAACTCCTTGGCCAACGGAATCAGTTCGCGAATGCCGGCGATCGATCGCTTCCAGCAGTCTTCGTAAGTGACTTCCGTGTTGACCACGCCTGGCACGAGCAAAATGGACGACGCGCCGTAATGTTTGGCGTCTTTGAGGGCTTGAGTCACGCCGGCGATGGCTTCCTTACGCACGGCTTCGGACTGGTGCGAAAGTGGTTTGCCCCAGTGAGTGCTGCAGCAGCAACTGGCCGCTTTAAGTTCGGTGGCATGCAGCGCGTCGAGCACTTCTTTTTGATCCATGCCACTCATCGGCTCCACGCCTTCGAAGCCCGCCGCCTTGATGGCCTTGAACTTCTCCAGCACTGTACCGCGCCAGCCAATGGTGGCGTACATGATGGCCTTGTGAATCGAGCGCTTGGGCGCGTCGCTCAAGGCTGGCTCGGGCTTGGTCACTGCGGGCCGATCTTCGCCACGAGTTACGCTGCCAAACGCGGCCACCGCCAGCAGTCCGCCGCCCAGTTTTAAACAATCGCGCCGATTAATGGCCATGTGTATCTCAATGTTTACGCAGATGCAGGGCAGGGGGGTTTGTAGCCATTTCATTATTAAGCGTCGGAATGCAGAATGCAATTCCCGGCCGCTTGCATTTGGAAGGCGAGCCAGCGTACTCTACGCAGAATCGTTTTCGCATCGTTCGCAATCGAACGTTCGCCGCGGCAGGGCAGGGCAGGGGAGCGCAGGGCAGGGGAGCACCTCGCTGACTTGGCGTCGCGCTCGGCGGTTGCTGGCGAACGGCGTTTCAAGTTGAGTACAATGCGGCAATGGATGAAAACCCATATCGATCGCCGAAAGCCCGACTAACTCCCAGCACGGACGAGGCGCCGCCGTGGCCAATCCGCGCGTCTTACGGGCTGTTTCCCATCTGCACCGTCGTCGGCGTGGTACTTGGTCTGTTGATTGGTCAGGGTTCGGTCATCGATTGCGCGGTTGCCGGCGCTGTGGTGGGTTTGATTGCCGACCAATTCGATCGATTTTTTCGCCGCCGCGCCGACACCAAGCGGCTAGACAACCGGCCGCCTGGCTCGGTTTAATACGAGCTTCGCGATGACTGTTTGCAAACGGCACTCCGCCGGGCATCTGCTCGCTTGCTTCTTCTAACCCGATCGTTGGCATGCCGCGTATTTTTTCTTCTTTGGCCGTGTTCGCATTGATGTTTGTGGCCTTGGTTCTGGTGCTTGGCCTAAGCGTTGGCGATTTGAACGACAGTCTGCACCAGAGGCCGGCGAGTCAGGCCGTGCTGACGCGCGTCTCGTTGCATCGCAACCTCGGCGTGGCTGCGGGGTTGGCTGTGGTGCTGGTCGACAGCATTGTGGTCACCTATTTTGTCGGCACTAGTCGCTGGTGCAAAGAAGTGACAGAAACCTATCGGCTCGAAGGTGGTCCTTTGGCGCAGAGCAACAAACTCAAACGCCGCACGTTCCCCTGGGCGGCACTGAGCATGCTGGTTGCCGTTGGCGTCGTAGCACTCGGTGGTGCGGCCGATCCCGGGGCGCGCGGACTTAACGCCGCCGATACCTGGGTGCTGCCGCACCTGTTTGGCGCGCTGTGCGGGCTGGCGTTTTTTGGCTTGGCGTTTTGGATTCAATTTCAAAACATTGTCGCCCAGCAAAGCGTCATCAACGAAATCATGTCGCGCGTGCAGCAGATCCGCCGCGAGCGCGGACTTGACTAGCGCTCCGATGGGAAAGAGGAAATTGCAATCAAATCCTTCGCTAATCACATTCAACGCCCCGCCGCCAAAACAGCCGCATTTTCCGAGCAAACTCCAATTGTCGCTTGACGGCGCCCCAGCTAAAATTCAGGGTTTGGCATTGCCTTGCTACCGGCCGCGGCAACACGCCGCACGGCCGGTCTTCGCTTCTCGTAAACAGGTTGCATTGTGGCATTTTCCAATGGCAGTTATTTGGGCTCATACCGCCTGTTGAATTTGATTCGCAGCGGCAAAACCTGCCAAATTTGGGAAGCCATGCACGATGCCAAAAACCAGCGATTTGCGCTGAAGATCATGTCGCCGGAGCAACGTCAGAATGCCGAGGAAGTGGCGCTGCTCAAGCAAGAGTACAACATCGGCCATACTCTGGATCATCCCAAGGTGATCAAGACGCTGGAACTCAAGCTGGAAAAAGAGAACTTGTACGTGGCGATGGAATATTTTCCTTCGCCCAGCCTCAAGCAATTGATCCAGCAAAACGTGCAGCAGCTTTGGCCTATCGCCGGAAAAGTGATTCGCGACACGACCGATGCTCTCACGCATTTTCACTCGCGCGGCTGGGTGCATCGCGATATCAAGCCTGATAATTTCCTGGTCGCCAAAGACGGTGACTCGCGGCTGATCGACTTTGCCTTAGGCATCAAAAAGAAAGGCTTTTTCGGCCGCTTGTTCGCCGGCAAAACCAAAATCCAAGGCACGCGCAGCTATATGTCGCCCGAGCAAATTCGCGGCGGACTGGTCGACGAGCGCTCCGACATTTACAGCTACGGTTGCAGCGTCTTCGAATTGATTGGCGGCCGGTTGCCGTTCACCGGCAGCACTACGCAAGACTTGCTCAACAAGCATCTTAAGGCCGCGCCGCCGCCGCTGGAAGCGTCCAATCGCGATGCCACACCGGAGTTTTCGGCGCTGGTGAAGAAAATGCTCGCGAAGGAACCCGACGCTCGGCCGCAGCAGTTTGCGCACATTCGCGACGAATTAGCCGGCATGAAAGTCCTCAAGACTCACAAATAACGCCACATCGTCCGATCCGTAGTCAACTGCGCGGCTCATGGCCCGCCCTCATTTTGGTCCATCACAAAAAACTGATCGCAATCCACTTATGAGCAAGACCAGCCATCAACTTCCGTTCGAGCGGCCGATTTACGAACTCGAACTTAAAATCGAACAGCTCGACGCCCAAGCGGATCGCGGCGCGCAACAAAACGACGAACTGCGGCGGCTCCGGCGCGAACTCAGCGATCTGAAGAAGAAAATCTTCAGCCAACTTTCACCGTGGGAAACCGTGCAAGTCGCCCGCCATCCCGAGCGACCGCTGACCACCGATTACCTGTCGCTGGTGTTCGACGAATTCGTGGAACTGCATGGCGATAAATGTTTTGGCGACGACCGCGCGCTGCGCACCGGCTTCGCCAAGCTCGATCAATACAAGGTGATGGTCATGGGCCATCAAAAAGGCAAGACACTCAAAGAACGCAACGCCTGCTACTTCGGCTGCGCGCATCCCGAGGGTTATCGCAAAACCATGGCCAAAATGAAGCTGGCCGCCAAATACAATCGACCCGTCATCTGCTTCATCGATACGCCCGGCGCCTACCCAGGCGTGGGCGCGGAAGAGCGTGGGCAGTCGCAGGTCATCGCCGAAAGCATGTTCGAGATGTCACGGCTGCCGACGCCGGTGATTTGTGTGGTGATCGGCGAAGGCGGCTCCGGCGGCGCGCTGGGCATTGGCGTGGGTGATAAAGTCGCCATGCTCGAATTCGCCTATTACTCGGTCATCAGTCCCGAGGGCTGCGCCGGAATTCTCTGGAAAAGTCACACCTTCAAAGAGCAAGCCGCCAAAGCGCTACGCATCACATCCAAAGACCTGCTCGGGCTGGGTGTGGTCGACGATGTGATCGAAGAGCCGCTCGGCGGCGCGCATCGCGATCATCCGCAGATGGCCGCGCGCATGAAGATGTATCTCATCAAATGCCTGCGCGAACTGACCGCGCGCAAGACGCCGGACCTGCTGCAAGCGCGCTACGACAAATTCCGCAAAATGGGCGTGTATCTCGAAGAAGCGGCGCCAGCTGTGGTTGGCTGAAAGCGAGGGGGCCATGCTCGTGGGCGAGGGCGGAGAAAAATCATTGCGAATTAGTAAATGAGAAATGAAAATCGCAAAATGGCGCAAGCGGTTACCAGCGTCCGCTCTCCAATTTTCAATTTTCATTTCCTATTTGATAATACTCAATCGCTCCCGCCGCGTCTCCGATCGCTCACGAATTCCGATCAAATCGCCAGAGCAGGGCAGGGGAGCAGCACCAATTCTCTGCACAGCAATTCGCACGCGCTACACGCCTGCTCGCGGCGCGGCACCCGATGATCTTGGCCGATCCCTTTCCGCCAATCCCTGACCTCTGACCTATGCTCTTACCGCACTTTGCAGCGGAATCGCACGACGCCGCCGCAGCCCGGTTCGATTGGCTGGTCGATGGTCCATTTGAGCACCAGCGAATCGGCTTCGTTTTCCTGCGCGAAAAACTTGGCTTTGACGCTGGCTTGGGCGCTGTTGGGAATGTATTCCAAACGCGTGGTTAGGTTGTCGTAGAGCACGACGTTTTTGGCGGCCGAGTGGCCGACGTTGTCGAAGCGAATGGTAAAGTCGACTTCTTCGCCCGGCAGTGCGTTGCTGGTCGAGGCGACTTTGCAAACGCGGAGCTTGGGACATTCGGGTTCATCGATGTAGTAGGTTTGCTCGGCGGTTTCGATCGACTCCTCGGCCATCGCGCGTTTGCCGTCGATGACCACTTGGGCGCTCTGATCGCGAATCCAGGTGATGGCGGCTTGGGCGCGTTCGGCCAGCCGCGGCTTTTCGCCTTGTTGGGCGATGCCGAGACGAATGATCGAGAAGTCTTCGTACGGCATCATCGCGTCTTGCAGCGAAATGGTACGCACGCGTTCCAATATGCCTTCGGCCTTGAGTCGTTCGCGGAATGCGACCGCTTTGCGATTGGCGATTTCGATCACCGGCGGTTGCGGCTGCATCGCCGCGCCCGGCTTAAGCGATTCGCGCTGGCGGGCGATGACCGTTGGAACATCAACGCCGGCAACTTGGTCGATCTGATCGCTGGAGATCGCGCCATCGACTTTGCGAACCGAAGCGAACCGTGGCGCATAGATGCAGACACGGTTACTCGGTTCGATTTGGATCAGTCCATCGTGGCATTCGTAGGATGCCACGGTGTCTTCAATATCCAAGCCACGAATCGCGCCTTCGCGATTCAGATTGGCATGCACGTTTTGGTCGCCGCCATCGCACAGATATTCGTCGGGATGAAAGCTCGCCGGTCCGCACGCATTGCAGCCGCCGCAGGCCGGTCCGCAAGTTGGGCGAGTTCCCTGGCCGCAATCGCAAAACACGCGATCGGCCACCGGCGGTGGGCCATACGGCCCGCCCATGCCCATCGTCGGCTGGCCGCCCATGTTTGCGCCCAACACCGCGCCGAACGGCACGCCGGCCGGTTGCGATGGTGGCATGCCTTGCTGCATGGGATTTTGCATGCCGGGGCCGGACATGCCCGGGCCCATCATGCCGGAACCGCCGCCATCGTAACCGCTGGGGATTGCGCCCCGCGGGCGATGCGACGGTCGCGATTGGCACGCGCACAGCGAGAGCGCGGCCAGCATGATCGTGGCTAGTTGCCACCAGTTGGTGGCCGGCGAGCGGTAGTGGGTCAGCACGATCACGTTTCGCGGGCGTTGTTGGATCATCGTTGTACCTGGCCCCGAGTATTGGTTGTCTTCACGCCGCCGGCTTTCTGCTGCAGTGCTTCGACCTTGACCGGCGCGACGTCCGCGGCCGGTGGCGAAAAATAGCGCGTCAGCGGCGGGCTGTTGTACATGAACGTGGCGTCGGGACCGGTGCGATCGTCGGGCGTGCGTCCGCCAATCCGCAAAATGGCCATCGGACGGCCAAGACGGTCGGCCACTTCGACCGGCTTCTCTTGCGGCCCAACTTCATACACGATCTGTTGCTTGGGATTATCGGCCACGGGATAAGCGACGTCGGGATTTTCCAAGTAAATCACCCGCGTGACGAACTTGCCTTGAAGCGCGAAGACGAGCTCTTCTTGCGAGAGTTCGACAGGCACGGCAAAGCGAGCTTCCATGCCGGCAGGCGGATAGAGGCGATCGACAACTTCAATGGTCGGGAAGATTTCCAGACCGAGATTCTCGGGAATGTCCGTGACTTTCAAGCGGTAGACCGCGCCGATCAGCATGCCAGCTCGGACGGGCGCCGCTTCGCCCGGCATGAATTGATTTTCGACCGCCAGCGAGATCTTGGCGCCTTGCGGCGCCCTGATCTCGACTGGCTGAAAGTATCCGGCCAATGGCGCGCGCTGCATCGTTTGCGCGGTCCCAATCGCTCCCGGTGGAAACGCGCCCGCATGCAGGTAGTGCAGCGGAGGTTGTTGTGCGTCGGCAGACGAACAGCAAACTCCCAGCACAGTCAGCAGCAGGCTACCGGCGCGAACGGCCACACCTATGGTGCGGCGAGTTCGGATGCGTTGTGCGTGCGACATGGCTGAATATCCAAAAAGTGTTTTCGCAAACCGGCGGGCAGCGTTCGCCCACCAATCGTTCAACGTCTAACTCGCGGCAGAGCAGGGCAGGGGAGTGGGAGCGAAATCGAGTCCACCGCGATGTCCGAAGTTTTCGCCCGCACTTCCCTACCCTACCCTGTTTTGAACCTGCCCGATTTCAAAGCGAGCGGCCAGGCAAATTCGCACTGGCCGCTCGCACGGATGTTACTGCTGCGACTAGTTATTTTCGCAGTTTCCGCCCTGACCGCAGATCGGCGCGCCCGGCACCACTTGCACGCGTTCTTGCGCGGGCTGGTGGTAGCTGACCGGCGGAACATGCGTGCGTTCGACAATCGAGATGTTGCTGGCCGGTTTCGGATAGCTCAGACCCGGCTCTTGCTTGACGTCGATATGCACATGTTCGGTCGGACCAGGAATCGACATATGAGTGTGGTTTTCGATCGTGTGGCACTGCAGACCAGCCGGAATGCCGAGCGGAATGTGCGGCGGGCCAGGCAAGCCGATCGGCGTGCCGCAACTGGGCATGCCATACATCGGAGCGGTGACGCCGCAGACGTGCGCTGGCGGCATGCCGCCATAAGTCGGACCGCAGCCTGCGGGGCCGCAGCCGCCACCGATTGCACTAGGACCGCAACCTTGTGGGCCACAACCGGCAGCGCCAAATGCCACTGGACGAGCATACGAGGTTTGCATCACGCCGCCCACCACGCCACCGGCAACTGGACCTTGCAGGTCTTTGTTACCCAAGCGGACGATGCACATAATGCTGCCGCGACGATCGGCTTCGACGATCGGATCCAAGCCCGGATCGAGCCGCGTGCTGACCAGCGTTTCGACGCCAGCCACGGCCAGTTCTTGGAATTCGGCATCCGGCAGGTAAATGACCTTGGTTACGAAGTTGCCAGTCAACACCTGGTCGAAGTCTTCTTCGGTGAATTCGATGGGAATGGCGTTGTGAGCCAGATAGGCTTCGGTCCGCGGTCGCGCCGCGCCGACTTCGATCGAAGGATACAGCTCGACACCTGGCCGGCCGGGGATATTGGACAGCTTTAGGCGATAGATGGCGCCTTGCGGAAAGTTATAGCGCGCCGGAGCAATCAGCGGTTCGGAATCGAACATGCCCTGCCCGCCCACGTCAAACAAAATGCTCATGCCGTCAGGGCGTGAGAACGCCAATTGCGAGGCTTCTCCCGGACCGGCCATGCACATGCCAGGACCGCCGCCAGAAAATGGCGGAATCACTCCGGGACCTGGGCCATCCACGCCCGGGCCAGGATGTCGCAACATTTCTGCCGGCGGCAGAACATTGGTGTGCCGCTGCACAATCGGATGGTGCTGCTTGCAGTCGGCACACTGATTGGGCATGGACACGCAACCCGCCGAAAAGGCAAGCGCTGCGGCCAGGCTCAAAAATGGCAATCGAATCTTCATGATTTCCCCCTGAACTTGCTCGCGTGGCCAGGCGATCGACCGATCGGCGACCATCGCAACGCAGTGGTTTGTCTTTCCCTGAACTGGGTCGATGTGATTTTCGTCCGACTGGATGCCCATGTTGACGTGGACCGGTCAGCCGGAACCTCTTAGAATGCCTGCCCTCTGGCTCTCGAAACTTGGCGCGAGCCGAGAACAGGCCCCTGAGTTAAAAAGTCGGCCCGCTACAACACGAATCTTTGGCAAATCCGGCAAAACCTGCAGATGAAAATCATTTTGCCGATCTTAGCTGGCTTCGCGCTGCTGCTAGCGTGCCCGCTTTCGGCACAGCCCCCCCTGCCGCAACCTTCGCCGTCAACCGCTACCGTTTCGCCTGTAAACCCAGTTGCGCCAGCCGCTAACGTCGCGTCCTCGCCCACACCGGCCGACTGGATGCAACGCGCCGTCGACCTGCTGGATCGGCAGACGTCCGTTGCTAGCAAAGTCCGCTACCGAGTGGACATGCTCGGACACGCGATGATTGGCTCAGGCGAATACACGCAACAGGGCAGGGGAGAGCAGCGGATGTTTCGGCTCGGCCTAAAAATGCAAGTCGCCGAAAACGTCCGCATTTGGGAGCAAGTCAACGACGGCCGCTACTTATGGCAATATCAGGATCTCTCCGATCCGCCAAAACTTGAACGGCTGGACTTCCGCCGCGTGCATCAAGCCCTGGAACGCAGTGGCCGCCTCAACTTGAACACCGCCTCGCCTAGCCAAATGATCTCGCTGGGCGGTCTGCCCAAGTTAATGGTTGGGCTTAACGATTCGTTCGAGTTCGTTAGCGTGCAAGCCGGCAAGTTGGATTCCCAGCCGGTCGTCACGCTCGAAGGCCGCTGGAAACCGGCGCGGCTGGCCCTGCTGTTGCCGGGGCAAAAAGCCGATATCGAAGCCGGCAAGCCGGCCAAACTCAATAAGTTGCCGGCACATCAGCCGGACTCGGTACTGATCTGCCTGAGCCGCGACGATCTGTTTCCGTATCGGCTAGAATTTCGCCGCCAAGCTCTGCCGGGTTCACTGCCTGGCAGCGAACGCAGCGAGACCAAAATCCTGATGGCCATGGAATGGTACGAAGTGCGGCTGGGCGGCGCGCTCGATCCGCAACAGTTCCGCTATCAACCCGGCGGCACGCAACCGACCGACATCACCGATCCGTTTCTCAAATCGATGGGTCTCTCGGCCGACGGCTCCACGCTGGCCGCTACGCCAGCGCCGGCCGCCAAGTAGTCGGTGGCCGCCAAGTAGCGCCGTCGCTCGCGCCGAAGTCGCCAGCGATCGCAGCGTGGATGTCTTTGGCGGCACCAGCGATCGGATGTTGGATTTTTTGCGCCGGACGAATTTTCGAAAACGGATGCCGCACTGAAAACGGGCGCGGCGAATTTTCGAAACCGCTTGGCCGACGACCCCGGCGGCGGCGAGTTCGGTCACACGACCGGCGGCGCGAACTGGCAACGTTCGGCGGCGCGAACTGGCGGAACCGCGTGGCGAACGACGGCATCAAATTGGCAACGGGACGTTTCAGCCATGCAGGCAACTTGAAGGGCGTCTATTGGACCAATCCGGCGGCCTACAGCAAGCCGACTATCGCCTTACGGGAACCGCTGCGGAACGTCCGATAATGTTTCTTATGTTCGGTTTGGCACCCAAAACAGCCCCGGAAACGGTCGGTCGGCCCAGCCGCGAATTCCGGACCCAGGCTTCGCAAATTCGCCCCGATTTTCGGCTACGCACAGTCCGCGGTCGGAGCGCAGGCGGTCGCACTTCCAACTCGCCGCAGCAAAATTCGGCGCACCGAATCGCGCCGCCGAGCCGCAAAAAAAATCCGCCAGGCGCCAAAAAAATCACGCGCCAACCGGCACCGGTTGCCCGTCCGAATCGAGTTCCTGCCGAACGGGATGCAGGTAGGGGTCGACGATTTCGTGAATTTCCTTGGGCATCAGAGCGTCGGCTCGACTCAGGATCAGGCCGATGTAATGCCCACTGCGGGAGTTCAAAATGCCCTTTCGCACCTCGGCCGGAGCCAAAGAAACGGCAAAGAAGGTAATGGCGATACAAAGCAGCGCACCCTTGGCCAGGCCGAAAATGGCGCCGATTTGCCGATCGAATTCGCGGAGCTTGACGCGATCCAGAATCGCGGCCACGAACCGAAAGCCCAGCCAGATGGCGGCCGAGGTGGCCAGGTACAGCACCAGCATCGCCACGAATCGATTCCACGGCGCTTGGCTACCGAAGATCGGTGCCGCCGCTTCGCTGAATCGCAACGAAACGAAGTAGCTCAATAGCAGCGACGCCAGCGACGCCAATTGCCAGGCCATGCCTTTCCACAGCCCAAACAGCGTTGCGCCAACCAGCACCACGAGCATCGCCATGTCGTAATAAGCTTCCACGTTGTCCGCCTTGCTAGCATTCGATCGCCTCGAATATGATTTCCGCGTGTGGAATTATAGGCATCCGCGGCGATTGAGCGAAGAGCGGTTCGAGAGGCGGAGAGAGAGGGACGGAAGGGACGAGGGGCGAAGGGGGCGAAAGTAAAAATACGATCTGAACTTGCTTTTGCTTGGCTCGCCCCTTTCGTCCCTTGCGTCCCTCTCTCCTCCAACTGCTCTTCATTCCCACGGCCGTTTCCGCTACAGTTCCGGCCCGTTGAAACGATTGCCAGCATTTCGCGCAAGGGATTGACTATGGCCGGCTTCAAAATGCACATTGGCACCAGCACCGTGTTAGGCGTGGCATATGGCGCTGCGGCTTTCGGACTGAAATACGAACCGTGGCCCAGTTGCGTGGTCGCCGCCGGACTGTGCAGCGTCGCTGGCATGATGCCGGACTTGGATAGCGGCCCCGGTCGGCCGCTGCGCGAGAGCCTGGCTTTTGCCGCAGCCGTGGTGCCGATGCTGATGGTCGATCGCTTCGAACATCTGGGAATGTCGCTGGAGTTGATGACCGCGGTCAGCGGCATCATCTACGTTGCAATTCGTTTCGGACTGGCATGGCTGCTGCGACACTACACGGTGCATCGCGGCATGTTTCACAGCATTCCGGCCTGCGCGATTGCGGCCGAACTGGCCTTCTTGGTGTGCGGTGAATCCGAGCCGCTGGCTATCCGATACTTCAAAGCCGGCGCCGTGGTGCTGGGCTTCATGTCGCACCTGGTGCTCGACGAAATCTACAGCGTCGAATTTAAGTATGGGCTGCCGCATTTGAAGAAGTCGTTCGGCACCGCCATCAAATTCTGGGGCGACAACATGTGGGCAAACATCTCGTGCTACGCCAAGCTGGCGCTGCTGACCTATGTGGTCATTCAAGATCCGAAATGGATGAACCAACTCAGCCCCCAGTTCAATCAGGTGGAACAAACGGCAGCTCAACATTTGCAATCGACCGTCCGTTAATTGGTACCAAGGCGCGTCCCGTTCCACCGCGCGTCCTGGGCCGAAAGTTGCGAACGAAAAACTGAGAATACCGATCGATCATCCATCGAAGCACAATTCAAAACAGCTTGCGGCTATCGATCAGCAGCGTCACTGGTCCGTCATTGACTAAGGCAACTTGCATCATCGCGCGGAATTGGCCCGTACTCAAGGCAATGCCGCGTGCGCGGGCGCTCGCCACAAACGATTCGTACAGTTGATTTGCTAACTCGGGCGCGGCGGCCTGATCGTAGCCCGGCCGACGGCCTTTACGGCAATCGCCTAGCAGGGTGAACTGGCTGACCAGCAGCAGCGCGCCGCCAACGTCGCCGAGCGCAAGATTCATTTTGCCGGCCGGATCGTCGAAGATCCGCAGGCCGATGATTTTTTCGACCAGCCATTGCACATCCGCCGGGCCATCATCGGCCGCCACGCCCAACAGCACCAGCAGGCCGCGCTGGATCTGGCCCACAATCGTTCCGTCCACCGTGACGCTGGCCGAAGTCACGCGCTGAACGCATGCCCGCATGTGGTACTCATAAAAATGTTGGTCGCACCTGGAACTCCCGAGTGCAACAGTCTATTCTGCACACGATCCGCCGACCAGTCCACGCCGCGCAGACAGGTTTTCGCGACAGTTCTCAGATCGATTTCGCAACGGACATTTTCGTAATTCATGTCGACACTTTGGCTCTCACTGATTTACTGCGCGTTGATGATCGCCGCCTCGCTGGGCGGCGGTTGGATTCCGCTGGTCATCAGGCTGACGCATCGGCGCATGCAGATCAGCATCAGCTTTGTGGCCGGCGTGATGCTGGGCGTGGGGCTGCTGATCATGTTGCCACACGCCCAACTGGAAATGCAAAACATCGACCGCGTGGTGGTTTGGACACTGGTCGGTTTTCTGGCGATGTTTTTCCTCGAACGTTTTTTTCACTTTCATCATCACGACGCGCCCGACGATCACACGCTGGCCGCCGTCTGCGACGATCCGAACCACGACCACACGCGGGATCAACCGCTGCCGCTATTGCCGATTTGCGATCACGCCGATGCCGGGCACGATCATGCGACCCACGATCATGGACACAAACCGGCTGCGCGCTTTTCCTGGACCGGAGCGCTGGTTGGCATGACCGTGCATAGCCTGGTCGACGGCATGGCACTGGCCGCCGCAGTTCATGCCGATCGCAGCAATGGCCCGTCGGTGATGCTGGCCGGCTTCGCCACGTTTCTGGCGGTGCTGATGCATAAGCCGTTCGATTCGCTGGCCATTGGCACGCTGATGAGCAACGCCAAAATCCCCGCCAGCGAACAGCACATGGTCAATCTACTGTACGCGCTAATGGCGCCGCTGGGCCTCGGCATTTTCTTTGTAGGCAGCGTCAACCTGAGCGAATTCCATCAACTGCTGGGCATCGCACTATCGTTTGCGGCCGGCGCGTTTGTCTGCATCGCCACCAGCGACCTGCTGCCGGAATTGCATTTTCACAGCCACGACCGCGGCAAATTATCGGCAGCTTTACTACTGGGAATCGCGATGGCGTGGGGAATCGTCTGGCTCGAAGGCGCAAGTCATCCGCACACGCACTCCGCGCCGCCGACCGCCAACCAAAGGTAATCCACCCCGCAACCAATTTGCAATTTGCAATTTTCGATTTGCAATTCTCCTCCCCTGCCCTGCTCTGCTCGTCATTCAATATTCCACGTTCACCAAAAACAGTCCTTTGGCAGGCGCGGTAATTCCCGCCGCGCAGCGCAGTCGGGCCGCCAGCACTTCGGCTGGCCAATCGGCGGGACGATTGCGGCGTCCGACGGGGACCAGCGTGCCGGTGATGGCGCGGACCATGTTGTAGAGGAATCCATCGGCTTCGATTTCCAAATGCACCACGTCCGGCGCCACTCGCCGCACGGAAAGTTCGTATACGTTGCGGACCGTGGTTTTGCGCGTCGCGCCGCCGGTTTGAAAACTGGTGAAGTCGTGACGGCCCACCAGCGCCTGCGCAGCTTGGTGCATCTGCTCTACGTCCAGCCGTTTATAGATGTGCCAGGAATAATGACGCATGAACGGATCGCCCGGCTTGCCGTCGTTGAGCACGTAGCGATATCGCTTCCGCTTGGCCCAATGTTGGGCATGAAAGCCCGGCGCGGCGATTTCCAGCGATTTCACCACGATATCGCGCGGTAGTTCGGAATTCAGCGCGGCCTTGAGCGACAATTCCGAAAGTTCGGTTTGCGAATCGAAACTGGCCACCTGCCCTAGCGCGTGCACGCCGGCGTCCGTGCGTCCGCTGCCGGCAATACGAATGGTTTCGCCCGTGATGGTGGCCAGCGCGGTTTCGATTGCGGCTTGGATTGACGGCTGGCCGCTTTGAAATTGCCAGCCGGCGTACGCCCCGCCGTCGTAAGCCACAATCAGACGGAACGTGGGCATAAAATCGAGGGGTCTATGAAGAGGAATTGAGAAAATCGCGGGAGCAAGGCAGTCAGTGCGCATCCGCCTCGCGCACCCCCCTGCCCTGCCCCGCTGTTTCCGCGGCGCACTGCGTCCGGCGCCGTTCGCCCCACTCGGTTAGCGTTTGCCGGCAGTGATGCCGCTGCGAGCCAACAGTTCGGCAATTTGCACGGCGTTGGTCGCCGCGCCTTTGCGAAGATTATCGCTGACGCACCAGAAGGCCAAACCGCTTTCGCTCGACAAATCCTCGCGAATGCGGCCAATGAACACGTCGTCGAAGCCGTTGCTGTTGATCGGCATCGGATAGCTCTTTTGATCGAGGTCATCCACAACCGTGATGCCCGGCGCGGCGGCAAAAATCTCACGCGCTTCGGCCACGGTCAGCTTCCGGTCAGTCTCGACCAAAATACTTTCGCTATGGCAATTGCTGACCGGCACGCGAACACAGGTGGGGCAAATTTGAATCGAATCGTCGGCCATGATCTTCCGCGTCTCGTGGACCATCTTCATTTCTTCGGACGTGTAGCCCATATGCTTGGAGGAGCCGATTTGCGGAATCAAATTGAAAGCAATCGGATGCGCGAAGACTTCGTTCTTGTAGTCCTTGCCGTGCAGTTGCATGTGCGTGCCGTTCTCCAGATCGCGACAGCCAGCCACGCCAGCGCCGCTCGTGGCTTGATACGTGCTGACAATCACGCGGCGTACGCGGGCGGCATCGTGCAGCGGCTTGATGGCCACCACCATTTGCGTGGTCGAGCAGTTGGGGCTGGCGATGATGCCGCGATGATCGAGAATGGCCTTGGGATTGACTTCCGGGATGACCAGCGGCACATCGTCGTCCATCCGCCAGTAGCCGCTTTCGTCCACCACGATGCAGCCGCGCTGCACGGCCCAGGGCGCAAAATCGCGGGCCGTTTCGTCCGGCGTGCTGCCAATGGCCAGATCGACGCCCACAAACGAATCCGGTTTGAGCTCTTCGATCTGATACTCTTTGCCGGCGTAGCTGATAGTCTTGCCTGCCGAGCGTGCTGAGGCCAAAAACTTGATATTCCTGGTCGGAAATTTCCGTTCGGCCAGCAGTTGCAAGATGATCGTCCCCACCGCGCCCGTGGCGCCCACCACGGCAATCGTATCGTACACGTTTCCGCTCTCCGTATTTTCGTTAGGCCGCTAAAGTTGCTTTGCGGCCATTATAAGTGGAAAAGTCGCTGTTTAGAAGCGGTCTGGCCAGGGGGAATCAGTCGCGCCGCCGATTTCCAGCGGCTATTCCGTTGCGTCAATCACGCCGACGTTCCGAAGCAAAGTCAGCAAATCGTCGACAGACAATGTGCATTGAGCGAAGCTCAAGGCTTGCGGTTTTTTGATATGCAGTTGCTCGGCGACGTAGTCGTGTCGCTCGTCGCGTGATCCACGCCGAATCCCGTACTAGCCAATCCAGACACCGCGATACCGCACCCGAGTAATCTGCTGCTTTCCGCCCACATGAAGCGCGACTTCAGAGCCAATCGGAGCGCCGTCTTTGGCGAGTTTCTTCGCTGTTGCTTCGGCGAGATCTCGGGTGATCTCCGGCAAAACGACTCCCTTAGCACACAGCGTTGACTTCGAATTGCGGGTCCGACTTGTTCAGAATCCGAATCACAATGCAATCGAAAGATGTCGGCGAATAAGCTCTGCAGGTTCGCCACGGCCTTGGCGGCGGTTGTGCCACCCGAACTGATATTGGCACTAAAGAACGTCGCAATAAACTCGTCGCCGTCAGGACGCAACGTCAGCGGAATTGGGCGGACGACCTCGATATCATCAACACCCAGAGTATTGATAAACGTTGCATAAGATTGCCGCTCGATGTCCTGTTGTAATCAAGTGACGGCGACTTCGATCGCCTGCAATCGCCCGCCCAAAGCAGTGAACATTGCCGAGTCGCCGCCAAGAATTTCGTCCACTACTTCGTTCCGCAATTGAAACCGGCAAATCCCTAAAAATCCCCTAATCCTACGGTAGTGGATCGGAGTGCGATGTCAAATCTTCGAGACTGTCACACGGAACTGGCTGCTCGACGCGTGCGGGATGTGTTTAAACCGACTCCGACACGACCACAGTTGCCGCCTTCGCTGGCGAGGATCACGCATTTCCGCAAAGTCGGGTTGATCCATACTAAAAATTGGGCATCGGCATACGCGGGCGTTTTGCTTTCGCGCCTCCCTGCCCTGCCCTGCCCTGCCCTGCCCTGCCCAGCCCTGCCCTGCCCTGCCCTGCCCTGCCCTGCCCAGCCCAGCCCTGCCCTGCCCTGCCCTGCCCTGCCGCGCGGTGCCGGCGTCAACCCGCCAAGCGCAGGGAACGCCCTACCATGCCGGCGCGCAGGAGTTCGTCGGCAATGGCACCGTTGAGTTG
>JBBRCE010000041.1:0-44982 GCA_038205115.1 Pirellulales bacterium
GAGATGCCGCCGCACGATGGCGGCCTTTTGGGTGGCACTAAAGTGCCTTCGAGACTTGTTCGAACTCATGGAAAAATCCTCCCGTCAGGTTTATGCTAACCCAACCGGCAACTTTGTCCACTTTCATCTGAGGCAAGACAGGTCCACAGTGTCACCCAGGAACCATTCTTGATTGCAACATCCATTTGGCAAGAGAATAAGATCTTTTCCGGAGTGTTGTTCTCTCCAAGATATCCAAGTCGCTGATCTGAATGTGCGGTTCCTGACCATAATGCAACAAAGACGGCGAATGCGAGGCTAATGAAGCGGCGGAAAGTGGATGTAACTAAGTCGAAACGAACTAACATTTGTGATTTCCTTCGTCAACGTGTCTCGTAACCGTTCACGGCTTGGGGAGCAGTGAGGGGGTGGGTTGGTGGGCGAGGTGGGCTGCACGGCCGCGGTTCGGTATTGATAGACGTTGCGGTTTTGCAGACGGCAGGTTTCGATGGTGCTCAGCATCCGTTCCACAAAACGGCTGCCGCGAGAACTCTGTGTGCCGAACGATAGCTTCCGCCAAATCACGGCGTGACGCAACGCCCGTTCGGCCGTGTTGTTGGTCGGTTCGACGCCCTGCCGATCAACGAATGTCCACAGCCACCGGCGATGGTTGTGCAACTCGTGGCACATGCCTACCAATCGCGGGTTGCCGGCGAACGCGCCGCGCAGCAGCAAGGCGTCGACCTCGAAGCGCACCGGGCCCATACGCTTGCGAAACACACGCCGAGAAATGGTTTTCGATCGATAGGCCCACCAATGCTGAAATATCAGTTTCACTTGCCGCATGAAATCGTGACCCTGTCGTTTGACTGTGTGATCAGGGTCATCGATCAAGGCTTGAAAATCGCGTTTCAGATGCGACCAACACCACTGTAAGCGTTTGGCCTGCCAGTACATCTTGGCCCGATCGCAATGGACGATGCCTGTGTACTTTTCGCCCAGCAGATGAACGACCCCCGTGCCGGCCCGACTGGGAAAGATGGCAAACACCGCAAACAGCGGCGCCACGGCGGTCCACAGCCAGGCTTTTTGATTGGCCTCTTTGTTCGGCGATTCGTCCATGTGAACTCGCGGTTGCTCGGCCAGTGCCAGTTGAAGTTCCTGATACGGAACCGCCAGCGCGTTGGCCACGTGCTGCTGCATCTTGACCGTCAGCGCAGGGCAGCACGGCTGGCCCAACAAGTCTTGCAAGAACAGTGACGTGCGACGTTTGCTCTGCCGAAAGTAGGCCATCAGCAATCCGCTGAAGGCAATCAAACGCGGGCCGGACTGTCCGCGCGGCACGCCGGCGGGCAGCACAAACGCCCGGACGGCCGGCGTCATTTGCGCTTCGAGTTCCGGCGGAATCACAATCGGAATGTGTTGCGTGGACGACATAACCCCTGTCGTCGCCAAAAATGCCGCTCAAGTCCAGATCTGTTTTTGCAAAATCCCACCCCACCCCGTGAACGGTTACAAAACAAGTACCTCAGGGAGTTATCTTTGCGAGATAATCATTTATCCGAGGCAGCACTCAATGAGCTTTCGAAGCGAATTCCGTTGTGTACAATTTTCCGTCGTTGACAACGCGAAACTGTTCATAAATCGCCTCGTCCCATTACGCATGAGCTGAAGTTGGCGGCCGTTGACTTCACAGCGCCCGTCCCTGCACCGCATCTGCCGCGATTACGCCGCTCGCTGAGCGCGATAACGCTGCACGAACGCGCGATAATCGTCCGGCGTATCGATGCCGACCGTCGGTTCGTCAACAATGCCGACGCTGATGGATTGCCCGTGCTCCAGCACTCGCAATTGTTCCAGGTTTTCCAGCTTTTCCAGCGGCGTGCGTGGCAATTGCGCCAGTTGGCTGAGAAATTCGCGACGGTAGGCATACAGACCAATATGCTGGTAGAAGTGGGCAGGCTCCGCATACAGCAGATTGTCGTCCCACGTTCGCGCATTCGGAATAGCGCTGCGGCTGAAGTACAACGCCCGGCCGGAGTGGTCGAATACCACTTTGACGCAGGCCGGATCGTCGAGTTGCGCACGACTGCGGATGGGCGTGGCAAGCGTGGCCATTTGCGCCGCGGGATTTTGCTCCAACAGCGAGACCACCAGGTCGATTGCAGCCCCGGAAAGCTCCGGCTCGTCGCCTTGCACGTTGACAATCACATCCACGTCGGCCAGTAGCGGAGCGAGTTCGGCAATTCGATCGGTGCCGCTCGCTGCCGTGGGGCTGGTCATTTGCACTTGTCCGCCAAATGATCGCACGGCGGCGGCGATTTCTTCGTGATCGGCGGCCACGAGCACCCCACGCGGCCTGGTCGCGCGCTGCGCCGCTTGGTAAGTATGTTGCAACAGCGTTTGGCCGGTCTCGGCGAGCAGTAATTTGCGCGGCAATCGCGTGGACGCCAGCCGCGCGGGGATCACAATCTGGCTGGTCAATCGCGTGGCCGCGATCAGCGGTGTGCGAATCTCGCCGGCGGCAAGTCGACCGCCCAGGCTCCAAGTTGCCGCGTGGACATCCATGCCCATCGTGTCGTCTCCCGAAAAATCTTGTGCTGTTGTTTGCGATTCGCGGTGCAGCGCGATGTAGCGGCCCGTTGCCTGAGCGGATGGTTCAGAGTGGCAACTGTAATTGACGGGGCAATCATTCGCCAAGACCGGTTTTCATCGCGTGCTAGCGGGCCGGCTTTGGCGAAATTCGCTGATACCCCGAATGGAGAGTGCCGATAGAAGCGGTTAGACAACCAGTGATGGTTGGGAAGAATCCTTCTTAGGAAGCATTGCAATGCACGTGACTCAGCGCAGCGGATTGCAGGCGTTTTTTGTAGCGATCAGCGCCTTGCTGCTCACGGCTTGCAGCGGATCGCGCCCGGAGCCACCCGCGGCTGTCGAATTGCAGCCTGCTTCCAGCCCGCGCGAAGCGGTCATGACCGCTTACACCGCCATCTCGCAAGATAATGTGGTGGGCCTGTTTGCCGTCTGCCGAACCACGCCGCAGCAGCGAGACATCCTCGCCGCGCATTGCAAGACGATGGCGGCTTGCAACGATTTCCGGCACGATTTTATTGCCGCCTATGGCGCGAAAGCTTGGAACGACCTGGGTCGACGGAAAAAAGCGAAGCCCGACGGCAAGGCGGTCAGCAGTATGCAAATGCCGTCGCTGGGCGCGGAGGAGTTGGCAATTCTGGCGGCCACGCCCATCGAGACGCGCAGCGGCGAGGCGTTCTGTCTCGCGCCCAAACAAGATTACGGCGACGAACGCTCCCAGGAAGAGATCAATCGCGACTCGTTTCACGATTTTGAAAAGAACGACAAACCGGACAAAATCCACATGGTGCAGGATGCCAACGGTTGGCTGGTCGATGGCAGCAGCATCATGCCTGACGATCGGCGAACGGCTCCGATCTGCGATGCCATGACCAAAGTCATGCGCGACGCACAACAGATGATCGGCAAACCCGGCGTAACCCAAGACCAGGTGACCAGCGCCATCACCAAGGGCATGCTCAAAGCCGTCTTGATCAACATTTGGTAGGGCGCAGCCTACATCCATAAGACCCGCGATGCCCAGCAAACATCGCAATCGGAGCAGGGGTAGAAATTTTGGCCCCGCGGCGAATCTCCATCGCGGTTGAGCCTGCGCCAGCATTCGGGGTGTTTGCAGTGCCGGCCGTAAGTGCCGCACCAAATGAAGATGCCAAAATCATGGCAAAAGACAAGCCCCCGGCAATCGCCATCGATAAGCGCCTAAGCACGAATATCAGCACAATGCCAATCGCGGCGCCCGCGGCGCAGGCAATGGCAAACGGCCGATGATGAGTGGGATGCTCAAAAATTTCCATCAAATTACCTCCAAGCGGCCTGTGGGCGTATGGCGCCCGGCGGAACGTCGGTTTGCCGCAACGATTGTGGTATTCGTCGCGCGTGCTTAAATTCTAGGATTGGCGAGAACCGCGTTATCGCACTGCGTAGCGCTGATCGCTTGAACAGCCCACGACCCATGCTCTTTTTCGCCGCGTGCCAATCGGTCAGTCCCGTATGACGCGCCGTGCAGCAAACCACAAAACTCGCACTATGAAAACTCCACACACTCGCCGTTTGATCTACCTTTTCACCGGCATGCTTGCGTGTGTGCTTTTGCCTCCGCTCGATGCGCGCGGCCAGGCGGGTTCGGTGTCGCCAGTGGCACCCGATTCACAGAAGGTAAACGACGTTGTCGTGTACGGCGATTCGTCCGGCGCGGTGGTTGCCGCAATTGCCGCTCAGCGCGAAGGCCGCTCGGTCATCTGGATCAATCCCACGAGTTTTCCCGGCGGCATGAGTGCCAGCGGACTTGGCGCCACGGATTTTCTCGGCCACCGAAACACCTTTGGCGGCATCGCGTCCGAGTTTTACGACGGCGTCGCCGCGGCCTACGGCACGGATTTCGTCCGCAGTTTTGAGCCCCATGTCGGCAAGCAGGTCTTCGAGACGATGATTGCCAAGGCCGGCATCAAGGTGATTTACAATGCACAACTTGATCGCACTCCCGGCCAGGGCGTAAAGATGCAGGGCAATCGCATCCAGTCCATCACCACGCTCGATGGCAAAACCTACCGCGGCCAGATGTTTATCGATGCCACCTACGTTGGCGATCTGCTGGCGGCGGCCGGCGTCACCTACACCGTTGGTCGCGAATCGGAAAGCCAATATGGCGAAGACTTGGCCGGCGTGCGGCGCGGCGATACCCAACCGCGCGTGCATTACACGCAGCGAGACAAAGATCACTTCATTAAGTCTGTCGACGCGTATCTCAAACCCGGCGACGCAACGAGCGGGCTGCTGCCGCACATTCAGCGCGTGGCAGGCATCAAAAACGGCCAAGGCGATGACAAAATTCAGGCCTACAACTATCGCGTCTGCCTGACGAGTGATCCAAAAAATCGAATCCAGATCGAGCAGCCGACCGGCTATCGAGAAATCGATCACGAACTGCTGCTGCGGAATTTCGATGCCGGCGATACGCGGCTGCCGGCGCTCATCGAACCGTTGGCGGGCGACAAGAAAAAGGTCGATTGGAACAACATGCAAGCCGTGGGCTCGGACGAGCCGGGCGCCAACTGGGAATATCCCGACGCCAGTTACCAGCGCCGTCGCGAGATCGAGCAGCAGCACGAGACATACATTCGCGGCTTCCTTTGGACACTCGCCAACAATCCGCGCGTGCCGGAGGCAATTCGCAAGCAGACGGTCGCCTATGGTTTGCCAAAAGATGAATTCACCGATAACGGCGGTTGGCCTTGGATGATTTACATTCGCGAAGCCCGCCGCATGAAATCCGACTACGTCATGACTCAGCTCGACTGCGAAGGTAAGCGTACGGTGCCCGATCCGATCGCGCTGGGCTCCTTCGGCATGGACTCACACGTGGTGCAACATTTTGTTACGGAACAGGGCCAGGCGCAAAACGACGGAGTCATCTGGCGGGTGCCGTCAAAACCGTACGGCATATCTTATCGCTCCATCATTCCGCCGAAGGGCGAGTGCGAAAACCTGTTTTCGACCATCTGCCTTTCAGCAACGCACGTCGCTCACGGTTCCATCCGTATGGAACCGGTGTTTATGGCCTTGAGTCAAAGCGCGGCCATTGCCGCCGGCGTGGCCATCGACAAAAAAATCCGCGTGCAAGATGTTCCGTACCAGGTCCTCGCGGAGAAGCTCCAAGCCGCTAAGCAGATCGTCCGTGTGCCAGCCCAAAAGAAACCGGCGGCTCCAAAAACGCCTGCGCCCAACAAATCCGACGCCGCGGTGCCGGCCCCAAGCAAGCCCGACGTGTTCGAAATTCAGGGTCATAAAGCTTATGTTTACGGACCGCCCCAGCCGGCGAAAGGCAAACCGTGGATTTGGTACGCGCCCACCATCAAGGGCAATGTGATTATCGTCGGTCACAAAATGTATTACGACGCATTCATGGATGCGGGCCTGACCGTTGCCGGCTTCGACCTCGGCGAGGTGCGCGGCGCGCCCGCCAGCACCGACAAATTCACGCTCTTTTACGATGAGATGGTCAAACGCGGCTACTCGCCAAAGCCCATCGTGCTGGGGCAAAGCCGCGGCGGCCTGATGACCTTGGCTTGGGCCACGCGACACCCCGACAAAGTGCAGGCCTGGGCTGGCATTTATCCCGTCTGCAACCTCGCGAGTTGGCCACTGAAAAACTCCAAGGCGGAGACGCTTGCGGATTTTGCCATGACCGAAAAGGATCTTCGCGCCAAACTGGGCGAATTCAACCCCATCGAAAATCTCGCCGGCTTGGCCGAACGAAAAGTGCCCATGTTTGCCGTACATGGCGATCATGACGCGACAGTGCCCTACGACGACAACACCAAGCTGCTGAAAGAAAAGTTCGAAGCCGCCGGCGGTCATTGCAGCGTGAAAATCATCCCCGCCGAAGGCCACGTGATCTCGCCCTCATTCTTCGAGTGCCGCGAGCTGCTGGATTTCATTCTCGACAGCGCCAAACGCTAACTCCTCATCGCAGGCCGCACGCCGCCAAATTTCAGCCGCGATTTCGTTTACTTCACCGGGACGAATTGGATCGCGTCCAGAATCACAAAGCCGCCGGCGCCGAGATTGGAGAGCGAAATTGTCGTTTCTTCCGCGCCGCTCAGTTCCGCCGTGCCGACAGTCCGGAACGTTTCGCCGGCGGGCAGCGGCCGGGTTTGATCCACCGCAATCTCCGTCGTGTGAACGCCGCTGCGAATGACAACGGGCACGCTTTTCGCGCGGCTCGAGTGCGGCGAGTACGCCATGCGGACCTCATAGCGACCGGACGCTGACGCTCGAAATCGAAAGGTGGCCGTCGCGTTGCCCGTGACGCTCTGCTCGACATAACGATACCCCGTTCCGACGAATGGCTTGAAGTTGGTCGACAATTTCCAATCTCCTTTGAGTTCGGCCTGCGAATCGTCAAGAACGTGCCCCGGCGGAATTTTCGAGTCCATGTTCTTCGCGTCTTTCGGCGTGCTGCCCTGTTCAGGCAAAGTCGGTAGCGAGAGCACCTGTTTCTGAGCCAGCAAACGCTCGCGCAACATCGGATAGGGCAGCTTTTGTACGGCCACGTTCTGTTTGGCGCACATTGCCGCGGCGATGCCGGCGCTTTGGCCCAGGATCATCCATGTGGGCTCCACGCGAATTGAGGCCAAGCCCACATGCGTGCAGGATAGCGCGACGGGCACCAGCAGGTTGTCGCATTCCGTCGCCTTCGGCAGAATCGCGCGGTAGGGAATGTGATACGGTGTGCCATGCCGGCGACCTTCCATGCGGACAGGCATGATCGTGCCTTCATCGACGACCAAATCCTTGGTTCCGATACGCTGGCAGTCGTGCGAGTCGATTGGAAACGAGGAGACGACGATCGGGTCGTCTTTTTTTGGGCTGTGCATGATATCTTGCTGCGAAACGACGTACTCGCCGATCATGCGTCGCCCTTCGCGCACGTAAAGTTGTGGAGACCAGTGATCCATGGCAGCAAACTCATCGCGGCAGAGTCCGAACGAGGCCATTTGCTTTCGCAAGTTCGCCGGCACGGCCGAGTCGGTCGTGAGAAAATGATACATCTCCAGTGTGTATTGCTTGTGGGCCTCCCAGATCTTCGCACGGCCGGCCTCATCGGCCTCGCTCCAGCCATGACCTCCGCCTACCAGACCCATTGAGAACTGGCTCCCAATGCTGTTATTCGCGTCGAACTTGTCGCCTGGCAGCGGATACAGATCCCAGAGCAGGTGCGGTCGCTTTTCCTGCGCGAAGTAACGGCGTATGGCTTCGAATCGTGCCGGGTCGTAGTTTGCTGGTTCCGGAAAAGGAACGCGGTTCTTTGGCTCTTTCGTCACGCAGAGGCGAAAGCTGTAGACCATCACGTGTTTGTCTCCATCCGTTTCAGGCTGCGTTGCCATCGTGGTGATCAGCGGCAGCGGCTTGCCGTTGGCATCGAGGCCCGAGAACGCCATTTTCGCTTTCGGATACTGCTTGCCGGCCAGCGATTCTCCAAACGCCGCACGTCCCTCACGGCCGATCGTCCACGTCACACCGGCCGCAGCCATCAGATCGCCCTCGTAACTGGCATCCACAAAGACCCGAGCTTCGAACTGGCCCTCGCTAGTCGTGACTCGCGTGATGCGTGCGCCATCCTTGATCACTTGCTGCAGGCGACGCTTTGTCAGCACCTTGACACCAGCCTCGTCCAGCATTTGCCGCGTGATCTTGGCCGCCACATGCGGTTCGTAAGTCCACGGCTTGTGATCTTTTTCAGTGACCCGATAGGGCAACTCAACGCCGCGCTGCCGATAGTCGCTTTCGATGCGCGTGTGCCATTCTTCGAAGAGGCCGAGCATCGTGCTGCGTACCGTTTGGTTGGAATCGCTGAAGCACAACCCGCCCGTATTTACGCCCCCGATATGATCTGTCGGTTCCAGCAACAGCACAGATGCCCCTTCACGAGCAGCGGCGATTGCCGCGCAGAATCCGCCCGGCGTGGCGCCATAGACGATGACGTCCGCGGAGGCCGACCGCGCCTCGGCAGCCTGCAACCCCGGCAGCGGAAACAACAGTAACAAGGCGAGCATTGCGAGCGAGTGTTTCATGGTCGTCCTCCGGAATGAGCTTTTTTAAAACCGAACCGAGCCGATCAAACGGCGTCAGCAGACTCGAAACATCCGATTCCATTCATCCGCAGCGTTCTGGGTGAAATCCGTACGGTTGCGATTGCCACAAGGCTGTTTTTAGCGCAAGTATCCCACGATCAGATGAAAACTGCCAGTCATCGCCGCGCCAGCTTCCACTCGCGACGAAACGCGCGGCGAACGTGTCGGCAGGGTTGACTTTTGTAACGCCATATAGTATACTATTGTTCATATCTCTCGCGGGCGGAAAGTTTGCCCAACGCGGGACAACGGATTTGAGGCCAACCCAGGGCTCTGACAACTCAGCGTGCAAAGGCAGGCATAACACCCGAGCGGAAAAACCGAGTTCGCAGCATTCAGGCAAGCTGCCTGAACAACGTGCAATCTGCAATCTGCAATCTGCAATCTGCAATCTGCAATCTGCAATCTGCAGTGTGCAGTGTGCAGTGTGCAGTGTGCAGTGTGCAGTGTGCAGTGTGCGGCTCTTCACTCCATCTCTCCCTTCGCCCCGGTACTCCGGGGAGAAGGGCCGGGGATGAGGGGGCGGAGTTGACGATCTGTCAATTCGCGGGCGTTGTTAAGCAAAGCGCTACGAACCAGATTTTCCGTCGGCAATTTGCCGGCACTTGCATGAGACTGGTGGCAGGAGATGTCCGCGGACGGTTTGCTTAGACAAAATTAGGTGGGCCGGTGCGCTGGCCAACTGAAACGAACCGACGCGGGCCGCAGTAAATAGCCGAATCCCCGTTGAAGCTCTTTGACAACTTAACCGGCGGTCGCCTGCGCCCAATCAAGCCTGGCGACCGCTCACACACTCCGATTTGCAAACAGGCGATTCGGCGCGCAATGCTTGGCGCTCGCGCGCCGCAGGCAAGTTGTTCGCCTTTTCGCAGTCGCGCAAATCGGAGTGACGGGCCTGCGGTGCGCGCCACGCGAGCTAAAAAAGCGCGGCCAACTAACGCTGTGTCCTCACTGTCCATTAGCGTTTTTGCAACGAGCCTGCATCGCAAAGGCAGCGGCGCGAATGTGTTGCGTGGGCAATTTGATCGCTCGGATGGCGCCGGCGCACTTTTTTTCCTCGTTGCCGACATCCGCCGGATTCGCGGTTGATCGCGCGACGCGCGGTTATTTATTTCGCCTGGCGAGAGTTGCAAATTCGCGATTTTTGCGGCGGCGGTGGTTGGACTTATGCGGTTCAAGCCGCCGTCGAGACCGGCACTAGGCGCGGGATGGGAATTTTTTGCCCAAACACGCCGCCGTGCTGGAGATGAAGTTCGATAAATCCGCCGCTCAGAAAATCGTACAGTTCGGCGGGCGGCGATTGATCCAGCCAGCGATCGACCAGCCGCTTCATCTCTGCGTCGTATTGTTTTTGCGAGGCGGTGTGGGCGTAACAGCGGCCCGGATGCCGTCGTAAATCGCCATTGAACGCCGGGTTGATGTGCCATAACTCGTGAATCACGGTCACCAGCTTTTCGTCCAGCGGGTAGTCCATGAACCGTGGCAGGTAGAAGCTCAAGATGTACAACATCTCGCGGCCGTTAAGCGGATCGAGAACGCGCTGGATCGTATATTTGCGACCGCGACGCTGGGTGTACAGGCTGCCGTCTTGAAAGCGGAGCGGCGTCATGCTGGCCAGCAACCCGTGCTTCACCGGCTTGCGCGTCTGGCAGCAGCTCACCGCCACGCGGCTCATGTCAATGTGAGCCAGTTCGGGCAGCCGGGCGATCATGTCTGCGCACAATCGCCGCGCATGAACCGAAAAATCGAACCCCGCCGCAAGGCCGCGCATGGCTGGGACGTCCTGAAGTTGCCCAAAAATGCCGGGCCACTCCAGCCCAGCCGACGCATTATTTGTACGACTCAGAGGTGGCCAGCGTCAAGACGAAAGCGGACCGCGGCAATGCCGACATCTGCTTCAGCGTGGGCGGGCGCAGGTGCAATCCGCCAGTCGATTCGCGGTTCTGGCGGCCCGAGGTTAGAATGGCAACGCAATTAACCTGATTTCGAACGGAGAATGCGTCATGCTGTTGGCCCAAGCTTGGGATTTAAAGTCGTCGTTCGAGCACATGCTGCTGGTGGATTTTGGGCAGTCGACGCTGCTGGAAAAAATCTTGAGGCCGATTTTGGTGTACGTGTTTTTGATTGCCGGTCTGCGGCTGGCCGGCAAACGCGAACTGGCGCAGCTCAATCCGTTTGACCTGATTGTGCTGTTGACGCTTTCGAACACCGTGCAAAACGCCATCATCGGCGCCGACAATAGCGTCTCAGGCGGCATGATTGGCGCCATCACGCTGCTTGCCGTCAACGCTTTGGTGGTGCGATTTTTATACAACCATGCCAAGATCGACCGCTTCATCGAAGGCGATTGCGCGGTGCTAATCGAAGGTGGCAAGGTGTTGATGGACCAATTGCAGAAAGAACTGATCACACTCACCGAATTGGAATCGGCCGCCCATAAACAGGGGTTTGCGAGTTTGTCGGAGATCGATCGCGCGGTGCTGGAGCCCGGCGGTTCGCTAAGTTTCATCGGCAGTGCGCCGTCGCCAGAAACCGAGCGACATCAGCAATTGGTCGAAAAGCTGGAACAACTGTCACGCGAAATCAGTGCGCTCCGCGAGAAGTCGGTCTGATGTCCGAACCAATCACCAGTTTGCAGAACCAGCGAATCAAAGACGTCGCAAAATTGCGCGACCGTCGTCAGCGGCAGCAACAGCGGCGAATGGTCATCGACGGCGCCCGGGAATTACATCGCGCGATTGTTGCCGGCCTGCCGCTGCTTGAAGTCTTCGTTTGCCCTGAGTTATGCCATTCGCGCGAGGCACAAGCGGTGCTGGCTCAATTGACCACGCTCGACGCCACGGTCACGGAAGTCACCGCGGCCGTGTTTCAGAAACTGGCGTTTGGCGACCGGGCTGAGGGCGTGCTGGGCGTGGCGCATCCACCTGTGCGGCAACTCAGCGATTTTCAGCCGCCGGTCGATGCCTTGTTGGCGGTCGTCGAAGGCGCGGAGAAGCCGGGCAACATTGGAGCGATTGTGCGTAGCGCCGCTGCGGCCGGCGTGGCCGGTCTGATCGTCGTCGACGGAGAAACCGATTTATTCAACCCCAACGCCATTCGAGCCAGTTTGGGCGCGATCTTTCATCTGCCGGTCTTCGAAACCACGGCGACCGCTGCGCTGGCCTGGCTGCGGCAACATGGCATCCAACCGTTTGCGGCACGCGTCGACGCCGACTTACCGTACTACCAGGCCGATTTTCGCGGGCCTACGGCGTTGATTCTTGGCAGCGAAGCGTACGGACTTTCGGCCCGCTGGCAGGCCGCAGACATTCGCGGTATTCATCTGCCGATGCATGGGCAGGTCGACAGTTTGAATCTCTCGGCGACTGCCGCAGTGCTGTTTTACGAAGCGCTGCGGCAACGCAGTTCGGCCTGATTGGCCGAGAACGTTTTTGTCACGAGTCCCGCTGCGGACGCTTTGACTTGGGCGGATCGGGCAGAAACGCGGCGCGTCCGCCGGGCGATGCCAGCACGATCACCGACCAAATGCCAACCGGTAGCGTGATGCAAAACATGTTCGGGCACGGCAAGCTCGCAAACACCGCCGCGGTCATCGCCAGCGACCAGGCCCTGCCGCGGACCATGGCCAGACCGCCGGCCAGGATCACCGCATAGATGCAAAAACTGATCGGAGCGTCTTTCAGTTGGCCAACGCTCTTGGCGTGCTCAGCTACGCCTTCTGCGGGTGCGGCTTCGACAACTTCCGGCGGCCGGACGTGTAGCCGGGTGTAAGTGGCATAACAGAGGCTGGCGGCGGCGAGAATTGTCAGCAGCACGCCCGGCACGACGACCAGAATGCGATTGCGACGCGGATCCACAGGCAAACTCGGCAGCAACGCGGGGCTGATTGGATCGGGCATTGACCACACGACGAGCAAGGAGCGAGGGCAGGAAAACGCGCGTGGCGCAAGCTGACGGTCAAAAGCTATTCGTCCGAATTGCCGGCGTCTTGACAATGTTCACCACGATTTTTGGCGTCGGCCGCTGAATTATACCGTCGCCCGCGATTTTGCGGACCCGCGGGCCGCCATCGCCGATTGGGGCGTGCCGGCGGTTTGTCAAAAATTGACGGTTTTTGCTGGCCAGGGTATCATAAAAGCCTTGTCCGCGTCGGACGTTCGATTCGACTTTGCAATGTGCGTTAGAGATTTTCCAATTCCGAGGCGGCAGCTTCTACGAGGCTGATAGCCGCTTGCATCGCGTGGGCAGTGCCATGAGCCAACACGGATCGAGCCGCACGCGACATTTTGTCGTTAAGCCCGACCTCCTGGGCGGAGATGGTTCCGCGCGCTCCAATTCGACGGGAAGCAATGCGGGCTTTCCGCTGGCCGATAATCAGCCGACCGTGATTTCCAAGCGGCCCGCCACGTCGGCCGGAATGTCGCTGACGCACGCCAGTCCCATGGAACTGGGCCGGTTGTTGGAAGGTCAGACGCTGGGTCATTATCAGCTTGAAGAGTTTGTGGGCGGTGGCGGGATGGGCGCGGTCTTTCGCGCGCTCGATACGCAACTGGATCGGACGGTGGCGGTCAAGGTGCTTTCGCAAGATCAGGCTGGCGATGGCGAAACTGTCCGCCGCTTTCGCAACGAGGCGCAGTCGGCCGCCCGCTTGGATCACGAAAATATCGGCCGGGTGTATTACGTTGGTGAAGACCAAGGTTTGCATTACATCGTCTTCGAATTCATCGAAGGCGTGAATCTCCGCGACCTGGTTGCTGCCCGCGGTCCGCTGCCACTGGCCGAGGCGCTCAATTATTTGCTGCAGACGGCCGACGCCTTGGACCACGCTAGCCGCCGCGACGTCGTACACCGCGATATCAAGCCGTCCAACTTGTTGATCACGCCCAGCGGTCGCGCGAAGTTGGTCGATATGGGATTGGCTCGCCTGCATCAGGTGCAACACAACCAAAACGATCTAACGGCCAGCGGCGTAACCCTTGGCACGTTCGATTACATATCGCCCGAGCAGGCGCGCGACTCTCGTTTGGCGGACGTCCGCAGCGATCTGTATTCGCTCGGCTGCACTTTTTACTTCATGCTCACGGGTCAGCCACCGTTTCCGAATGGCACCATCTTACAGAAGTTATTGCAGCACTCCGGCGAAGAACCGCCCGATCCCCTGCAGTACCGGCCCGACTTGCCGGAGCAGATGATTCGCGTGTTGAAGAAGTTGTTGGCCAAATCGCCCGACCATCGATATCAAACGCCTGCGGACTTGATTGCCGACTTGATGCTGTATGCCGACGAACTCGGTTTACGATCGGCAACCAGCGGTGCCCCGTGGACCACGGTCGGTGACGTGCGATTGCCGTTTCTGATTCGCCATTTGCCCTGGCTATTGCCGCTGGCGTTGCTGGGCGCTATTGTGCTCGCGCTGCATCTGTTTTGGTCCGGACCGCTATCGGCGGTCAGCGAGTCGCCAGGGAACAAGTTGCCGCCTGTCGTAAGTCCGACAGAAGCCGAGCGGAAATAGCTGGCGATCACACGACCAGTCTGCGAACGAAGTTGGCCAGCGGTTCCGCGAGTCTAGCTTACGGTTGCGCGCGATGCACATTGCCCACACAATCGGCGAATCGGCGCGCGTTCTGAGCGAAGCCAGTCGCGTTAGTTAAGCTTGGTCAAATCGATCGGATTACCATCGTTACGACTGCAGACGTTTTTGAATACGGCGGGATCCACCGAGTATGAAATGACCTTGGTCGAGGCATCGCAAAAAACCGTGCGAATGCCAGTCGAGTGCGACGATCCAAATTGATAAATTCGCGGCAACATGGTACCAGTGGTGTCGATCGCGGCATTGGAATCCGGCTCTGGCGGATTTATTCCCCAGCGGACGGAATCGTCCTGGTAACCGGCCACGTAACCGTCGTTGTCGTCCGGTTGGTTCTCACTCAACATCGGTCCGCGATTCAACCGTTTTTCGGATAGCATCAGCGTGTTGGAGTCACCGTCTTTAATGCGTTCCAGCGTGCAGGCCGTGAGCTTGGTTCGCAGGCTCATGATGCCATCGATGCCGGACGCCCCAATGCCGCCGCCCATGACGTCTTTGGTGCCTCCATTGGCTGCGTAGTCGATCATGCCGCGCGGATCCTTGTTGCTGATCCAACTGCCGGCGGCGAGCGCCACGGGGCGACGCCGGCTCGGGCAAAAATAAATCGACAGTGTTGCCTTGGCGACGGCAATGTCATCGAGCGTTGCCCACAGCGGCTCTTGCTCAATGTAAGGCAATATCTGGTAGCCCCAGCCCCAGCCTTGCGTTTTGTAACCCATCGGCTTGGTATTGTTTGGAGGCGGTTTATCCCACGCCCGCTTGGCGAAGGGGCCGTCGCCACCGCTTGGGAAGTTGCCGGCATTACGTTCGATGTGAACGCGGAACGCCTGCCCGAGACTGCGCAGATTGTTGTCGCACTGCAACATTCTTGCCGACTCGCGCGCGCCTTGTACGGCCGGCAGCAGCAATGCCACGAGCATGCCAATGATGGCGATGACAACCAGCAATTCCACCAGTGTAAATCCTGCGAGCTGACGATGTTGCCGGCCGAGAGGACGAGTTCGCGCGAGCATGGGACGCTTCCTAGGACTGCAATGAAAAACGAAGAACTAAAAAGCCGGACTTTTTCCGGGCGGAAATCCAGCGGCCTTCAATTCCGCTTCGGACATTTCTTCCGTGTTGCCCATCGTAAACAACACCCAGCGTTTGCCGTTGGCGCCCTGCTTTTCGTAGGCCAAGACGCCGGCCGACTTGGCCCATGCCGGATCCTGGTTGAGATCCACACCCCAATGCACGATGAATGGCTGATTATCACGGCCCGATTTTAACGTGTCGTCGGCATCGACGTCCTTGCCAAGCAGTGGCTGTAACTCTTTCGCCGACGCCGGCCCCTTGCCATTGGCCGTGCAATACTGGTGATAGGCGCTCGACAGACTCATCAAGTTACCGCGTGTTTTATCAATCGGCTGCGCAACCACAATCGGCTCGCCACCGCCGCACCCGGCGAAGGAGATCGTGAGCAGTAAGAGAAACAATTGCAAAAACTTCATGTCGTTTCGTAGCCCATTTCGAAGAATCAACGGATAACAACAGGCACGTGCCACCATTCAACCGGTGGTCTGCGGATTGTGCGAAATCACGGCGGTGATGCAGTGCAAACGTGCCGATCCGCAACTGCCGATGAAGTGCCCTGCCGGGTGTGCTGCCAAAGCCCATTCTGCCAGATCGCAAACGTAAACGCCACAACTTAGCGGCCAGCGTCTAAGAATTTCCACAACAATTCTTGCAATCCAAATGGGCTGCCGCGGATCGCAGCTCGGCGGTTCGTGTTGCCAAAATCACGCGAACCTTCCGCGGACAGTCCGGCTCTTCGAATTGGCGGCGAAACACAAGGGCGGCGATGATCGCCCCTGTCGTCGGACGCTGGTGGCGGAAAACCGCAGCCAGCCGAACTTGACGAAGTCGTGCGGTTGAGTAGCATTAGGGTGTCGCGAGTGCCGGAACGAACGTGGTCCGGCCAGATCAAGGCTCCGCAGTATTCAGGCTGGACTGAGTGCGGCCGAGCGTTCTCTAGCGAAAGGAGGTGGTCGAATGAGTAGTCGAAACCAGAGGTGGCTCGCTTGACGAGTAGCCGACGGGTTGCTGATCTGCGGCACTAAAAGCAGATCAGTCAAGCAGTCAAATTTCTGTTAAGTTTTTGGAAACCGGCCAGAGCAAACACTCCGGCCGGTTTTCTTTTTGCGCCCACTGGCAGACGCGGCACCGTCACATTGCCCAACAAAACGGCTTGCCATACGTTATCCGAGTTGCCGCGTTTGCCACTCGCGGACCACCTCCAGCGATTGCTCGAAGTGTTGTTGCAGCTGCAGAAACAGTCGTTTGTCGCCACCGTGATCGGGATGCAACAACTTCACATGCTGGCGATATGCGGCCAATAATTGCGCCTCGCTGCAGGGCAGCTTGAGGCCGAAGGTCAGCAGACAACGCGGCGTTTCGCGCAATGCCCACTGCGGCATATGCGGCAGATAATTTGCCATACAAACCAATGTCCGCCGCAGCGAACGCAGCCAGCGGCGGAAATCCAAGTAAGCGCCGGCATATCCGGCGACCAGCACGCCAAGCACCAGCGTCATGAACGTCAGCGCGATCATGGCATCCGCAAAATTTGGCCAGCCGTGCGGACGCATCACGTTGCTCGATCAAACCCGTGTCGACTGGAAATATCCGCGGAATGTCAGAATTGTCGCAGACGGGACGCGTCTACTTTTCTTGTGGCTCTTCGAGGTATGTATAACCTTGCAAGCCTTCTTCGTAGAACTTCATGAAGCGGCCGGCCTGTTCGTAGCCGATGCGGCCTTCGCGGACCGCGGACTCGACGGATTCTCGCAGTTGGCGAACCAGATGATTGGCGTCGAATTCGACGTAATCCAGCACCTCGCGGACCGTATCGCCCTCAATCACGTTTTCCAGCACGACCTGTCCGCCTTCGTCCATGCTGACATGTACGGCGTTGGTATCGCCAAACAAGTTGTGTAGATCACCGAGAATTTCCTGGTACGCGCCGATCATGAACGCGCCCAGAAGATACGGCTTATTCTCAAAGGTGTGCAGCGGTAGCGTGCGCTTGACATCGCGACGGTCGATAAATTGATCGATCTTGCCATCCGAGTCGCAGGTGATATCGCCCAGCACTGCGGGCCGCGTGGGCCGTTCTTCCAAGCGGTGGATGGGCATCACCGGAAACAACTGCTTGATGGCCCAACTGTCCGGAATCGACTGAAATAGCGAGAAGTTGCAGAAGTACGTGTCGGACAGCATGGTGTCCAGGCCTTCCAAATCCTCCGGCACAAACTCCAATTGCTTAGCCAATCGCTGAATTTTGCGACAGATGGCAAAGTAGATATTTTCGGCCTGGCTGCGCTGGTCCAGCGGCAAATAGCCACCGACGAACAGCGCAATGGCTTTGTCCAGCGCCTGCTGCGAATCGTGAAAGCTTTCGAGAATATTCCGCGATGTCACATTCTGATAAGTGTCCAGTAGGTCGATCAGCGGTTGCTCGGCATCTTCAGCCAGCTTCACCGGAATGTCGTTTTCGCCTTGGCCAGCGACGCCCAGCACGCTAAACACGAGCGCGCTGTGGTAGGCCACAACCGCGCGGCCACTCTCGCTGACGATCGTGGGATGCGGCACGCCGGCATCATTGCAGGCTTGCGCCACATGATAAACTACGTCGTTGGCATACTCTTGCAACGTGTAATTGACACTCGATTCGAAGTTGGTTTGGGAGCCATCGTAATCCACGCCCAGGCCGCCGCCGACGTCCATATATTCCAAGCCGGCGCCACGTTTGACGAGTTCCGTGTAAACATGCGCCGCTTCGTCCAGCGCCGCCTTGATGTGACGAATGTTGGTGATCTGACTGCCCTGATGGAAGTGCAGCAGCTTGAAACAGTCGGCCATGTTGCGCGACTTCAGCTCTTCCAAGCCACGCAGCAATTCCGTGACGGTCAGGCCGAACTTGGAGCGATAACCGCCCGACGATTGCCAACGTCCCGAGCCACGGGCGGCCAGTTTGACGCGCATGCCGATTGTCGGCCGTACGCCGATTTTTTCGGCATAGTCCAAAATCAGCCCGAGCTCCGTGTATTTTTCGACCACCGGAATGATCTTGCGGCCGATCTTCTGCGCGAGCATGGCCGTTTCGATGAATTCGGCGTCTTTAAAGCCATTGCAGATGATGGGCGTGTTATTGTCCGCCATGGCAATCACGGCCAGCAGTTCCGGTTTGCTGCCGGCTTCCAGTCCAAAATTGTACGGCCTGCCAAACTGCAAGACTTCTTCCACCACTTGGCGTTGCTGATTGACTTTGATCGGATAAACGCAGCAGTATGAGCCGGTGTAGTGATTTTCGGCCATGGCCGACTGAAACACGCCGTGAATTTCGCCCAAGCGATGTTTGAGAATCTCGGCGAAGCGAATCAAGATCGGCAGATCGATGCCGCGGAGTTGCAGGCGGTCGACCAATTGCTTCAAATCGATCGAGCGCTGCGGCTCTTTCGTGGGGTGTACGCAGAGGTGGCCCTGCGAGTTGATTGAAAAATAACCGTTGCCCCAGCGCGCGACTTCATATAGTTCGCTGGCATCTTGGATGGTCCAAGATTCAACGTCGAGTTCAAGCATCAAACGGGTCTCCGGCGCGCTGGGATTCGCAGAACATAGAAACGGCAGACCGTTTATAATAGTCACTTGATCAAGTTGCCGGAATGGCTGCGCAGCCGAGCTGCGTGAAATTTCCGCGAGTCTCGATCGGGAGTTCTTGGAAATGCCGCTGGAATTGCAGTTCCGCTCGATCCGCACGACCGGCGCGTTGCACGCCGCGTTGATTCTGGCCGAAGGCGGAAAGCTCGCTCATCCGCAACTCCACGCGGCGTTGCTGCCGCATGCCAAAACGCTGCACCGCGAAATGCGACACATTGGCCTGACGCGTTCCGCCTTGCATCCCACTGCCCGTGGCTCCTACCGTTTTGCCGACGACTTGCTGGCGCTTTCGGCCACCCATTTGCGCCCCCGCGAATTGATCCGCACCGCGCTGATCAAGGCGGTTGGCGCCGATCATCGCGAAGAGTGGGAAGCGCCATTTGCCGTTTGCCTGCGTAAGATCGAACAAGCCTTCGACGAGGTGGTTGGCGAAACCGACGAACAACTCGCGCTCCGCGGCTTGCCGCTGCGACAAGCCTGGCAAACGCGCGGTCTCGGTTTGACTCGTGGACTGCTGCGCTGGGCAGATCCGCAATTGCTGGTCGATGAAGCGCACGTCACGCTGGTCTATCCGGCGGTTGGCGGCGGCGGACGGGCGCATTCGCGCTACAACGCCCTGACACTCGAGGCGCTGCTGGCTGATCCGCTGCCCGAGCTGCCAGAATTGTTACGGCTAGTCTGGTTGGCATCGCTGTTGAATCTAGACCTTCCCAAATTTCAGGCGCACTTTTCGGCCGCGCGGATTGTGGAACTAACGGAGTTGGCCATGCTGCCGATCACGTTGGCGGCCGCCGAAGACGTTGAGTTTGCGGCCTGCAATCAGGCGACGGTCGATCGCGCGCTGCAACATTGGCAGTTTTCCGTGCCGCCCGGCAAGCTGCATGGCGAACGGCTTTGGAACTGGTGGCTCACGTTCCGCGACGCGCGACCGGCTTGGAACATCGCGATTGCCGCGCTCGACCGCTTGCTGAGTGACGCGAATTCCGCGTAGGCGCAAGCGGAATTATGGCCCGCCGGAACTCCACCTGTCGTCTGGATTCCGTTGCTCGGCCGCCGCGCTGAACTGCGGAGCGGCGTCGGGATCGGTCGGAATCGCTTTGTCGCCGCGCGCGATGGCTTCGAAGCGCTGCAGGCGCAACGTGAGTTTGCGATTTCCGGGCGCCAGCTCAAGTGCTTTTTGTGCGGTGGTCACGGCGCTCTGGTGATCGCCGCGGCGATCATGCACTTCGGCCAGCGTGTCCAGATATCCGGCTTCGTCCGGCCGCAGTTGGGTGGCGCGTTGCGCCTCTGCCAAGGCTTCGTCCAAGCGGCGATCGGTGCGCGCCAATAGCCAAGCCAAGGCGTTGTGATGCCAGGCGTAATCCGGAAAGTCGGCCAGCACGCCGCGGTGAAATTGGTAAACCGAGTCGAAGATTCCATCCGCCGCGCCGGGCATGTCGAGCTGTTCGAGCCAAGGCACGAATTCTTCGGCAATTCGCACCTCTTGCGGCAAAAGCTGCAGCGCCAGCCGAAGTTGCTCGATGCCGGCATCCACGTCGCCAGCGTTCAACAGCGCGCGAGCACGGGTTTTATGGATCAAGTGCGGCTGGCTGAACAAACGGTTGTAATCCATGGCGCCGTTGACCGTCATCTGCTGCAGTCGCGAGAGCTCCAGCAGATTTGCCGCGCGGGCCGGATCGGAATAGGCGCTGCGGCCGGCAATTTGGCTGGCGGCTTCCGCCAAGCAAGTGGAATCCAAGTCACCGCAACGTAAGACGATCTGATAATGATACGCGGCAGCGGAGTGCAGTCCGAGGCGATCGAGATTCGCGGCCAAATTCATGCGTGCTTCCGGCCGCCCCAGCGAAAGCAGCGTGGCCGTTTCGACGAGCTTTCGCCCTTCGAGTTGCTGGCCGGAGCGAAACCGCGTGTCGCCTCGCAAATAAAGATAGGCATCCTGAGCCGAATCCATTTTCCAGCACAGGGCATAGACCTGGCTGGCTTCCGCGTAACGCTGACGCTGGGCAAGTTGGCCTGCCAATTCGTACATCAGTTTTGGCGTGGGATTCAGTTCCGCACCGCGACGCGTATAGTCTAAGCTGGCGTCCAGATGGCCGTGCTTTCGCAGCACTTCCGCGAGGTTGATTTGCAAGCGGGACCGATCGCTGGCCGTCGTCCCGGCGAACGAGCCAACGATGTCGTCGATTTGCGGCTGCAGTTTTTCCATCGGCAGCCGCTGACGCGCGTCGGGCTGCAAGAACGCTTGCAGGTCGTTCAACATTTGCCGGTCGTTACCGCCGGGGTGGCTTTTTTTCCACCAGGCCGCAACGTCCATCGCGCCCGGCGGCAACAATGCATTGAGCATTGCCATTTCATTCATTCGCTGGCGAATCAAGAGCGCGTGGTCGATGGCTTGCTCGCGCAGTCCCAAGTTGGTTTCGCAGCGAACGACGCTGGCGACAAACGGCGCGAGGTCGCCCGTGGCCTTTTGGGCAATGGCCTCGAGCAATGCGATGGCCTGCTGCTGTTTTCCGGCCGAATGCAACAGCGCGGCGACTTCCACGGCATTGCCGAGCCGGTTGTTGGGCGTATCGTTTTGCGGCCCGAGCGGATAACGTGCGAGCCATTTGACCGCATCTTCGCCGTCGAGGCGATAGTCCAAGGCGGCGAGCGCCTCTTTTCGCCGCGCCTGCAAATTGTAGAGTAAAAATAGAGCGACGTGATTTTGCTGCTGGCGGATCAATCGATAGCCGTCAGCCACTTCGTCATTGAGAATCAATTTGCAGCCAATCGAGAACCGCAGGCCGTTTTGCTGCTCGGCCAGCTCGCGAAGTTTGCCCAGCGACGCGGCGCGATCGGCGGTGTCGCCTCGCAAACCTTGAATGGCCGCCTGAAACGCCAGACTTTCGGCCGAGGCGGGATTGCCCGACGGAATGATGCCTCGGCTGACATTCGCGGCGATCTTTGCCGAACCAGCCGGGGCAAACGGATCGTCGCTGACTTGCCGCGTGACCGGCTTGGAGGCAATCGCCGGCAAGCGCACGCGATTCCACTGGCCGGCTTCGATGGCCAGCGAATTGATGAAGTGTTCGTCATTGGCCGGCGCAATCCGCAACGCGCGTTTGAGGTCGCCTTGGGCGCGGAGCATCAGCGCCGCCTTGGCGGCGAGCATCAGATGCCCTGGGTTTTGCTGCTGATCGGTCATGGCGGCTGCGAGTTTATCATCGAGCTTGTCGGTGATTCGCAGGTATTCGATATAGCCCAGGTTGATGCGATTGTCGCTCGCCGATGGCACTTCCAGCATCAGTTCCAACTGCGAATCGCCTTGTAGCACCATTTGGCGCACGGCCAGAGCGTGCGATTCGAGATACGCGCGCGCCAGCACGGCGCGAACATCCGGCGAACGCTCCAGGGCCATCATTCGCAAGATCGAGCGGGTGGTGGCCGCTCTGCCGATTTTCTCGGCCAGAAACGCACGGTCGATCGGTTCGTCGTACGATTCGGCCCAAAACAATTCCAGCGTCTTTCGCATCTCGGGCGAAGTGTCGGGCAGAAAGCCCTGATCGAATTGCTTGAGAATCTTTTTGGCGCGGAAGCCGATTTCGGCATCGCCAGACATCACGGCGACTTCCAGCGCCGCAGCCACCGGCTCGCCCTCGGCCAGCAATTTGCGACTGGCCGCTTCGCGCACGTTGAACTCTTCGTCACCCAACTCGCGTACCGCGGCGGCGATCTCTTTGGCGGACAGCGCGGCAGGCGGCGCGTGCGGCACCTGCCCCAACATCAGTACGGAACAGCAAAGCCAGGCGCATTCGTGCAGCATCGCATCACCCCAGGGGCTAGGAGGTTTGATTTTAGCAGTTGGCGGCGACGAGGAGAACGCGGCGCACGCGCGAAAGTTGCCAGCAGGCAAGCCATCGGTCAAACTGGAAGTGGATTTTTTTGCGGCGCGGGCCAGGTCGATGAATACATTTCGATTCAGTCTCGGCGAATTGTTTTTGGCCACCACGCTGATTGCGTGCGGCTGCGCGATCCTCGGTTATTTGAGCCGCGGTCACCATCTCGTCGGCGATGTGGGTCTGCTGGTCCTGATGGGCGTCGACGCGTTTGCCTTCATTGGCGGCGGCATCGGCGGCTTGGTTCACCGCACGCGGGCCGGCATTCTGCTTGGCGCATTGATTGGCGTCTTGGCGATGATCGCGCTGGCGATTGCCGACGGAAGGTAATTCCGCTTTGACATCAGCCGATTTCGGAGCCGAACGGTCGTGTGTGTCAACTCGTCGATCAGCCGGCAACTCCGCCCAGGCCCGCAGGCAAGTGAGGCGTCGTCTACGATCGCGAGGTACGCGGCGGCATCTCGGAACTCGCGCCATTGCGATGTTCTTCCGGCGCAGGCGTGACGTTGGTGAGCAAGGTGTCGTTGAGCGTGCGGGCCAGCGGAATATTGGCGGCCAGCAGTGCGTCGTGAATTGCGGCGTGCAGGTCGTGCTGCACGTTGCCCATCACGCCGATGCCGGGCACAAACACCCGTAGCTCGAAATTCAAGACGCTGTTGTTGAAGCTGCACAACGCGGCTTGCGGGGCTGGATCGCGCATAACGTTGGGATGTTTGTTGGCCGCTGCCAGCATATGCCCGAGCGCCGCGCCAATGTCAGCCTCGAATGCCAAGTTCAACTGCACCACGACGCGGAGGATTTGATCCGAAAGCGTCCAGTTTTGTAATCGACCGGTGATGAATTCCTTGTTGGGCACGATTAATTCTTTGCGGTCCCAATCGGTGATGGTGGTGGCTCGCATGCGAATTTTTGAGACCACGCCGCTCATGCCGCCAATGGTGATCACGTCGCCCATTCGCATGGGACGTTCGAATAAGATGATTAAGCCGGACATGAAGTTGGCAAAGATTTCCTGCAAGCCAAACCCCAAGCCCACCGTGATGGCCGCGGCCAGCCATTGCACCTTGGCCCAGCCGACGCCGATGGCGCTGAAGGCCGAGAGCGTGCCGAACAGCACAATTAAATAGCGCGCCACGGCGTTGATGGCGTAACGCCCGGCGGCATCCAGCGGCAGCCGTTGAAGCACGACAATTTCCAGCAGGCCCGGCAAATTCCGCACGGCAATCCAGGTGACCGAGGCGATCATCACAGCCAGTAGCACATTGGCCAGCGAGACGGTAATTTTGCTGTCGGCATCGGTCCAGAGTTGCACGCGATTCAAAAAATTCAGCGCCGGGAGCACGTCGGCCCAAATGGCGATCAGGCCGCCGAGAATGCTCAGGATCACCAGGCTGTGCAACATCCGCGAGGTTTGCTCGCTGATGGCAACTACGTCGGGATGCTCTTCTCGCTCGGCCGCGTCAACCGGAGCGCCTTCAGGCAACGCGGATGTGACGGCCACTGGTTGTTTGAGAACCAAACGTCGGCGGGCCAAGAGCAGCCAGCGAGCCAGCAGTTCGCGCAGCGAATGCATAGCCACGATCAGCCAAAAACTGGCTTGCGCGCGCCAGGCAATCTTCCACGCGGTGTAGTAATAGCCCGAAGCGGCAACAACGGCCAGCGACAGCGGAATCAGCAGCGCCAGCAGCGACCAAATCGGCTGAAAGCGAGTCCACCAATTGTCGGGATCGCTCATATTAAATGTCCACAGTGGGCTGTCGCGCTGCAAAACGCGCCACAACGCGACCGTGGCCAGAATGAGCGCCGCAATAAATCCGGCGCGGCCTAGCGTCGAACTCCAGGCCAGGTCTTCGGTTTGCGAAATCAACATCGCTGCCATCAGCAGCAGCGGCAACGAGAGTAACATCAGCCAGCGCAAATGGCGACGGATCAATCGTAATAAATAGACCGGCCAATGGAAGTGCGCGGCCGCCAAGCCGCCGCCGCGACAGAGTTGGCGAATGCATTCCATCGGATAAAAGCTCACCGCCGCGGCGATCAACCCGGCCGACAGCGCACGGGCGAAATCGGCCGACGCTTGCGATAATCGCCAACCGATGAATGCCATTAACGCCGGCCAAATGGCCGCAATCAAGAGCGTCCATCCCACCGTCATCAGCGTGGGCCAAATGCGGAAACTGTGACTGGCGGTTTGGCCCAGCAACGTGACCTCGCGGCGCATCCGTCGCTGCCAGAACACCAGCGGGGCAAAGATCAACACAAACAGCAGCATGACCAGCGGACGGTCTTGCGCATCGCCAAGCAGCGACTGGCCGACGCCCTGCCAATTTGTGGGTTCAATCAACCACCGCGCGGCTTCCCAGCTCTTGGCCGGTTCGCTCTTCCACAGCGGATCGGTGCTGCGAATCCAGAGCACACGCTGGTCGATGTAGTCGGAAAATTCCGTGGCAACCTGCGTCAAATCGTCGTCGATGGAGATCAATTCCTCCAGTTGATTGAACAATCGATTTTGGGCGAGGTGCAGTTCGTCGAGCGTGGTTTGCAGTTCGGTCAGCGATGCGCGCGCGTCGGGGTTGATCACCTGACTGGCCAATTGCCGCTCGACTTGCTTACGGCGATCGTCGGTTTCGTCGCTGGCGCCCAATTGCAGATCGATGCGGTTTTGCAGCGCATCGCGGTAGCCGCGTAATTTGCGCAGGTCCGGCATGTTCGAGCGCTGCCGGCGAAGCATCGCGCCGATCGAGTTGGAAAGTCCAGCCCGCGATTCCAGGCCGCGTAGTTTTTTTTCCGAATCACGCAGACTCTGCAATTCGGCCGAACGCTGCACGGCATAGCCGGCATACTTTTCGGTGTCTTGTTTCGTTTGCTCCAGACGCGCCAGGAGCTGTTCGTTCTCGCTGGCCGGGTCAATCGCAACCGTCGGACTGGCTGCGACGCGTTTTTCTGCCGCGTCGCCCTCGACCATGCGGCGCAGCGGAATGGCAATTTGTGGCACGGCTGTCGGCGGCGCGAGCGGCGCGAAAACTGGCGGCGAGACAACCGGCGGCGAGACAACTGGCGGCGCGCCCAGACATTGCCATTGCGTCCGCTGGGGCGCAAAGCAGATAAGCGCCAGCAGGGCCATGGCGAGCCGCGATACATAATGCCAACGCGGTGGCGGCGAGTGACGGCTGGATTCGAAGAAAAACGTAATACGACTCATACGACTCATGGGACTTCCTGCGAAGATTTTCGATGCCGTCGCCGAAAAATCCGTAACCGACGGCTCCTAACTTAATCGGTTTGCTCGATGCGGTCGATGCCGATCGACGTTGGCCAGTTAACGATTCGCCGGTGCGCTTTCCCAGCGCCGGCAATTCGCTAGAATCGGAAGCGCTGTCCGCCGGCGCTGGCCGGCGGCAGGAATTTCATTGCTCGTCAATTGTTAGACTGCTGCGGCATTCATGGCTCACGACGTTTCCCTTCGCCATCGACTGTGCCTAGCGCATGTGCAGGCGGCGCTCTGGTCGGTTGGCAACAGCGTGACGAGCGGCGCCATCATCACCTATTTACTGCTCGACCTGCACGCCAGCGGAATGACGCTGAGCTGGATTTTGGCCGCATCGTCGCTGGTTGGTGTGCTGCGATTGCTCGCGCCGCGTTTGATGCGCGCCAGCGGTTCGGCCAAGGCGTTGTACCTGCTGAGTTCGTTGCCCAGCGGCTGTTTACTGGCGGGACTCTGCGTCGTTCGGCCGCAACCCGCCAGTGGCCAACAATTGTCGTTACTGCTGGCGCTGCTGATGCTGCATCAATTGGCGGAGTCGCTGGCGCAGGTGGCGTTGTGGACCTGGTTGGGCGATCTGACGCCGCGAAGATTGCGCGCCCGCTATTTTGCTCGGCGGCAATTCTGGCAACTGCTGTTGGGCATTCCGGCGATGCTCCTGGGCGGGGCGTTTGTCGATTATTGGCGTCGCGCTTATTCCATGGAAGCAGCTTCCTGGCGACTGCTGGCCTACTACATTCCGCTCTCTGTCGGCACGCTCGCACTGCTGGTTTCGCTGGTGCCGATGCTGGGAATTCCGGCAACCTCCTTCGCAACCGCTGGCGGAAATCGTGCCGACCGCGATGTCGCCGGCTCGTGGCTGACGCCTTGGCGCGATCGCCAGTTCTTGCGGCTCCTGCTGTTTCGCGCGTGGTTTTCGATGGCCAATGGCATTACGCAAACGCCGCAAAGTATTTATCCCCGGCGCGTGCTGGGTTTTGGCTTGTGGGACCTCAATGCCATGCGGACGTGCATGCAACTTGGCCAAGCCGGTGTCAGTCCTTGGATGGCGCGTTGGATCAATCGATATGGAAACCGTCGCGTGTTGATGATTTGCCAGGCGATTACGGCCGGCAGTTTGTTGTTTTTCACAATCGCCGCGCCGGACGTTCCCGGCGCACGATGGTGGTTGCTCGGCGGTTGGATTGCTTGGATCGCTTATGTGGGGCACAACATCGGCTTGCCCAAGTGGACGCTGGACTTTGCGCCGCCGGAAGATCGACCGGCCTACTTCGCCGCCATGGATGCTGTGAGCGCCCTGTTTCATGCCGGCTTTACGCTGGCCGGCGGTTGGTTGCTGGATACGCTGATGGCCGTTGGTAGCGCACGCCCGGCGCGCGCGTCACGTTTTGCCTACCTGTTGATGTTTCACGCGGGATTCGCACTGCGCCTGCTGGGCGTGCTGCTGCTACGCCGGGTGGCAAACGGACGACAAAGTCTACCGTGAGGGAAATCGCCGTAGCTGACCGCTTTCGCCGTCATTACTTCAGTAGCAGCTTCACCGACTTAGATACGGCAGGCGGCGGTTCGACCACGACGTCCTGATCGGCTTTGCGATTCTTGTTGTGCAACAGGCCGCCAGCCGAGAGCTTGTACTTGCCCGGCGGCACGTTGTTAAAGGTGAAGTCGCCGCGATCGTCGGTGGTGACCGGCGCAAACTTGGGCGGCGGTGGCGTGGTTTTGGAATCCGCGCCCGGCGCGGCAGGCGGAACGGGCGGCGCTTCGAGCGTGACGGTGATTTTTGGAACCGGGTTAACGCCGTTCATGACCGTACCAAAGATTCGACTGGTTTTCGCCACGCCCTGAATGCTGGCTTGCTCTTTGGTAAACATCTTAAACGGAATATCGCTGTGCGGGCCGACGTTGCCCACTTTGTCGGTCACGCGCACCAACAGATGATTTTCGCCCAGCTTGATTTCGTCTGGCGTGAGCTTGACCAGCCAACTGCCATCGGGCTCTTGCTTGGCTACCAGCGGCGCGTTGGGCGGATCGTCGAACTTGCCGGAGCGCGCCAAATCGATGGCGACTTCAACTTTGCCGGCGCCACTCAACTCGCCGTCGCTGGCCACGACGATGGCCGACGGTTTGTCGCCTTCGATCAGCGGCGACGGCAGAATCTGTACGCGATCGACTTTGGCCGGCGTGCCATCGAGAATGATCTCGTGCGGCAGGCTCCAGGCGGACTTGCCGCGGGCCGTGAGTTTACCCAGAATGGCCACCCGCGCGTTTTGCAAACCGGGCGCGGGCAGATCGAGTTTGAAATCGCCAACGTGCGCATCGACGGCAATCGATCCATCGGGGTTCGCCCCTCGCCAGTCGACGTTAGCCTGCCGATCGGAGTGAAACTTGACGGACGGTTCGCCGCGCAAATCGCGGTCGCGATCCACATCAACGCCAATCTCAACCACGTCGCTGGCGTCGTGAAACGCATCAATGGGCGAATCGACCTGAAACTCGACCGGAATGCTGCCAATCGGCGCTTTGTAGGCCGTGCCAACCGCCGGCGCCAAAACGCGTACTTCGCGCAGGTCGGCTTCTTCGGGCAGGTCGCTAGCCGCTGTGCCGCAATTGATGCGATACACGAACGCGCGTGGGTAGCCGTCAATATTCAAATCCACGCGAACCACGCGTCCGGCCTCGGCGGCGAATTTTGCGAACAGCGACGTCTCGAAGTCCGGCGACTGAATCAGGCCGCCCAGTTGCGAGGTGGCGCCGGTTGTCGTTTCGCCGGGAAGTTGAGCGCTGACTTTGACTCCGCCTGGCGGAATCAGCGCCGGGTCTTGCGCGGACACGTGAATTTCAATTTGCTGACGGTCCACGCTGTAACCGGCGCGGACCTGCACGAAGCGTCGCGGCTTTTGCGGCGTCAGATCGTAACGTCGAATGGTTTTGCGGCCCGTCTCGCGATCGGTGATCACGGCCAGCAAACCGGAGTCGAGCGAAATTTTTGGCAGCCCGACCACGGCTTCTTCCACCTTGGCTGGCGTGGCGCCCGGCTTGCCTTTTTCGGCGACATCGGCCGAGAGTTTCTCGATGATGACCGGCAAACCGATTTTCGGAAATGGAATTTCCGCCACGCCATCGGCCGGAACGGTGATTTTATCGGCCGCCACCAGCGGAACATTCGCACCGAACGCAGCCAGAAGTTTTGTCGCTTCGGCCGGTTCGATGGCCGACATTGGCAGCGGTTGTGAGTAAGGACGACCCGCCGCCAGCAGTTGCAGATCGACGGTTTTTGGCAATCCGCCGGCATTGACCAACGTCAACGTGTATTGTGTGCTGCGGTTGGCGAACGGCAGCAAGCCGCGATTGTCTGTGCCACGCGTGAAGCTGCCCGGCGTGCCGTTGACCAGCAAATCCACCGAATCCAGCGCCGCCAATTGGACGTCGATTTCATGCCGCAACTGTTGGCCGTCGGCAATGGCCATCACCACCACATGTGCCAGGCCGCGGGCCGTGCGATTGGCGCGAACCGTAAAGTTGATTTCTCCCGGTGCGGATTCCGGCAGCATCATCGTGGCCGGCAGATTGTCCAGGTCGGGCCGCGGCGTGTAATTCTGCCAGTCGGGCGCGCCGACTTTGACTTCCGACGTTGGCCGATCGCCCGCGGCAGTCGCAGCGTCACTCGCAGGTCCAACAGCGGTTTGCGCGGCCGATTCGCGCAGTCGGCTGGCAGCGGCGTACTGATGCTGCATGTACAACGTGGCGCCCGGCGATGGCAGCATTTCGATCAATCGCGGATCGTAGTGCAACACAATCCAGGCGTTGTGGTCCGTGAGTCCGTTGCCAACCAACCGCAGCGAAACATCTACGTCGGGGCGCGCATCCAGCGAGAGCGCGGTCGGTCCCGCAAAACTCAATTGCGGCGTAGGCGGTTCGCGCAATGTTGGCTGGCTGGTCAGCCGCGTCACGGCCAGGCGATCGTTGGCGGCGGCGGTCGCCAGAAAACTCACGTCGGCGGTAGGCGCGGCCTGCATCGCCAGCAGCCAACGGCGGTGACGCAACGACAGCAGATCGTACCAATTGGCCTGCGCGATCAGGGCTTGGGGCGATAATCGTTCGACCGGTTTGACATCACGCGGGTCGATTAAACGCAATTGACGCTGCGCCAGCCGCAACGCAACCAGCGCCGCCGGACGCTGCAGCGGATTGCTGAGATCGGAGTTTTGCTCGACCAGCCGATTGATCTCGCGTGGCAACGCCGCCTGGAAATCCATCAGGGCCGTGCCAAATTGCTGACTGGCTTGCCACATGGGATCGTCGTTGCCGGGGCGCGACTCGCGCTGGCGATTGGCCTGAGCCAGTTGGTCGTAAGCCGTTTGCAAGCGCGTGAGTGCGTCCGTGGCCGGCAACGAATTGGAATGCTGCAAACGAGCAAGCGCCATTTCGAGTTCGGCGCGTTGCGCGACCAGTTGCCAGTCTTGCGTGGACGTGGGTCGGGCAGCCGGGATGGTCAACGGAATTTTGGCTGGCCGAAAGCGGACGATCAATTTTTCGTCGATGCTGCCGGCGATGCCCAGCAGTTCGCTGCGAACGCCCGCTCGCGGCAGAGCGGTAGACAACAGAATTTCGGCACGGTGGACGTTGCCTAAGATGACCTGGCCATCTTCGAGCGCGGCCAAACCGCCCGGCATTAGCGGCGCGTCCAGCCGTTGCCGCAGTCTTCTAAGTTCGTCGCGCCATTGTCGCAGTTCGGCCAATTGCGGGGGCGAAATGTCGGCGGCGTCAAAAATCGTCGCCAGGTGTTGCAGAGCTTCGTAGAACTGCAACAGATCCGCCGCCCGGGGCGCGACCGCGCCGTCACTGGGACCGGCCGCGTACCAGGCCAGGTAATCGGCCGCGCGATTGAGCGATTCTTCGTGAAGATAGGCGGCCGTTTGCACCACTTGCAAATCGGCGGCGGCCGCGCGGTATTCGTCGTCGGCCTGCCGCAGCCAGCGTCCGGCCTGTGCCTCGCGGTCTGGATCGATCTGATCGGTGATTGCCCGTTCGCCGGCCAACCGCCAGTGATCGGCATCCAAGATGCGATCGTCCACCCAGCGTAGCGACCAGCCATCGGCGGTGGCGGTCTGCTCGGCGACTCGACTGACGGCCAGCGTTTGCTGCAAGAGCGGCCAATCGATGGCTGGCAATTTGGCCAGCCGCCTCGCCAGACGGAGTTCCAGCCATTGATCGTCGGCCGGCTGAAGTTTGCCACTCCAATTGGCGAAATCGGCCGGCGTACCGCTGCCGATGACTTGATCCAGTTGGGCAATTGTGGCTTGCAGTGCCGGCGTCAGCGGCGGGCCGCCGCGATCCGCCAGATATTGGGCCATGGCCAGCGTCTGCGGTTGATCGATGGCGTCGAAATTGCCCGGCGCAACCGCCGCGAGACGCGCGGCGAACGAAGCCGATTTGCCGCCGGCGGACGTCGCGTCGCCGGCAATCGTCGCGGGCGACTCGGTTGCCGTCTGCGTCAGGCCAGCCGGCTTGACGGACGCACCGTCGAGTTGCTTACGCAAGTCGCGGACCGCTTCGCGGAGTTGACGGGTGAGTGTGCTTTCGTCGACGATGGCACCGGCGCGGTACCTCGCTTCGACGGATAACAACCAGGCTTCGTACTGCCGCCAGACGTGGGGCGAAAAATCGATCGGCGTGGTTTGGCCGGTTGCTGCCCGATCCGCCCACTGGTCGCGAAGTTGCCAGGCCTCGGCGAGCAATTCGCCAGCCGAGCGCGGCGTTTCGACCGGTTGGGCGGCGGCAGTCACGGTTTTATCGCCGCCCGGCTTGGCATCGCCGGGCTGCGTTGGCCGTTTGTCGCTAGCGCTGTCGGCCGCGGGTCCGGCGGCAGACGACGTTTCGGCGGCGGCTTCAGATGCTGACGCGGTTTTATCGGATGGCTTTTTCTTGGGTGTGGTCTTGGCAACAAACACGCCGGCCTTGAACAGCGGCTTGGGCAGGGGCAAACGCACGCGTTTTGCGCGCAACGCGGCCTCGCGTTTGACTTCGTCGTCGGACTGGGCCTTTCCTGGCGGGAAATTCGGGTTGCGGGGCCTTTGCCGAGCGGCGACCGCGGTTTCGATTTCGTCTTCCTCGCGGGCCGCCTTGGACAACGCCGATACGGAAATCAACGTCGGCTTGAGATCGCGTGGCACCGTTGCTCCGCCGCCCCAAAACAACAGCGGCGTTTGGCTCTCTGTGCCTTGCGTGGACGCGTTGACCCAGGCCGAGACGTTGACCGACACGTAGCGGGCTAGTTCGTCGACATCGACCTCTTGATTGGCGTTCAAATCGGCCGCGCCTTTCAGGCCACGCGCCACGAAGTAGCCAAACACCGACCGTCGCAGCGATTGCGAGACGTGCGAGTGCTCCAGCGGCGAATTGGCCGACAAAACCCAGATCGAGCGGTCGTTAAAATCTTGCACCGTTTGCTGCAGCAGCCGCGGAAAGCCGTTGGCGATCTGCCCCAGGCGGCCATCGTCGGGCAGGCGGCCAGCATCCAAAATCAAACATTTGTTGGCGGCCGGAGAACGTTGCACGGCCGTCAGCAAGTCAACCACGCGCGACCGCCCGACCGATGGATTCGCCGGGTCGAAATTTCGGCAGAGCAGCCAGGGTTGACCGTCCACCACCACGCCATGAGCGCTGACGTAAACGATCAGCGAATCGCGGTCACCGCTGACTAAATCCACCAGTACTGAGCCCAGTCCTTCCAAGGCGGCGGGCGAACTCAAATTGCCCAGCGGCCGCGGTTCGGGGTCGTCGGGATTCAACGCCAGCGACTTTGCGAGCGGTTGCAAGCCGTTAAAGTCTTCCAAGGCAAAAGCCACCGGCGGCGCGCGGAGCACGCGGTAATCGGAACCGCTTAAAAACACCAAATGCGACTGCTGGTGCAAAGTTGGGGCAAACACGAGCCAGGAAAACAGCCCTAGCAGGCCTAAGAACCCCGCCAGCCACAGGAAGCGGCGAAAATTATGCGTCTGCCACCAGCGAAGTTCTTCAGCACGCTGCCTTCGCCAGGAGGTGCGATTGGCGTCGAGTGCAGCGGGTGTGGCCGTGGTTGATTCAGTCATGGTGTGCAATTCCTAACCATGGCCGCGCGGATTTCGCTGACGGAACATGGTAGCAGAAGAAACGATGATATCGCTTAATCCTGGTATACCGCTTGATGCTAAAACGGGCAACATGGACTTGCAGTCAGCGAGCGCCGCGGGAAGCGGTTGCAGCGGTGGTGCGGGATGGCAAAGTCGCGGGAATTTTTGCCGATTGGCTTGTAAATTCGGCGGCAAAAGGCAAAAATCACTGCGGATGTGCTAGAGTTGACCGATGGCCGAATCACGCTTGCGCGTAGCGAACGCCGTCGGACCGCTGCGGCAGGTCGGAAACGCTGCCGCGATTGATTGTGCTAGCGAGTGGTTCTGGTAAGAGCGGTCTGAAGTGGCGGACGCGTGTGATTTGGCCCTGTCGCTCAGGTGCGGCTCCCGTGAGTCGGCGGCCTTGAGTGTAACCCCGTCGTTGTCTGGAGAAATTTATGTCGAGAGAAAGCACGCAACACAAGCTCGATCGCGTGCGGCGGCCACGCGTTCAAATCACGTACGACGTGGAAACGAACGGCGCCATGCAGAAGATCGAACTGCCGTTCGTCGTCGGTGTTCTGGCGGACCTGTCGGGCAATCCCAAGGAGAAGCTACCGCCGCTCAAGCAGCGTAAAGTGGTCAATATTGATCGCGACAATTTCAACAGCGTGCTGGAAAAAGCCACTCCGCGCGTCGCCATGAAGGTCGACAACAAGCTGTCCAACGACGGCAGCAAGTTGGCCGTCGAATTGAATTTCAAACACATTGACGACTTCGAGCCGGCCAAGGTCGCGCAGCAAGTCGGCCCATTGCGTGAACTGCTCGATATGCGCAATCGCTTGACCCAGTTGATGAGCAAGATGGAAGGTAACGACAAGTTGGAAGAATTGCTCGGCCAGGTGCTCAGCAACACGAGCGCCGCTCAGCAACTTGCCGCCAAATTAGGAACCGAAGGTCAATCGGAGGTGTCTGAATGAGTTCTGCCGACAAAATGACGGAAGCGTCCGCAACGGTCGATTCGGCCGAAGTGGATAGCCTACTCGATCAAGTGATTACGGCCACCAAGCCGCAGTCCAAGCAAGAAGAAACGCGCGCCCGCGATTACTTCCGCCAATTTCTGAGCCAGGTGGTGCAACCCGGCCAGGTGGTTTCTCCCGACGTCGAAACCAACATCAAGTTCTGGATTGGCGAAGTCGACAAACAGTTGACCACCCAGCTCAACGAGATTCTGCACCACCCTGACTTCCAGAAGCTGGAAGCCAGTTGGCGCGGCCTGCACTATTTGGTGCATCAGTCGGAAACCGGCACCGCGCTGAAGATTCGCGTGCTGAATGTCAGCAAGCGCGATCTGTTCAAAGATCTGGAAAAGGCGGCCGAGTTCGATCAAAGCGCCTTGTTCAAAAAGATCTATGAAGAAGAATACGGCCAATTGGGCGGTCAGCCCTACGGCATGATGGTCGGCGATTACGAATTTGGCCGCTCGCCTGAAGATATCAGCCTGCTGAAGATGATTTCCAACGTGGCCGCGGCCGCTCATGCGCCGTTCATTTCGGCCGCGTCGAGCAAGATGTTCAATATGGACAGCTTGGCCGAACTCGGAAATCCCCGCGATCTGGCCAAGATTTTCGACGGCGTGGAATACGCCGCTTGGAAGTCGTTCCGCGAATCGGAAGACTCGCGGTTCGTGGGTCTGACGCTGCCGCATGTGTTGGGCCGGTTGCCATACGGCGCCGAGTTCAAACGCGTGGAGGAATTCAACTTCGAAGAATTCGTCGATGGCAAAGATCACGACAAATACCTGTGGATGAACGCCGCGTGGGCGTATGCCGCACGAGTCACCGACGCCTACTCCAAAGATGGCTGGTTCGCTCGTACCCGCGGTGTTGAAGGTGGCGGACGGGTGGAAGGCTTGCCGGTCCACACGTTCCCGACCGACGATGGCGACGTGGCGATGAAATGTCCCACGGAGATTGCCATCACTGATCGTCGCGAGTTCGAACTTTCGAACCTGGGCTTCTTGCCCCTGTTGCATGCCAAGGGTACCGACTACGCGGTGTTCATGGGCGCGCAGTCGTGCCAAAAGCCCAAGACGTACTTCGATCCGGACGCCAACGCCAACGCCGAACTTTCGACCAAATTCAACCTGCTGCTCTGCACGGGTCGGTTTGCTCACTATTTGAAAGTCATGGCGCGCGACAAAATCGGTTCGTTCATGGAAGTCAAAGATTGCGCCACCTGGCTTAACGACTGGATCAACGAGTTCTGCTGCGATCCAAACGGGGCCAGTGAAGAAACCAAGGCCAAATTCCCGCTGGCCGAGGCACGAGTGGACGTCCGCGAAGTGGCCGGCCGACCGGGCTGGTATGAAGCAGTCGCCTATTTGCGTCCGCACTTCCAGTTGGAAGCGCTCTCGACCTCCATGCGTTTGGTGGCCGAAGTGCCGAAGAAAGCTGGCTAACGTCGGCTGCACCGGCTTGCAACTCCCCAGAAGGACTAGCAGGCAAATTTGTAATAAAGCTGACCGCGTGCCGCAAAAACTCTTGCGGCACGCGGTCGTTTCGTGGCAGAATTAGCAAAGTTCGGCCTACCACCTCCGGCTTGCTGATATTGAGCTGCTGCTGACAGGGTCGCCAGCGTCAAACCTGTGGGTGACGCGGCATGTGGTTAAGTTGCTGATCGACTCGCAATTCAAAGGATTACATTATGGCATTCGACGCATTTGTGAAGTTCAAGCCTGCCGGTGCCGCCGTGGCCATCACCGGTGAAGGTTTGGATTCGCAGTTCAAGGGCAGCGACGGCTGGTTCGAAATCAAAGAATTCAGCTTCGGAATCGAAAACACGCTGAACATCTCTTCGGCCAGCACGGGCGCGGGCGCGGGCAAAGCCGAGTTCAAGGAGTTCACCATCAAGAAGCAAACCGACAACGCTTCGCCAGGCTTGGCGTTGACTTGCGGGATGGGCGGACACTACGAAGAAGTTCAACTCCGGCTGCGAAAGTCGGGCGCCAAGAGCACTGGCGGCGACGTCTACCTGTCGTACGATTTCAAACTCGTGGCAGTCAAGTCCGTGGAATGGACCGGTTCGTCCGGCGACGATGTGCCTGAAGAAACCGTCGTGTTCGAATACGGCGCCCTGCAGATCACTTATCGTCCGCAGAACAAGGACGGCACGCTGGGCAACAAGAACATCAAGGCCTGGAACAAGATGACCAACAGCCCGAACTACACCTAGTTTGGCCTGAGGTGCCGTTGGCATGCTGCCGCCGTAGTGTTGGGCGGTGGCTGAAAGCCGCCAAGTTGGTTGAGATCAGAAACTTTAGGCCGCGCCGCATTGCTTCGCGGCGCGGCCTTTATTGTTGTCCGTTGGAGTGTTGGTTATGGGCGACACAAAATTCTGCGACGGATATCTGCAACTCGTCAAAGCCGGACAACCGGTGAAGGGCGAGTGCCGTTCCGCGGAATTCCAAGATTACATCGAATTGATATCGTTTGACTTCGGTTCGATGACCGGTTTCAAAGACACCGAGGCCTATTACGCCGATCAGAACGTCGGCCGGCGGGGTGCCACGGGTGGATCGCGCATGCTCGAAAATCACAGCGAAGACGATCTGGGCCTGAGCATGCAGTTTTTGTTTGGCGGGGATGCGGACACCGAATCTAAGTACGAAGGCGAAGATCTCGGCGAAGTCGATGCCTGTCAGTTCAAAATCAGCAAGCTGTTCGATTTGTCGTCACCCGATTTGTTTCGTTCGTATTGCAGCACGCATTCGCCGGAGAATCGCGATGTTTTCGATACTGCCACGATTACACTTTGCAAAACGCATGGCCAGGGTTTGAGCAAGTATCTGAAGTTCACGTTTGCCGATACGGTGGTAACTTCCTATACGTTGGATGTCGGCAGCGACGGCGTGGCCAAAGAAACCATCGGCATGAGTTTCGCCAAACTCCGCATGGAATATAAAGTGCAAACGCTCGATGGCAAACTGACGAGTCAGGCAGCGATCAAGACGGGCTGGAATTTCACCGACCGCGCCGCTTGGTAATCGCAAGGAGATTCATCGTTTATGGCGGACCATGTTGATTTCGACGGCTTGCTGGAATTGGTGCCCAATAAGGCGACAATGAAGGTCAAGTTGACCGGTGAGTCGACGGACACGCGCACGCGCAACTCAGCTACGGTAGGTGCGGCCGTGATCGAAATCAGTTCGTTCACCTTTGGCAATGCCAAGGCGCTGGAAGCGGTCGCCAAGCAGGCCAAGGCCGAGAATAAGGCGGGCGGAGATGAAGATGCCCCGCCCGTCCCGGAGGCCGAAATCGGAAAAGGTGGTATGAAAAGCGATGATCTTGACGAAAATTATCGCTTTCAAATCACCAAGCAAATCGAAAAAGCCTCGCCGCATCTGATGCAGGCCTTCATGGCCAGTTCTTATAAAATGAAGCGGAAGGAATTCAACGACTTTACCGAAGCCCGGATCGTGATGCGTAAGCGGATGGGTGATGCTCCGCCGCGAGTTTACCTGACGTTCAAGTTCGGCAAGGTCAAGGTAGTTGGCTATACCCTGGAAACCCAAGGTACGGACCCACCCTTCGAAACCGTGGCGTTTTCGTTTCGCTCTTGCGAAATCAAATATCAGCGTCAGAAAGACAACGGCACACTCGACACGCCCATCGTCCGCTCTTGGGATTTCGAAGCCGAAAAGGAAAAGAAACAGTAAATCGCCGGCTCAAATCGTTCGCCGGCTCAAGGGACTTTGCAGGGCAACAATCGTGAAACATTTGAGCTACTTTCTGCTTGGCCTATCGCTGTTGGCCGCCAGCGGCTGCAACGACATCCAGCGCGAAGCGACAGAAGTCGTTCGCGAGCAAAAATATCGAGCCGTCAAGCAGGCCGGCGAATCGGCCCGCGAGGCGGCTGAAAAAGCGCGGACCGGCAATCCCGAGGCAGCCAAAGAAGCGGCCATCAAGCAAGCCAAAGAAGAAAAGGCCGACGCCGAAGTGCGCGACGCACTGCGTGGCGACGACGCAGAATGAATTGCGTTGCGTTGACGCGTTTTCAACGGCAAGCTGCCCGCGCAGTATCGCCGCGCCAAGCGTGGAGTTTCTATAAGCCCTGGTGCGCCAGCCAGCGCTCGGCGTCCAGCGCCGCCATGCAGCCGGATCCGGCTGCGGTGATGGCCTGTTTATAGTAGTCGTCGGCCACATCGCCGGCGGCAAACACGCCTTCCACGCTGGTGTTGGTGCGGAATGGCACGGTCCAGCGAACATACATCTTGGGCGTGAGTTCCAACTGATTATTTAAGAAACGAATGTTGGGCGTGTGACCGATGGCCAAAAACACGCCGGCCGCTTCGCGTTCGTGCGACAGTCCGGGCTCGGTGGCGTGTTTGAGCCGCACGCCGGTGACGCCTTGTTTGTCGTTGCCGAGCACTTCATCCAGGCCGTGATTCCACACGATTTCGATCTTGGGATCCTGCTGCGCACGCTCGGCCATGATCTTGCTCGCGCGCAATTGATCGCGGCGATGCACCAGGTAGACCCTACTGGCGAACTTGGCCAGATAAGTCGATTCTTCGACGGCCGAATCGCCGCCGCCAATCACGACCACCGGTTTGTTGCGGAATCGCGGTAGCGCGCCGTCACAAACGGCGCACGCGCTGACGCCGCGATTCTTGTAGGCGTCTTCGGACGGCAGTCCCAAATAGTTTGCCCTGGCGCCGGTGGCGACGATCACGCACTCGGCTTGAACGGCCGCGCCGCTAGCCGGACGAATGGTGAATGGCCGTTTGCTGAAATCGACCGAGGCAATATCGTCCGTGACGATCCGCGTGCCGAAGTTTGCCGCTTGCTTTCGCATGAGTTCCATCAGTTCTGGCCCGCTGACGCCTTCCTTGGCGTGCGGCGCCATATATTGCCGGCGCTGTTTGTCGAGCGAGTGATCGAGATAACTGCCTAGGTCGCCGGCCGGAAAGCCGGGGTAGTTCTCAACTTCCGTGGTCAGCGCCAACTGACCAAGCGGCAGCGTGCCGGCAATGCGGTTTTCTTCGGTTAGAGCGCCTTCGTAGATGAGCGGATTCAAATTGGCGCGCGCGGCGTAAATGGCGGCCGTCCAGCCGGCAGGGCCCGACCCGATAATCACCAGTTTTTCCATCATCCACTCTCTTTCACCAAATGCCGACTGAAGCGTTTTTTGCCAACCGTTGACTTGTCAGCGTATTATTGCGGTCGCCGGACCGATGGTCCAGGGGGCGAGCGTTTGTGGCAATTCGGCCCGGCCGCGCGGCGAAAGATTGAAGACGATGCCGCGGCAGGCTACGCTAGGCGAGAGACGAACAGCCGCAGTTCAGAGGTTTGCCGATGATCGACTTTGCCGCCAATATCCGCCGGCTGATGGCTCGCGAGGGGCTGACGATCAACGGCCTGGCGCAGCGCTCGGAAATCGACCCACGGACTCTCAAAGGCCTGCTCGGCGGCGACATCCAACCGCAACCCCGCACGCTGCACAAACTGGCCGCTGGATTGGGCGTGACGGCCGACGATTTATTTCACGACGCGCCACGGCTGGCCACATCGTTCGATCGGCAAACCAATCCCGAAGTCGCCGCGGCAATCGCTGCTAACCCGCGCTTGTTTTCCGGCTGGTCCGATGGCGAATTCGACGAGCTGTACAGCCGGTTTGGCCACGGTGGCGCCTTGAGTCCCGAGGGCGCGGTCGTCGCGGCCACAGCCATGAATCGTCGGCGGGATCTCATTCGCAAAGTTACGCTGATTTTGGAAACCGGCGACGCCGAACTGTTGGCGCAATTCATCGAGCTGCTTCATAAACGCAATCTCGTGCGACCGCAGGCGTGATCCGGCTGAGGTGGTTGCCGGGTTAGCGTTTTTGGATTTGCTCGTAAAAGCGGTCTTTTTCGGCGGCGCTACGTTCCAGCCGGCGACGGTTATCGAGCGAAACGCGTGTGGCTTCGTTCACACGCTGAAGCGGTTGCTGAGCTTCGGCTTTCATGGCGGCGGCCGTTTGCTGGGCGAGTCCGGCGATGTCCCCGCTGTCTCCGCTGGTCGACCCGACGGCCAGCATTTGCTCGATGTCGCTGGCGCCCAGCGCTTTGATCTGCGCCAGCCGACCGGTGTCGGAGCCGAGTTGCGATTCGACATCCGCTAAGCGGCTGCAAAACTCTTGCGACTGCGGATTGTCCTTGGCCAACTTGGTGAGTTCGTTGAGGGCGCGCCGCACGGCTTTGACTTCGGCCACCACCGCATCGCGTTGGCTGGCGATGACTTCGTCCGGCTGATGGCTGCGGACCAATTGCGCCAATGAGTGCATCTTAGCGCCAATTTGCGTGAGCTTCTCAAGCAGCGCGGACATGCGGGTCTCCATGCGAACCATCAGCAGCGTGTTATCCGCTTCACGCACGGCGAGTTGCAGCGTTTGGAACTGCGGTTGCAGACTATCGGCAAATTCTTGCCAGGCAGGCAGTTCGCCCAGAAACTGGCCGATCACCACGGCTTCGTCGCGCGGGCCGAGCGCCCAAGCGGTCATGACTTCGCTCCGCTGATTTTCAATATGATTGCAGCGAAAGCGATGGTGAAATACCAGCGGCGGCAGTTTGTGTTCTAGACCGTCTTGCAGCAATTTGACGCGACTGCGTTCTTGCTCGTTGAGCGGCGGACAGTTTTTGAACGAGTCGAGACGGATGGCCAGTTCCTTCACGCGGCTGAGGTAGTTGCCTTTGGCCTGCTCAGCATTGCTGTACAGGGCGTTGTTGAGCGCTTCGAGCGGCTTGGCCAGCCCTGAGAACAACCCGATCTTTCCGGAGTTGACGGGTTGCGAGCCGGAATCGATTTCGATCATCACCACGCCGCGGCGGCGCAATTCGTCGACGATTTCCACGGCCTGCGGCGAAGTATTGGCATCGGCCGCGGCCTGGAGTCCGCGGAACAGATAAAACAGCGTATCGATGCCCGTGTTGTCGATGATGGCGCCGTCGAGAATTCGGACCGGCGTATTCAATTTGGGATTGGATTGCGGCGAGAGCTCGGCGATTGGAAATCCCCACGGAAAGTTAGAAGATAGTCGCACGGCGCGGGCCAGCGTCAGGCTGCTAGGCTGGTCGCCTTCCAGATCGGACAGGCTGGCCGGTTCGCCATTGCCGAGCGGGCCAGCGGTGGCCAAGGCGGGGTCGCGGAGAATTCCGGCCGGCAGTCGCGGAAAACCAATGGCCAATCGCGCGCCCCGATCGATGTCGCAAGCGTTGAGAACCATCAGCGGATGACGCTGCGGATCGAAGCGGCTGGGCCGGCTGTCCCAATCGACCTGCTCGGCACTCTTCCAGTGCAGGCGTTGATCCCAGAAATAGGCCAGGCTATCTCCCCGCGAAGTTCCGGGCGAAAAGCAGCCGCGGAGAATCGGCGCCATGAAATCGGTGGCCATGTCGTCGACCAGCGCGGAGTCGAGAATCCAATGACACTTGGCATCGGGCGTTTCGATGCCGGCCAGAGTTTTTTGGGCCGAGGCAATGCTGGCTTCGACTTCCGAAAAATCGGCGTCGCCCTTTTTTTGCGGATCGACTAGCGCCGCCAACTCGCTTTGCACCAGTGTCAACAACTCGCGTTCGTCGGTATTTCGTAGTTCCTCGCGTGGCTTGCGATGTACGCCTTTGACTACGTAATCGGCCGTAGCCAGGCTACCGCCGGAGACGCTGCTGATGAGCAGGATATTTTCTGCCCAAGTGGATTTCTTGGCGTCGAGCGTGGCCGGCGCGTTGCCGTCCGCCACCGCAGGGCCGCAGAGGCCTGTGGTATTCATGGGCGTGCGACTGAGTTGCTCGAGCACCAGTCCGGTGAAGATTGCCGCGCGCGATCCACCGCCGCTGGCCGCCACCACCACGACCGGTCCAGGTGGCATCGACTTCAGCCGAGCCAATGTGAAATCGTACCACTGCTGATCGCGGAGTTTGGCCGGACTGAGCGGCGAAGCCATCGCGGCGGACGTTGCCGCCACAGGCCGCGAGGCATCCTGAATTGCCTGCGGACGCTGAGCCCAAACCAGCGCAATGAGCACGATAAACGTCAATTGCCGAACTGGCCAAGTTGTATGCGAATGACAAAAGTCCACCAGCGACGCGGCCACCACGAGAACGCTGAAAAAGTGAAACAGCGACCAGACACTGTAAATCCGATAAGTCATCTGCAACCACTGATAGCTGGCGCAAACCCAAATGAATTCGCCCAGCAGGATGCCAATCGTCAGCCAGGCCAGCGTGCGACCCACCACGCGCCAAGCCGGACCTTGCTGCACGCTGAGCACGGCCTTGGCCAGCCAGCAACCGATCGACAAAAACAGCAGCCCAGCCAGTTTGCAAAAACAACCGGCCAACGGGTAAAGTCGATTGCTATGCGCCGGGCTGCCAAAAAAATGGATGAGCAGTCCGCTGCCACAGGCCAGCGCAACGGCGGTCCACAGCACCGCTCTGGGCGAACGTCGAAATACAATCGACACCAACCAGCTAGAGGCCAGTTCGGCAGGCGCTGTCAGCGCTCCGAAGATCGGCGACAATCGTCGCGGCAGTTGGATCGTCTGCCAATCGCCAATCACCACGAACCACGATGGCACGTAGAACCAGCCCAAAACGGCCAGAAACAGCGCGTGCCACAGCCACAGCCGCCACATCGAAGTTGTCATCGGCGGCAATTGCTGCCACAGATTGGTGAATTGCGGCACGGAAAACAGCGCCCAAATGCCTAATAACGCGGCCAGCACGGTGTATAGGTGCCGTTCGCTTAAGTCGCGTAAGATCCGGTGTACCGTCTGTTCGGACGCTGGGCCGCGGGTGTTGTCGGTCACGTTGGATTTCCTTGCAGATCGGACACCGCTCGAAGGGCGGTTTTTTGGTGTCGCCCAATGTATCCGCTGCTGCCGACTCCCGCGAACAGCAGTTTTTTGCATTTCGCCCCGACGATGAAAAAAACGCCAGGAATTTACTCACGAATGGAAGCCAACCGCGTTAAAGTTAATGGCAGCCCAATAAAAATCGTCGAAATCCGGCTTCCGAACGTGCAATCGCGAGCAACGCGGGTACGTATTTGGAATTGCTGGCAGGACGCCACACTGCCGCTTTGCAAACCACTCACCCCCTGTCTACCGGAGTTTCTTGATGTACCGCACACGCATTTTTGTGGTTTTGGCCGTTTTGGCCGCTCTGATGGTGCAAAGTCCAATGGCCGAAGCCGCCAAAGGCAAAAAGAAGAAAAAAGGCAAGTCGGGTCCAGTGACCGTCTCTGGTGTGATCACGGGTTCGCAGAGCGGTGCCAACGGCGCGGGCACGCTGACCGTCAAGGTTGCAGCCGCGAAAAAGAAAAAGGGTGCCGCCGCGAGCGGTAAGGAAGAAACCTTTCGGCTCGATTCAAGCACCAGCATCGTCAAAATGAGTGGCAAAAAGAAAGGCGCTACCGAAACGCCGGCCAGCTTTGCCGACCTGAAGACCGGCGACAAGGTCAAGCTCACCGGTTCCAAGGGATCGGTCACAAAGGTAGTCGTCGCCAGCGCCAAGAAAGAAAAGAAAAAGAAAAAGAACAAGTAGTTCGCATGCTGGCGATGGGCGAAATCAACGTCTAAAATCTGTCGCGGTCGGAGCTTTCCGACCGCGACATTTCTTTGCGCGAGACCTCCAAAATGCGTTCTGTGATGTGTCTGATCGCCCTGCTGTTGGTCGCCACCGACGATCCGCCGAAGCAGCACTCGCAGGCCACGTACCGAGAGCATGCCGCGGCCGTCAATTGCGTGGCGCTGTCGCACGACGGCAAACTGATGGCGACCTGCAGCGACGATGACACCATCAAGATTCGCGATGCGGTCAGCGGCAAAGTCACCGCCACGCTGCGAGGGCACGAGGATTCCGTACTTTCCGTGGCGTTTTCGCCCGACGATAAACGGCTTGCATCGGGCAGCGCCGACGACACGCTGAAAATCTGGAATGTCAGCACCAGCGAAATGGTTCATACGCTCAAGGGACACAGCGATTCGGTCAACAGTGTCGCCTATAGTCCCGACGGAGCGCTATTGGCGTCGGGCAGCGACGACGACACGATCCGATTTTGGAAAATTCCGGGCGGAAAGGAGGCGGGCACGCTCAAAGGCCACACCGACTCCGTGAATAGCGTGTGCTTTTCGCCCAACGGAAAATTATTGGCGTCGGGTAGTTCGGACGATTCGGTCCGACTATGGGATGTTGCCAAACTGCGGCAAAGATCGACGCTGGATGAACATGGCGATACCGTGAATGCCGTCGCTTTCTCGCCAGATGGCAAAACGCTGGCGTCGGCCGGATCCGATGGCGATTTGATTCTCTGGAATGTCGCCAGCGGCAAATTGTTGGAGACGCTTCCGGCGCACGATGGTGACGTGCTCGCGGTGGACTTTTCGGCCGACGGAAAACGGTTCGCCACGGCGGGCAGCGATCAACTTGTCATCGTTTGGGATGTTGCGACCAAGTCCGAAATCTTGCACTGCCAGGGCCACGCCGACACGGTCAACGATGTGACATTCACCGCCGATGGCAAGCAGTTGCTCTCGGCCAGTGAGGACAACACCGTCAAACGTTGGACGCTGCCCAAGACGTTGCCCTAGTGCGTCATCCACACTAAATACTCGGGTTGCCGGAAACGCGGATTTCAGGGAACCTTCCTGTAACAAGGAGGTGCCCCATGAACAAGAAGTACATCGTACAGCTCTCGGATGAAGAGCGAAAGGTTTGCGAGCAGGT
>JBBRCE010000042.1:0-44948 GCA_038205115.1 Pirellulales bacterium
CCCGGTCAGCCGTAACCTGAAGGGCGTGACGCTGCGTTCGGCGCTGCGTTTGATGCTCAAGCAGTTGGACCTGACGTACATCATTCAGAACGAAGTGCTGCTGATTACCACCAGCGAAGAAGCCAACAACAAGATGGTCACCAAGGTCTATCCGGTGGCTGACTTAGTATTGCCGATTCCTTCGACCGGATTCATCGGCGGCTTCGGTGGCTTGGGTGGTCAGGCCAACGGTAACAACGGCTTTGGTAACGGCGGTCAGCAGCAGCAAAGTAACTTTGGTGGCGGCGGACAAGGTGCCTTCGGCGGTGGTGGCGGACAAGGCGGCGGCGGTGGCTTCCAAAGCATCGCTGACGATCTGTCGGTTGCTCCGGTTGCCGGCGGCTTGCAAGCCTATGCGCTGCCAGACGAGCTGAGCGTCAAGCCCAGCAGCCCAGCTATTTCGGTTGAAGCCAAGACAGAAGGCACGACTCCGTCGGCCACGGTACCGGCTGCATCTTCTTCGGCAGCGAGTGCCGCTCCGATCAAGGTTGCCCCGCGCAAGGTTGCGGCAATTCAACTGCCCACCAAGCCGGGCGAAGATTTGGAGCAATCGTGGGACAACTACTTTGCCAACTGGGTCAAGCTGGAAGGCACGGAAGCTGAGAAGAATCTGGCGATTGCCGAACGTGGGGCCGCGGTGCGAGAGACCGTTCGCAAATTGGTTAGTGAGCGCAAGTACGAGAGCTGCATCGGTCTGATTGACGCAGCGCTGCGTAACGGATATCCACAGCCGTGGATGTACGAAGCGCTGGGGTTGGCGCTGCAAGCCACGGATCGTTCGCCTGAAGAAATCGAGCGCGCGTTGATGTCGGCTGCTGACTTCAGCAGCACGCCCAACGATCTGATGATGATTGCCATGTACATGACTCGCGTGCAAGGCGCGGACGGCAAGCCCTTGGATGCCAGGGCGCTCAAGCTCTGCCGCCAAGTGGCGCGTTTGAATCCGTCGCTGCCCGAGCCGTACTTGCAAGGCATTGAGATCGCCTCGCGATTGAAAGATATCGCCGGCATCAAGTGGGCTTGCGTGGGTGTGCTCTCTCAAGCCTGGCCTGCCGAACAGGATCATATCCAGAAAAAGGCGCAGTACCTGGCCGAAGCGACAATCAAGGATCTCGAGCGGAGCAATCCTAAGGATGCGGCAGAATTCAAGGCCGCCATTGCCCAAGCCCTGTTGCGGGATGTCGTGGTGCAGATCTCGTATAACGGCGATGCAGGCGTGGAACTGGTGGTTGAAGAACCACAAGGCACCGTCTGCTCGTCGCGCAATCCGCGGACGACATCCGGGGGCGTGCTGCGTGTCGATAGCGCTGCACGTTCCGGCAAAGTCACTTCGGACGGTTACACGGAGCAGTACATTGCCCCGCAAGCCTTTGGTGGTCAGTATCACGTGCTGGTCCGCCGCGTCTACGGCAAGGTGACCGCCGGTAAGGTCACGGTTGACGTGTACACGCACGTGGGATCCAAGGGCTCAGAAGTCAAGCACATCCGGCAACAAGTGCCGGTTAACGATAAGAACGCGATGGTGGTTTTCGATCTGACGGACGGTCGTCGGCAAGACGCCTTGCCGCAAGATCAAGCCGCTGTCGCCGCCGCCGGTCAGGTGGCCATGAATCGTGCCATTCTTGCCCAGCAGCTTGACTCGCTCAACAATCCGGCGGCCATCCGCGATTTGGTTCTCGCCCGCAACGGCGGACGGATGCCAAACGGCAATGGTGTGCTGGGGCGCGGTGCCGTCGGTTTCCAACCGGTGATCACGACTCTGCCGGAAGGTACGAACTTTGCCGCGACTGCGGTGATTTCGGCCGATCGACGTTACGTGCGGATCACCAGCGTGCCGCTATTCTCCAATATTGGCGATGTGCAAACCTTTAACTTCTCGACCGGTCAGTCGGTCAGCACTCCGCCCACCAACTCGGGCGGCGGTGGCACAGGCGCAGGTGGTGGCGCAGGCGGTGGTGGCGGGTTTAGATGATCGATCTTCGCGGCGCGCGGCCGAGAGCATTCATGCCCTGGGCCGCAAGGCGTTAAAAATTCGAAACTTCGATGGCCAGCGCTCAAGCGCTGGCCATCGTCGTTAATCGCCGGCGATTTCGCTTAAACAGGCGCGCAGATAATCGATACTCTGGCGGGCCAGGGCTTCGATGCCCGGCGTGTAATCGAACACCTCGACTGAAACCCAGCCGCGATACTCGACCTCGCCGAGCGCTTCGAGAATCGGCGGGAACGAAAGTTTGCCCATACCGGGGCCGCGTCGGTTCGGATCGTTGGCGTGAAAATGTTCGAGCAGTCGATGGTGCCGGCGAATGATGTCAGGAATTGGCGTCGGCTCGCTGCTCATGGCTTTGCAGTCCAAGTGCAATCGGCATTGCGGCGACGCGACCTGGCCGATCAGCTCGGCCGCTTCGTCGGCCGTGAGCAAAAAGTCGCCTTCGGCCGGTCCGAGAGGTTCAACGGCCAACGTGACGCCGCAACTTTCCAGCGCCGGCAGCGCGGCAGAAATCACATCGGCCGCATATTGCAAGGCTTGCCGCTGGCTGACGCCCGGCAACAGATTGCGCTGCAACGGCGAACCCAAGACCATCAGCGAGCCGCCCAAATCGGCGCACAGACGGGCCAGTTCGGCCAGATATTCGGAGGTTCGCCGGCGAATCGCGGCGTCAGGCGAGGTGAGATAAAAACCTTCCGTCTTGGCCAGCAGCCAATGCAGTCCGACGATCTGCAAATCGGCGGCATCGGCCTGGTGTCGCACCTGCTGGCGGGTTGCGGCCGAGATCTCGCCAGCAGACGGTCCCAGCGTAAACGGTGCAATTTCCAAACCCTGGTAGCCGCACTCACGGGCGAAGCCGCAGGCGCGGTCCAAAGGCCAATCGCCAAACGTCTCGTTACAAATGGCAAATTTCATCGCGGTTACCCATCGACGTCGCAATATCGGCCAGCCTCGCTGGCGCTCGCTGCGCAGTCATGGTAGCCCGTGCTTGAGCTGGCCACAAGAAAGTCGTGACGCGTCCAGCGCCAACGGGACGAGTTCGCATGGCGCGCGCCCCGGCAGACACCTGGCTGTTGGGTCGGTTGACGATTCGACCTCTGCCGCGTTACGAGCCCGTGCCGGCCAGTTCACCGGTTGTGACCGGTTCGCTGCCTTGACCTGAGCTACTGTAGGTGCAGTTACCACCGGTTGCCGCGGCGTCGCTGGCGGCCGTTTCCGCCCGCTTGATGAGCGAAGTCGAGTCGTCGCCGCTGGTCAAGTTGGTGATGCCGATGCTGACGGTCAGCGCGAGTTCGGCATCCTTGGTGCGAATGGGGCAGCGTGCTACCGACTGCCGCAGGCGTTCGGCCAGTTTGCAGGAATTCTCGGCGGAGAGTCCCGGCAACAGCAAGCCAAACGTTTGCGTTTCGCATTGTCCGAGCACATGCAGTTCCGGCACGGCGGCGCCCAGGAACTTGGCCAGACCGCGTAACGCGGCATTGCCGGCAGCAGGGCCTTGCTGGCGAACCAGTCCGTTGAAGTTATCGATTCGCACCATGGCCAGTGCCAAGTCCGTGTTGTAAACCAGCGATTCGGAAAGACGTCGGCGGACTTCTTCGCAGAACGCGGTGCGCGAAGGCAATCCGGTCTGGTCGTCGAGATTGCCGTCGGTGACTTTTTCTTCTTCGGTGGTGGCAACCGGCTCCTTCTTGGCGGCGGGCGCCGGCTTGGCGGTCGTCGCGTGGGGCGCGGTGGTCCGTTCTTCCACAGCCGGCACGGTGACGGCGCCATCGTGGAGGAAGGTGCGATTGCGGCCATTCTTTTTGGCGGTGTACAGCGCTTCGTCGGCGCGGCGAATCAGCGAGGCGGCCTCTTCGCCTTCCAACGCTTGTGCCACGCCCAAGCTGGCGGTGACTTGCAGTTTTTTGCCGTCGAACATGGTGCTCGCGGCCACAATGGCGCGGCGAGCGCGTTCGGCGCCCGGCAGGGCTTCGCGCAGTTTGCTCGAGGGCACAATGATGGCAAATTCCTCGCCGCCGTAACGGGCCACGACGTCCATCTCTCGCATGGTGCGGACCAGCACTTGGGCGACAAGCTTCAGCAGTTCGTCACCGGCTTGATGGCCGTATGTGTCGTTACACTGTTTGAAGCGGTCAACATCGAGCATGATCAGCGAGAGCGCCGTGCCTTTGCGATGCCACTCGCAGAGTCGCTGCGTCATGTTTTCGTCAAAGGCGCGGCGATTGGCAATGCCGGTCAGGGCGTCGGTCTTGGCCACGGCCACGTGTTGTTCGATGAGCGCTGCTTGTTCGTTGAGTTTGTTTTTGGCGCTGTCCAACTGATGTTGCATGCGTTCGTTGGCTTCGATGATTTGAGCAACCGTACCCAACACGGCCGAGCCGACACCGCCATCGCCATTTTGCGCGGCGGTGAGTTCGCCGCTGATGGCCTGCACGCGCGACGAATGTTCGCCGACGTTGGCGGCCACGTTGCTGGCGAGTTCATGCAATTGCTCCAGCGCGGCGCGTGCGCGTTTGGAGTCTTCGGATTGGCCTTCCGCCGCAGCGGACCGATTACCACGCCACCACCAGCCAAAGGTCACTCCGGCCAGCAACTCCACGGCGGCTAGCGTTACCGCAATCACTACTAGTACTTGTGTATCGTCCACAGTTGTCGTTCCGCTCTGTTTAGGGGGCCAGGGAATTTCGGGCCGTGAAATTCCTGCCGGATCACGCATTTCCGTGCGTCAGACGGCAATTGCCGGTCGAGTCGCTGATGACTGTCAGGCTGGAAAAAGTTAGGTTGAGGCTGATCTAAGTCAAACCGCGGCCAGCCAAATTAACCGCCCGCACACTCAAAAAAAAGCGGCAAACCACGGCGAACGTGACGGAACTGCTGAGTTGCGCGATTGTGCCACAAAGGCATGTTTTTCGCGAGCGACCGTGCCTGAGCCGGTCGAGATGGCTAGGCCGAATAGTTCAAATATCCGGGGCCGCGGCGCGGAAATCCCTGCTGCTTGTCGACCAAATTCACCAGCGGTTGCCCCGCCCGATAACGGCGCAGATTGTCGCAAAAGAAATCCGTCATCGCGTCAATGCGGCGGGCACTCTGCCCGGCGACATGCGGAGTGATGATCACGTTGGGCATCTCCCAGAGCTTGCTCGATTCGGGCAGCGGCTCTTCCGCATTGACATCCATCACCGCGCCCGCCAACTGCCGGGCTTGGAGCGCGGCAACCAAGTCTGCTTCGACCACCAACTTACCGCGACCGACGTTGCAGAGCAGGGCGTGGGGCCGCAGGCAGGCCAGAATCTTGGCATCGATCATGCCTCGCGTTTGCGCGTTCAGCGGCGCGGAGAGAATCAGCACGTCCACCAAGGCGGCCATCTCGGACAGCCGTTCGGCTGGCCACAGCGCTTCGACCCTCGCGGGGCGATCGATGGGATAAGCGTCCGTGGCCAGAATTTTCGTTTTGAACGGCGCCACGACCTGCGCAATGCGTCGGCCCACGCCACCCAGTCCGACAATGCCCACTGTGCAGTTCGTGAGGTCGCGGGTCGGCCGGCGGATATATTCTTTGAGCTGCTGCGCGCGGAAAAACACCGGCAAGCTGCGCATCCAGGCGATAATCAGGCCCAGCGCGTGTTCCGCCACTTGATCCGCCAGCACGCCGGAAGCGCTGGTGACCGGAATTTCCGACTCGATCACACTCGGCACCAGGCAATGATCCAGCCCGGCGGCCGACGACTGAATCCACTGCAAACGGCCTTGCCGCACGACCTCGTCCCAAGGCATGGGCACTTTTGCGTGACCGCAAAAGATTTCGGCCGTCAGAATTTCTTGGCCAATCTGCTCTTGGCTGGCGTCGATGACGTCCGCGCCGGGAAACGCGGCGGCAATTTGTCGGACGTGTTGCTCAGAGACCGGGTAGCAAAGAACGATTCGCATGGGCAAGCAGTTCGTGTCAAAAATACTGGTAGAGATGGATTTTTTAGTTACAATGAGAGCAGTTTACGAGGATTTCCCGCCTAGACCTCGGGCGGCCCGGCAATCATCAAGGCAGTGGCGTGGCATGCGGCCTGCGCGCTGATGTGGTGCTTGCGGCCAACCACGGGTCTCCATCCTTTCAATTGCCCAACGCTCTGCATTTTGTTGTGTGCGGAGCAGGAGTCGCCCTGTTACATGCGTCGAATCGGTATTTTGACCGTCATCACGATGGTTTGTTTGCGATTGGCAATCGGCTGGCATTTTTTTCACGTTGGCCTGGCGCATTATAACGATCCGAAATGGACCTCAGAAGGCTTTCTCCGCGCCTCCAAAGGACCGTTGGCCGATCGCATGCACGCGATGCTGCCGCCGCGACCCGCCGACAAATGGGAAAGTCTGCTGGTGCAGACCATTCGTCAGCCCATGTCCGAACAAGTCGCCGACGCGCACGGCAAGAAGACGCCCGCCAAAACGGCCGTGCTCTCCGAGGTAAAACGAGCTCAGGCAGAAATGCCGGGCACCAGACTGGCCGATCCGTCGAAAAAGCAGCCGTCGGATAATCCGCCGGCCATCACGCCAGTCACTCCGCCGGATTCGCCTGCCGAAGGCGGCCCGGCAAAACCGCCGGTCAAACCTGATGCGGGCGAAAAGCCAGTTGATCAGCCAACCGTCAAGTCTGACGAAAAGCCGGCAGCGGACAAAAAGCCCCAAGCGCCCTCCGACGATCAGCCACAGGCTAACGCTGCGCTGGCTGCCGACGATGCCGCACCGTCTGACGAAGCAACCAAGCCCAAAGAGCCGGCCGCCAAGAGCACGGCGGAGGATCAGGCGGCTGACGATAAAAAGCCGGAACAGAAGTCCGATTTGGAGAAAGTCGAAGCAAAAAAGCCCGATCCGCAACCGTCCGAAGAAAAGAAATCCGAAACGCCAGCCAAGACCGTATTGCCAAGCCAAGCTGAAGAGCCAGCCAAGTCGGATCTGCCGCCAAAAATCGAACTGCCTGCCAAGGTTGAAGCAACTGCCACGCCTGCGATCGACACGCCGGCCACGGGCAAAGAAAAGCCCGCCGCGGAAAGTAAGCCGGATGCGGAGGTTTCGCCAACTGCAACGCCGGAAGAAAAAACGTCTAAACCAAATTCAACGGAAAACCCCGTTGCCGCGTTGGCAGACAAAGTCGATCCGAGCAGTTTAGTTGAGCCCGCCAAAACCTGGTATGACCAAGTTGCCCAAGATTGGCAGCGGCTGCACGAGCAATTCGTGGGCGAACACAGTCTCAGCGATGAGCAAAAAACGTCGGTCAAAAGTTCTTTGGACGCCACACTTGCGCGGGCCGTTGCCTATTTTGATTCGCTCGGCAAAGACGCCGGCGATTTTCAATACGATGCCGAGCGGCTTTACAGGCTCAAGCAGGTGGCGGGTACGGATTCGCTCCTCTACCAGCGCGAACGCGTGACCGAGAGCGAGGGCAAGCTCAAAGCCAAGGCTGTCCGCTGGTCGAAGGAAATCGGCGAGTTCGAAGAACAAATGCGCTCCAAGTGGAATTCCATGCTGACCGACGATCAGCGCAAAGCCGAGCCGCCCGCCGCGACGGCCAAACTCCGCAAGATCGACGCTGCCATGAAATATCTGATTCTCGGCGTGGGCGTCTGTTTGATTCTCGGGCTGTTCACGCGCTTGGCATCTGTCGTCGGCGCGGGATTCTTGCTGTCAGTGGTTCTCTCGCAACCGCTGCTGGATTTGGTTACTCAAACCGAAGGCCCCGGGCCGTACGTGCCTGTGGAAATGTTCGCACTCTTGATGCTGGCCACCACGGCGGTTGGACGCTGGGGCGGGCTGGATTTCTTCATTCATTACCTGATTGTTCGGCCGATCGTTGCCCGGAAGGAAACGCTATGAAAAACTTAACGCCTGAAGAAAAAGAAATCGGCAAAGAGAACTTCTACAACGTGTTAGGCGTTACCCGGCGCGAATTTCTGGCCGGCACGGTGCTGGCCGGAGCGACGTCCGGGCTGGGCCTGGGCAGCATGTACTTCGGTTACAAACATAGCGACAACACGCCCACCACCGGCCTCAAAGACCCCGTCCGCGTTGGCTGGATTGGCACCGGCGACGAAGGCGGCGTGCTGATCAGCAACCACACGCCCAGCTTCATCAACATCAAGGCGATCGCCGATATTCGTCCGTACAACATCCACCGCGCGTTTCATGGCGACCGCTCCACGGACAACGCTTACGCCGCGCGTAAGGGTTTGATGTACAAATACGACTGGAAGACCGAGGCGCAAGCCCGCGAGCATGTCAAAGTTTATGACGCCAGCAACGGCGGTTACGAAGCACTGCTCAAAGACCCGGACATTGAAGCCGTGGTGATTGCCTTGCCGTTGCATCTGCACGCGCCGGTGGCCATTGCCGCCATGCGAATGGGCAAACACGTGCTCACCGAAAAACTGATGGGGCACACCGTCCACGCTTGCAAGGAAATGGCCATGGTCGCCAAGGAGACCGGCAAGTATTTGGCCGTTGGCCATCAGCGTCACTACAGCATTTTGTACGATAACGCCGTGGACACGATCAAACGCGGCATCTTAGGAACTGTTCACAGCATCCGCGCTCAATGGCACCGCAACAATCTGCCATTTCCGGACGGCATCGATAGCTGGCAGCCACCGGTTCCGCTGCATGCCGGTTCCAGTGCTGGCGATAAAAAACACTGGAACGACATCGCCGCAAACATCAAGAAGCTTAATGAAGAATTGAAAAAGCCTAAGCTCGCCACGCAGGCGGAGTTGGCTCGGATCGAAAAGCAAATCGCGCAGTGGACGGCGCAGTTGACGGACGCCACGGTCAATGCCAAGGACTTTGGCTACCAAGACGGAAAAACCAAAGGCGGCTACGAATATCCGGCCATCGAAGAATTGATCCGTTGGCGAATCTTCGGCCGCACCGGCGGCGGTTTGATGGCCGAACTCGGCAGCCATCAGCTCGATGCGGCGGGCATCTTTGCCAGCGCCGCGCGCAACGATGGCACCAAGGTGCATCCACTCTCCGTCACAGCCATGGGCGGACGATACATCTTCCCGCCCGATCGCGATTGCGAAGATCACGTCTACTGCATGTTCGAGTATCCCGGCGCGGGCTACGATGCCGATAAATCGCCGGAAAAGAAAATTGCGCTCACTTATTCGTCCATCAACGGCAACGAATTTGGCGGCTACGGCGAAGTGGTGATGGGCACCAAAGGCACGATGATTCTGGAAAAAGAAGCCGACGTGGCCATTTACTCCAAGGGCGATGCCTCGACCAAATTGGGCGTCAAGAAAGACGACAAAGACAAATACGTCATCGACACCACCAGCAGCGGCTCCTCAGCTACAGCCAAACTGGCCATTGAAGGCGACGGCAAACCCATCAGCCGCGGCTATACCGAAGAACTCGAACATTGGGCTTGGTGCATCCGCAACCCGTCCGAATCGATGGACCCCGATAAAGATCCGGAGCACTTCCCACGCTGCCATCCCAAGGTGGCGATGGCCGATGCGGTGATTGCTCTGACCACGAACATCGCCATGACCGCGCCGGCCAATCGCAACAATAAAGAACTCAATCATCCCAATCATATTGAGTTCAAGCCGTCCTGGTTTGACATCAACAGCAACGACACGCCCGAAGGCATCGCGCCGGATCTCAGTCGTTACAAATCCAAGGCCTAACTTGTTTTCAATTCGCGGTGCCAGAAACTAAATCAAAGCGGTTTCCGACGCCGTTTTTTTAGGAACCATTCATGGAAAAGTGGCCCCTGGGCGTGTTCGCCAGTATCGATCACGGGTTTGGCGTGCAGTTGGATGTTGCCCGCGAATTAGGCGTGCCCACCTTGCAACTTCATGCGCCGCAGCCAGAAACGCGCGACGCCAAAACAGCGACGGAGTTTCTCGCCAAAGTCAGCAAGCTGGGCATGACGATCACAGCCGTGTTTGGCGGTTTTGCGGGCGAAAGCTATGCCGACATTCCCACCGTGGTCCGCTGCGTAGGCTTGGCGCCGACGACGACGCGCGCGGCCCGCTTGGCCGAGATGCTTGAAATTGCCGACTTCGCCAAGCTGCTGGAAGTTTCGGTCGTGGCGTTGCACTTGGGCTTTGTGCCCCACGATGCGGCTGATCCGCAGTACGCGCAGATCGTGACGGCCACGCAAACGCTCTGCGATCACTGCCACAAGAACGGCCAGGCCTTGCATTTGGAAACAGGGCAGGAACCGGCCGACGTGCTGCTCAAGTTCATCACGGCCGTCGATCGGCCAAACTTGTTCATTAACTTCGATCCGGCCAACATGATTCTGTACGGCGCCGGCGAACCGATCGAGGCCTTAAAACTGCTCGGCAGATTCGTCCGCAGCGTACACTGCAAGGATGCCACCTGGGCGGAGAATCCTGGTCAAGAATGGGGTCGCGAAGTTGCCCTCGGGCAGGGCGCGGTCAATATGGAACTTTACTTGCGCACGCTGGATGAAGTTGGCTATCGCGGACCGCTGACCATCGAGCGCGAAATTTCGCAAGAGCCGCAGCGGCAAAAGGCCGAGATCGGCGCGGCCATTCGCCTGTTGAATCAGTTGAAAGCCAAACTGGCCTGATTCGCCCCGGCAGAGTCGCCATTACGCCACAGCGAACGTTGCGGCGCAATTCGTTGGGCACATTGCGTCTACCGCAAACGGGCGCAATCGCTATTCGATTTCCAGCACCGATTCCACTTCGCCCTGCTTGAAGCGGGCGCAGAGGAACTCCGTGGCCAAGTTGTGGCCGATCAACGTACGATTGGCGCGACTGGCCAGAGATCGATACACGATCCACTGCTTTTTGCCGACTTGAATGCGGTATCCCACGGCCACATCCGGCAATTCAATGGCGCGGCCCTGTGCCACGGTCAATTGTCGCCAGGTGCAGGGCTCGTCTAATCGCTTCTCCGCCAGATCGATCCACAACGGGCAAAACAGATTCAGGCCGATGGTGGTTTGCGACAGTTCGAGCCGGCGGTCGGTCGATTCGAGCTTGCCAAACCGCGGATCGATGCGCCACTCCGGCAGCGCCAGTGGCATGACAATGGCCCGCGCGGTGTCGGCCATCAGATAGCCTTCGCGCGTGTCGGCATTGCCCACCAGTTGAATTTGCGGCCCGAGTGGCAAGCTGGCGCGGTATTCGAGGCGGCCTTCGCGCGTGCCAAGGATGGCGTCGGCCATGAGCAGAAATCGATCGCGCCGCGAAAACAGAATTTGCCGCTGCACGCTGTGCGATTGGCCCAAATTCATTTCGACTTCCAGATAATCCACGTCCTGATCGGCCACCCAGCAGACTTCTTCCCAATCGCCCGACGGCTGGAGTGGTTGCCCATCGAATCGCACATTCAGCGACCATTGCCCTGCGAGCAGCACGCCGTTGTCGCGACACAATTCCAATTGCACCTGCTGATCGGCGTAGGTGACACACAGGCGTTCTGTTTTGGGCTTCCAGTCGGGCCGCAGCATGGCGACTTCGGACCATTCCGAATGCACCGATGGCAGGGCGGGATCGGCCGTTTCGGCAGCTTCGGTTTCGGCAGTGGCCGCATCAATTTTGGAGGCAGTGGCATCCGCTTGCGGCGCGGGTTTGCTGGGTTTGTCGTCGTCCTTACTCGGTTTGCGCGGCTTCAGCGTTTTGGCTTGGGCCAACTTTGCTGGTGGCTTGCCTTGCGGCCAACCGGCTTTGGCAAACGGCAACTCGACGTTTGGCAGTTGATCGATAATGGCTTGAAACAACGGTTTACACCATTGGCCCGCCGCTTCGCCCGCCAACGCTTGCGAACCATCGGCGCGCATCAATCGCCAGGTTTGACGGATTGCCCACAGGTATTGTTGGTCGGCTTCGGCATTCCAACAGCCGTCTTCAAAAAACTTACCGATGACGCGGCAGCGCGTCCAGCAGCCGACGAGCGGCCGGAAGTTGGCCAAATTGCCAGCCTGCGGCAAGCCTTCGCCATCGAGCAACATGGTCGGACCATCCGACAGTGCTTTGCGCGCCGCGGATTGTAAGTCATCGCAGGCGGTCAGTTCCGGAAACATGTAGGCCAGCGTCAACGGCAATTCGCCATCGAGCAGTTGGCATTCGAGCGGCGACGTTTCAATGTAGCTGTTGCCGCTTTGTCGCGCCACGCCGAGCAGGTGGGCAAACAGTTTCCACCACAGATTGGCCGAAACAAGTTGTGCCAGTTCGGGCAGTGCGTGACACCAAGCCAGGCATTGAAAGGCGTAGTCCAAGTTTCCGCGGGGCGGTTCAACGGCCGCGAGCCATTGTCGCAAGTCGCTTTCGATCGCTTCGCCGCTGGAAGCCCGCTGGTTCGACAGCGCGTGACGTGCATCGATCCAATCGCCCAGTTCGGCCGCGCTGTCCGCGTCAGTCGAAGGCGATGGCAAATTCCAAGTCAGCGCCGAGCGTCGTCCGGAAAAAAGCTGCTCGATGCCAACCGGCGTTTTGCGTTTCGACAGCTGCTTGGCCCACGCGCGCCAGGCATGTTGGTCGTCGCCGGAGGTAAGTGCTTTGACCAGCTTGGCGGGCGCCGCAGGCGTACACGACCGAAAAATTACCGGACGCTCAGGCGAGTTAGGCATTCCGTTGGACGAGGCGGAGGAGGGTTCGGCAATGGCCATGGAGGATGTTCGCAAGTCTACAAAATGGGGCGCGGCTGCTGGCAAGCATCGTTTGCAAGAATCCGTTTGCCCTAGTCGGGCTAAACCGAGTATCTTAACAAAGTGCGGGCGGGTTTACTTCCCCGGCGACAAAAAAACAAATCGCCCTCGTTCGTACTTTCAGACAGTTCTTTGGAGCGTGATCATGGCGCATCGTCGACTCAACGCACTTGCGGCTGGCTTGGTTCTGGCATTTGCATTTTCCGTCGCGGTCTCGCCGTTAAGTGCTGAAGACACGCCGCAGGCAAAAAAGACCGACGAAGCCGTCAAGCCAGAAATCGCCGTGCCGGACGGCTACAAAAAATTGATGCCCGACGCCGAACTTTGGATCAATAAAGACAAAGGCGAGGTGCTGGTCGATGGCAACGTCTGCTTGCGCGAGGGAGAGTTGGAAATGTTTGCTTGCACCAAGAACAGCAAGGAACACGAATCGGTGGTGGCCGTAAACGCCAAGGCATTTGCCGTGCATGCCGCGCTGTTAGCCATTGGTGCGAAGCCGGGCGTGCCCGTCAAATTTCTGCCGGAGTTCAGTCCTGCCACGGGCATGCATGTGGACGTGCTCGTGCAGTGGAAAGACAAAGAGGGCAAGCTGCAAGAGTGCCGTGCCCAGGATTGGATTCTCGACGGCGCGACCAAGAAGCCGATGAACCACGACTGGGTGTTTACCGGCAGTAGTTTCTGGAAAGATGACGAGGGCAAAGAGCACTACGCGGCCGACTCGGGAGATCTGATTTGCGTTTCGAACTTTCCGACCGCGATGATGGACCTGCCCATCAAAAGTTCGGCCAGTAATGCCGAACTGCTGTTTCACGCACTGACGGAAAAAATTCCGCCCAAGGGCACGCCCGTCCGTTTGGTCTTAAAGCCCAAGCTCGAAAAAGCCAACTCTAAGTAGCCGCTTGTCGATCCGTCGGCATCGGCCCACGCTCACCGTTTCGGCTCAGCGAATGAACGGTTGCGGCCAGTTCTTGCGGCTCGATCGGTTTGGCCACGTGCAATTGAAACCCGGCCAGCATCGCCTTGGTACGATCTTCCGAACGGGCAAACGCCGTTAGGGCAATGGCTGGAGTACGCCCGCCACTGGAAACGCCCAGGCTGCGGACCTGACGGATGAACTGGTAGCCGTCCATCTCCGGCATGCCGATATCGCTAATCACGACATGCGGCAGGAACGTGGCGATTTGCAGTAGGCCTTGCTGGGCCGATTCAACCGTGCGGACTTCGGCACCGCATTGCGTGAGCACGCGCAAAATCAGCATGCGGGCGTCGGGCTCATCGTCCACCACCAGGACTTTGATGCCGCTGAGATCCACGCGGCTGCCATCGAACGAGACCAGTCCGGCGGATGGCCCTTTGCGTGGCGCGGACTCGCGAATGGGCGACAATGGCAGTAACACGGAAAACGTCGCTCCTTGCCCCTCGCCGGCGCTGTGAACCGAGATCGACCCGCCGTGCAGTTCCACAAGTTGTTTGACGATCGACAGCCCCAAACCCAAGCCGCCATGCGAGCGGGTGGTGGACGAATCGACCTGCCGAAAACGCTCGAAAATGATCGGCAAGTTCGCCGCGGAAATTCCAATTCCCGAATCGCGTACCGTGATTTCCAAGGAAGAACCGACGCGTTGCAGCACAACATCCACCGCGCCGCCTTTGGGCGTAAATTTGATGGCGTTGGCCAGCAGATTCCAAACGATCTGCTGCAGGCGGGTCGGATCGCCCCAGACGGCGCCCGCGTGTGCGTCGAGCACTTTGCGGACGCGCACCTGTTTGGCTTCGGCAGCCAGACTGGTGGAATCGATTGCGGCTTGAATCACGGGCGCCAGGTCGGTCGCCTGCACGCTCAAGCGGACTTTGCCGGAAATGATGCGGCTCATATCCAGCAGGTCTTCGATTAATTGCGCTTGGGCGCGGGCGTTGCGCTGAATGGCTTCCAACCCTTTGGCCATATCCGCCGGATTGGACGACAAGCCCAACAATTGCGACCAGCCGAGAATGGCGTTGAGCGGCGTGCGAAGTTCGTGACTGAGCGTGGCCAGAAAGTCGTCTTTGAGTTGGCTGGCGCGTTCCGCTTCGGTGCGCGCCTCGCGCTCGCTCTGCAGCAGACATTCGCGTTCTTGCTCGAGCTGTTTGCGCGACGTGATTTCGCGCGTAACGGCCAGATGCGCCGTGCGGCCATCGGGCAGCGGCAGCGGTACTGCGTGCGTTTCCATCCAGCGCCGCGTGCCGCGCAGCCCGACAATTTCGAACTCCCAATTGAGCTTTTCGCCGGCGCAAATTCGCTGATGCCGCGCAATCCACTCCGCTCGATGCTCGGGCACGATCAGGTCAAAGGTGCAACCGCCAATGACGGAAGACTCGGATTCCGATTCGATCATGCACAGGCCGGCGCTATTCATGAATTCCAGCGAGCCATCAGGCGCGACGATTTTGACGCATTCGGGCGTGGCTTCGACGATGGCCCGCAACCGTTCTTCGGTCTTGCGGCGCTCGGTGATATCGCGGGCGATCTTGGAAGCACCGACGATACGGCCCTGGTTGTCTTTGATGGGCGACATGGTTAACGCAATCGCAATCCGATGCCCGTCATTGCGTACGCGAACCGTCTCGTGCAGGGCAATGGGTTCGCCGCGCTTCAGACGATCGAGCATTTGCTGTTCTTCTTCCATCCGTTCGGGCGGCACGAACAATGCCACGGACTGACCGATGGCTTCTTCGCTGCTGAATCCAAAGGTGCGTTCGGCGGCGGAATTCCAGCTTTCGATGATTCCTTCCAACGAGATACTGATGATCACATCGTCGGAAAATTCGACGATGGCCGCTAATCGGGCTTGCGCTTTTTGCGCGCTCGAGGCATGCCAACTGATGTTATTGGCCGTCCACCAGATCAGTACGACAAACAGCGCAATTTCCGCCAGCGTTCGCATGGCCGTACCGAAGGCCACGTCGTAAAGACCGGCGTTCTGGCCGAGAATCCGCACGTATCCGAGGACCAGCGGAATGATCAGCACCGGCACAATCAGCCGTCGCAAGATTGCGCCGCCCGCGTCGTTGCGCCGGAGCGCCGCCGTCAGACCGAATTCCGGAATTGAGGCGATCAAAGCAACTGCTAAAGCCGCCACCACGGTACTGGTCAGAAAGGCAATGCCTGTAAATCGGGCAATCACGTACAACTCGCTGGCACCAAACCAGTATCCCGCGAGCGAAAGCGAAACCACCGCGGCCGCAAACAGCGCCAGCCCCGTGGCGATTCGGCGGCCACGCGAATCGCGACCGGCCAAGATCGTGGCCAACCCCAAAACCCAGTACGAGACGGACGCCGGCACGCCCATCCGCATCGGCGAAGCGGCCGCCGTTTGCCCCCACGTCCGCGCAAAAAACAACGTGTCGATGCCAGAATTCCAACCGCTAGCGTGTTGGATCAGCGTGATCGTGCAAATGCCGACCGTGAGGCCAGCCAGAATCCGCGCGACGATGATCGCACTTTTGTTGCCTCGCGTGACCCGCAATAACAATGCAATCGCCAGCAGCATGCCACAGATTGCAGCGTTGGGAAACATCGAAATCTGCTGATCGGTCCAATCCGTCAGACGCGGCAGATTGAAGGCCCAGCCGAGCAACGCGGATGCTGTCGCCGCGATGGCGTAGCAAGCGCAGGCAATGACGACGGCCCGTGCAACGTCAATTCGATGGTGTGTCCCGGTTTGCATGCGAACTTCAACGCGTTATCGCGCTACTCGAAGTCGAAAATTGGCGGGGCGGATGAGTGGTTGAACATCTGGGGACCGCAACGTGCGCCCCACGCCGCGCGGGCCGCGCGAGGTCGAAGCACCTATCATAATCAATGTTCACAAAAAAAACTGCCCGCGAAATTCGCGGCGAAGCACGTCGATGCACGTCGATAGCATCTCCGGCGGCGCGGATTCGGCCGAACAACCGCGCCGCGACCGCGACTGCTTACTTTTGCTTTTTGACCCAGGCAATGTGCTTTTGCATGGCTTCGTGCGCCAGCAAGCTCTCCCTGGTGTTGAAAATGTCCGCCAATTGCTTGTTGTCGCCAATCAAGTCGTGAATGCCTTTGTGACACAGTCGGCAGATCATTAAATTGCGGGCAAGCATTTCTTCTTTGCCGAAGCGCTTTTGAAATCGCGTTTTTTTGTGCATCGACTTCGGAATCAAATGATGGCGCGTTAACGGTTGTTCGCGCCCGCACAGATCGCACTGCGGCGCGCCGGCGGTTTGCTCGGCGCGGTTTCGTTCCGACATAATGACGCTCCTTGACGCAGATCATTTCCAAAAGCAGGGGGACAAATCGCGCACGCCGCACGCCATTGCTCCATACGGGGGGGTAGAATGGCGGACTGGCATCTTCGACAATTGGATTCCGCTCGGCGGCCAAACGTGCGTGTCGCGCGGACAGATGAGTTTACCAAACTCTCCGCGCGATGCGACGGACTCGAGTCGCCGAAAATGATGGCTGTGATCACGAACTGAAATTTCCGCATTACGGAGCATGTCATGCGATACATTGTGGCGTTGAGTTCCCTGGCTGGCTGTCTGGGCTTGGTTTGCGTGGCGATGGCCGCCACATCCGAGTCGGCCTGGCCGACCTTTCGCGGCGCCAATCGCTCCGGCGTTTCGCAAGAAACCGGCTTGCTGAAAGAGTGGCCATCTGGCGGGCCGGAATTGGTTTGGAAGGCGGCCGGCGCCGGTCGCGGTTACGCAAGTGTGGCCGTGGTTGGCGACAAAGTCTTCACCCTGGGCGATGCGCCGAGCACCGCCAAGGATAAAGACGAGTACATCGTCGCGTTCGATCGCAGCACCGGCAAGCAAGCCTGGATGTGCAAAACCGGATCGGCTTGGAACAGCGGCCAGGAATCGTGGCAAAGTTCGCGGTCCACGCCCACCGTCGATGGCGACAAAGTCTACGTCATTTCGCCGCACGGCAACTTGGTTTGCTGCTCGGCCAGCGACGGCAAGGAACTCTGGCGCAAAGATCTGAAAAAAGACTTCGACGGCAAGAAGGCCGATGGCTGGGGCTACAGCGAATCCGTGACCATCGATGGCGATCATTTGCTCTGTACGCCGGGCGGCGATAAAAACACCATGGTCGCACTGAACAAGGCTACGGGCGAACTCATTTGGTCGTGCAGGCGGCCCGGCGATGCCGGCGCGGGTCATGCATCCATTGTGATGTCAAAAATTGGCGAGACGAACGTGCTGGTGCAAACCACGGGCAGCGGCGCCATGGGCGTACGCGCCAGCGACGGCAAACTGTTGTGGACGTTCAATTACGATAAAGTCACCGCGGCCATCCCCACGCCGCTGGTTCGCGACAATCTGGTGTTTATCGACGTCGGCTACAAGCACGGTGGCGCGCTACTCAAGCAAATTCCCGACGGCAAAGATGGCGTCAAGATCGAAACGATTTACGGCCTGCAGTTGCCGCTGTCCAACAAGCATGGCGGCCTGGTCTTGGTGGGCGATTATGTTTACGGCGATACCGAAGACTCCGGTCAACCGTTTTGCGCCAGCCTGCTGACGGGCGAAGTCAAATGGAAGTCGCGCGGGTCGGGCAAAGGCTCGGCAGCCATGTTCGCCGCGGAAGGCAACTTGTACATCCATTATGCCGACGGCAAAGTTGTGCTGGCCAAAGCTTCGCCCGACGAATACAAGGAAATCTCGTCGTTCAAAGCGCCTGGCAGTGGCGAACGGCCGAGTTGGTCCTACCCGGTGATCGTCGATGGCAAGTTGTATATTCGCGAGCAAGACACGCTGCTATGTTACAACGTCAAAGCGAAGTAAGCGCGACAGTTCGAAGCACTGCCGCTTGACGCCGCGATTCATCTCCGCCGATTCATCTCCGCCGATTCATCTCCGCCGGATCATTTCCGCCGGATCATTTCACGCTGTCGATTGTTCCATGTCGTCGATCGTCGTCGATCAACTCCGCAAAACGTACCGCTCGGGCATCGTCTCGCGCAAGTCGTTCGAGGCCTTGCGCGGTGTTTCGTTTGACGTCAAGCAGGGCGAAATCTTCGGCCTGCTGGGACCAAACGGCGCCGGCAAAACCACGTTGATCAAATGTCTGCTGGGAATCGTCAAGCGGACGTCGGGAAATGCGTCGCTGTTGGGTTTTGCGCCAGGCGATCGTCGCGGGCGCAAACGGGTTGGCTACTTGCCGGAAAATCACCGCATTCCCCGGCATCATACGGCCAACACGGCGCTGGAATATTATGGCGGGCTGAGCGGTTTATCCACCGCCGTGATTCGTCAGCGACGCCCCGCACTGCTGTCGCTGGTTGGCCTGGCCGACTGGGGAAACAAGTCGGTGCGCGAATTCTCCAAAGGCATGCAGCAACGGCTCGGGCTGGCGCAAGCCATTTTGCACGAGCCCGACGTGCTGATTCTGGACGAACCCACCGATGGCGTCGACCCGGTCGGCCGCTCGGAAATGCGTGGCTTGCTGCGCAAATTAAGCGCGCAGGGCAAAACCATCTTTCTCAACAGCCATCTGCTGCAAGAAATTGAATTAGTCTGCGATCGCGTCGTGATCTTGAATCGGGGGCAAGTCGTCCGCGCCGGTTCGGTGGAGGAGATGACGCAGTCGCCGCAAAGCGAACTGATGCTCACGCTGCTGGGAGATCAGCCAACCATTCGGGCCGCGCTGGCGCCGCTGCCGCTGATGCGATTCGTTGCGCACGGCACCGCCTGGAACGTTGGCGTACGGGCCGCCAATCAGGCCGAGATCGACCGCGCAATCGACGCGCTGCGCCGCGCGGGCGTCAGCATTTCGGAAATGTCGTATCGCCGGCAAACACTGGAGGAAACATTCTTGAACCTGATGCAAGAGCAGGCGGCGCCGGCGGAGTTGATCGACTAGCCGCTCGTTGTCCGGGCGGTACGCCGCGCCGGATAGACGCCGTAAAAGCGCTTGATGAAGTTGCGCCGCGGGCTGCTGGTATGCCGCTGCCAACCGTGGCGGGCCAGCAAGCGGTCGGATATTCGCGGATTGGTGGCTTCGGAGACGATCGCCAGACTCGATTTCAACTGCGCGATCGCTTCCAAAATTTCGAGCGCCGCAAAAACCGTGGCCGGTCGCGTGCCGCGCGAAGAATTCATGTATTTCAGCGCCAGGTAATTCGAACTACCCCGCGGCTGATTGTAGTACAGCCAGCAACAATCGTCGGGCCGATGTCGATGCAGCCACTCGCCCCAGCAGGTGACCTCAAGCAGCGAGATCAATTTTGGCCAGGGTCGCAAATGCACGCGCGGCGACCGACCAGCCGACACCTCAATCAGGCCGTACCGCCGGGACCGTAGCGCCGGTGCGTCAGTGACAAAATCCGTGATCGTTCGAAACGGCAATGACAACATCGTGCGACCAGCGAGCAATGAGCGAATCCGCCCCGCACAGCGCGAGCGGTAGGCAACTCTAGCATACGCCAGCGCACGCCGAATTTGCGGATTGTAAGAATCGCACGGGCGCAAACCGACGGCCAATCGCGCGGGCGCACCGCGCGAATTATTCGTCGTCCATGCGATGCCGGACGATATCGCCTTGCACCAGGTAGATGACGTCTTCCGCCACATTAGTCGCCATGTCGGCAATTCGCTCCAAATGTTTGGCGACGGCATTGATCTTCAGCAGCAGTTCAACCTGCGTGGGATTCTTGCGAATATGCTCCATCATGTCGGCGCGAATTTGGCTGCGAAGGTCGTCCACGGCGTCGTCGTCCAAGCGTACTTGTCGCGCTAGCGCCGCGTCGCCGTTGACCAACGCGTCCAGACCGTTTTTCACCATCGTCTGCGCTTTGGCTGCCATTTCGCGCAGTTGTGGAGGCAACTCCAGCGGCGCGGCGTTGGAGAGATAGGCCGCCCGCTTGGCAATGTTGCGACCCAGGTCGCCGATCCGCTCCAGATCGTTGTTGATCTTTAACACCGAGACCACAAAACGCAGATCGTAGGCTACGGGTTGATAGAGCGCCAAAATCTTCAAGCACTCTTCTTCGATCTCGACTTCCATCCGATCGATGACCGTATCGGCCGCGATCACACGTTCGGCCAGAGCCGCATCGCGTGTAAACAGCGCGCTGACCGCGCGGGCGATCGCTTCTTCGACCAGCGTGCCCAAGAAGAGCACGCGCTGTTTGAGCAGATCGATTTGTTGATGCAGATGCTTGGACATGGATTCCTTCCGCAGCGTGGCAAAACCAGAAACCGGCGCGACGATTTGCGCGCGGATTAGCCGAATCGACCGGTGACGTAATCTTCGGTCTCTTTGAGCAATGGCTTGGTGAAAATGTCCGGCGTGGGACCATATTCGATCAGCCGGCCCAGATACATGAAGGCGGTGTAATCGCTGGTCCGCGAGGCTTGCTGCATGTTGTGCGTGACGATCAACACCGAGTACGCGCCGCGCAGTTCTTGAATCAGGTCTTCGATCTTGCCCGACGCGATGGGATCCAAGGCCGAACACGGCTCGTCCAACAGCAGCACTTCTGGCTCGGCCGCAATGGCGCGGGCGATGCACAGCCGCTGCTGCTGACCGCCGGACATGCCCAAGGCGCTTTCGTGCAAGCGATCTTTGACTTCGTCCCACAGCGCCGCGCCGCGCAGGCTGCGCTCGCAAACTTCTGCCAGCACATTGCGGCGGCGCTCGCCATCGATCCTGAGCGAATAGATGACGTTTTCGAAGATGCTCATCGGAAACGGATTGGGTTTTTGAAAGACCATGCCCATCCGCTTGCGGAGTTCGATCACGTCCACCGCGGTGTGATAGATGGTGTCGCCGTTGAGCCGCATATCGCCTTCGATCCGCACGTTGCTGAGCAGATCGTTCATGCGGTTGACGCTCCGCAGCAGCGTGGATTTGCCGCAGCCGGACGGCCCGACCAGCGCGGTCACTTTATTCTTCGGAATCAGCATCGAAATTTCGTGCAGCGCTTTTTTTGCGCCGTAGTACAACGAAAAGCGATCGACCTCGAGCACCGGCGTTTCTTTGAGCACCGCCGGATGATATTCGGTGGAAACCGGTTCGCCGCGGGTGATTTTTTCCAGCCGATTGACGGACGTGGGCCGCGCGACGGTTGCGCCGGGCGAAAAAGCTGTCGGCAGCGGTTTGCCGGACTCGGAGGCGCCCATGTTAAGATCGGTCCGCACGTTGGATTGAGTTGGAATCGCCACAGGCACGGCTCCGGAAAGAGTGGTCGTCACGGTTGCCATTCATGGTAAAGTCAGCCGTTACATTATGATGCGGCTGGCAGGTTGTCAGACGCTAGAATTGCACGGAAACAAACTTTCGACGCAACCGCCCTCGCAGCCAGATTGCCGCGATGTTGAGCGTGGCGACAATCAAGATCAACAGCAGCGTTGTAGTATACACCAGCGGCTTGGATGCCTCGGCATTTTGACTTTGAAAACCCACGTCATAAATGTGAAAACCCAAATGCATGAAACTCCGCTGCGGATGCACAAACGGAAACACGCGATCAATGGGTAAATCGGGCGCGATCTTCACCACGCCCACCAACATCAGCGGCGCGACTTCGCCCGCTCCGCGAGCCATTGCCAGAATCGTGCCGGTCATGATGCCAGGCAGCGCGCGGGGTAGGACAATTCGCTGAATCGTTTGCCACTTACTGGCGCCGCAAGCGTACGAACCTTCGCGCATCGAATTCGGCACCGCGGTCAGCGCTTCTTCCGTGGCCACAATCACCACCGGTAGCGTCAACAGCGCCAGCGTGAACGACGCCCACATCAGACCGCCGGTACTAAACACGGGCTGATTGGCAGCATAGCTGGCCGGAAAAAACGTCCGATCGACGCCTGCGCCCAGCACGTAGCAAAAGAAACCCAGGCCGAACACGCCGAACACAATACTCGGCACGCCGGCCAAGTTGTTGATCGAAATTCGCACGGCGCTGGTCAGCAGCCCTGGCTTGGCATATTCGCGCAAGTAGAGCGCGGCCAACACACCAAACGGCACGACCAACAGCGTCATGACCAGCGTCATGACCACGGTGCCCCAGATGGCCGGAAACACGCCGCCTTCGCTGTTGGCGTTGCGTGGCACGTCGAACAGGAATTCGTGCCAGCGCGAAAAATAGACGCCCCATTTGCCGGCCAGCGTCAACTGATTGGCGGGAACGGCGCGGACGATATCCGCCACGACCTGCGTCGATTCCTGCCCCTCGGCCGTTTTGAAACGCATTTGGTAGCGATTGTTTTCGCGATTGAGTTCGGCTATTTCGGCTTCGATCCGCGCATTGTCGGCGGCGTCGGCCTGTTCGCCCGTGGCTTGGCGCTGGCTGGCGAGTTGATACTGCGGAGAATCGGCGCCGTAATCGAGCTTGACCTTATTGGCCATTAATCGCAGCGCTTCCGCACGACGATTGATCGCGCCCACTTCGTCGGTGGCCAGATCGACTTTCTTCGCCAGTCGTTGGCGCGAGGCGGCGTGAAATTCCTGGAACTTGTTCCAGACGTCAGCCGGTTCGGTGGCGACGACTGCATCGTCAACGACAAAGGCCGAGGGAAAACCGTAAAAGCGACCTTGTTCCATCCGCTCCAGCAGCAAGGCCCAGGGCGGCTGCTGGTGTTCTAAGACGGCAAAATCGTTGACCCAACGGAAATGCGTCTGGTTGATTTCGAAGTTGCCGGTCCGATAACTCCGCCGGACCGCCGAACCGTCGGCGGCCAATTTACGCTTGGCGTGTGCCAGGATTTTTTCCGCCAGCGAATTAACGAGTGTGTCGGAAGCCTTATCGCTTTCGCCACGCTGCTGCAAAGCGAGCTTAACGACGTCGGGTTCGAGCACGCCTAGTACGCTGCCGGCGCGATCCAGCGGTTGATCGGCATCCAGCGCGGCCCGCACTTGCGGTTTGATTTGTTCCAGCAGATCGGCAAACACGCGCTGGCTGGGTTTGTACGTTTCTTGTCGCGTGTCTTCGCCAAGGATCACGCTGCCATCGAGCGTGCGAAGTTGCACCAGCGGCGTCGGCCAAAACGTTGCCACGCCTTGCGAAACGACCAGTCCAACCAGTCCAGCCACCATCATCAGCGCCACCACCAGCGAGCCACCGGTCAACCAAACCATGGGCTCACCGTGCGCCAGCAGTGTCGCGTGCGCGGCGATCTTGCGGGCGCGCACCCGCGCGCGTGGCGGACGAATATCCGGCGGTTGATTGACGAATCGTGGAACGACATCAGAGCTCATAGGCTCTCCGGCGAAAGCGTTGGCGAATCACCTCGGCGGCCGTGTTAACCACAAACGTCATGGCGAACAGCACCAGCGCGGCCAAAAACAAAATCCGGTAATGCGTGGTCCCGCGGGCGGCTTCCGGCATCTCGATGGCGATGCTGGCCGAAAGCGTGCGAAATCCATTAAAGATATTCATGTCCATGATGGGCGTACTGCCGGCCGCCATCAGCACGATCATAGTCTCGCCCACCGCGCGTCCCAAGCCGATCATCACCGCCGAAAACAAGCCGCTCATGGCGGTCGGGATCACAATCCGCACCAGCGTCTGCCAGGGCGTTGCGCCAGCCGCCAGCGAGGCCGAACGCAAATGCGACGGCACAGTGTTCAGGGCGTCGTCCGCTAGTGTGTAGATGATGGGAATAATGGCAAAGCCCATCATGAAGCCCACGATCAGTGCATTGCGTTGCACGTATGTACCAACCAGCGCCCAACTCGATCCGGCATGCGAGCCGCGAGGATCAAAACCGATAATCGTCAACATCCAACCCAAAATGAGAGCTAGAACGAGAGTTATGCAAATGCCGGAGACAAACTTTAATAAGTCGACGAGGGCGGCCTGTGTTCGAGTCCAGCCCCGCGAGACGTTCCGCAGCAACGGATGCACGATCAACGAAATGAGTAGAAACGTAACCGCAGCTGACAGCGGCAGCAGAATGATCGCCCAGCCCGGCGTACCGCTGCCAATCTCGGGGCGCGATAACCACAGCCGCAAGTCGCCGCCAAACATTCGCTGTTCGATAGACGGACCCAAATACTTCGCCAGTAGCAAGCCCAGCGGCAGCAGCAACAGCATGCAGGCAAACCGAAACCGACGGTACTGAATGGCCAAATGAATCGGCAGCAACTGCCACAAGTACGCGCCCAACATAAACGCCAGCGGCACCGTCACAATTGCGGCGATCGATGCCGGCACGATTGTCTCCATGACCGGCGCAATCACGATTCCGGCCAGAAAGCCCAACACCACGCTGGGCAGACTGGCCATCGTTTCGACCATGGGCTTGACGCGCGCCCGCACCGAGGGATGCAAAAATTCGCTGGTAAAGACGGCCGCCATCAGCGCCAGTGGCACGCCGAACAACAGCGAATAAAACGTGGCTTTGAGCGTACCGAAGATCAGCGGCCACAAACCGAACTTGGGCTCGAAGTCGTCGGTTGAGCCCGTCGTCTGCCAAACGTGCGACGACTGCGGCGCACTTTCGTACCAAACGGGCCGCACCAGTGTTCTGAGGCTGACTTCGGGATGTGCGATATCGAGATCCCACCGAGTAATGCCGGCCTGATTGTCGGCCAGCAGTTCGTCTTCCTTGGGCGAAATCAACAGCGTCCGAATCGCGCTGCCGCCTTGAGCCGCGACACGCGACAACACGCGCTCGCTGGTGTCGTACACGACTTGCACATTGCCGGCCGCATCGCCGACCGCCATGGCACGCGATTGTGGCGAACAGCACAGCGCGGTGATCGGCGAATTGAGGCCGTGAATCTCGTGCGTTTTTTCCAAATGCGTGCGCGTCGAGTCCATTTCATTCACGCGGCACCAGGTCGACATGCCGCCGGCCGAATCGCCCACCATGATGGTGCGCTTGCCGAGTACCATCGTCGCGGCGGACAATTCGACGCCCCGTGGCAACAGCGAGATTCGTTCGACCTGCTGAGGCGGTTCGGACTCGGCCATTTCGTACCGCACCAGCGTGCCATCTTTCCACAGCAGAAACAGATTATCGCCATCACCAGAAATCAAGGTCCGCAGCGGCTTGCCGCTCACGCCTGTGGGCAGTGGCACACTGGAACTGTTGACTGTAATGGTCGATTCGTCGGTAATCAGATTCAATCGCTTTTTAACCGCGTTCAGCGTGATGTTGCCATTGGCCGAACGCGCCACGAAAATGGGTTGGGCATTTTCGCCTTCCACGCGCAGCGAGAAATCGATTTGTTCGATCGGCGAATCCGAAACCGGCGGCGTGCGCGGATCGAGCATTTTGACGAGTTGTTGCAAACGCAGTTGGCCAGTTGGCGTGCGTTGGACCATGCCGCCTTGAAATTCCAGGGCCTCGTCGGCCACCTTGAGCGCGCGAATCGCGGGGTCCACCGCGCTATCGTCAAGAAACGTGGTCTTGTAGCCGATTGCGCCCAGCCGCACACTGCCATCGGCGAACCCAAACATGCAAACCTTGGCAGTGCCGTTGGGCAAATCTTCGAACGATTTTTTGCATTTGAAATCGATCGCCACGGCGCAGCACGTCATGGCGGCCGCCTGATCGTTGTCCTCCGAGCGAATCGCTTGCGGTTCGCCCAGCGGCTGCCCATCGTGCAGTTTGAAACCTTGCAATTGGCCGTCGACGCTCAACGTCCAGCCGAGCAGTCGGAATTCATCCACGCCCATCTGCAGCGGTGGCGAATCGGACTTGCCGGCGGCAATGGTGCGCTCGGAATCCGTCCGCGCCGAACGGAACAGCGGAATCGCCACGCTCACTAAGAACACGCAGACCAACAGCACTGCCACGATCGTGCCAATTCCCCCAACGGCAATCACCCAGCGGGCAACGCGATCGATCACGCGCACCTTGGAGCTGGTTTTTCGCCGCGTCAGCCCGGTAAACCGGCGACGTTGCGGATCAGTGCTGGGAGTTTCGTCAGTCACGAGAACAGTTCCAAGCAATACTTGGGGAAAACGCTGACTCTTGTAAGGCAACCTACAACAAGACGTGAGCGACGGCCGAAACCATCGCTCACGTCGCAGATCCGTTACGACACTCTGAGACCGTCGAAGTTGCCGGTCTCATTGCAAAGATTCACAGATGATTACTTCTTTGGCATGGCAGCGCCGGATAGGCCGAGACTCGTGAGCGTCTTTTCGGCAATTTTACCGGGCAGCGGCAAGTATCCGGCTTCCAGTACGTCCGACTGACCTTCATGGCTGATCATGAATTTGATGAATTCGGCACGCAGCGGATCCAGTTCGGTGCCGGGCTTCTTGTTGATGTAGATAAACAAGTAGCGCGACAGCGGATAATCGCCCGAGTATGCGTTGGCGGCTTCCGCTTCGATGTACTTGGTGCCTTCGGAAGCCAACGCTACGGCCCGTACGTCCGACGTTTTGTAACCGATACCGCTGTAGCCCATGGCAAACTTATCGCCGGCCACGCTCTGCACCACGGCCGAACTGCCCGGCTGTTCTTTGACGGTGTCTTTGTAATCGCCTTTGGAGAGCACGTGTTCTTTGAAGTAACCATAGGTACCCGATGCGGCGTTGCGGCCGTACAAGCTGATGGGCTTGTCTTTCCATTCGCCTTCCAGGCCCAGATCGCCCCAGGTGACAAGTTCCTTTGCGCCGCCACGGTTGCGATTCTTCGAGAAAATGGCATCGGCTTGCGCCAAGGTCAGGCCTTTGAGCGGGTTGTCTTTGTGGACGTAGATCGCCAGCATGTCGATGCTGGTGCGGAAGCTGGTGGGCTTGTAACCGAACTTCTTTTCGAACTCGTCTTCTTCGCCCTTGGACTTCATTTCGCGGCTCATCGGGCCGAACATGGCCGTGCCGGCGATCAGCGCTGGCGGCGCGGTGGCCGAACCTTTGCCTTCGGCTTCGATCTGCACGTTGGGATATTGCTTTTTGAAATGTTCCGCCCACAAGGCCATCAATTCGTTCATGGTGTCCGAACCGACGCTCTTGATCGTGCCGGAGACGGCCTTCGAGCTCTTCTTATACGAAGCAATCGAGCTATCGACCGTCAGCTTTGCTGGCGCCTTCATCTCTTTGCTGACTTCGGTTTTGGAAACTTCCTTGGGCGCGGCCGAAGACGGCGCGGCGGCCGATGGTGCAGTTTTAGCCGGTGCAGTGGCAACTGGCGCCGTTTTGGCCGGCACGACTTTGGCAGGGGCTTTCACCGGCGCATCGGCTGCAAACAGAGATCCTGCAGCAAGCAGCATTCCGAGCGCGGCACCGCCAACACACAAATTGAATGGCAACGGTTGTTTCGTGGCTTTCATCCGGATTCTCCTATAGCGCTTAGACTGGGTACATTCGCAATTTCTTTGTCATCACGTTAACGGACGATTGTTAGGATTGAATTAGCGCAGGGTTAGAAACGGCGAAATGTGTGCATTGTGGAAGTCTGCAACTCCGGTTTCCGTGCGACGAGACAATGTTGGCCCCCGGTGCAACACACCTGCGGCTATTCCACGGTGCCGGCCAGGCCTTCCGCATAACCGAGTAGCGCCAAACAGCGCGCGCCTTCGTGGCGGGCGCTGTCGTTAAAGCTGGCCATCCACTTGCGGAGTGTTTCGAGTTCGCCTCGAGCGCCCAGCGCCTGGGCAACTTGGCCGATTGAGGCCTCTTCGCTTTCGAAATCGCGAACGACTTCGTCGCTCTGACCGAGTTGAATGGCCGTTTGATACAGGCCCGTCATGACAAGCCACTTTTCTTGAATCCGCACCTCACCTTCATCGGGAAACCACTTGATCGTTGCTTTGACTTTCTTGGCCTGCGTGATCGCGTCCAAGATCGTTTGCTTGGCGGCGGCGGCATCCCCATTTTTTTTAAGCTGTAACGCAACGCCATTTAGGATTTTAGGAGCACCGAGCAATCCCGTGGCTTGCTTGACATGCGCCGCGGCTTCCACCGGGCGTTTAGCCTTGGTCAGTGCGACGGCGAAATAGCCATGCGTTTGATCGTCCAGTTTGTCGTCGCCAGCCAGCTTGGTTGCGGCGTCGATCGCACCATCTTTCAACAACGGCAAAATCAAGAATTTGAGCCAGGCTTGGCCGCGGTATTTTTCCAACACGCCGGACTCCTTGATCGCTTGCGCGGGCGATTTGCCTTCGGTTTCCAAGCCCGCGAGCTTCAAGGTGATTTTCGGAACTTCGAGCGATTTCTGGTTGCCCGGCAACGCGGCTAAGGCCTCGGCTTTTTCCAGCGCCTGCGCGGCCAATTTTTTGTCGCCGGCAGCCTGGTAGCGATTCGTCAACAGTAGATAGCCTAACAGTTTTTCCGGATCGCTATCTTTGAGATGCGCGAGAATCAACTCAACTTGCGGAGGCTGGCCGCCCGCATGCAGCCATTCCAGCAGGACGTGATCCGCGGTGTAATTTTCTGGCGAAACAACCGAGCGACTCACCCAGCCATAAAAATTGGCGCCGTCATCGTTTCTCAAGGCTTCCTGTCCTTTGCGTACGGCGAACGTTTCTGGCGGCAACTCAAGCAGCGCTTTGCGGGCGGATTCGACGTCGCCACGACCGAAATGATACTCGGCTAACAGGTACTGGCGTTCTTCGGCGTTCATCGACTCCCAGCGGAAGCCGATCTTTTCTGCCGCAGCGCGCGTGGCGGCGAGATCGCCGTTCACGTTCAGCAACGTTTTTATCAAGCTGGGCCACAACGCGTCGCGAGACTCTGCCAACTCTTTGCTTTTAAACAGGTCGATCGCTTGCTGAAGAGTGGTTTCCGCCAGCGCCTTGTGACCTCGGCACCATTGCACATTCACCACCATCAGCAAGGCGTAAATTCTGACGCTGGCTTTTCGAATGGCCTGAGCTGCCTCAGCGGCTTTCGGATCGTCGCATTTTGCCAAGCCGGCGGCAACGTGCAGCAACGGCGAATGGTTTATACCCTCTCGCTGCCAGACGTAAGATAAAACCCGCGGGTCCGCTTTTTCGCCACTGCCATCGGCCATGTACAACTCGCGCGCTTCCGTGAGCAGTTTGGCCACCTCAGCGTTTCGGGCCTTTTCATCGGGCTTCGCCTTTGGCGAGTCGTCAGCGCGCGATGCCAGCGAACTGAAACAGAGTGTCAGGCAGACGAGCCGCGCAACGAGGCGCGTTATTGACATTGGCTGGTTAACGACTGCGGTTGGCTCTAACGAACTCGAAAAAATCGCCCGTCGCGAAAACGGGCGAAGAGTGGCCGTCATGGCAAACCTCGAAACGTGAAATTGTCAGTGTGTGACAGAACGGCCGACATGATCTTATGCCTAAACGTTTCCCGTCGCAACGATTTAAACCATCGCTTGCGCAATCGGGGCTGGCTTGGTTGCGCCGACCACATCGGCAACAGCACGTCGTGTGGTGGACGCCTAAAGCACGTGCCGCCCGCGTATTCGATGAAGCGCATCAGATCTTGCGTCGTGTGGCGAGAATGGCAGCGAACGCGAAGTCCTGGCATTCGGACGCAAAAACAGCTCGGCTTGCTGTCGATGTGGTCGTTCACCCGCGATCGCGCGAATGCGAAAGGCACCCTAAGCTATGCAGAAGGCAATTCCAGCAGCCTGGTTCAAGAGCCGTTCGGATTCTCTCAATTTTTCGGGCAATGGATGCCGGCGGCGGGAACAAGTCGGAGAAACAGTCGAAGGCGAGCAAATAGCGGGATTCAAGTTTTCGACCGTCTGCCGCAGATTCCGCCGCAACAACTCACGACGAACTTGCCACGGCAAGACGTTGTCGGCCAGCGACTGCCCTCGTGGCCTGCCGTCGAGTAGAATGCCGTTCGAACGATTACTCGCTGACCACGTTACGGACGGATTGAATTGCGCTATGGTGTCACTACCTCGTTGCCCGGTGTGCGATGCACTGGTAGATCCGGCTAAGACTCCGGCGATGCCGTTCTGCAGCGGCCGCTGCCAGCAGATCGATCTCGGGCGTTGGCTGGACGAAGGCTACAGCGTGCCGGTGGATAAAGATGAGGACGAGTCGGAAGATCATCCCGACAACCCCGTCGATTAAATGCACGGCGCGCGACTGGGCTGCCAAGAGTTGCGGCCATCATTCTGGCGGCGGCGTCCAATTGGCCATTTGCTGCTGCACTTCTTCGTAGCTTAGCCGCACGATCGGCACGCGCGCAGCTGCTTCGATCTGTTGTTCGCTACGGCGCGACGGCGAACAGGCGTGATCGACTTCTTCTTCCAGCTTGAGCAACCAATCCGGCATGTCCAAGCCCGATCCGCCCGGCTCTTGTGCCAATTCGCCGGCTTCTTGCTCCAGCAGCGAGAACGCCATCGGCGGTTCGCCAGCGCGGGCTTCGTCAACCGCCGGTTGTACCAGCGAGCGAATTCGATCCAACATCAGCGGCCGCACGAAGCGCTCGGACAACCGCGCGGCGATGGTGGGTAGCTTCATGCCGTGCTTGGTTTGCAGTTCCAAGTACCGCTGCCAGTGCTGATCGGCCGCTTCGGCGGTGCGCTCGGCCATGGCGCGGCGCCACGACTCGGCCGCTTCCACGCGCCCTTGTCGGACGAGAACTTCATGCGCCATGACAACCGGCCGGAGATTCCAATTCACGCGCTCGTAACCGACCTTAATACGCAGGAAATCCAGCAGCACGTGCAACAGTTCGCCCTTATCGGACTGCGTGGTGGAACTGTTGTAGTCGCGATATTCCGAGTAATTTTCAACGATCGATTCCAGCACCAGGCTCAGGTGCCGCTTGGCGTCTTCGCGCGGCAAGCTTTCGCCCAGATCGTCCAGCAGTTTGAGGTCGGCATATTCGTCGGGCGATTCTTCCAGCCGTTCGAGCCAGCGCTCGACGCCTTGGTGCAAAATAGCGCGCAGATTGCCGAGGTTCAAAAACCGCTGCGTGAATAAGTCGTGGCCGTAACGCTCAATGAACGCCACTAGCGACTTCCAATAAGCCTTACTGTTGATTTTTTCCAGCACGGAAAGTCGCAGTCCACGACTATGTGTCAGCCACTGGTTGAGCAGCGCTTCGGTCAGTTGTTGCAGACATTCCACCAGCGGCGCGTCGATGCCGTCGGCCGGGTCGGCGGCTGCCATATGCGTCCAGCCATTGGCCGACTCGATCAGCGACTCGACGATTGACTTGTAACCAATTTCGAACAGCCGATCGAATTCGGTGACTGCGCCGGCGCCAAAGGTTTGGTTCTTTTCCATCGTTTGTGCGGCGGCGATCAACTGGCAGGTCTCGACCAGCATGCCCAGGCGCGGGAGCCAGTCGAGCAGTTCTCGTAACAGTTGCTGAGTGGATTTGGCGGTGAGAATTTGCAGTGGATCGCCACCGCGGCCCAGCGGCACGTACAGTAGCGGCCGATCTTTGATCGCCTCCAAAAACTTGGGCCAGACGCGTCGCGCGGCCGGCACATCGCGGTGCAACAGCGCGCGCCACAATTGACCAATCACGTGCGAACGTTCTTCGGTCGGCTGGTGTTCGACATCCGGCGTTTCGCTGGCTGCCGCGTCAGATGGCGCCGCCGGCGGAGTTTCGCGGTCGAGCGCGCCGGCCAGCGCGCGCTGCGCGTCGAGTTCGGCCACGGAAGCGGAAATGATCCGATCCAGCAAGTTCTCTTTGATCCAACGGTGCCGATCGTATTCGATCAGCGACTCTTCCGCAGCGGTGGGCTCGGCAATGCGATACCGGTAAACCACGCGCATCAGTACGGTCAGTTGCCGCAAATTGTCTTCTGCCTGCGTGCGCCATTGCGTCATGGCGGCCAGCAGCGACGGATCGTCGTTCAACGCGCCGTCGGCCCGCGCCGCCACGGCCGCGCGCTTCCAGAGCCGCGCCAGAGTGGCCAAAAACGACAAGCGGCCAGCGATCCGCCGCGACTCGCTTTCCAACTCATGGTCGCTGGTGGATGGCCCGGACTCCATCATCTCGCTATCGAAACCGTCGTTGGTGCTGTCGCGATAAATCACATCGTCGTAGGCGGCGCCGAACAAATCTTGTTCGTCGTCTTCATCATCCTCGTCGTCATCATCATCGCCGTCCGGATCATCGGCGTCGTACAGTTCGTCGAGCAACGTGCGACTGCTATCTTCGTGCTCGGTCTCGAAATCCAACGACGGCACGCGCCAAAACGTTTCGGCGTTGGCTTCTAAAAAATCGAAGAACTTACGCACCAACTTCCAGCGACCCTGCTGTTGCGCCGCGAGTTTGGGATTTTCCGTATCGTCAGCCAATACAGTCGTCAGCCAACGCAGCGCTAACAGGTGGAACGAGTTGTGGCCATCTTCCAACTTGACACGATCCGCTTGACCGAGCCAATGCACCAGCACGGCCATCGAGGCCACCATGTCGTGCTTGGCCAGTAGCGTTTCGACCACGCGGGCGTACGCCTTGGGATAATCGAAGGTTTCGACATGCGGTCGCCAAAAGGCCGTATCGCCGGCCGCAGCGCCGGCATTTTGCCAGGCGCGCAGCGCACCGGCGACCAGTTCGGCCGAAAGATGCGCTTCCAGCGCAAACACTTTACGGACGCTGCCCACCGTGGCCGCCGCATGGCGATCCCACCACATGGCCAGCTCAAAGAAATTCTGCGACAGCTCATCTTCCAAATCTTCACCGGCGGCCGTCGCGGCTTCGGTCCAGCAGCGAGCATGCAGCGAAAAGATATCGTCCATCAGTTCCAGCAGTTCGTCCACGCGCAAGTCCGGCACGCTGTTTTCAACCGCCGGAAACAGCGGATAGTTGCCACTGAAACCCAAAATGTTCCAAGGGTCGACAATCGCGCCATTCTCGATGCCAAGATGCAACAATTGGCCAATCCGCGGCAGCACGTCAACGGCGTCGCGCAACTGGCCGCGATCCAAATAGCGGTCGCCGGCGCTCAGCAGACATTGAATCTGGCAGAGTATCCGCGCCGAGGCCACCGGCACCACGCTGGCCTGATGCATGGCGGCCTCTTCGTAACCCATGCGGGCAAACAGCAGCGCCAGGTGGACGTGCTGCATCTGCACCGCGCGGCCGCGGGCCAACGTGGCGTTCAGATGCTGACGCGCGGCAGCAAACGGCTGCTTCAAACGCGTGGCTTCGGCTTGCAACCGCTGCGCGTGATCCGCAGGCATGCGGGCAATCAACTGGCGATAGAATTCATCACGGTAGCCGGCAATCCGCGGCAACAGCTTTGACAACGTCACCGACGAATCGTGCGTTTCCGGGCTCGATCCACTCGTGCCAGAAGCCATCAGAATCGTGCCCGCCAACACGGCGGCGGCTTCCATGAGTCGCTGATCCGCCGGCAAGTCGCTGGCTTCGCTGACCCGCGTCAGCAAGCCGTCCAGTGTGACCTGCTGCATCACGAACCGGCGAAAATGCCCGGTGTTGTCGATGCGATGCGGATCCCACTGACCAAAATGGTAGTTGGGGCGTTTGTTGGCCGGGTGGTTAAAATCGTACGCGCGGGGGTCAAACGCCAACTCGTCCAGCCGCGCGGGGTCGAACCAGGCCGCATCGAGCAGCACGCGATCGGTCTGCTCAAGAATGGTGATCGTGCGGGCGACTAATGCTTCGTAGTCGCCCGCCGCCGCGCCGGCACCGGCAATATACAAAGGCACCGGACGAACGTATTCGTGCGAGTAAGGCTCGATCTTTTGCTCGGTCTCCAGCACTGCCACCGGACGATGACCGATAAAGTCGTTCAACTGCGACAGCGCCGCATCGACAATTCGCGGTGTCTCTTCCCAGGGGCCGCCTTGCTGCAGCAGGGTTTCCAGCACGACGCCCAAAAAAAACGCGTTGTAGATCGAGTCGTCGGTCTGATGCGCCAGCAGGTCGGCGTGAAAGCTTCGATACGCTGGCAGAAATTCGTCGAAGGCGATCCGCAGCACATTATCGGACTGCGCGTTATCGCGGAAGGCTCCCGCGCCCGAAGCATGCAGTTCGGCCAGCTTCGCCCGCAATGTCTCGCCAACAAGTTGAATCACAGGCGATTCATCGCCAGCCAGGCGAACGGAATCTCGGGTTTTCTGGCGCTGGCTTTCGGCTTGCCGGAACAGTTCGCTCAAGCCGCGTAAAAAGCGGCAGTCGCGCGCGCCTGACGAAAAATTCAAATAGCCCAGCACCTCGGCCCAAACGGCTTGCGGATCGTGTTGTGGCGAGGGCTTCGACATGCGGTGAGACAATTTTCAAGCAGTGGCGACCGAACCTGGCGAGCGGCTCGACGATCGGGGGGTGAACCAATCTGACCGCATCCGTGTCCATTCGATCGTAGGAGTACGGATATGGAACCACATCCTAGGCAATGAGGCCCCTGGTGGTCTAGCGTACTTGACCGCCAATCGAGCGCCCACGGCGGCAAAAATGATGTTTGCGGCCGCTGCCCGCCGCCAGTTGACGGACCCGGCAGGTCTCGGCTGCCGCGCCAGCAGGTGTGAGTCCGTTGCGCGGCGTCGCCTCGGCGCGATGCTGGTTGCCCGCCAGAACATCGATTGCTGTACCCGTCTTCGTTGCTCGGCCGCGCTGTTCGAAGTCCGCGGCAAAAGTCGGCTTTCGGCCGCAATTCCGCGGCGCTAACGGCCGGCGAGCCCGCATCCGCGGGCTCCAGATGGTAGAATGTCTTCGATGCCCGGCCACCTGACTCAGGCAATTACTTGTTTTTATTGAAATGTGACGCATGTCCGATCGCGAACTTGAATCCACTGTCCTCAACCACGTCAATCGAAAAGAATATCGCCCCGTCAAACCGCGGGTAATCGCCAAGCAACTGGGTCTAATCAGCGATGACCAACTCCACGAACTGAAACGCGCCATTAAGCGATTGACCAAGTCGGGCAAGATCCTCTACGGTTCAGGTCATCTGATCATGGCATTGCCCGCCGCTGCGGCTGTGGTCGCCGCGGACGCACCAGCGGTTGAAGATGGCACACCTCCACTGGGCAAGATCGTTGCCGGCAAGCTCGCTTCGGGCGACCGCATCACCGGCAAATTTCGTCGTGCCCAAGGCGGCTTTGGTTTTGTGCGGCCCAGCAACTCGCCGCCCGGCGCCGACCGCGCGCTGGACGTTTTCATTCCGGCCAATCGCTGTGGCGATGCTGCCAGTGGCGACGTAGTGTTGGTGAAGCTGAGCAAACGCAAGTCGCCCGGCCGCATGAATCCCGAAGGCGAAATCATCGAAGTTGTTGAGCGTGATACGCATCGCTTTGTCGGCACGTACTTCGAACAAAGCGGTGAAGCGTTTGTCCGCGTCGATGGCACGGTCTTCAGCAAGCCCATTTCGGTGGGCGATCCCGGCGCCAAGAATGCCAAGCCGGACGACAAGGTCGTGTTCGAGATGGTGCGTTTCCCATCGCAAATGCACGACGGTGAAGGCGCCATTACCGAAGTGCTCGGCGCCCGCGGCACGCCTGGCGTTGATACGCTGTCGATCATTCGCGAATTCAATTTACCGGAAGAATTTCCGGAAGACGTGCTGCAAAACGCCCGTGAAGAAGCCGACAAATTCGACGAATCGGTGCCTGCCGATCGCACCGATCTGACGGCGGAAACAGTGATTACCATCGATCCGGTCGACGCCCGCGATTTTGACGATGCCATTTCGCTGGAGCGGACCGCCAAGGGGCATTGGCGATTAGGCGTGCATATTGCCGACGTCTCGCACTTTGTCAAACCCAAGACTCCGCTGGATCGCGAAGCGCACGCCCGCGCCACCAGCGTGTACTTGCCCGACCGCGTGATTCCGATGTTGCCGGAAATCATTTCCAACAGCCTGGCCAGTTTGCAGCCGGACCGCGTTCGCTATACCAAAACGGTATTCATCGAGTTTACGCCTGAAGGCGTGCGGGTTGACGTCGAGCCGCACTCGGCCGCCATTCGCAGCCAGCGACGTTTCACCTATGAGCAAGTGGACGAATACTTGGCGGATCGAGCCGTCTGGAAAAACCAGCTCGCGCCGCAGGTTTTCGATTTGCTCGGTCGGATGCACGAGTTGGCCATGCTACTCCGCGACCGCCGGATGAAACGCGGCTCGCTGGAACTGTCGATGCCGGAAGTCAAAATCGATCTGGATGGCGAAGGTCGCGTCTGCGGCGCGCACGTGGCGCAAAACACCGAGAGCCATCAGATCATCGAAGAGTTCATGCTGGCCGCCAACGAAGCCGTGGCCGACATGCTGGCCGAAAAAGAATTGTTCTTCCTGCGGCGCGTGCATCAAAGTCCCGATCCCCGCAAACTCAAAGTACTGACCGAGTTTGTCACCGAATTGGGTTTTCCGGTCGAAAGCCTGGAGAGCCGCTTCGAGTTGCAGCGGCTGCTGAAGTTGGTTGAAGGCAAGCCGGAACAGCACGCCGTCAACTACGCGCTGCTGCGCAGCCTGCAGCAAGCGGTTTACAGTCCGGCCGAAGAAGGGCATTACGCCTTGGCCAGCGATTGTTATTGCCACTTCACCTCGCCGATTCGCCGCTATCCGGATCTGACCGTGCATCGGCTGATGGAAGCCGCGATGCTCAATCGCAAAATCAATAACGACTTCGAAGCGCTGGCCATCATGGGCGAACATTGCTCGGACCGCGAACGTCGCGCGGAATCGGCCGAACGATCGCTGGTCAAACTTAAATTGCTCAACTACATGAGCGAGCGCGTGGGCGAAGAGCTCGACGCCATCGTCACTGGCGTAGAAGAATTCGGTCTGTTCGTCCAGGGAATTGCCATTCCGGCCGAAGGACTGATTCACGTTTCGTCGTTGGCCGACGACTACTACCAGTTCGAGCGCGCCAGCCATAGCTTGACCGGGCGGCAGAGCGGCAATGCGTTTCGATTGGGCGATCGGCTGCGCGTGGCTGTGGCGCGGGTTGACGTGGACCGTCGCGAATTGGATTTTCGGCTGGCCGCGCGACTCAAGCGCGACGGTGCCCGCCCGGCGGCCGAGTTGCCCAGCCGCGCGCGGGGCGATTCCAGCCGCCGCCCCAAGCCAAACCGCAAGCCGGACGGTTCCGGTGGCAAAGGCAAACGGGTGGGCAAACCGCTCAACCGCCCGAACAAGAATAAAAAGCGCGGCTAGTACAAACCGAACCAAAGATTTAAATCTTGGAGCCAAACCCATGTCCCATCGCTTTGCTCGAAGACTGATTTTCAAATTGTCCGTCCTGATGGTTGTCGCAGCCACATCGTCAGTAGGTAACTTGCCGGCCGCCGATCCAAAAGCCGACGCCAAAGCGCTGCTCACGGAGGAGAATTTTGCCAAGGTCCGAAATGGAATGACTGGAGACGAAGTCAAGGCGATTCTCGGTAAAGCTCCATTCGGTGGTGGCACAAAGGCCGATTGGACGCAAACCTGGCAAGGCACCGAGAAAAAACAAAAGATCGAAGTGCATTTCAAAGATGGGGTCGTAGACCGGAAGTCGTCGTCATTCGATTGGGCAAAAAAAGCCAAGCCAGAGCTAGGCACCACCAGCAAAAACGATAAGCCGGCTGCCAAGTCGGGCGACGAGAAATTCGATGTGATAATCAAAGAACTCCGATCGTCGGACGAAAAAAAACGTCAGGATGCATTCAAGGCGATTTGCCGGCTGAAGTTCGACGACGACAAAGCGCCCGAAGTCAATAAATGGATTCTTATCCATCTCAAGGACAAAGACGATCGCGTGCGGCGAACGGCCCAGGAGGGCATGCGGACTTGGGTCATTCCAGAGAATGCCGATTACTTTTTGGACGTGTTGGGACACAAGCCAAAAACGCCCAGTCCCAACGATCCTGATCGCGATCAGCTAGGGTTTGCCATGGAAATGTTAATCTCGCTGAGAGATCCGCGGGCCGCGGAGGGCATTGCCAAAGTGCTGCATTACTCGTTTCTCGATCGCACCTCCGCCCGAGATGCTCTCATTAAACTCGGCCCGGAGTTGGCGCAACCCGCCGTACTTAAATATGCCGACGACAAAGACAATAATGTGCGAATGGCGGCCCAAGAGGTCCTTAGTAAATTCAAAACCAGTGCCGGCGATCTGCTGTTGCAACATCTGAACGAACTGAAAGACGACAAGCCGGAAAAACGTTATTCGGCAATTATCGCCATTGGCAGGATGGATGTCGATCCGCAGCGCCGGCAAGAAGTCGCGGCCGCGCTGCAGGCCGCACTGACCGACAATCCGGGAGCGCTCAACGATGATCTTAAAAAAGGCGAGCGCGACACCAAGATTGGCAAAACGGGTAAGAGCATCGGCGGCTTGATGTCCGAAATGCAAATGCATCCTGCCAATGCGGCCGTGATGGCTTTGGGCAAGTGGGGTGGCCCAGAAAATGAAGCCGCGGTTGTCGAGCAGCTTTCTAGCAAGATTCTCGATATGCGCGTGGGAGCCGCTCGCGCATTAGGCGCATTCGCGACGAAGCGATCGCTGCCGGCATTGCAAAAAGCGGCCTTGGCCGAAAAAGACAGCGAAGTTGGTCGCCACTCGCGCGACGCCATCGCCGCAATCCAAGCGCGCGGTAAGTGATCGGTTAGAGACACCCGTTGGTCGCAGTCGAGTTATCGGTCTATTGCGTCACCGGCACAACTGGTTCGCTGTTGGCCGCGGAGTTCACGGCGACGTGGCAACGATGAATTCGTGTCGAGAAAGCTTACGCGGCCAGGCGGTGACCGGCCAAGTGCTGTTCGCAGCGGGCCAGGTGCCAATCGCTTTCGACCATGATCCGCACCAGCGCTTCGAACGATGTGGCCGGATGCCAACCGAGTTTTTTGCGCGCCTTGGCCGCATCGCCCAGCAGCAGGTCAACTTCGGCCGGCCGCACGTAACGGGCGTCGAACTCGACATGTTCGCGGTAGTCCAAGCCAACATGGCGGAATGCCTGTTCCAAAAACTCGCGCACGCTGTGCGTCTCGCCCGTGGCAATCACGTAATCGTCGGGCTGGTCTTGTTGCAGCATCAACCACATGGCTTCGACGTAATCCTTGGCGTAACCCCAGTCGCGCTTGGCGTCGATATTGCCAAGGTACAACTTCTTTTGCAGGCGCTCGCGAATTCGCGTGGCCGCACGGGTGATCTTGCGGGTGACAAATGTTTCGCCGCGGCGGGGCGATTCATGATTGAATAGAATGCCGTTGGAAACGTGCAGACCGTAGGCTTCGCGATAGTTGACCGACTGATAAAACGAAAACACTTTGGCGCAGGCGTAAGGACTGCGCGGCCGAAATGGCGTGCTCTCGCGCTGCGGCGATTCGACCACCTTGCCGAACATTTCGCTGGACGATGCCTGGTACACTCGCACATCGTGATGCCGCTTGAGCTGCCGGGCCGCTTCCAGAATTCGCAGCGTGCCCATCGCGTCAACGTCGACCGTGTACAGCGGTTGATCGAACGACACCCGCACGTGGCTCTGCGCGCCAAGGTTATAAATTTCGTTGGGCTCGAGGTTCAGAATCAAATTATTGAGGCTCGGTCCGTCGGTAAGATCGCCGTAATGCAAAAACAGGCGGGCGCTGGATTCGTGCGGATCTTGGTAGACGTGGTTCAGCCGTTCGGTATTGAAGGTGCTGGCGCGGCGCACCAAACCGTGGACTTCATAACCCTTGGCCAGCAGGAACTCGGCCAGGTACGAGCCATCTTGGCCAGTGATGCCGGTAATCAATGCGCGTTTGCGTTCGGTCATGGGTCGTATCCCAAATGAATGTGGGCGGGTCCGTGCGGTTCTTCACTTCGCCATCAATGTGTTTGGTTGCGTCATCTTCAATCGACTTGCGCTTAAGCGGCCAGGCGCTGAGGCGGGGCGTGACGGGCATGCTGATACCAATCGATTGTTTCGCGCAGACCGAATTCCAATTGCGTTTCGGCTTCGAAGCCAAACGCCTTGCGCGCCCGTGCGGTGTCCAAGCAGCGGCGCGGTTGCCCGTCCGGCTTGCTGGCATCCCACTCGATGCGTCCGCGGAATTCGCATAGCCGGCAGATCATTTCGGTCAGCGGCTTGATGCCAATTTCGCGGCCCGATCCCAAATTGACGGGCTCAGCGTCGTTGTAATGTGCCGTGGCCAGTGCGATGCCGCGGGCTGCATCGCGGACGAACAAGAATTCGCGCGACGCGCTGCCGGTTCCCCAGGCAGAAATGGAATCGGCTTTGCTGTCCTTGGCTTCCAGCACTTTGCGAATCAAGGCCGGGATCACGTGGCTGGTGGATGGTTCGAAATTGTCGCCGGGACCATACAGATTGACCGGCAATAACGTGATGGCGTTCAGGCCGTATTGCTGGCGATAGGCTTGCGCCTGCACCAGCAGCATCTTCTTGGCCAGGCCGTAAGCGGCGTTGGTTTCTTCTGGGTAACCGTTCCAAAGATCGTCTTCTTTGAACGGCACCGGCGTGTGTTTGGGATACGAACAGATCGATCCCACGATCACGACTTTTTCGACGCCAGCCAGCCGCGCTTGTTCGATCAGCTCGATGCCCATGATGGCGTTGTCGTAAAAGTAGCGACCTGGATTTTCGCGATTGGCGCCAATGCCGCCCACCACCGCCGCCAAATGCACGATGACCTGCGGCTGGGCAATCCGAAACACATGCCGAATGGCCTCGCGACGACGCAGGTCGTGCTGCCGGCTGCGAGGAACGTAAATATTGTTGGCTTTGAATTGATTGAGGGCTTGGCAGACTTGCCGACCCAAGAAACCGGCGCCGCCGGTGACCAACACGCGCTTGCCGTGTACTGCATTCATCGTTTGCGTTTCCTTACGACTTATCGATCTGACCGCCTGCTGACCGCTGCGAATCCATGCAGCCGTCCGTCGCCCCTCAATCGAATCGCGCTGTTGCTCGGTTGAGTCGCGCGATCCCGCGCTGGCCAAGAGACCGGCATTCCGATGCGATTGAATGGGAGTGCTAAAAATCTTACAAATCGGCCGTTCTGGCAAGCCCACTTTTCGTGCAATTGCTAGCAGTTGCCTCACCGATAAATCGCAATTGCCGCAACGGCAGCGATTTGCGATATTTGCCCTGCAAACTTTTCTTCGATCAATTTTCGCAAGGCGGCAAGGATGGCCACCCCGAGGTTCGATTCCGCGCCGCTGCACCGCGAACGCTGGTGGTGCGAGCGCGAACTGCTGGTGCTGATTGCGCTGGTGGGCGGCATTTATTTTACGCGCATCGAATTCTTGCCGGTTCGGGGCGAAGAAACGCGCCGCGCGCGGATCGCCTGCGAAATGCTGGAAAGCGGCGACTGGCTGATCGCTCAGCAGCAAGGTCAGCCATTTACCAGCCGCCCACCGCTGGCCAATTGGCCCATCGCCTGGAGCATCGCGGCGCTCGGCGATTGCTCGCCGCTGGCCGCGCGGTTGCCTTCGATCATTGCCACGCTGTTGACCACGCTGTTGATTTACGGCTATGCCCGTCAGTTCACCGAGCGAGTGGGCGCGCTGTCGGCCGCCGCGGCCTACGCCACGATGGGCCAAGTTTTGCAATTGGGGCAGGTGGCCGAAACGGAAGCTATGTTCACGCTGCTGCTGGCCGCCGCGCTGTTGATTTGGCATTGGAATTTTGCGGCCCGCCAAGCACCTCTCACCGCCTGGCTGCTGGGCTATTCGTTGGCCGCATTGGCCACGCTGGCCAAAGGACCGCAGGCGCCGGTCTATTTTTGCGCGTCGGTGGGCGCGTACCTGATCGTCACGCGCCGCTGGCGCGAGTTGCTGACGGCGCGACACTTCGGCGGTTGCACGCTGTTTTTGGCAATCGTGGGTGCTTGGCAAATTCCGTTCTTTCTGCGGCTCGGCTGGCCAGCGGTTCACGACGTTTGGGCCGGCGATGTGGCCATGCGGTTCGAAGATCGCACCTGGAAAACTTGGTTTCTGCACTTGCTGGAATATCCGCTGGAAGTCGCGGCCTGTCTGGCACCGTGGTCGCTGTTGCTGCCGCTGCTGATGCTTGGCGAGGTTCGCCGGCAGTTCGGCCGCGCGCAACCGGCCGTGCTGTTTGCCGTGATCTCGATTGCCGTGACCTTTCCGACCTGTTGGCTGGTGCAAGGCGCACGCGGCCGCTACTACATGCCGCTGTTTCCGAGCTTTGCCGTGCTGGTGGGCGCGGTCATTCAATCGATCTATCAACTCACTGCGGCAGAACGGTTGCTCAAAGCATGGCGCGCGTTTCTTAAACTCGCGGCGGTGGTGGCGCTCGGCTTGGCTGCCGCGGTGCTGGTGGCCAGTTTGCGGCCGCAATCGGCTTTGTCGCTGCTCGCGCAGCCCATTTGGTTTGCCGTGTTGTATAGCGCTGCGGCGATGGTGGCGGCCGTGGCGCTGACTCGTTTTCCGCCGACGGCGCAAGTGGCACGACTGCCGCTGGCGGTGCTGGTGTTGGCGGTGTTGCTGGGAATCACACATACCGGCGTGGTGCTCAACGCAATGGCGGCGCGTAGCGAACGGGCCGGCGATGTCGTACATGACTTGAAAACGCAATTGCCGACCGACGTTCGGCTGGTGAGCTTCGGACCCATCGAAAACATGTTCGCCTTTCACTACAAACAAGCCATTCCGCTGCTGGCCTGGCCGCGAGAAGCCCACGATCTGCCGCCGGACGTCAGCTATTTTTGCTTCAATCACGAAGGCGACACGCCGCCCGTGTTGCCCTTCGCCTGGCGGCAGATTGGCGTGGTCTCCTGCGATCGGAATCATTACGAAAAGCCTATCAAATCCGTGATCGTCGGGCAGCGAATCGAAACCGCGGGCGTTGGCACTCGAAGGCAATGATGGAATCGAATCATTGCCGTGGATGCGATGGCCGGAAATGGAATTGTCAAAATCTCGCGATGCCGGCGGCATCGTTTCACGCGTAAAACGTCGCATATGAAAATCCAAAAAAAGAATCTCTGCTGGGTGCTGGTTGGCTGGTCGCTGTTCTTGTTGGTGTTCAGCGTCAAGACGCTGATCGATCCGGTCAAAGCCAGCGTCTATCCGGCTTTTTCGGGCGGCGCGCGCGACCTGTGGGCAGGACGCCCGCTCTACGGCAACTTGGGCTTCTATTACAGCCCCACGTTTGCGGTGGCCGTCAGCCCATTTGCCGCGCTGCCGGATCGCTGCGGCGGCATTCTCTGGGTGGCTGCGAGCATGGCCCTGCTGTGGTACTCGCTCCGCCGCGTGTTTCACGACATCGTCAATTCGCCAGCGTTGGCTCAGCGAGTAGGCGCGCTGTCGCCAGGCGCGGAAGCGGCGTTTCTGGCGCTGGCCGGTTTCGGAAATTTGCGCGGCCTGTGGTCGGCGCAAAGTAATGCGCTGCTGCTGGCGATGGTGCTGCTGGCCACCTCGGCCATCGTGCGCAAGCAGTGGTGGCTGGCGGCGGAGCTGCTGGCCGCGCCGGTTTACATTAAGGTCTGGCCGCTGGCCGTGGCCGGATTGCTGATCGTGCAGTGGCCGCGTCAACTGGCGCCGCGATTTGTCGCGGCGATGATCAGCCTGGCCGTCGTGCCGTTTCTGTTTAATGGACCAACGGCAACAATTGAGATTTATCGCAGTTGGTTCGACTGCCTGGTCGAACGTCAAAACGATGGCGTCCGCTGGGGCGGATATCGCGATGTCTACACTATCTGGGAACAAATCCAAACTCCGGTCAGCCGACACGGTTACATGCTGTTGCAACTTGCCGGCGGTGTTGCCGCGCTCGGCTGGTGCCTGCGGCAACTTTACCTCGGTCGTTCGACGCGACAACGATTGCTGTACACCGTGGCCGCCTGGTCTGCCTGTCAATTGCTGCTCGGACCTGGCACCGAAAGGTTGACCTACGGCCTGATCGCGCCGGCCATGGCCTGGGCGATTGTCAGCAGTTATCATCGCCGCGCTGAAGCCGCTTGGCGTACGGTATGCTGCCTGGCAACCACCGCCTACGTCGTGGTCTACCTGGTTGGCGCTGGGCATTTGGAACGTCTCGTCAAGCCTTATACCACCTGGGTGATGACGCTCGAACCGCTAGGCATCATGCTGTTTGCTGCTTGCCTGGCACGTTACGCCCAACTGGCGAAAAACCAATCTGACGACGAGGCACATCCAGCCACTTCTTCTCTGCCCAGGCAGCCTACGCCACAAAAATGGCCACTCCGCGCTGCGTGAGCGTTGAGCGCGGCGTGTCGATTCAACAATCACTGGCCGGCTTGCACGTCAACCGATCAATGCGGCTCACGGGCCGGTCGGATCGGCGAACTTCTGAACCAACGCAATCACGGCCCGCGGCACCTAGCAGCCCGTCGAAGTAAGCCTATTTAGGCGGCAACGTGGCAGGCGTTGATGGCGGACGCGAGCGAGTTTTTTGATGTGGGTCGAATTGTGTGGAGCTGAAACGCGGCGCGATGGAGGCGAATGGCAAGTTGGGC
>JBBRCE010000043.1:0-43862 GCA_038205115.1 Pirellulales bacterium
GGTCAGGGGTCAGGGGTCAGGGGTCAGGGGTCAGGGGTCAGGGGTCAGGGGTCAGGGGTCAGGGTATTCGAATTTGCAACGACAACTCTGCCGGCGGCAGTACTATGATTGTACGCGTGCGCCACCGAAAATGCCTGTTCAACGCCCGCCGGTTTTCGTCCTTCGTCCTTCGTCCTCTGACCTCTGATCCCTGACCCCTGATCCCTGACCTCTGCTATTCAAGCAGTGGTTCGGAAATGCCGACGGCGATGGGAACAAAAACTAACAGCGGGCCCCAGGCGGCCACCGACGGGCTAATCACGAAGTTCGAGCCGAGATATTGAAAGCCCATGTTGATCAGCATGAAGGCGACGACCACGCCCATACACATGCCGATGGCCAGAAACATGTTGCGGCTTTCGCGCGTGAGCACCAGCGGCAAGCCAAGAAACAACAGCGTCATGTCCATGAGCGGTTGCAAGATGCGATTGTGAATCGTCAGACGCACATCGGCACCAAAGTCCAGGCTGGGATTTCGCAGACCGGCAATCAACTCGGGCGTGGACGAGAAATTCCGCCAGGCGGTGCCGCCCACCAATTGCTCGAAGGTCACGTCGCTGACGACAAAACATTCGTCCGACTCCAACCAATCCGCATCCATGGGCGTAATCAGAATCGGAGTTGCGCCAGCCGGCAGTGAGGGCCGCTGGTTCAATTCCGTGGGGTGCGATACTTTTTTCAATAAGTATCCGCCGGGCTTGCCGTCTTGCGGCGGCTGATAAAACGCATTTGCGGCCGACAGTTGACTGCCGTAATCGTCGAGCGAGTCCGGCATCAGGAAATTAGGCAACTGAATTTGCTGCCGCGCGGCAAAGGTTTTCTTGCCGCGCATCAAGATGCCCGATTTATGGTCGAACCGCGGCGTGAGATCTTTGGCCGCTTCGCCCACCAGATCCTGGGCGTTGCGGCTGAATTTGTCGCGCACTGAAGGAATGACAAACTCGCGATTGGCAGCCGCCAGCAGGCTAATCGCCAGTACGGCCAGGATTACCGGCCGCATGATCCGCCGCTTGGAAATACCGGCGGCCATGATGGCCGTCAGTTCGTTGTGTCGCTGAAACCAAGCCACGGTAAACATGGCGGCAATCAGCGTCAACATGCTGCTGGTGACGTTGAAGAACGAGAGCGCGCGGTAGCCGTAGTACTCGACCATTGTGGCCAACAGGTTGCCGTGCTTCTCTGCGTACTGCACAAAATCTTCCAGGTTGGCAAACGCATCGATGACAATGAACAAACCCGTCAAACTGCAAAAGCAGATGGCAAAAACCTGCAAGAACTGCCGCAGTAAGTACCGGTCGATAATCAGCATTTGCCCGCCCGAATGAACCATTTCGCCGGCGCGCGGCGTTACCCGGCCCGCATGAGGTGGCACAGCGTAAGGCAAAGCGGCGCGCGGGGTCAAGATCGACTGCCTGCCGTGCGGACGCTAGCGAGTTGGAATGCCGTGCCGGCTCATGAAAAAAGCCCATCGGTTTTGAAGCCGATGGGCTTTGCGAAAGCGATTGACATCTTGCGAGCGCTAGCTCTGCGAATCGGCGGGCTTGATCAGCGGACCGGATCCACCACCGACGCCGCCCTTGAGTTCGCTGCCCGCCTTGGCAGGCTGGGCCGCAGCTGCCGCTTCGGCCAGTTCGGCCGCCGCAGTTTCCTCTTCGGCCCATTGGACGCGTTTGCGCGACAGACCAATCTTGCGCTCGTCGGTGTCGACCTTAAGCACTTTGACTTCGATCTTATCGCCCACCTTGACCACGTCTTCTGGGTTTTCGACCTTATGGTCCGCCAACTCGGAAATGTGCAGCAAGCCTTCCAGACCGTTTTCCAGGCCGACAAACACGCCAAAGTTGGTGAGTTTGGTGACCGTGCCGGTGACCAATTGGCCGGGCTGGTACTTGTGTGGGATATCCGTTGCCCAGGGATCTTCTTCGAGTTGCTTCAGACCCAAGGCAATGCGGCGACGCTGCTGATCCACCGACAACACTTTGCACTCGATCTGCTGTCCCTTTTCGACCACTTCGCTGGGATGGCTGATCTTACGCGTCCAAGAGACGTCGCTGACGTGCAGCAAACCATCGATGCCTTCTTCGATTTCGATGAAGGCGCCGTAGTTGGTGAGATTGCGAACCGTGCCCTTGACTTTGGTGCCCGGCGGATAACGATCGGCCACTTTGTCCCAAGGATTCTCCTGGGTTTGCTTCATGCCCAGCGAGATTTCCTGTTTTTCCTTGTTGATGCCGAGGACCACGACATTGATTTCGTCGTCGATGTGTACCAACTCGTTGGGATGGCTGATCCGCTTGGTCCACGACATTTCGCTGATGTGAACCAGGCCTTCGATGCCTTCTTCCAACTTGACGAAGGCGCCGTAGCTCATGACATTGACCACCGTGCCTTTAACCACCGTGCCAACCGGGTACTTGGTGTCGACATTGGCCCACGGGCTGACGCTCTTCTGCTTGAGTCCAAGCGCGATTTTTTCACGTTCGCGATCGATGTGCAGAATTTGGACTTCCAGTTCCTCGTCGATTTGCACCATTTCCGACGGGTGACCGATGCGTCCCCAGCTCATGTCGGTGATGTGTAGCAAACCGTCGATTCCGCCCAGATCGACGAATGCGCCGAACTCGGCAATGTTCTTGACCACGCCTTTGCGCAGTTGGCCGACTTCGAGCGTGTCCAGCAGTTGTTTCTTTTTCTCTCCGCGTTCTTGCTCGATCAGCGCTCGGCGGCTGACGACGATGTTGCGGCGGGCTTCGTCGATTTTGAGCACAATGCACTGGATGGTGCGGCCCACGTAATCGCCAATGTCGGCTGGCCGGCGGATATCCACCTGGCTGGCAGGCAGAAAGACGTTGACGCCGCTGATATCGACCAGCAAACCGCCCTTGATTTTGCGAGTGACGATGCCGGTGACCACGTCGTTTTCGTGGACGGTCTCCATCACCTTCATCCAGTCTTCAATCTTGCGGGCTTTGCGCTTGGACAGCGCAATCATGCCGCGAGATTCTTCCATCTGACCCATGATGTCTTCGACATCTTCGATCAGCACTTTGACCGTTTGTCCGACTTCTGGAGGCGGCTCATGTTCGTCCCATTCGTTGACGGGCACCAGGCCTTCGCTCTTATAGCCAACGTCGACCAACACGAATTCGTTGTCGACTCGCAGAATGCGGCCATCGACAATTTGATTGGGCGAGATTTCCGCACCGCCCCAATCGAAGTCGGACGATCCTTCGCCGGACATCGCCGCTTCGAGTTCCTGGTCAAGCTCCGTGTCGTTGACTTCCAGGCCCCGAATGAGATTACGATTCACCATAGAGTTGAAAAATGTCCCGTTTGCCGCAGCCTGACTACTGATCTCAAGACGAAAGACCGTGCCGCCGACAAACCCTGAGGTTAGAGTGTTTCGTCAGTGGTCAGGGCGCGGCTTCCCACACGGAAACGCAGAAATCCCGGACGGACGAAACCGCGAATATAGCAAAAGCCTTGGCGCTTCACAATTGAAGTTGCCGCCTTATTTGCTAGCAAACGACGAGAAGCTTGCCCAACATGGCAAGCGCGCAGAAGCCGCGTCATGGCGGACGATATGCTTGGTGCAAATATTTTCAGACCACAGGCGATGGCCGCGCGGTCCAGCCCCGCTTGACGACGACTACTTTTTGGACGCTGTTGCCCAGCCAATGATCGACTTGCGTCGCCACAGCAACATGCCCAGTGCGCTACCGGCCAACAGCACGATGCTCGATGGTTCTGGCAGCGAATTTTGCGGCAACAAATTGCTGGGGAGCGAACTGGTGGTGACGTTGTCCAAGTAAACTTCACTGACCTGCCGCGTTGTCAAAATATCGCCCGCCAGATACGGCCGATCAAGCCGGAACGAGACGTTAAGTTGTTGACCGATCAACTCGGGATGCGTGGTGGTGTCCAGCACGATGCTCTGCCCATTCATCCATTGGCCATCTGGAATGTAACCGATCTGATACGTGTTGGCGGTGGCACCCGGCGCGAGTGCCTTGAAACCCATACTTCCATAAACGTAGTAAGGCAAGTTGGCGCCAGTTGTGCCGACGGTGAAGATCGCCCGAAACAAACTGTCGGAATCGCGTGCGGAGTTGAATGGGACGAGCCGGTTGCCGACATCGTAATTCACTGTGTAAATTGTGTTCGCAGACATGGCCATCGTCAGCGGCTGCCAAATGGCTGCGGCTGCCTGAAACTCATTGGCCAATTGCAGAAATGCCACATTCTGGCTGCCGCCGGTTGGCATGGGCGTCTCGCCCGCAATCGTCGGCCGAATGATGCCGGTGGAACTATTTGGTCCGACATCTTCAACCTCGTGCCAGCCGTAGTTGCTCAAGTCCAACTGGACGTAAGCTGGACCGGCCCCGGCGAGGCCCGGCGATTCGAAGTTGCCGTTGATGATCGCAGCCGGAGCAGGCAGCGCCATCAACGCGACGATCACAATCGCAGCAAGGCCAGATCGAATGTTGTTCATACAATAAATCTCAATCTTCCGCAGGGGGAATGTTCGGCCACAAAGCCGCAACGGGGTCGTTCAGTTGTTGAGTTGTTCAATCACAGGCGCGCGTGCGCTATTCGTAAAATCGCGTTCACGCAGAGGCCATTCTTGAGTTCGACGAGGATGCCGAAACCGAACCTGTGCGCAACGACGGAAGGGACAAAAATCTAGGGCTTACGTCCAAGGAGTTGAATGCCACACATCGCATTCCAAATCGGTGGGCGGATCGCCATCCCATGGCCAACCGAAAACCGATTTGCGGCGCAGGACGCCACAAAAGGAAACGCAAAACGCGCGCGGAGAAACCCCGCAAAATTCAACCGTGGACAAGTTGCAGCAGATATTGCCAAAACGCTATCCAAGCGCTGGGCAGGCTACAACTAAAAACCGCTCATTAGCAGGATGGCCGAAAAAAGCTATCAAGGGAGGGAACCGCAATTAAGCCCACTATAAATCAGCCGACAGGTGAAGTCAAGCATTCCGTTTTTTAAATTCCAGAAATTTGCAGACTCAGTCGCCGAGATTTCCGAGTCCTGTCAAAAACTCGCTCATTTCGCCGGCGGCGTGCAAGTCGCCTTGCTGGCGCGCCACCGCAGTCCCATCACGCAGTAACTGACGGGCGTCGGCAACGCGACCGATCCGGGCCAATTGTTGAGCCGCCATAAAAAACGCAGGCACGTAGGGCTTTGCGTCTTGCTGCAGCGTACTGAATGCCTGCAAGCTGGCATCGTGATTGCCTTCTTTATCCAATTCCATCGCCAGGCTATACCGCAGAAACGTGTCGTGCGGTTCGTCTTTCAGCATGGCTTCGATTTTTTCGCGACGCGTCGGCATGATGGCAAAGTGGCTTTCCGAAAGCGGACAGGTGGGCGGAACATTCTTCGTCAATTACAGGCGGATTCGCAACAATTGACCCGCCGCGGCATTCTGATTCGACTTGCCGAAAATGGTAACATACAGTGTGCCATCGGCCGCAAAGGCCATTGCGGTGGGCTGATCGAGTTTCAGCAGCGGCTCGGCGGTGACGCCCAACTTCAAGCCGTCTTCGACCGCATTGACGCGAAACAACCCGCCCGCTTCCGGTCTGGATTGGGCAAAATCCAGCGTAAATAACTGTCGAATCAGCGATGAACTGATCGGCTTGACACTGTACGCCAGCGCCACGGTATCGAGCAAACCATCGCCAGCGTACCGCGCCTGAAACATCGCCTTGCCTGATTTCGGGCCGAGGATGGTCAGCTCGCTATCGGGCTTACTGCCCCAGTCGCCCATCCGGGCGACCGTCAGGTTGCCGTGGGCATCGACGGCCACGGCGGTCGGCTGCCCAAGTTCGCCAATTGCGGCATCGCGCGGCAACGGCCTGAGTTTGACCGTGTGGTTCCAATCCGCGCTCATGATCTGCCCCGGGCCTTCGCCGTTAACCGCAACAAACAGCGTGTTATTACTGAGCGCCAGACCTTGCAAATAGCTGATGGTTTTGGGGTTCAACTCGGCAATCGCTTTGGCGTCGCCCGTTTCGCCGTCCGCCGGTGGGTTGAATCCGACGAAAAACTTTTCGTCGAATTTCTCGCAAGAAATGGCGGTTTTTTGTTCTTCGGGCAACTGGTACACCCGTACGCTCAAATCTTGCAGCGGTTGCCCGCCGTCACCGACGATGATGGCCGGCCCCGACTTCATTTGCTTGTAAACGATGCTGAGCGGTCCGCTCGGATACGACGGCGCCGCGCCCCATTTGGAACGCTTGAAGTCGACCACGGCCGGAACAAAATGTTTGCCGCTGACGCCATCGGCCTGCACGACATTGGAGTCGTCGGTTTTTTTCTTTCGCAGGCGGACCACGCGTCCAGCGCCCCCTTCCACCACAAAAATCTCGTGGGTATTGTCGTCCCGATCATCGCGCACAGCCACGCCGCAAGGATGGTCCAAGCCGCTGGCCAGCACCTCGACCGTCGGACCGGCATCGTTTTTTGCCGCCGGATTTTTGCTGGGCTCTTCAACTCGCTTGGGCGCTGGTGCGGAATACGCTGCCGGACAAAAGCCGATAACCACTGCCGCGGCACAAACCGCGGCGACCGTTGCACGTAACTCGCCAAAGAACCGAATGGCTGCTGACGGAAACTTTTGAAGCATGATTTGCACTTGGTGGAATCCAGGTAGGGCGCCGTTCAACAGGCCAATGTTCCGCGAGCGACCGCGAATTACGCGTGCGCTGCTTCGTAAGCCGAAATTTTATCGGCGTGCTGCAACGTCAACCCGATATCGTCCAGGCCATTCAGCAAGCAATGCTGGCGGAATGACTCGACTTCGAATTGCTGCGTAAAGCCGAAGTCGTCGCTCAGCGTCGTAGTCCGCAGATCGGCGTGCAATTTGTAGCCTGGGTGCTTGGCGCAACGCTGAAACAATTCTTCCACCGTGGCGTCGTCCAGGCGAATGGGCAACATGCCGTTTTTGAAGCAATTGTTGTAGAAAATATCGGCAAAACTCGGGGCAATCACCACGCGTAGGCCGTAATCGGACAGCGCCCAGGGCGCATGTTCGCGACTCGATCCGCAACCGAAGTTTCGGCGGGCCAAGAGCACGCTCGCGCCCTGATATTCCGGCTTGTTGAGTTCGAAATCCGGGTTGAGCGAGCCATCGTCTTTGAATCGCCAATCGAAGAACAGGTATTTGCCGAAGCCGGTTCGTTCGATGCGTTTCAAGAACTGTTTGGGAATGATTTGATCGGTATCGACGGCCGCCCGATCCATCGGAGCGACCAGACCGGTAAGCGTGGTAAATGACTGCATGGTTGAACTCAAAGAGAATCAAAAGAATTATGCTGCGATGCGCGGCATTGCGTGTTGGAACATTTGGATTTGAAGGGCCTTGCGGTTCTCCTCTTTTTCGCGAATGGGAGTTTTATCGTCAAGCAGCCAGCGCATGAGGCTAATTGCATCGGGATTTGTGGGGGTTTCTAAAAGAACTCCGCTGCAGGACTGAATGGCTTTGTGACGGTTGCCCAGCCGATCCTGAACGAAAGCGCTGTGCATTTTGACGTACGCCGAGAAATCGGCCAGGTTTGTATCGTTAACAACACTTGAGGCTAAGCAAACCCCGGAATCAGCGGCAGCTAATGCCCGAATCGCGTAAACATTTTCGGGCGTATCGAAGCCCTGATCTACTGCTGAGAAGAGTATTTCTGCTGCGAGCAACTGTGGCCATGCATCGTTGGTTTGGCGAATGAGTTGTTCACCAATTACCACTGCCTCTGAGATGCGATGCAACTCAAGCAACCGAACGACGGCTGTTCCGACGATTTCATGATCATTTGGATTGATTCGAGCGGACAGACTGAAAAAAGCGGTCGATATTTCACGGTCGCTAACCAACTCGTCCCAGCACCTACCCCGGAAAAACGCGACCATATCCGCCGGTAATTGGCCTTCGTGGTCGCGGAGCAGTTGCAACGCAATATCCCAATTCTGATCGCGCACCGCAAATCCAACCAGCGCCGCTACCTCACTGGAAAAACTTGCCGGAGAAGTTATTTCTCGAACCAGTGAATACAAATCCGCTGAAAGTCCATCGACCTTCGCCTGTTCGTGGTCGGTTAAATCTGGCCAAAGTTCGCCCATCTGCTTTCGCAGTTCATCTGCATCTGTCGAATTGTTAATACTCTTGCCTGATTGGATGTGAAGTTTCCAAAGCAAACCGATCATGTTCTCAAACGGCGGCAGTTGTTGATGCGTTGAACTGTTTTGCATAGCCTTCGACCTATTCTTCGTCAATTTTCCACTCGGTTTGCGTGGACGCAAGGCAGCTCTGGAATCGTTCGAACGGCATTTCAAACGTCGGAACCAAAACGCCATGCGTGGGCTTGTCTAGAATCAATTCCAAGTTATCGTCGATGGCTGCCGATTCGAACTCGCCGCTGCCTGCTGTCCAGCAATGCAGATCGTCGGCGCCGCGTGCTTTTGGTGCCAAGTGCTTCAATCTCGCTGGGATGAGAAAAAACGGCAAATGCTTCCAATCGTCAACAACGGATAAACCCTCGACACCGCTTCTCACGTAGCCGTTCGCATCAACAGAAATGTCGCCGCGCGGCTGCTGCCGAGGCGATCCCGATCAAACACCCAAACAATTCGCCGTCGAACCGATTCGCGGAAGAATTCCATCACGGAACATTACTCGATAAAACCGTGGCATATATACAGGTACTGTTAGCAGAATGATTCAAAGCACGGTTAACCGGTCAAAATTTCGCGGAACAGTGTTTTCTATGCATTAAACTTCCAGCCGCGGATATCGACAAAATGCCCGCTGACCGCGGCGGCGGCGGCCATGGCTGGCGAAACCAAGTGCGTGCGGCCGCCTTTGCCTTGGCGACCTTCGAAGTTGCGATTGCTGGTCGAGGCGCAGCGTTCTCCGGGGCGCAATGTGTCGGGATTCATGCCTAAGCACATGCTGCAACCGGCTTCGCGCCAGTCAAAACCGGCGGCCTTAAAGATCTTATCCAGCCCTTCGGCCTCGGCCTGCTTTTTGACCTGTCCACTGCCTGGCACGACCATGGCGCTGACGGAGTTGGCCACGTGATAGCCGCGGACAACATCAGCGGCCGCCCGCAAATCCTCGATCCGGGCGTTGGTGCAAGACCCAATGAAGACGCGATCCAGCGGCAGCGACGTAAACGGCTGACCCGCCTGCAAGCCCATGTATTCCAGAGCGCGAGCGGCCGTTTTGCGCTGGTCGTCGTCCGAAAACGAATTGGGATCCGGTACGTTTTCGACGACCGGGGCAACCTGCCCGGGATTGGTGCCCCAGGTGATTTGCGGCGAAATATCGGCGGCCTGAAAAACTAGCGTTTTATCGTATTTGGCACCCGGATCGCTGGGCAGTTCGCGCCAGCGGGCGACGGCCTCGTCAAACGCCGCGCCTTGCGGCGCATGCTGACGCCCGCGCACGTAGTCGAACGTTTTCTCGTCAGGAGCAATCATGCCGGCCTTGGCGCCCGCTTCGATCGACATATTACAGACCGTCATCCGCTGTTCCATACTTAGGTCGCGAATGGCCTCGCCGGTGTACTCGATGACATAACCGGTACCGCCGTCGGTAGTGAGCTGACCGATCAAATACAGAATCAGGTCTTTTGCGGTCACTCCCGGCAGCAAATGGCCTTCAATCCGCAATTCCAGCGTTTTCGGCTTGCTTTGCAGCAGCGTTTGCGTGGCCAGCACATGCTCCACTTCGCTAGTGCCAATGCCAAACGCCAGCGAGCCAAACGCACCGTGCGTGGCGGTGTGGCTGTCGCCGCAGACAATGGTCATGCCGGGCTGCGTGATGCCCAGTTCTGGCCCAATGATGTGGACAATGCCTTGCTGCGGATCGTTGAGATCGTACAGCCGAATGCCAAATTCCTGGCAGTTATTGCGCAGGGTATCGATTTGCTGCTTCGAAATCGGATCCGCAATCGGCAAGCGGCGATCGCTCGTCGGCACGTTGTGATCCGGCGTGGCCGTGGTCAGTTCCGGACGACGCACTTTGCGACCGGCTAGGCGCAAGCCCTCGAACGCCTGAGGGCTGGTCACTTCATGCACCAAATGCCGGTCGATGTACAGGATGGCCTGTTTGCCGGGCTCGGAATGCACCACGTGAGCATCCCAAATCTTTTCAAACATCGTGCGTGCAGCGGTCATGGGTCTTGTACCGACGAAAAACGAGCGAGAAAACGCCAAACGGCTGAAAATCAGCCATCTGGCTATTATATCCCAAGCGGCTGCGAATCAAAAGCAGGCCATGCCGCTTGTCGCAGACTTCACTTGGCCAGTGGAGATTTCGTTTCTATGGAACCGTCCGCGCGGCCGCCGTACGTCCGATGTTCAGCCGAATGGCAGTTGGCAACACGCACAGCGCCATCAAATCGGTGGCCAGGGCCGAATCGATGGTCATCAGTTGTTCACTTGAAACGGCATAGAACTGGCAGGACTTCGGAATCACCAACACGCCGCGCCTCGGTTCATCATTATTTAATAGGACGATGTTGCCGCGAAGCGATGTGTGGTTGACAATGGAGGTGACGTGCTGGTTCGCTTATTCGCCAGAATCACCTCTGCCAACTGGCCAAAATACCTGCCACCACAGGGCATCCACAACGACGACACCGTAGCCGTCGCTCGGGACGTCATCCGGCCAATAAGACGTCTCGCGAGGTGACACGCGGTTCGGCTTCCGACCGATAGCGGCAGACTTTGCCGTCGTAATCTTGCGCGTTGTATTTCGGATCGTAAGACTCGATCCATTCTCCCGGGATGCCTCCGTCTAATTTGTGGATCAAGTCGGGTGACGCCACTTCTGGCTGCGGTGATTTGATCTTGAACGCCCGAAATTGTCGCTTTTGGATGGAGACTAGAATGTCGTTCTGGCTGTAAGACTCAACCTGCGCGCGGCGCAATCCACCACCAGCACGCAACCGCGGCCAAGAAGCTGAGCCAGAGCAATTGCATCAGCGAGAATCGTCGCAGGTTTTGGCGAGTCATGCCCGCAGCTTATATCCGCAACATGGATTTTGCTGCGCCAATCGCTTCGGCCATAACCACACGCTGTACTTTCTTAATGCTCACAATGCCGTAACATTGGGCACGTCGTGCTGTAACCGAAGCGGCAACATGAGAAAAAGTCATACTAGCTGCGGCTTTTCCAGCGGTTTTTTGTCTCCGCCAGCATCCGCTGATTGCAGGCATGGCAGTTGCCTTGCAGAGCGTGTTGGGTCTGGGAGGGGCTAAATTTGCGTTGACGCAGCAGGCGAAGATCGTGTACTTAATCGCCGGGCGCTCGGCCATTGCGGAACCGGGACGGTACAGTGGCCATGGGAATGATCGGAGATCAGTGCGATGGCGCGATTCAGCTTTTTCGTTAAACTCCTGGGGCTGTTTGCCTGCAGCGTCGGGCTCTGCGCTTGGCTGACATTGCGCGATGGTCGCGATCCAGACTACAGACCGCTGCCGAATATCGTGGAAGATCCCACCGAAGAAATCACGTCGCCAATTCCCTTGGCCAACCTCGAAGGCATCAAAGGCTCGCTGGTCATTGTCGGTGGCGGCGAAGTGCCAGACAGCGTGCGGCAACGCTTCTTGCAATTGGCTGGCGGCACCGCAGCGAAGATTGTTGTTATTCCGACGGCGTCTGACTTGGCCGAAGATATGTTAGCTGACCAGGAGCAGGCCGATTTGCTGCTGGCACCTTGGAAATCGCTGGGGGTCGCGGACGTTCTCGCGTTTCACACGCGATCTGCCCAGGCCGCAAACGACGAGAGCTTCATCGAACCGATCCGCCAGGCAACTGGCGTTTGGATCGAGAGTGGACAACAGAAAAATATCGCGGCCGCCTATCTGGGTACTGAGGTCGAGCGAGCCTTGTATGCATTATTGCAACGCGGCGGCGTAATCGGCGGCACCAGCGCCGGCGCGGCAATTCAATCGCGGGTGATGATCGCCGGTGGCAGCACAGAACCGGAAATCAGTACCGGTCTGGACCTGCTGCCGGGCAGTATTGTCGATCAACACTTTGGCAATCGCAATCGCAAGCCGCGACTGATGAAGGCGATTTCCGACCACCCAGGGCTGGTGGGCTTTGGCATCGACGAATCGACTGCCTTGATTGTGCAGGGCAGCCAATTGGAAGTGCTCGGTGGCGGCAATGTGACGGTCATGTTGCCGACGCCGAAATCGGCCGAATCGTCGGTTCAGGAATTCGATCTGAAGACCGGTTCCGCCAATGATTTGGCGCTGCTCCGGCAGGCCGCTACTGAAGGCATTGCGCTGGTGATGTCCAAAGTGGAACCGGAACTTTCGCGTCCCGTGATCGGCGTGATCTTGCCCGAAGAAGATCACGAAATCTTTCCCGGAATCGAAGCCAATGCCGACTCATTGAACCAACTGTTCGAAAAGTTCCGCATTTTGCTAGACGATTTGCCTGGGATCAGCTTGAATCCGAACGGTCCGGAATAGCGATAGCCGGCTCGATTCGCGCGGATTGGCGTCTTTTCTCGACTGCCACCAGAAACTCGGGGGGCTTGGCGGGGTTTGATCTGATAACGATGTCACCTAGCCAACCTGCAAATCTACTCGTCGAACTGGCCAGCGTGCCCACGGCAACTTAAACTCATTGTTACGCCAGCAGCGTGTCGCCGACAGGCCGTCGGATGAGCCTAGCGGCTGCGTGAGTTGAATTGCCTGGAACTGGCCGGTTTTGCCGGATGCCCTTTGAGTGCTAGCCCGTCTACTGCCGAACACTACGAATTGCGCGACCCCGACGTGCGATTGATGCTCGAGGTGCGCAACGACAGTGCGGCAGCGTTCGAAGAATTGATGCTGCGTTATCAGAACCGACTGGTCACGGTGCTTGAGCACTTGACGGGTCGCCGCGAGCAGGCGGAAGACTTGGCACAGGACGTGTTCTTGCGCGTGTATCGGGCCAGAAAAAGTTATGTTCCGGGATCGAAGTTTTCGACTTGGCTGTACACCATCGCCAACAATGTGGCGTTGAATGCCAAGCGATCGCGATCGAGACGGAAAGAAGTCAACGTGGGCAACGTGGAAGCCGAAGACAACGAGGCAAATCCGATCGAGCAAATGGCCCTGGCGGCCAGCAGCTTCATGCCCACTCGCGCCGCCGACAAAGCCGAAATCCGTGACGTCGTGCGGCAAGCCATTGGCACGCTTAACGAGCGGCAACGGATGGCCGTCTTGCTGAACAAGTTCGAAGACATGAGTTATGACGATATCGCCGAAGCCATGCAGCTCTCGCCCAAGGCCGTCAAGTCGCTGCTGTCTCGTGCGCGCAGCAACCTCCGGCAGTGTTTAGAACCCTACTTGGATTCCGGTAAACTTCCCGTACCGACCGACGCCGTCAACGAAACCGGCGCCTGGACCACAGAAACCTAGCGTGGCAGCATCAAGCGTTCGGCAGATTGAATGGGTGCGGATTTGAAACAATGGACCGTGTCGGCTGCGTACAAGATTAATTCCCTCACAACCTTCCACCACGTGCGTTCAATTATTACACCGCCTTTGCTCGCCTCCGCTTGAATTCCATGTCTTCGATTACTGACGACGTTCACGAAATGCTGGTTGCCTATCTCGACGGCGAGCTCGATGCCGACGCGACGCGGCAATTCGAAGAGCGTTTGGCGCGCGACGCAAATTTGCGTCGCGAGTTGCTGCTGTTGCAGCGATCGTGGGACATGCTCGACCGGTTGCCGCGGGCGGACGTTGACGCCAAATTCACGCGCACCACGGTGGAAATGATAACGGTCGCCGCTGCTGAGGACGTACATCGCGAGCAACAAGCGGCTCCCGCCCGAAAGATGCGGCGGTGGACGGTTGCGTTGGGCAGTTTGCTGGTCGCGGGCCTGCTCGGTTATGGATTGCTGAGGCTGCTGTTGCCGACGCCGAATGCCCAACTGCTCCGCGATCTGCCGATTTTGGAGAATCTGGAACTTTACCAACGCGGCGTGGATGTCGACTTCATCCGCCAACTGCACCAGGAAAAACTCTTTGCCGAGTACGATGAGCCGGCCGTGCCACTCGCCGAAGGCAGTATCGTGCCGGCCGCAAGCCCGAGCGTCGCAACCGCTGGCAGCAGCAGCTATGGCTCGGCGCTTTCGGCAACTCCCGCTCAACGGCGGCAAATGCTCGAGAAAATGTCGGCCGGCGAAAAAGATCAGTTGCTGCAAAAACTTGCTCGTTTTCATAGCCTTCCGGTCGCGCAGCAGGCCGAACTGCGGGCGCTCAACGACCGGCTGACCGCAGATCCGCAACCCGACGCGCTGCTGTTAACGCTGAGTCATTACCGCGAATGGCTCAAAGCCTTGCCGCCGACGGACCGCGCGGAGCTTTTGGAATTGGCGGAAGACAAACGAATTGCCCGCATTAAGGAGCTGAAACAGGACGAGCAAGTCCGCATGGAGAAAATCGCGCAAGCCACCGGCTTCTCGCTCGAAGATGAACATTTGGTGTTGGCCTGGTATCGCGACTATCTCGTTCGCCACGGTGCGGAACTGCAAAAGAAATTGGAGCAAGACCGGCTGGCGGCAAATAAGCCAGACGAACGAACCAAGTGGGAAGAACGTGGCCGCATGCACTCGATGTTCATGTATCGAGCGGTACTCTCGGCCTGGAGCAGCGACGATCCAGACATGCGGGCGTCCATCGTGCCCGACGAACTCAATCTGCTGGCAAAATCACTTTCGCCGGAAGCGCAGGCCTGGCTCAGTTCGAAGAAGACGCCTCCGGAGAAATCGCGGCTGGTGGCCGACTGGGTGCAGTTTGCCTCGTCGCGCAATCGCTACGTACCGTTTGGCGGTCGCCCGATGCTCTCCGAGTTGGGCCGACAATTCGAACAGCGTCTGAACGATCCGTCGCGCAAAGAACTCGATCAACCGCTGAACAAGTGGCCGCACGACATGCAGAATACGGTCGAATTTCTAGAAAAGTTCAGCCAGGAACTGCCCGAATCGCAGCTCGAACAGGTCGATCAGTTGGCGCCGCGGGAACGAATCAAGAAATTGTCGCAGCTTTATCGCGATCGTCACCCCAAGACGCAGGGCAACGATTCCGGCCCGCCTCGCGGTTTTGGTAAACCGCCACGCGGTTCCGGCGAGCGTCCGGAACCGCCACCGGGCGAGTCTTCTGGCGGGCAGCCAATCGAGCGGCCCATCGCGCCTCCGCCGCGCGATTAGCCTTGCGATCCCTTCGACGCAGCAAAAACGCGACGGCGATTCATCTTGACCGGTTTTCGCCAATTTGCGACACTTCCGCCCGCTTAGGCCGTAACGTCCTTAATTGATCGAGGGCGCTGGCGGCAATCTTTCTTAAATTTCGGACCCTGTTCGGGAGACGCAACGATGGAACGTTGCCATTTTGGCCTGGCGCTGACGCTGGCCTGTGGTTTATTTGTGGGCTGTTCTGGTTCGTCGCCTTCTAGCGGCACGGCCGCAGACAAGGTCAGTGCCGCCGGCAAAGCGGTGGCCGACAACGGATCGACGCCAGCCGTGGCTGTACGCGAGTTCTTAGATGCCGTCCGCACCGGCAACGATGCCAAGGCCAACGCGATGTTGACTGAAAAGGCAAAAATCGAAGTCAAAGAGGTCAGTGGCGGCTTTACTCCCCGAGCCAGCGACACCGCCAAGTTCGAAGTCGGCGAGTTCGAATACGCCACCGAAGAAAAAGACTTGGCGCACGTCGCCAGCAAATGGACCGATTTAGTCGAGGGAAAACCCGAGACCTACGAGTACCTCTGGGGCATGCGCAAAGACGCCGGTGACTGGCGCGTGGCCGGCGTGGTGTTCAAAGTCTTCGACGATGAACTGCCACTAGTTCTAAATTTTGAGGACGGCAAAGACATGGTCACCAAGCTGCGGCTGACCGCCGAAGAGATGGAGCGACGGAAAAACGGCGGCGGTCCGGCGGCTGGCAAGGCAACCGAACAAGTCGCCACAAAACCCGCAGATCCCGTGCAGAAGTAGAATTTGCGCTAACCTGAAACGGCCGAAGTCGTTTTTTTATTCGGCCGCTAAGTTCTGCGATACACTTAGTTTAGCGAGCATCGTCCCCGGGCGATGTTCGCTTTTTTCATGCGCGGTACTGGACGAAAAGGTAGTTTTGACTAGAGTGGAGGACGCAAACTTAAGCCAGGTAGCCCAGTTCGCCCCATCGGTTTATTTTCTCGATGCCGCTTGACACGCAAGTGGCAAATGATACCTTACTTAGCGGTCCTAGTCTGTGTAATCGCTTCTGTCTACGTAACGCATACGGCTTACAGGGCAGTTGTGAGCGAGACGTGTGTCAGTAGCATTTATTCAGACCAGGCAAACGAAACACCCCGGAGTCGACGGCCGTCCGGCCTAGGGTGCAGAGCAAGTTGACGGCGATTTGTGTTTTTCAAAGTACTTTGAAGTTGGAGGATTCGAGGATGAATCGTACATTTGTGTTTTGCATCGCGATGTTCTTCGCGATTGTTGGCGTTGCCTTAGTTGGTGGCGCTCAGCAAGCTGTCGCTGGTCATTGCTGCTGCGATTGCAGCAGCTCGAGCTGCGATTGCTGCCATCGTCATCACCGTCACCATCGTCATCACGGCTGTTGCTGTGAGACGAGCTGCTGCGCTCCGGCTCCGACCTGCGCACCGGCTCCTTGCAGCGCTTGCGAAGCCGCCCCGGCTTGCGGTTGCGCTGCTCCGGCTTGCACCGGTTGCGAAGCCGCTCCGGTTGGCGCCCCGGTTGTCACCCCGGCAACTCCGGTCACCCCGGCTGTCAAGCCGATGGACATGCCGCCGGCTCCGACGACCAGCACCGATCGCGTGTTCCACGTGGTCAGCTTCCGTAACTAAGCTGGAACATTTCCAGGATGCAACGCTACGAGACACGCCCTGGGTCTTGAGCGTTCATTTTCGCACAGAAGCCGGTTCTCTTCGGAGAACCGGCTTTTTTTATTCGCTCTTGCGATCGTGTCTGATTTGACCGCGTGAAACACGCAAAGCATATTACCTACAGCCCGTAAGTTACAAATGCGTAATTTACCACGGGCAAAATGAGCAGCATTTGCCATTTAACTGCGCATTCCACGCAATTCACCACTCTTTCCACCTGCCTTCATGCCTGACTTATCGAAATCGACCGACGAATCCGGCGGGCCGCCTTCGCCCCGTGTGCGATCCGTACTGAGCGTGCTACTCTTCTTACATTTGTTTGCGATCTGCATTAGCCTGATTGTTGGGAACTTCGGTCGCTTACGCTCGTTCTCTGCGCTCATGGTGGGCACGGAGAATGTCCTCAGCCCGTACACCTCGACATTGCTGCTGAACTCGCCACACGACGACAGCTTAATTTCGGAGATGCCGTATGATTCGGATCATCGATTTGATGTCGAACTGACATTTGCCGATGGTCACAAGGAGCAGATGCGTTTGGGAGCAGGCGCGGCCCTGCCCGAGCGCCGGCAGCGTTACGTGCAGATGGCCAATCTAGTCGCGCAATTGGCCGACGATCAGATCAGCAACGCCGATGCCCTGGCCAACGTGCTTTGCAAAGGGCTGTTGAATTCGACGGGCGCAACGGGCGTGACGCTCAACTGTCGCCGCTACCGGCCACAGACGATACCCGATGTACGCTCCAGCGATCCGATTTTTCAAAATCCGCGTGATCCGCATTTTCTCATTGCGGAAGAAGACTTCACCTGGGGCGCCGAGCAGCCTGACAAGACCGACGACGCGAGTTACAACATCTGGCATGTCGAAAAATCGAAGAGTGACGTGGCCTCGCCCAAGACCGATGGGTCTGCCTCTAGTGCTCCGCCCGTCAAGCCGCGCCTGAAAACACGCGACAGCCAACCGGCCAGTTCGCTGCCGCTTTTCGACGATCGCAATCCGTAACGGCCGTGGGCATCCCTGTTCTGAAAAATTGACCGATTGAGTGATCTGCGATGCGCACTTACTTCCAAAAACTGATCGATCAATCCGGAACCGGCTGGAATCGGTTCTGGTACACGCCCAGCGATCCCTACATGCTGGGGCTGATGCGACTGTTGACCGGTCTGGTGTTCACATACTGGTATCTGACTCTGCTACCGGACATCAGCCACTTTTTTGCCCAAGACGGTTTGTTGCCGCTGGAAAAAATTCAGTCGCTGCGCAACAACGGGCAAACCGCGTTCGGCGATCAAGTCACGCTGTTCAGCTATTGGAATTACGTCAGCTCGCCCGGAGCGGTGCAGTTGGCCTACTACGCGGGGCTGCTGGCCATCCTGGCATTTACAGTGGGGTTGTACGGCCGAATTTCAGCAGCGCTGACTTACCTTGTGCTAATTTCCTATGCGCATCGGGCGCCGATGTTGCTCGGCTCGTTCGAGCAGACGCTGCCACTGCTGATGCTCGGATATTGCGTGGGGCCGTGCAGCGCGAGTTTTTCGGTTGATCGCTGGCTCAATGCGCGATCCGTCCGTACTGCGCCGGCTAAGTACAAGCCTTTGGATCGCTCCAGTTGGCTCACGACGGTCGGCCTGCGATTGATTCAAATTCATTTGACGCTGATTACCGTTGCGTCGGTCGTGGCCAAACTGCGGTACGACTCCTGGTGGACCGGCGGCGCGACTTGGCTGTTGATGGTTCGGCCCGAGTCGCGGGCGATTGACTTTACCGGCGCCTTTCGCCATCTCCTCGACTTCACCCTCGCGATCCGCCGCTTTTTTAACGGAGCGGCTTCCGTGCCGGAGCAACCGGAAAAGATCATGTTTCTCGACGCTTGGACGCACATGGTGATCATGTTCCAACTGTTGTTTCCGCTGACCGTTTGGAATTCGCTGCTGCGACCGTTGGTGATTGCCATTTCGGCGGTCGTTTGGCTGCTGATTGCCCTGCTGAGCGGCCTCGTTCCGTACTGCGCATTGATGTTCATCGCTGGCTTGGCATTTGTCCCGGGCCAATCGCTGCGCGTCTGCGTCGCCTGCTGTTGCGGCGGCAAAAAGACTGTTCAAATGCCCATCGGCAGCAACATCGTCGGCGATCAACGCCTCGCGTCAGGTCGCTAACGAAGATCGGCGCACTGGCCCAACCCGACGAAGTGCCCTTTACCGCGTCGCTGCCAAAAACCTGTAGCGGAAGGGGAAACGCGGGGCGACAGGGCATGCGCGGGACGGAGGGGGCGGCGGGATCGAAAAAACGATCTTCGCAAGTTCGCTTGGTGCCTCGCGTACAAAGTTGAACAGCGCAACGACTTGGCGTGGATTTTGACCTCTGTGATCGCCGTGGACAGTGAGGACACAGCGCCCGCAGAAAGCACTTTTTGCACCGCCACGGCGCGGACCACAGGCCCGTCACTCCGATTTGCGATGCTGCGAACTTCCTGCCAGCGGCGCGAAACGCAAACGCTGCACGCCGAATCGCATTTTGCAAATCGGAGTGTGTGAGCGGTGGCCAAACTGCATAGGCGCAAGCGACCGCCGGTTAAGGTTTCGCTAACGCGATGTGCCACCGGCTAACGATGGCGGATTTCGCCGAAGGATTCTTCGCCATGATTCACTCATTGTCAAAGGTCTGTTCCGGCCCTACCCAACCTGGCTCTCAAGCAACAGTTCTTGAACTTCTTGCCGCTCCCGCACGGGCATGGCTCGTTGCGGCCGACTTTCTGTTTCGATCCCAGTTGTGGAGGTTGAGTCGCGGGAAGCGACTGAGGAGTTGGTGATTTGATTTTTGGCAAGTCCGTCGCCTTCTTGCCTGTCAGTTTTTCAAGGGCGAATCTGATCAGGCCTTCGGGATCGTCGCCAAGCTCCGCAATCCGCTTCCAATGTTCGGCTTCCTCTGCTTTTCCGGTCCGAATCCACTCTTCGTATTCTGGAAACCGCTCGCCCATCAATGTGCAAGTTTCCAGCAGATAGCTCCGCAGTCCTCGGCTCTCAAAATCGAGTTCTCGTCCCACAAGCATTTTACGAGCGATCTCAATTCCTTCGTACTCGAACTGGCACAACAGGGCATGAGCGAGTTCAAGGCTAACAGGCTCGTCGTATTGATTTGCGATCAGAGTGAGGCAGGTCTCCACCGCCAAGTCAGAGTGAATATTCTCGAGAGGTCCGTTGGCGAAGATACGAAAATGATCTTCGGCGGTGGGGAACGCCTCGGCGATGGCATGTAAGACGGCTGGAGTGCCGATTCTGGCAAGAGCTTTTGCACATTCTTCGTTAACAAAGTCAGCATTTACGTGAAGCTTAGCAATCAACAGTGGAACGGTGGATTCCAGGCAGGCTTGCCCCGCTAATCGGACGACCAATGGCTCCAGCCATTTCATGGGGTGATGAGTGTAATCATCGACCTTGAAGGTCAGCAACTCATGGACCTTCGGCGCGCAGTCCTGGCCATAACGGGCAAGGGCTTCGATAATCCGCTGACCGTACCCCAGGTCGACTTCATTTATGTACTGCTTGTCCTTGCCTTCATCGCACAACGCTTCCAAGTTCTGCCAACAGGTCGATTGGTCCCACGACAGCATCCCCAATCGCTCGATGAATGGAGCATGCAGTTCTGCCAGGAAGTACCGAGCTTCCAAGATGTCGCTCTCTCTCGTCAGTAGCAGCGTGGAATCGGCGGCCACCAAGATTTTCGACAGGTTAAAGGCATAATTCTCGAACTTGTCGCACGTCTCGTTGTTTAATTCATCAATGACCCAGGCAATGCTACTTTCGGTTTGGGGCAAATCCGCTGACAAGCCAATCAGATGGAAAGCATCTTTCCTACCGAACGCCTCCACGGCCTGAATCACTAGCGGCATGATCGCCGGATCGGTCGAGTGAGAACTTGTGAAATAGCTCGTCGCCCGATATCGAATTCCTGGGTAGGAGTTGAGAATTGCTTCCTTGATCTTGGATTCTTGTAAACGCACAGTCGCCGCTCCTGTGGGATTGCTGTTGCTTGCAGGCTTGCCGCAGCCCAGTGCTGTAAACAGCCATTATCCCCAAATTCCGTCTCAAAAAAAGTGGAACAAATCGCCGGTTCGCCCGCCTAACGAATGTAACGTGTCACGCAAAACGACTCGTTACCTTTCGTGCGGCCAGGACGTCGGTCACGCCGCAAGTTTCGGCGATCTATTGTCGGGTTTCGAGTCGAGACTCAGTCCTATGCGAGTCAGACGCCCGATCTCGACCGCTGAGCATCGGCTCTTCCTGCGGGACCGAAGCAGTTCGAGAGGAGATCGAACAACTGGGGAAGTTCCACGAGCACTGGGACATGCTGCCTGGGCAATACGAACATTGGCTGGGCTCGCTCGACCAGGCGGTCGCAAGGCACGGACCCGAATTTCGATTGGAACTGGCAGAGTGATCGCGTGATGCAATGCGACCGGGAATCGCCCTGATGCTTTCCGGGAAAGAAAGCACCACCTGACGACGGAGCCGGCGGCGCCAAAGATCGCTCGCAGGCAACAATCATTTCGATTGGCCCATCAAGGTCGCCAGTCGATCTTGACGGGATTTTTCATCCGCCGGGCGATCATGACGTGCTGGAGCTTTTTGTTTCTTACTCGCCGCTTCCGATGCCTTAAAAACCTTTCGGAATGTAATCTTGGCAGTTCCCTCGGCCAGCTTCCCGGATGGGATTTTGCGTCTGGCCTTGGGGGAGCTTGCTGGAAGCGATCTTCTTTTTGGCGGTTGAGAATTTCCTAGACGGAATCTTCACCACAAATATTTTTGCGGTTGGTTATTGTCGTGAAATAAAAAGTCGGCGGCAGCCTGAGATCAAGCGCATGACAGTCGGCTGATCTTACCGATCTTTGGTATCGAGCCGCCGCCTAACCTCTCGCACGATTTCGTCGATCTGATGCAGCGGCAAATGTGGCGGTTGTTTTTCAAGGTTCGCACGCCATTTAACGATGAGTCGATGCTTGCCCGATTCGTTCGGCTCGTGATTGGATTCGTCGATGATGGTTTTAATGATCGTTTCTTTCTCTTCAACAGTCATCGGCGGTTCCTTCCGAACTTAGTGTCGCCTGCCAAGGCATTTTCGCGACGGGGCGTTTGGTCCTTAATACGGCCCATCTTATCCGCCACGCGATTCGTTGGCGAGCGACACCGAATGTTTCTTCGGTAAACAACGTCTTTGGCGGAACGTGTTATGAAAAATCTGCTTTTCATCGCTCCTTGCAGTATTTTTGGAAACGATCAATTAATCCCGATTTCCGTTTTGGCTTGGATGTTTTTGGGAGTCCCGTCTACCGGCCCTCAAGCACGGCAAACGCATCTTAATTAGCAACAGTATTTCAAGCGAGTTGAAAGAATCAAGGGGCCTTGCCTGAATGACTCTGGGGACACGTTTTCCACGGAGATATTTTATGGCTTCGCCGCCGATTGCAGTTTTTTCGAACTTTGTAACACTAACCGATCCATGCTGCGAGGCTCGCACGACAAAGCGGCCGGTCAGAATCCGCTGCATCTGGTTTCGGCCTGGTCCAGCGACGCCCGGCTGGGCTGCCAGAAGCAGATCGCGGCCAAGATCATCGCGGGCGGTGGGAAATACATTTTGGCGCTCAAAGCCAACCATTCCAAGCTGCACGCCGCCGTGGCGACAGCCTTCACACAGGCCGCACGTCGCGATCTCAAGGTCGCCGGTTTGCGTTGCCACGCCACGGAAGAAACCAGTCGCGGGCGGACCGAACGTCGGCAGTACATGATCATGCCGGCGCCGCGACGGTTGCCAGGCGATCCGCATTGAGCGCAATTGTAAGGCTGGCAGCGAACAGACGCCAACCCGACTCGATCCATTTTGCCGATTCCGCCGTTGACTTTTTCGTCAGAATATAGTATACTAATGTGCATGTATCTCGCGGGCGGAAGTCTGCCCAATGCGGGACAACGGATTTGAGGCCAACCCAGGGCTCTGACAACTCAGCGTGCAAAGGCAGGCATAACACCCGAAGGAAAAGTCGAGTTCGCAGCATTCAGGCGAAACGCTTGTGTGGTTGAGCAATCAACGTTGATCAATCAACGCTACGAACGAGGTTTTTCCGTCGGCAAATCGCCTGCGTGTGCATGAGACTGGTGGCAAGGGATGTCGCGTGGATGGTTTGCTAGACAAAAGTAGATTCGCCGGTGCGCTGGTGAATCGAAATCGAACCGACGCGTGGCCGCAGTAAATAGCCGAATCCCCGTTGAAGCTCTTTGACAACTCAACCGGCGGTCGCCTGCGCCCAAGCAGCCTGGCGTCCGCTCACACACTCCGATTTGCGAACAAGCGATCCGGCGTGCAGCGTTTGCGCTTGCGCGCCGCCGGCAGGAAGTTCGCAGCTTGCCCAATTCGCAGCCGCCTGCCGATCGTAGCCGACGCAGCCTGCGTCGGTGGATTGAGCGGTTGTCGCTAAGTTAGTGAATGGTTAACTGTGGGCGGTGAACGGCAAGCCAGCGGCGATTGAGCCTCAACTCAGCCGACGCTGGCAGCGTCGCCAACGAATGAGTCTCACGGCACGCGCGGCGAAAAAGCAGCATCGCAAATCGGAGTGACGAGCCTGCGGTCCGCGCCGAAGACCTGAAAAAAGTGCGTCGGCCAGACCTTCTGTCCTCACTGTCCACATAGATAATCGAGGTCAAAACCGCTGCCAAGTTGTTAACCTCAGCAACCTTGCGCGCGACGACCGGACCGAATTCACGAAAAACTTTTTTCCGTTCTCTCCGTCCCTCCGTCCCTCCGTCTCCTCCGTCTCCTCCGTCCCTTTCGCATCTTCAGTCCCCTCACTCCGGCGGCCGCCAACAAAAAAGCCGCTGCCAGTCGGGAGATGACTGGCAGCGGCTGGAGTTAAGATCGGGTCGATCAACCGTGGTTAGCGGATTTCGACCTCGATGGTTTTCTTGATGGTCTTCATCGGGTCAGGGTTGAAGCGAACTTCGAACGCCCGGGCCGACTTGTTGATTAGGAACGGGTGGAACACGCGGTCGGCGATGTTTTCAGCCTTGAACACTTCGCCCGGCGGGAAGTATGCGGTGCTGGCGAACACCGTGATGTGTTCTTTGCCTGGGTTGCGGTTCTTGAGTTCCCAGCCTTTTTCCGGGTACTTGAATTCCTTGCCGGCTTTGACCAGCGTTTTGCTCGGCACCACGATTGTCTTGTGACCCTTGCTGCTGGTGTAGATGATTTCCACGTACACGTCGGCATTGGATTTGACGACAATCTGCAGGGTGTCGGACTTTTCGAAGAAGTTATTGCCCTTGTTGGTCTTGACGGTCAACTCGAACGGTACCGGGTAGGTGGGCGAGTAATCGGCATGGATGATGCTATCCAGCGGGACGATCGGCACGCCGATGCCCATCTGGCGGACGACGCGGTCGTAGTAATCTTCCCAGCTATCGCGGCGGATTTCGCCACCGACGGCCAGCGGCGCCAGGCCCAACTGTGCGAACTGCGGTAGGCGGAACACACCTTGCAGATCGCCCGGTTCGGCACGACCCATTTCCGCACTGGCCTGGGCCAGATTGATGGGTTCATCCAAAAAGTTGTGGCTGACCGGAGTCAACGGTTCGTCGATGACCGGCTTGGGAACCAAGAGCTTCATGCGTTCGGAAAAACGTTGCGTATCGGCCGAGAACAGTCGGTCCATGAACTTTTGCTCGGGGTACAAATGCAGCGCCCTGTCGACCAGAAAACCAGGATTGCCTTGAATGGTTTTGAGGACGGGTCGGACGGTGTCTTTGAAAGTTTGCAAGCCGAGGCCACCGTGGCATCGCATGCACGCCAAACCGTTGCGAACCGTTTTGTTGGCCGCGAATTTATCAGTGACGATGTCGATTGGGGCTTCGTCCAAACGGTCGCCCTTGGCTGTGCAAACGTAGTAGCCATGTAGGCCGTTTGGCAAGCTAAACACCATCTCGCCGCCCGTTTCGTGCAGGTCGATGGGATCTTTATACATATTCTCTTGGGCCGAACTGGTTTTGAAGTCGAAGCTTTTCCAGTAGGTGCCGTACTTTTGCGAGTGGCGCTCCACCACGCGATTGTTACGCGACACGCCGGATACGCCCATGCCGGCACGCACCGCTTTGTAGTTGTCCAGATCGTATTGCGATCGCACGCCCAGGCCGTATTCCAGGTATTCCAGTTTTTCCGGCAGCCGCAAAAAGTCGTGGTACAGCGGCGGCTGAGCGGCCACGCTGCAGAACCAATCGCTGCGGACGTAGGCAATCGGACGCACCTGGTGGGTATAAGGAAAGTACTCCGCCAACAACGATTTGTAGGCCAACGAGCGGTCGTAGATGATGCCGTACGGGTATTCCAGCAAGGCCAGATCGAACAAGTTGGTTTTGCTGTAATCGCTCTTGGCGTTGGCGCCGTAGACCAGATGATTCCAACCCAACTGACGCAGATCGATGCGATAGATGGTATTGGTGCGTTCGATGGCCACCGGCGCCACGAGGTTTGCGCTCCAGGTCATGTGGTTGACGACTTTGAACAGGGCTTCGCGTTGAATTTCCAGTTGTTCCGACGTAGCACCGGCAACCAGAATATGCGTGAAGCTCAGGTAGCGAACGTATTCGCGATCGGCAGGCTTCAAACGATGAACGTCTTGATAGATGGAGTCCAAAATGTATTCGGCGCCCAGCTTAGCCACGATGGCCACATCTTCTTTGGTGACCGGCGTGACGGTGCCGGCATTGCCGGCGATCCAGTCGTGGATCAAGGCGATTTCGCCTGGAGCCAACCGCGGCAGTTCCTCGGGCGGCATCATGTCGTCGCTCTTTTTGGCGGCGATTCGTTTGAACAATTCCGACTTTTCCGGATTGCCCAGGGCGACTAGGTTTTTGGCAACCAGCGATTGGCAATCGAGAATTCGTAGATCGCCGGCAACTTTTTTATCGCCGTGGCATTTGAAGCACTTGGCGGTGAAGATGCCCTTCACTTGGGCGCCCAGCGGGCTGTCGTACGACAAGCCGGCGGACGTCAGCGAACCGCCTGGCACAACAACACCGGGGCCGCCCGGACCGATCTCCGGACCAGGACCGACGGGGCGCGATATCGAGCCCGCCCCGCCAGTGTTGACTTGCGATGCGGCTACGGCATCGTTGCTCTTGACGAGATCGCCCAACGAGGATGCTGATGGCAGATCGGGCGGAAAATCGGTGGGCACCGCAAACTTGACCACGGGCTGCACGGGATCGGCCGCAGCCGCAACGGCGGGAGCGCCGGCGGAAATCCAGTCGCGAATGACTTGGGTTTCTTCAGGCGTCAGCGGGTTTTTGCCTTGAGGCGGCATTTTTCCCTTGGCGATTTGCCGAATGACTTCCGAGGCGTCGGCGTCGCCCTGCACGATGATCTTCCGATTGGAACTGACAATAAAATCATGATCCAACAAATTCAACGCCGACTTGGGTTTTGGCCCTTCGCCGTGGCAGCTGGTGCAATGGTTTTGAAAAATCTGTTGAGCGGCAACGGCGAGCGCCTGAGGATCGCCGTCGGCTTGAGCCGGCGCGGCGACGGCCATCGCCAGTCCCAGCGCCGACAACAGGCGGATGATTCGGGAGCAGAACATGGGAAATTCCTTATGCGTAATTGCGCGGAGGGTATGGGTGGAGTGGAGAGGTCCGCTAGTTGATCCGGAATTCCTCAGCACGGCGGACAGTTGGTTGCTCAAATTCTGTCCGCTTTTGTCGCCAAGTGCGTTTTCAATTTTCCACCCACGATTATAACCCGCGCGAGCAGCGCCGCGACCAGTCAGAAAATGGGAATTTGCCGCTTTTGCCGGAATTCGCCGGTCGTCCATCTGCCGACGCCGGCAGGATTTAGGCGAGCTAGCGACAATTTGCTAGCCGCCGCCGGACGGCTTGGCGTTCAGGTCGGTGCGCGTGACCATTAATCGGTCGATCCGTTGGCCATCCATATCCACGACTTCCAGATGAAGATCAAACCACTGCGTACGGTCGCCAACGTCTGGAATTCGGCCCAGTTGATCGAGCACCAAACCGGAGACAGTGCTGAACGAGCGATTGGCGTCTGGTTCGGGATCTTGCATGTCGAGCGCCTCAAGCAAGTCAGGCACGTTGACTTGGCCGTCGATCAACCAGCTATTGGCGTCGCGCCGCACGATTTCTTGCTGTTTGTCGCGCTGATGTTCGTCGTTAATTTCGCCCACCAGTTCTTCGATCACATCTTCCAGGGTGACCATGCCCTGGGTGCCGCCATATTCGTCCAAGACCACCGCGAGTTGCGTATGCTTTGCTTGAAACATTTCCAGCAACCGGTCCAGATGCACGGTCTGCGGCACAAACAGGGGTGGATGCAGCATCTTCCGCAGATCCATTGGCCAACCGAGATACTGTTGCCGAAACAGATCCTTGATATGCACAAATCCGATGATGTGATCCAGGTCGCGCTCGTAAACCGGCAGCCGCGAAAAGCCGGCCATGGCCACCGCGCCCAGGACTTCGTCGGGCGGCGTTTCGACATCGAGCGCGTCCAGGTCGATGCGTGGGCGCATGATGTCGCGGACGGTGCGGTCGCCCAGCCGCAGCGCTTCCATCGCCAGCTTCTGTTCGACCGGTTGCAGCAGACCTTCCGCCGTGCCGGTGTCGATCAGATGCTCGATATCGTGTACGGAAATGGCCGGTTCGTGATGTCCGCCGGCTTGCATCAAAATCAGCACCGCATCGGTGGCTTTGCCCATCAGCCAGTTGGCTGGCTTGCCGATCCGCATCAGCACGTTCATGGCCGGCGCCACCAACCGGGCCAGCGATTCGGCACGGCGCAGCGCCAAGTTTTTAGGCACCAACTCAGCCAGCAGCAATTGCAAGAAGCCGGTCATCAACCAGATCGCGCCCAGCGCCAGCGCGTGCGCGTGAGCGACGATCAGCCCGATGCCCGACTGACTGAACTTCTCGGCCAGCGCGGCTTCCAAATTGGCGCCCGCAAACGCCGCGGCAAACGTACCGATGAGCGTAATGGCAATTTGCACGATCGGCAAAAACTGGTTGGGATCCGAGGCCAGCTTCAAGGCCAAAGCCGCCTTGCGGTCGCCTTGCTCGGCCATTTGCTGCAGACGGCCGCGACGCGCGGATATCAACGCGATCTCAGCCGCGGAGAAGAATCCGCTAACCAAGGTCAACGACAGAATCAGCACGAATTCCCAGAAGAAAGTCGACAGCACGCTTATTCCTGTTGTGAACTTTCCGAACCTGAAACAAAACCGCGGCTCGCGCAAAATGAATTTTCAACGTTCCCAAACGCTGCCGCCGCCGGCGAGGATCGCCCACATCAGTGGGCACGGCAAACGCTCCATCTATGCCGTTTCCTTGGGACGCGTGACCGACATATTATCGCGATGAATCACTTCCTCGTACGGTCGATGCCCGAGCGTGGCGGCAATTTGCTCGCTCCGCAGCCCCTTGATCTTGCCGACTTCGACCGCCGAATAATTACACAACCCGCGAGCAAACTCCAGCCCATGCACGTCGCGCAACGAAACCAAATCGCCGCGCTGAAAGTCGCCGCTTGCGCCCAGTACGCCAATCGCCAGCAGGCTGCGGCCCTTCTGCTCGATCGCGCAACGGGCGCCGTCGTCGAGCACCAGTTGCCCTTGTGTGCGCGCGGTGAAACCGAGCCAGCGCTTCCAAGATGTGACCGCCTGACCACGCGCCAAAAACAGCGTGCCGACCGGTTCGCCCGCAACGATTCGCGCCAAATTGCCGGGCGATTTTCCGCTGGCGATCACCACGTTTTCACCCGCGGTGGTGGCAATTCGCGCCGCTTCCAGTTTGCTGGCCATGCCGCCTTTGCTCATGCCGGTGAGCTTGTCGCGAACCATGCCAAAAATACTGTCGTTCAATTCCGGAACCGTAGAAATCAACTGCGCTCCGGGAAGTTTGGGATCGCCATCGTACAAGCCATCGACATCGGAAAGCAGCACCAGTAGCGGGGCGCGAATCAGATTGGTAACCATCGCGGCCAGCCGATCGTTATCGCCAAACGTGGTTTGCAGTTCTTCCGTACTGACGGTGTCGTTTTCGTTGATGATCGGCACCGCACCATATTCCAGCAACGTCAGAATCGTATTGCGAATATTGAGGTATTTCGTGCGATGATTGAGATCGTCGGCCGTGAGCAGAATTTGAGCGCCGTGCCGGCCGTGCGTTCGCAGGCCGCGGTCGTAGGCTTCCACCAGGTGTGTTTGCCCCACGGCGGCCACGGCTTGCAGACGAGCAAGGTCGGTAGGGCGGCTGGTCAATCCGAGTTGCCCCATGCCGGCACCAACCGCGCCCGAAGTGACCAGCGCCACTTTGCGCCCGGTGAGCATCAGTTGATGCAACTCTTCGGCCAGTGCTGCGACTCGCTCTTGATTGAGGACGCCGTCGGGCCGTGTAAGCACGCGGGTGCCCACCTTGACGATGACGGTGTGAGCGGCCGTGGCAATTTCTTGGCGAACGAGGTCGGTCATCGATCAAAAATCAGTAAACGAGCTTGCGAAAAACACGGCCCTCAAAGGCGCGCGCCGGCAGGCCCTATAATATCGTGCCGCAGGCACTTCCCGCTAGCGTCAGTTGGGCCGCGGTCCGGAAACAGTGGGCCGGGCTGCCGCAACCAATGCGCCGCTCGGCGGCTTGCCGGCTGTAAGCGCTCATCAATGTTCCTCAGCTCTATCACAACCGGAAGCAGGAAAGCTGAGGCCGCTTCGCCAGCGTGCAAACGATTTGTCTTCCTGCTACGTATTCAATGGCGGGCGACTCCTCCGAAAAACGCCACTCCCCAAACGCGGCCCGCCTGCCTAGAATTGGCAACCCCAATCCATACGATCGCAAGACTCATTGCAACTTGGCCGACGCACTCATCGTTGCCGCCCGTTGTTAACCCCTGTTCAGCCCGATTTGCCTGTACGCACCACCGAATTTCGGAGCACCCGCCATGAAATATCTCGCCAATTGCCAGCGTGCTTCCCATGGACCGTGGGTTCGTGCCGTCTGTTCCGTGACGATGATGGTCCTGCTGCATTCGCGGGCGTTTTCCGCCGACAACGAAATCTTTCGCTCGCTAACCGAAAAAGGCATCGAGGTCGAACAAGCCGTTTTGAAGTTGCCTGCGCCAACCATGGCCGACGGTCTGGATGCCGCTGCGCAGCAGAAACTGCTGGGGCAAGTCGCCGATGAAAACCATCCGCTCGACGCGCTGTTGCGGAAATCGCCGGTGTCGCCGTTTGTGCTCAAAATCGCCGGCGACGATCCCAGTGAAAAGGCAGGCACGCTGCGAAAAGTCGATTTGTGGTTTGTTGCCTATGGCGATTTGAAAAAGCTCAGTGACGAAACGTTTTTGAAAAGTCAGATCAACGACGAAGCGAAAGACGCGCCCGAATCCGAACGCGGCAAATTACTCACGGCCGACGACCTCAAGCAGCGCGACATCGAGAAAACGGACGACCGCCGCTATTTGGCCAGCCACTTTACGATGTTCGATCGCGCGCGGCTCAGCGGCGTGATGCAGGCGCAACTCACGCGGGCAGACCAATCGATCATTCTTGCCGCCACGATCGACCCACGGTTTGCCAAAGATCGCGACTTTCCGAATCAATGGCAGTCGATCGTTCGCGACGACGATGGCCGCAGCAAAGTCGGACCGCCGCAGCCTTACGCATCGGCCGGGTTTTACATCAAGGCCACGCAACTGCAACAGCCCAGCGGCGCGATCTTCGTCGAGTATCATCTGGTGTTCGACGAACCGGCCGGCTGGTTCAACGGCGCTAACTTACTCCGGAGCAAACTGCCGCTGGTGGCGCAAGATGCGGTCCGCAAGTTCCGCCGCCGCTTGACGGAGACCGTCAAGTGAAGGTTCCCAATCCAAGGCCTGCCGCCTGCCCGGCAACCGCCGCGCGTGCGGGCGACGCGTGGATCGGTCAGGGGTTTCAAAGCTTAAAAACGGCAACCGGTTGCGAAGCCGTAAAATACCTCTGCGGCAAAACTGTTCCCCAAAGATTTTCCGGCAAGGCTTCTTGATTCTTAGCAGTCCCTCGGAAAACTGCAGCGAATTACGATGCGTTGACCGTGACTTCGAGTCGCTGACCGGGAGTCAACTGTTTACGCCATTTCATAATGTCGATTGATTTGGCCACGAGTCCAATAAGGATGAAAATAGCGGTTCATTCACGGCATTTACAACCCTGGAGACGTCATGCCTTGGCTATTCGGCAGCAAGTCCAATCGCAATTCGCGGCAAATTCGAACTGTCGGATCGCGCATCCCGCGTGGCTATCGCTTGCGTGGCGAAGTGCTTGAGTCGCGGCAGTTGCGCGCCGTGGTGGCCGCGGTTTCCGGCACCACGCTCAACATCAATTGCGATGACGGCAACGATAATTTTGCTTTGATTGGCGATCCCACCACGGCCACCATCACCATCACCATCACCGGCAAGAACGATTCGCAAGGCAATCCGACTTTGGTCAACGGCACGCCCAACGGCACCCTGTCATTTTCTCCCGTCTCCGCCGGCATCAATATCCAGTTGGGGTTTGGCGAGAACACCGTTACCCTCGACAACGTCTATGTAGCCGGCGACATCACGATCGTTGCCTCGGACGACAATGGATTGCATAACCCGTTGGCCAGCACCGTCACGCTCGGCGGCACCAAGCCCGTTTACACGGGCGGCCGGTTCGATATCGCTCTGCAAGGTTCGGGCGCGAACGTCATTCATGCCGACAATTCGAACGTGCTGGCGATTGGCGACGTCGATTGGCAGACGGGCAGTTCGAACGGATATGTCACCGCCACCGGCGTGCAAACCCAGAGCCTATTTATTCTCTCCAATCAAAGTCTGCCGAGCGGAGTTTTTAGCACTTCGCTCAATTCGATTTACGCCCGCAATAGCCTGTACGTGCAGAGTCCGCTCGGCACCAATAACATTGCGGTGCAAAACAGTTACTCGGCCGGCGCGAATATCTATCTGGTGGGCGATGGCGTGCGGCAAAACACGCTGTACCTCTCGCAAGATACTTTTACCTCGGTGCTGACCGTCAATTGCAGCAACTTGAACTTCACCACGCTTTCGCAAAACAGCGCCGGCGGGATTTTCGTCAACACTCAGTTCCAAACTACAAATTCGATCAATCCGAACTTGGACCTCTTCAATAACCACGTTACCGGCAGCGGCGATCCCAGCTTGAGCGCCCTCTCGCTGGTTACCGGAAATACGCAGGACAATGTATTCGTCGCTTCAAACTTGATCGACACTAAAGCGAGCGTGCTGTTGGGAAGTGGCGACGATGACCTCAACTTTTCCTCGAACACCGTTAAAGGCGTAACGACCCTAGATGGCCAGGCCGGCACGAATCAGTTGACGCTTGCTAATAACTCACTGAGCACATTGAACAAGTCGAACTTCAGCTAGCCCGCAAGTCAGCGTTGGTTGTTTGAAATGATCGGTTCAAGCAGGCGTTGTGGCTCCACATTGGGCTGGGCATGACAGCGGAACAAAGCATTCGGACTTTGCTCCCCAAGCAGCGCGCCGGAGATCGGCCGTTGGAGGCCGACCCGGAAAACGAATTCGATTTCTGGGCGAAGCCGCGCAGCATGATTTTCAGCGCGCTGGTTAAAGGCACGCCGGGCTGCGTTTGCCACGGATATGATCGTCGAGGGGAGTTTCCTGCGACAGTTCAGACATTGCCAACCGGCGCAACCAAGCCGCCGTCTGTAGAACGTGCTGGCGGCAGATGCGACTGGCATCTTGCGGCAAAAGCTACAACCAAATTCCGGTGCTCGCTCTCGATGCTCACATATTCGCGGGCCGCGCGGGCAAACGCTTTGACATTGGCGGGCGGGCTGATTGGCAAGTCACTCAACTCGCTGCGATCATCGCCAGTCGCATGTTGTTGAACTGTTGCACGTCGATTCAACAAGCTGCGCCATCCAGGGTGGCGCACAGCGCCACCACGACACTCTCCAGCAAGTCCAGTCCCCTGAAATATTGCAACTCATTAAGACGCGCTGGCGATGCGCTGCCGGCCAGTCAACTCAGCAGTATTAGCTACGGAAGCCGCTGTGACAGTTGGCGCAGGCTTTGTCGACATTGCCGGCGGCCGTGCGTGCCCCGGCCATGTTTTTTGACTTGGCGGCTTCGGCCACGGCGAGTGACGCTTTTTTCATGTCTTTGGCAAAGCCTTTGTAGGTATCGTCGTCGGCGAACTTGTAACCCTCGCGCTGGATCACCTCGGCAATCGCGGCCATAATTTGCGACTCGCGCACGCACGCGTCGCCGTTCTTTTTGAATTCATCGTCGCTGGAGGTCCACTTTTTCACGTGCTCGGTGTACGCGGTATCCAAGCGAGTCATCAGCGGCGCGCGGGCAACGAACTTGCTCCACGGCGCTTTGGCGTCGATCTCCTTGGGCGCGGGCAGCGTATCACCGCCAATCATCGATTGCAGATCGCCTACGCGCAACTTCGATTCGGCGTACGATTGATCGGTGCCGACCTTGCAATTATTCGCGGCGCGGCCGAACAATTCGCGTGCGCCGAGCGCCTGGTTCTTCCAACGAACTTCGCCGTCGTAATCGCCGATGATGGCAAAGGCAAACGTGAGCGACGTGAAGTAATTGCGGCAGTTCTTTGCGCCGCCGCCCTTGAACTGACTGGGGCTTTTGACTTCGTCGGCCAACGGCTTGGGATACAATCGAACTTCCGCCTCTAAGGTTTCAGCGTCGATGATTTTGGACCACGCGCCACCCGGTTCGGTGGCCATCGCTTCCGGCGCGTCGGGCTTTGCATCGTTACCAGCGCCGCTGGGCACTTTGGCGACCACCGGCTTTCCGGCGCCGCCAAACTCACGCGTGCCGACCAACTCCGCACTGGCGTTGGAAAAAAAGACGTCCACCACACTTTGCTTTTGATTCCAGTCCGGGACTTTTGCCCGCGTGCTTTTTGCTGGCGCGTCAGCGGCATCCGTCACACCGCACAGCAACCAGCCGCAGCACAGCGTGGCCAGCCAAATTCGTAGCGCTCGTGAAGTTTTAGAGTCCATGATTCACGCGGCCCTTGAAAACGTAAAGTGCGATGCTTCGGCGTAACTTCGATTATCGAACCGCGACGGCAAATAAGCAAGTTCTTGGTAAACGACAAATCGCCGGCATCGCCGCCCGCCTCAACCGCCCTGCGCGGGCCGCCCGATCTCGCAGGCAGGGACGATGCAGTTGGTCGCCCGCCGGGCTATAATCTTTGGTTGCACGCCCATCAACTTGCCCGACAGAATGAACGTCATGCTTTGTGTCAGTATTGGACGCGGACGCCATCGCCATATGATTGCTGAGCATCAGCAGTTGGTGGCCGAGGGCGCTCAATTAGTGGAATTACGGTTGGACTACATTGAAGGCACGGTGAATTTGCGACGGTTGCTGGCCGATCGGCCGTCGCCGGTGGTGATCACCTGCCGCCGTAAGGCCGATGGCGGTAAGTGGTCGGGGACGGAGCCCGAACGCCTGCTGCTGATCCGCACCGCCATCGCCGAAGGCGTGGAATACATCGACTTGGAAGAAGACGCCGCGGCCGCCATTCCGCGGTTTGGCAAAACCAAACGAATCATCAGCTTTCACGATTTCCGACGCACGCCGGATAATTTATCCGCCATTCATGGCCGGCTGGCGCGGCTTGATGCCGATATTGTCAAGCTGGCCACGATGGCCAATCGTCCGCACGACAATTTGCGAATGTTCCGCTTGATGCGCGACTCTCACGTGCCGACCGTGGCGTTCTGCATGGGCGATATGGGCCTGCCGTCGCGAATTCTCTGCGGCCGGCTCGGCGCGCCGTTTACGTACGCCACGTTTCACCACGAACGCGTGCTTGCGCCCGGCCAACTCAGTTACCAGCAGATGATGGACGTTTACCACTACGAGAGCATCAATGACCAAACCGTGGTTTATGGCGTAATTGCCGACCCCGTGGGCCATAGCCTCAGCCCACAAATTCACAATGCAGCATTTCATCGCCTCGGCATGAACTGCGTGTATGTGCCGCTGCGCGTGCCGAGCGAATATCTGGAAACATTTTTAGAAGAAGCGCCGGAGATGGGCATTCGCGGACTCAGCGTGACCATTCCGCACAAAGAGGCCGTGCTACCCAAGCTCGCCAGTTCCGATGCCGACGTGCAAGGCATTGGCGCGGCCAACACACTGATCTTCAATGGCAGTCAGATTGCCGGCTACAACACCGATTGCCAGGCCGCAATGGACAGCCTGCAACATGGGCTGGAGGCGCGCGGCATGACCTCGCTCGAAGGCCGCAAGGCGCTGATTTTGGGCGCGGGCGGCGCGGCGCGGGCCATTGCTTACGGATTGCGGCAGCGTGGGGCCGATGTGGTCATTGCCAGCCGCACCTTGGCGCGCTCGGAAAGTTTGGCCGCCTCACTCATCGCGCGCGCGGTGGATTGGTCGGCCCGGCACGCCGTGAATTGCGATGTGCTGGTCAATTGCACGCCCATCGGCATGCATCCCAACATGGACGAAACGCCCTTCGAAAAACATCATCTTCGCCCGGCAATGACGGTCTTCGACACGGTTTACAACCCGGAGAACACGCTACTGATTAAAGAAGCGCGCTCGCAGAGTTGTGGCGTGGTGACCGGTGTCGAAATGTTTGTCCGCCAGGCGGCATTGCAGTTCGAACGCTTTACAGGCCAAGAAGCGCCTCGCGAATTGATGCGTGAAACGCTCAAGCGGGCCACCGGCGCCGCACGGATTCCACCGCCCAAATAGCACTGATGGGCTTGCTCAAGCGCGATCACCGCTCATCGCCCGCGGTCGAAGTCGCTAGATGCTGCTGCAAGAACGGCAACACGCTCTGGCGGTACAATGCCGGATTATTCGCCTGCAAGTCGACATGGCCCGCGCCGGGAAATTCGACCCACTGCTTCGGTTCGACAGCCGCGGCAAAGAGCCGCCGCGATTCGTCCAGCTTTGTGTGCGGATCGATCTCGCCCGCAGCCACCAGTACCAGACAACCAACCGCGCCAATGTGATCGATGGGTCGCAACTCGCTGGGCGAAAACCCCAAACGCGGCTGAATTTGCCACAGCAGCAGCGGTGCAACCACATGCGCCAGCGGTCCTAAGCGGACTGCCAAGCGGTCGTAGACGGCTTCTTCGATGGTCGGAAATACCGACTCCAGCACCAGGGCGTCGATCTTCAACGGCGAGGCTAGAACCGCCGCCGCGCCGCCCAGCGAACAGCCTACGACGGCAATCTTGTGCTGGGGATTTCGCTGGCGAGCGTAGTTCACGGCCGCTGCCGCGTCGAAACGCTCTAAATAGCCAATGGTGATTTGCTTGCCCGGACTTTCGCCATGCGCTTGCAGATCGATCATCAGCACGTCGTAGCCGGCCGCGTGAAATAACTTCGCCCGGCCGAGCATTGTCCGCCGATTGGCCCGAATGCCATGCAACAAAACCACTGTTGCCGACGCATTCTCCGCAGGCATCAGCCAGGCTGCCAACTGCGAGCCAGATGCACTGCCGATCGTGAGCGATTCAATCTTCAAATCGGCTGGCGGAACTCCGACAACGTGATTGGCCGGCGCAACCAGAGCGCCACCAACTCGCCAGACAATTGCGCCTGCGACAATCGGTAGCAGAACGATCGCAGCGAGCCAAAAACGACGTCGAGGTAACTTCATGCGCTGCTGATTTCTCCGATGGCCATTGATGCGTTGCCAGTAAACAGGTCGTCTGTGTGGTTGGGCACGCCGGCCAAGCAACTTACGATCCTGCGCTCTTGAGCTTTTGCAATTCGTCTTTCTTTTCTTTGGCCAGTTTCACGAGATCGGTGGAGGCCGATTTTTTTGCCGCGGCCGTGGCCACGTTGCTGAGTGTTTCCGCGACTTCCAGTCGCTTGTTGACTTCGGCCTCGCCCATCAACTTGAGCGATATTGTGGCAACCAGTTTGGCGCCGGCGGCGGTGCTGCCAGGCCAACTGGCCATGGTGTCGGCCTTCATCTTGATGCCGTCGACGGTAAACCAGCGGCCCAGTTCATCGACGACGTCCAACATTTTGTCGGCCTGATTGGCTTGGGCAAACAGGTTGCGGGCTTCTCGCAGCAGCACGTAGCGCTTGGCAAAATCATCTCCGGCGGACTGCGCGACATCGATCAGTTTTTGAGCCAGGTCGGCCTTCTTGACTGGCAACCGGGCGGCTGCAATGGTGTCGTCGTATTGGTCGTGAAAGGCTTTCTCGGCTGCCACCAAGTCGGCCGCCAGCGGCAGGCTACGGCGATCGGTTGGAGTGGTCGTGGGTGAAAAGGCGTCGTCGGGGTTCAACAACGGAACCAAAAAACGGGTATCGACACCGGCCAGCGCCGCCTCGTCCCAAAATCGCTTGGCTTCTTCAACGCCACCGGTGGGTTCGACCAGCATGAACGCGCCCATGAACACTTTGTTGGTGGGCTGCTTGGGATCGAACTGGTCTTTTGCCAGCGCGACGGCCAGTCCCGGCGGCATGTCTTTGAGCGTGAAATTTCGCCGCTGACCGTTCATGCGAATCGACAGCGATTCGGGCGATTGATCGATGACGATGACTTCGGTGCTGCCGATTTTGAAAGTGTCGGTTGGCTTCAAGACTTTGAGTCGATCCCCCACCGCGCCCCAAAATCCGAACACGTACTTCCGCAAGTTATCGTGCCGATTGACCATCGTTTCTTGTTCGGGCGTTTGCGCCAATTTGGCGGCGGTGGCGATCATCTTTTCCGCTTCGTCAATGTTCCGCATGCCTAACTGTTTGCGAACATCGGCCAACAAGGTTTTCAGTTGGGCCGATTTTTGCGGATCGATGGTGGGTACTTTTGGCAGCTTCGGTTTGCTCGGCGCCGGCATGACCGGCTCTGCAGGCTTGACGTCTTCCGGCTTTGTCATATCCGGCTTGATAGGCATTTCTTCAGGATTCACGGCGGGCTTCATCGGACCAACGCTGGCGACATCATTCATGGGATCTGGCTGCATCGTCGGCGATGGCTTGATGTCTGGCTTGGCGACGACATCCGGTTTACGCGGCTCCGGTTTGACTTTGGTCGGCGATGGCGGAGTTGGCACCTCAGCCACGTGGGTTGCGGGCGGTGCCATCGGCTTCTGGCCCGAATGCAGTTTGTTTTCGGGCTTAACCGGCGTTTTTACCGGCTCGCTGGTTTTGGTTGTTGCCGAAGAATGAGCGGCTGCTGGACCGGACGATTGTGCGAGCGCGTCGGCATCGCGATTGCCGCTCGCCATAAAGACAATGCCGCCGACGACCAAAACCAGCAAGGCTACGCCACCGGCCACGCCTACGAACAGCATCGTTTGCGAAGTGCCATTGCCAGTCGCGCGACGCCGTCGCTGACGTGCGGGACCGTCATCGGGTCCATCCATGCCGGCGGGCATTGCAATGGCCGCTGGCAGCGCGGAAATCTGTGGAAATCCTACCGCCGCCGGCGCCGCCGTGCTGGGAGTCAGGAACGCGGCAGCCGAACTGGCAAAGTCGTTGACCGGCGCCGGCGCGAACGGCACAGCTGGCGGTTGACTGGCAGGCAAGCTCGCCGGAGCATACGCCGCGAATGGCGCGGAGTAAGGCGGTGGCGGAACAATGGTCGCGTGAAATTGAGGCAACGCAACGTTCGGCGATGTATAGGCCGGCGGACCGGGCGGAAAAGGCGGCGGACTCGGCGGCCCTGGCGGAGAAGCTGGCGGTGGTCCAAACCCTGGAGAAGACACCGATGGGCGAGCAGGCGGCGGCAAATTTCCTAACAGCGCCGCAGGATCGGGCGGCACATCGCTACCGTCGCGAAAACTCGGCGGCAAAAAATCGTCAACGTCGACAAAACTAGGCCCAATGCTCGAAGCCGTGGGCTGCGAATTCGACATCATCGCCAACTCGGCATCGGCAGCCAAACCACCGGCCGCCGGTCGAGTTGAAGGCGTCGTGTTGGCGGCGGTGAAGTCCGGCGGCAGCAAATCGCTGCTTACCGGCATCGTTTTGGGTCGCAGTGCCGGCGGGTGCAGTTGAGCCGCCGCCACATCTTGGGAACTCGAAGCGAAACTCGTCAACGCAATTGACGCTGGCGAAGTCATCGCCGATTGATCGACCGCGACGCTCATGCCGGGCGGCAGCATGTCGGCAGAGCGAGGCAACTGCTTGGGCTGCGTGGCCAACCGCGCCCGCAACGCCTCGTCGTATCGTCGTTTGGCGTCCGCATCGGTCAAACATTTTTTAGCCGCCGACACTTCGCGATGAACGTTCTGCCAGTCGGGATGGCCCGTCGTCTGCTGCACGACCAGCCGGGCAAGCATCCGACTCGCGGCCGCTTCGATGGCAGCAGGCTCGCTCGTCAACGCCGGCAAATTCAACAGCGAGTAATAGTTTTCTGGCTTTCCGGGCACAGCCAAGCCCAGCCAATCGCGATAAGGATCGAAGCTTTCAGGCACCGCAGCACTCAACAGTTAAAGGATCACCGGGCGATGAATCGGCCGTCAGTGGCAGACAACCGAATCGTGACGTTTGACGTGCTTGCGGGTCAAAACAGTTCCACGCGACTGCCCAAAAACAGGGCGTGGCCGATTCGCACGTTTGCCGATCAACGTGCGGTGGGTTGACTCGCTCGGATTCCAGCGGGTGTTAGGCAGGGTTGCTTGAATTCTCGCAGTACGTCCATCATAAGCTAACTCGTGCAGCGTGCCAACTTTCGTTACACTTTTGAGGAACTCTTCTGGGGCGAGGTGCGTCCTACAAAGTTGGATTGTTTGGATGGCCTTGGCAACGCCCGGGTCTTTATTCGCCCGTTGCCTGAGAAATTATTCCTTAAGCCCAATCTCTCGTTGGTTTTACACGATGAAAATGAAACACCGGATCGTGCTTTCGGTATCGCTGCTGACCATTGCTTGGCTCGCGGCTCAAATTCTGTGGGCCGCGCCGGCGCGCGAACCGCGATCCGAGGCCAAAAAGGCCATGGAAGCCGGCAACTTCAAAGACGCCTACGAGTCGTTTAAGAAATTGGCGCTCGATCCGAAGGACGATGTTCGACGAGTTGGCGATGACTTGAACAATGCCATTGCCTGTCTGCTCAATTTGGGCCGCACGGACGAAGTGGACGCGATTCGCGACCAGACCATCAAAATTCATGAGAAAAACTGGCGTCTCCTGCTCTCCGCGGCGGCCAGTTTCAATGACACCGACCACAACGGCTTCATTGTCGCTGGCAAATTTTATCGCGGACCCAACCGCGGCAACGATGGACGCCCCGTGAGCGCATTCGAGCGCGATCGCGTCCGCGGCCTGCAACTGCTGGATCAGGCAGTTCCGCTGGCCACTGCCGATCCAGACCGCGCCGCGGCGGCGGCCTTCTTCCTGCGTTTTGCGCAACTGCTGTTGGCGGATCGCGGTTACGGCGAGGCGTGGCGACTTCAATACCTAACCGACCTAAAAGAACTTCCCGACTACGAAGACGGCTGGAACGGCGGCAGTTTCACCAACGGCGCGCCCGTGGACGAAGCCGGCAAGCCCATCTTCCACAGCGCTGTCAAACGCTATGCGGATGCCAAAACCGATGGGCAGCGCTGGCGCTGGGCGCTGAATCAGGCCGCTGAGTTCGATCCCAAAAAACTCAACGAAGTCCGTTGGCAACTGGCCGACTTCTTGCACAACCAATTCGGCGTGCAGACCATGCAAGAGTTCGGCCTGTTCTTGGGCAACCAGGCCGAATCCAATGACGACCGTGCGAAAAACGAAAGCGGCCCCTACGATCTGCTGAGCCTCAAAGAAACCGAAACCATCGCTCGTCTGGCCAGCGGCATCAAACGCTTCGATCTGCCGGACGAATTCAACTACATCAAAATCTATCAGCAGATTGCCGACGAGCCGAAAACGGGCCACGGCGACGACGCCTTACAAGCGCTGGCCGGCATCTTCGAAAATCGTCGCCAGTATCCCCGCGCGGCCGAATTTTGGCGACACGCCATCAAGGAATACGGCCCCGGACCGAATAAGGAGAAGTCGCAGCGACTGGAGCAAATCGTTGGCAATTGGGGGCTGTTCGAGCCCATCTCCACTCAGCCTGCCGGCCAGGGCGCCACGGTGGAATTCCGCTATCGCAACGGCAAAGAAGTGCAATTCGAAGCTCAGGAGATCAACGTCGAAAAACTGCTCGGCGATGTCAAAGCCTACCTCAAAGGCAAGCCGAATCCGCAACAGTTGAATTACGAAAAAATCAACATTCAAGACATCGGCAACCGCCTGCTGCAAAAGGATCAATCGCAGTACCTAGGCGCTAAGGTGGCGAATTGGAAGCTCGATCTCAAGCCGCGAGAAGGGCATTTCGATCGCCGAATGACCGTAGCCACCACGCTGCAAAAAGCCGGCGCGTACATACTGACCGCCAAGATGACCGGCGGCAATACCTGCAAGATCGTCATCTGGGTTGCCGATACCGTCATCGTCAAAAAGCCATTGGCCGACAACAAAACCTGGTATTACGTCGCCGATGCCGTGACTGGCGAGCCCGTCGAAAAAGCCAACTTGGAATTCTTCGGTTACCGTAGCCGCCCTACTGACGAACGTGGCACAACCTGGACCATCGACACGCAAAACTTCGCCGAACTGACCGACGCCGATGGTCAGCATTCTCGCGCCTACAAGCAAGACGACGATCAGTATCAGTGGATCATCACGGCCACCAAAAAAGACGGCCGCCTGGCATTCTTGGGCTTTACCAACGTCTGGGCCGGTGGCGGGTACGACGAACAATACAACCAAACCAAGGTCTTCACGATCACCGACCGCCCGGTCTATCGACCCGGCCAAAAAGTCAAATTCAAGTTCTGGGTCCGCCACGCCAAGTATGACCTGCCCGATACGTCTGACTTCGCCAACAAAGACTTCACCGTCGAACTGCATAACGCCAAGGGCGAAAAAGTACTCAGTAAGAAATTCACCAGCGACACCTACGGCGGGCTGGAGGGCGACTACGAACTGCCCTCGGACGCTTCGCTGGGCGTTTACCAATTGCTGATCGTCGATCATGGCGGCAGCAATTTCCGCGTCGAAGAATACAAAAAGCCGGAATACGAAGTCACGATCGACGCGCCCACCGTCCCGGTGATGCTCGGCGAAAAAGTCACCGCCACGGTCAAAGCTAAATACTACTTTGGCGCGCCGGTCGTGAAGGCCAAGGTCAAGTACACCGTCAATCGTTCGAACTATTCTTCGCAATGGTATGCGCCCATGCCCTGGGATTGGCTTTACGGCACGGGCTACTGGTGGTTTGCCTGCGATTATCCCTGGTATCCGGGCTGGAATCAGTGGGGCTGTTGCCGGCCGATTCCGTGGTGGTGGGGTGGCGGTCCGGAAGGTCCGCCAGAACTGGTGTCCGAGCGAACCGTCGATATTGGCGCCGATGGCACGATCAAAATCGATATCGATACCGAGCCGGCCAAGGCCCTGCATCCGGATCAAGACCACGAATATACCATCACCGCCGAAGTGGTTGACGAGTCGCGCCGCACCATCGTCGGTACCGGCAAAGTGCTCGTCGCCCGCAAGCCGTTCCGCGTCTTCGCCTGGGTGGACCGCGGCTACTATCGCGTTAAAGACACCATCAATGTGAATGTCGCTGCCCACTCGCTGGACAAAAAGCCGGTTCAAGGCAAGGGCAAGCTGATTCTGTTCCAAATCTCTTACAAAGACGGTAAGCCAGTCGAAAAGAACATTCGTGAGCTCGATCTCGACACCGACGCCCAAGGTCAGGCCACGCTGCAAATCAAAGCCTCGGAATCAGGGCAATACCGTATCTCGTACTCGCTCACCGACGATCAAAAACATGCGGTTGAAGGCGGCTACCTATTCACCATCATGGGCGACGGCTTCGATGGCTCGGAATTCCGCTTTAACGATCTAGAACTGATTGCCAATAAGCGTGAATTCGCGCCGGGCGAAGCAGTCAATTTGCAAGTCAACACCAACCGCAACCGAAGCGTGGTGGCGCTATTCGTTCGCGCGGCCAACGGCATCTATCTGCCGCCCAAAATCTTGCGACTCAAAGGCAAAAGCGCGGTTGAAGAAATTGCCGTCATCAAAAAAGACATGCCCAACTTCTTTGTCGAAGCGCTCACCATCAGCGGCGGCAAGCAATATAGCGAAGTCAAAGAAATTGTCGTCCCGCCGGAAAAACGTGTGCTCAACGTGGAAGTCAAACCGTCGGCCGATCATTACAAACCGGGCGAAAAAGCCACAGCGTCGCTCAAGCTCACCGACTTCGACGGCAAGCCGTTTGTCGGCAGCACCGTGGTGGCCATCTACGATAAAGCCGTTGAATACGTTTCCGGCGGCTCCAACGTGCCGGAGATCAAGGAGTTCTTCTGGAAATGGCGACGCAACCACAGCGTGAACGGCGAGTCTACGCTGGATCGCATGTTCGATAACCTCACGCCCGAGGGTCAACAAATGATGCAAGGCCTAGGCGCGTTTGGCGACAACGCGACCGAAATGGACCTGAAAGACGGCGGCAAACTCAATGGCGTGACGGCGATAGGAGGCGCTGGCGGAAAAATGTCCGGTGATGGCAGAGCAGTAAGATTCGCGGCTGAAGCGGCTGCACCGATGGCAGCCAAGATGGCAGCCAAGATGCCGGCCGGCGCCACTCTCGCCGACGATAAAGCCGATGCAAAGGCCGATGCACCGCAATCTCCCCCAGCGCCTGCTGGCGTTGAGCCGACGGTGCGGACGAAGTTCGCCGATACGGCGCTGTGGGTGGGCAGTTTGACCACTGATGAGAAAGGTCTGGCCGAGGTCAAGCTCGACATGCCGGAGAATCTCACCACCTGGAAAATCAAAGTCTGGG
>JBBRCE010000044.1:0-41660 GCA_038205115.1 Pirellulales bacterium
GCGGGCGTTTTGCTTTCGCGCCTCCCTGCCCTGCCCTGCCCTGCCCTGCCCTGCCCTGCCCTGCCCTGCCCTGCCCTGCCCTGCCCTGCCCTGCCCTGCCCTGCCGCGCTGTGCCGGCGTCAACCCGCCAAGCGCTGGGAACGCCCTACCTTGCCGGCGCGCAGGAGTTCGTCGGCAATGGCACCGTTGAGTTGGGTCTCGATGGCGGATAGCGCGCGGGCGACCGTTGCACCGTCGATGATTCGGTGATCGTAAATGATCCGCACATCGACGCCACCCTGCTCATCGATTGGCCCATAGGTCAGCACAAACGACGTTGGCGAGAGGGGATGAATGGCTTCGGCCCCTAGCGCGGAATAGACTGTCACGCCAAACGTCCCGATTTCGTTGGCGCGGTCCCACGGCAGCACATTGATGGACCACCACCACACGAAGTGACGCAGCGGCCGAGGCAGCCAAGTCATGCGCAGGCCGATCCTGGCCGCCTTCGAATTCATGCCGGGCGTGCGCGCGAATTTTTTCAAATACCGGTCCAGCGCGCCCAATCGACGCTGCGCCGGATCGGGCAGTTTGGCAAAAAACAATTCGGGCTCTTGGTCGTCCGTGCGTTCGACCGCCACCGACGCCACACTACGGCCATGTTCGAAGATGTGCGGCCAGGGAAACTTCATGTACGAACGCCGCAGTTGCGGGAATTCGGTTGCCACTGCCGCAAACGCTTTGGTGAAACTCACGCACCAACCGGGGCGCAACGTTGCTTGCCGACGCGCACTGATTAGCCGATCGAGTTTCATCCGCCGCTGGGCAATATTCGTAGGCACCTGCTTGGCGAAATGCAGCAAGTCACAAATCATCACGCGATTGGGGCTCAACCGCAACCAGCGCCCAAACGGAGTTTGCAAGTCTCGGTCCTCGATCTCATATGCGGGTCGTTCGCGGAGGCGGCGGCCGTCCGTCGGGCCTGTCATTATAGCCCAGTCGCCCAGTGCCACCGAGTCCAATTTGCCTGCCGCTGCTGGCACGACTCGATCAAGCATTCGCCGCAATGCCGCAAGTCGAAAGGTCGGCCAGCGTGGAGTTGATAGGCTCGGCCAGCGTTATTTCGTCCGCGGTTGGTGAGTCAACGCAGCGGCGCTCCCCTGCCCTGCCCTCTCGCGCCGTCGAGAAATCCGCGCAGCCATGCCGCGTACCAGCGTGGGCGAGAGAAATGCCGTGTTGCCCACCAGCATGATTAGGCCAAATGTCATCAAGCCCATGCCGAAGCCGATGCCTAAATGAACGATCACGGCAATCAGCAGCATCAGTGGACGGGTCAGACGCGGCCAAATCAGCGCGCAGTAAAATGTTTCCCAAAACACCGTCGCCAGCGTGAGAAAATTGACCAAGTAGGGGTGCGCGTGCAGCCAAGTGAGGTCCAGGGTTTGATATTCTTGATTGGCGATGGCCAGCCAAAAAGCGGTTCCATCCCACCAGCCGTCGCCGCGCAGTTTGCCCATGCCGGCAAACAAATACATTAGGCACATGTGCAGCTGGATTAGCCGAATGGCGATGTTGGCGGAGACGGAGTAAGTAGGGTTCAGGAGTCCGGGGTCAGAGGTCCGTGAGGAAGTCGCGCGCGCGGAGAGCGCTGCGCTACGTGTTGCGGAGTCCCCTGCCCTGCCCTGGCGAGTGGCGCGGCGCGTTTTCAGCCAGTTGTCCAACGACCAACAAGCGCCGCACGGTCCGATCATCAAATACGCGGCCAGCATGATTTCCGTATCGTCCAAGCCGAACTGCGCGCCGGGCACGCGATTGATATACGACACCGCGCACAAAAACGACAGCACCGACGTCACGCGCGAGCACAAGCCCAGCGTGAGCATTGCAAACACGATCAGCGCAGCAATGTGTACAGTCCACAAGAGCGTCGGCGAATGAATCGAAGAAAAGTATTCCCACGCGCCCGGTCGCGGCGGCAAATACTTCAGCACATCCGGCCGAATCCAAGCATCGTCGCCAAAAAATGCTTCCAGCCCACGCGACCAAACCAAATGCGTATACAGCAACATCGCGCCGGTGCAGATGCGAATCAGCGACAGCACGATCGGGTCGATCGCCGAAAACCAAAAGCGATTCCACTGCGCAATCACTGCTGTGTACCAATCGCGCACGGCTTGAACCAGAGTCTGCATCACGGCTAAATTTCCTCCGGCGGTTTCGCATCCACGGCGACATCGGCCGGCGTGAAGGTGCCGAGATCGACCGGAAACTTTTCGCGTCCGCCCGACAGTCGTTGCAATTCCAGCGGCGTGCGAAAGAATTCCGCGTCGTCCAGTTTTTTACCATCTCGGATGTCACGCCAGTCCGGCAAGTAGTGCCGTCGCAATGTCAACGTGACCCGTTCCGCGCCGCTTTCCTTGAGCAAATGATTGGCCAACGATCGCACCCTCGCATCCAGATCCTTCTGGACTTCGCTAACGAACATTTTGGCTTGAGGCCGATTGGCTTGGCGTTCGAGAATTGCATTCTGAGCAACTTCCCAAATGCCGCAGAGATTCTCCGCCAACATGAAGTGGCGGTGATACCATTGCCGCGGCCACTCGGTTTTGGCGTTCGGAAAAACATCCTCGCGGATGCTGCCGTCTGGCATCTCCAGCCGGTAGGCAATCAAATGACTGGGGCCAGGCATCGGTGCAAAAAACCGATAACCGTGATTGAAATACGTGGCGTTGAGATACGGCAAGACAGGCGCAATCAGTTCTTGCGAAAGCCCGCTCGCCGGCGGCGGACCCGCCAACGGCGCCGCGACAATGGCAAACAAATGAGCAACAATCAACACACTGAGCAGCATTCGCAGCCACGCCGGCAACGGGCGCGGCTGCGCTAGATCGACGGGCGCACTGCCCTGCCCTGCTGTCAGAGTTTTGTGAGGCAATATTTCGGCCATGCTGCAAAAGCCATTTCGGACACGACGTGGAAATTTCTCCCCTGAAGTGTAGCTTTTGATTCGCGCAACTTGAATGGCCGGGCAAAACCGCGCCGCCTCAGACCGTTTTCGACAATCCCACGCTTGCAGCGACGCGCGGGCCGTTTTGCGCCACCGGAAGCACCGAGCGCAATAAGAAACCCTCGCCTAAGCCGCAAAGCCTAGGCGAGGGTGTCGTCAAATTCCGTTGTCGTGCAGATTGCGACTAGCGAACCGAAACGTTCGCCACGTCGGCCACACTGGCGCCGGCAAAGTCGAACGACAGTTCACGAGTTTCGCCACCGATTAACGAGATGGTCTGTTCTTTAACAACGGTCTTGCCGTTCTGATCGACGATCACGCGGACGGTGTAGTTGTCCCAAGCAGCGCCCGAGGCCAACTTGCTGCTGATGAATTCGCGATCTTCACCACGGCTGCTGGTTTCAATACCAGCCAAGCTGACCTTGGCGTCGGCTGGAACATGCAACTTCAGCGTGGTCTTGTTGGTGGCCGGAGCGGTGCTGACCTTGATGTCGGCCGGAATCGGTTGCGAAGCAACGTTGGCGGATTCGAAGCTGACATTCATGCTCTGACCGGGCACCAAGCGAACCGATTTGGTTTGGCTGACGACCTTGCCGTCGACGACCATTTCAGCCTTGATTTCGTAACCGTAGCTGTGACCAGCTTCCAGATTACGCGAAATGTATTGGCGTTGAACGCCAGTGCTGCTGGTGGCATTGCCATTCACATAGATCTTGGCGTCGGCCGGAACATTGACCAACAACATGGCCGCGTCGACACCGTATTGAGTCGAAGTGCCCATCGGAGGAGTCGGCGTCGCTGGCATGGCTGGCGTAGCAGCCGGACCCGGCGTTGGAGTGCCGTAGATCATGGGCGCGGCGTAACTTCCGCCTTCGTAACCGCATTCGCAGCCATCGCTGTAAGATACGGCGCTGGAATAGTAACCGCCCGAAGAACCACCGGACGAACCGTAACCGTACCAACCACCGGAAGAACCGCCCGATGAACCGTAACCATACCAGCCGCCCGAGGAGCCGCCCGACGAACCCCAGTGATGATGATGACCACCACCATACGAGCCGCCCGACGAACCGTAACCATACCAGCCGCCGGACGAACCGCCCGACGAACCATAATAACCGCCCGAGCTGCCGCCGCTCGATCCGTGATGACCGAACAGGTGGGCTTCCGCCTGGTTGGCGTTGGTGACGGCGACCGCCGCAACCACGGCCAATCCAAGCGCAACGCGCTTCCAAATGCTGCAGAACATTAGTTTACTCCGATAATAGGGAAAGGATGGATGACTTCAAAGTTGTGCTCCTACTGTCTTCCCATAAGCTAATCCTGCCACTTGAGAATACAAGTAGCCTGGGGGAACTTTTCCGGATAAATCCCCTAGCAAATCTACTGCCGATTCTCCGATCACGCGCGATTTCTTGATAAAAAAGCCTACAATACGAAGGTGATTTCCGAAATTCGTTCCGATTACGACGTTTAATCATGCGCCGACTCCCCTTCGAGCTGTGGATCCGTCGGATGCGGTGGTCGCTGGTGGCGGTCACCATTGGCTTATTGCTAACCGGTTGGTTGGGAATCGCTCGCGCCGAGGCGTTTCAGTCTCGAGACGTCGGCTATTTGCGGCATCAATGGATTTGGTCAGGCATTGGCGTGGCCGCCATGTTGGCCGTTACTTGGCCCAGCTACCGCCGGCTGATACCCTGGAGTTACGCATTTCTGGCAATCGCCATTGGACTGTTAGCAGTCGTTTTTCTGTTTCCGACCATCAATCAGGCGCATCGCTGGATTCGCTTGGGCGGCGTGGGCTTTCAGCCTTCGGAATTCGCAAAAGTGGCTGTGGTGTTGGCGCTGGCCCGCGCGCTGATGGTCGGCCAAGCGGCCCGGAGTTGGCGAGGGCTGCTGCTGCCGATCGGCTTGGTTGTGCCGCCCATGCTGTTGGTGCTGCGCGAGCCGGACCTGGGCACGTCGCTGATCTTTCCGCCGGTGCTGCTGGCCATGCTGCTGGCCGCCGGAGCCCGCCGGCGCGATCTGGCGATTTTGGCGCTGCTGGCTGTATTGCTCATGCCGCTGCTTTGGTTGCAAATGAGTGCCATGCAACAGCGGCGAATCGTCTACCTGTTTCAACAGAGCGGTCCCGGCGAACAACCTCCCAGCGACGGTTACCATCTGCAGCAAGCCAAACAAATGATGGCGCTGGGCGGCGTGTGGGGTAGCGCTATTTCTGGCGACGCCGCCGACGATCCCACCGCGTATCGCGTGCCAGAAGCGCACACCGATTCGATCTTTACCGTGGTGGTCGAACGCTATGGGATCTGGGGCGGCGGCGTGGTGCTGCTGCTGTACGGTCTGCTGGTTTGGCGGTCGCTGGCCATCGCGGCCGACACCCGCGAACCCTATGGGCGTTTGGTGGCCGTTGGGCTAGCGACGCTGATCGGCGTGCAAGCGCTAATCAACACCGGCATGATCGTTGGGCTACTGCCCATCACCGGCATCCCCCTGCCCTTCTTGAGTTATGGCGGATCCGGACTTGAAGCCAACTTTCTGGCCGTCGGTTTAATTTTGAACGTCGGCCTGCGCCCCGGCTACGAAGTGACAAACGAACCGTTCAAATAAATCTCTGATCGCCAACTACGCCGGCCTGCTTCGTTGCGGTTCGCAACCGCGTCGTTCGCTGGCCAGCCGTTTGCGAATCGCCTAAACTATTTGGCGGGCGCGATGACCGCCGGCGTGGGGCCGGCCTGCACTCCCCTGCCCTGCCCCGTTCCGTTATCGAACTCTCGTTGTTGGCGAACCGTATTCATGTCCGACGAACCACTGATTGCCGTCTTTATCGACTTCGAAAATCTGGCGATTGGCGTCCGCGATATGAAAGCTGGGCGGTTTCAGATCGACCTGGTGCTCAAGCGACTGCTCGAGAAAGGTCGCATCGTTTACAAGCGCGCTTACTGCGACTGGAGCAACTACCGCGACGCCGTTCGCGAATTCCACATCCAAGGCATCGAACTGATCGATATTCCGCAAAGTAAAATGAGCGGCAAGAATAGCGCGGATATTCGCATGGTGGTCGATGCCATGGACCTCTGCTACGCCAAACAACATATCGACATGTTTGCCCTGATCTCCGGGGACAGCGATTTTTCGCCGCTGGTTTCCAAGCTCAAAGAAAACAACCATCGCGTGATTGGCTGCGGCGTCAAGAGTTCGACGTCCGATCTGCTGATTGCCAATTGCGACGAGTTCATCTACTACGACGATCTGATCCGCAGCGCCGCCAAGCCGACGGCCGTTAAACGCGGCAAGCCGGCGGTCGACAAAAAGCAAGAGGCCATCGACCTGGTGATGCAGGTTTTGAAATCGCTCGATCAAGACTACGACGCGCTGTGGGGCTCCATGCTCAAACAGGCGGTGCGTCGCGTGCATCCCGGCTTCAACGAAGGCTACTATGGCTACGAGAATTTCTCCGACCTACTGGAAAGCCTGCAGTCCAAAGAGCTGATCGAGCTGGAATACGACAAAAGCCGCGGCAATTACAAAGTCAAACGCCGCACGCTGTGACGTTCGAAACATTCGCGTTCAATCGCTTCGGGAGCAACCACATGACGATGGCAAAAACGCGCCGCAGGGCAATGGCTGTGTTCGCGGTGGCGATCTTGGCTGCGTGGACCCGCGCCGCAGATGCCCCGCCCGCCAAGCCGCCCGCACCGCCGCGGCCGACCAGTGGGCGTGGCGTCCTGAACGCGTTGTTGGGTCGCGTGACGATTTCGCGAGAAACCACGTTCATCACCGCACCGCTGCGGCCAGACGGATATCCCGACTACCTCGAAGCGCTCAACCAACACGCCAGCCAAGGCGTTACGCCAGACAACAATGCCGCCGTGCTGCTTTGGCAAATCGTGGGACCGGCAAAGATTCCGCCAGCCAGGCGCGAAGAATACTTCAAGCGTTTAGGCATCAAACCGCTGCCGGAAAAGGGCGACTATTTTCAAACCCCGGAAGAATATCGCAAAGCCCACCAGCCGCAGGGCGCGGCCGGTCATCTCATGGCGGGGGAAGCGGAAGACCAAGCGGAGAAAAACGAATTGACCGCCGCTTCGCGGCCTTGGTCGGCCCAAGAGTTTCCCGAACTGGCCGCCTGGCTGGCGGCCAACGACAAAGCGCTCGATCGTTTCGTCGAGGCCAGTAAACGCCCCCGCAGCTATGGTCCAATGATCTCAGACTCTGGACTTTTTATGAACGTAGCGCAACCCGAAGCAAACGAATTTCCGACGGCCGCTCATGCGCTCGCTGTGCGGGCCGTGTTCCGGATCCAACTCGGCCGTTTGGAGCAGGCGTTTCAAGATGACTTAGCGTGTCATCGATTGAGCATTCTGATGGAGCAAAATCCGACAATCATTGGCAACCTTGTCGCTGGCAGTATCGATTGGAGAGTTGGACGCGTGGATCAATGTTTGCTGTGGAATGCCGGCACAAAGCGCGAACAACTGTTGTCGATGCGCGAACAATTAGCTTCATTGCCGAAGCCGGCACGAGTGCCTGATGCGGTCAATCTTGGCGAACGCTTTCTACTTCTCGATTGCATTTGTTACTGCCATCGAATTGGCTATCCTCTGACCGGCGAAATCGGCAAATCTGGTGGCGAACAGCACGACTGGACGAAAATGCGCAATGGTGCACTCGATGTTCTCATCGATTGGAATCGCATCCTTCGAGAAGGCAATGATCAGTACGGTACGATGTTGGAGGCATTCAATAAAAGTACGCCAAAGGAGAAGATGACGGCACTGGATTCCATTGAGCGGGATCAGTACCTACGGAAGCAGAATTCCGTAGACTGGTTGATTCAGTTGACGAATTTCTATTGCGACGCAAGCACCGCGGCCACGAATCGGATCCGAGATCGGTTGTTCGCGTTGGTCGTGAGTTCGCCATTCTGGGCTCGCCTCGACCAGACGAGGGAGGCGAGACGAAAGCTGATCGACCTCGGCTTTGCGCTGGCAATTTACAAGTCAGATCACGACGCTTACCCAGACAAACTGGCCGAGCTTTCGCCGCAGTACATCAAAGCGGTTCCCAAGGATATTTTTAGCGATGCCGAACTGCATTACACGAAAAAAGGCAGCGGCTATTTACTCTATAGCGTCGGGCCAGATGGCAAAGACGATGGCGCCGCTGGTTACGACAATCCGCAAGCGAAGCCCAGCGATGACATTTTCGTGTATGTTCCCGTTGCGGCCGCCAAGAAGAAGTAGCCGCTGAATCTGCGCCCGCTCGCTCGCGGCCAATGGCACGCAACACCTTCGTCATCAACGGACGCGTGTGGCCCGCAGAAACGTGGTCACCACAAATAACATCGCGCCCAGACCCGCGCTGACGCCGCCGGCCAGCGGAAAATGCTCGCCGCGCCACACGCCCCAGGCTGTCAGCGGGTAATAGAACGAAAAAAACGCCAGAAAGAAACTGAGCACCGCTACCGACCCGGCCACCGCGATGTACGTGTCGGGGCTTTCATCAGGGCGGGTTCGCCAGCGCCCCGCAACCGGCATCGCAAAGCCCAGCAGCACGCCGCCAACCATCAGGCTGACAATCAGCGAGAACTCCAGTTGATCGCGCGTGATTGCCAAAAAAATAGCAATGCCGGTGATTACGCCCAGCAGTCCGCGCAAACTGAATTGCCGCGGACCGAGTTCCACGCCAGGCGCGTAGCCCTCGGCGCAATCTTCGTCAGTTTCCGGTTGCGACGAGTGCGCGGCCATCTGAAATTAGGTGTTTGGTCTAGGGTGTTCGCGAAGCGCCGTGCATCAATTGTCGCCGCGGGAGCAGCGTGATACATTCATTTTAACCGTGGCATCGAGTCCTCGGCAGGAAAAACAGGAATTTGACGCTATGAAAATCGCCGTCGGTTGCGACCATGCTGGCTTTCCGCTCAAAGCGCCAATCGTCGCACAACTTCAAGCGGCAGGCCATCAAGTAGTCGACTGCGGCGCGATGGACGATCGGCCTTCGGACTACCCCGATTGCGCGCTGGCCGTGGCGCGCCAGGTTGCCGGTGGGCAGGTCGAGCGCGGCGTGCTGATCTGCGGCAGTGGCGTGGGCGCAACCGTGGCCGCAAACAAAGTGGTCGGTGTCCGAGCCTGTCTCTGCCACGACACGTTCAGCGCACGCCAAGGTGTGGAAGACGACGACATGAACGTCATCTGTCTTGGCGCGCGAATCATTGGCCCTTCGCTGGCGGCCGAAGCGCTTAATGCGTTTCTGGCCGCGCGGTTTTCGCACGCCGAGCGGCACGCCCGGCGGTTAGGTAAAGTGCTGGACATCGAGCGGCAGTCGCTGGCTGGCGGCAAATAACACCTTCGCCGTAAACACGCTCCTGCACGTCCGCCCGCAATGGGCAAAAACGCTCGCGACCTCCTCTTCGCCCTTCGCCAACGCCCATGCCGCCACTCGCCATCCGCTGCCAAGCATTGCACAAACGCTACGAAGGCCGCCAGCCGGTACACGCCGTGCGCGGGCTGGACTTGGAAATTCAGCAGGGCGAATGCTTTGGCCTGCTGGGCCCCAACGGCGCCGGCAAGACCACCACCATTGAAATTCTCGAAGGACTGCTACCGGCCACCAGCGGCGAGGTCGAAGTGCTGGGCCTCCGCTGGGGACGCGACGACGAGCAGATTCGCCAGCGAATTGGTATCTCGCTGCAAGAAACCAAACTCTCCGAGAAACTGACCGTTCGCGAAACGCTGACGCTGTTCCGCAGCTTCTACAGCCGCGGCATCGCGCCGGCCACCGCCATGGCCAGCGTCTCGCTGGAAGAAAAGGCCGATGTCTGGGTGCGCGAACTTTCTGGCGGACAAAAACAGCGTTTGGCCGTGGCCTGCGCGCTGGTTGGTGCGCCCGACCTGCTGTTTCTCGACGAGCCCACCACCGGGCTCGACCCGGCGTCACGCCGACAGCTTTGGGACATCATCCGCGGTTTTCGCCAGGCTGGCGCCACGGTGCTGCTGACCACGCATTACATGGACGAAGCCCAGCAGCTTTGCGACCGCGTGGCAATTGTCGATCGCGGCCAAGTGATCGCCCTGGGCACACCGCAAGAATTGATTGTCAGCCTGGGCGGCGATCACGTGGTGGATTTCAGTTGCGAACCGGCCAGCGGCGCGTCCACTTGGGACGAAGCCGCGCTGCAAACGCTGCCGGGCGTGAACTCCGTCCGCCGCGAGGGCGGGCAGTTCAGCTTATCCGTCAAAGAACCGCATGTCGTTCTGCCGGCGCTGCTCGACCAATTGCAAACGCATCGCTGCCGGCTGACGTACCTCACCACGCGGCACGCCAGCCTGGAAGATGTGTTCGTCAAATTGGCTGGCCGCCACTTATCGGAAAGCGTATAGCGACACCGTAAAATCGCCATCGTCGGCCGTAAATTGTGCGTGTTCGCCCGACAGCGAAAAGCTGACCTTGGCCACGCCGAATGGTTTGCCGGCAATTGCCTCGAACTTGACGCTCGGGGCGTCATCCGCCAGCGCGAATGATGCTAGCGCGGATGCGAGCACACTCATGAGCAACAAGCCAACCAACCGGAATTGCCGCCGCGCAATTTTCATATGCATTGTTCTACGTCCTGCCGTATCTGCGTGATGGGGCGCGGTCGCCGCGCGACCGTCTGCTTGCGTCGTTCAGAGATACCCGCCGCTTGAGGTACTTGTTTCGTCTCGATTAGACAAAACGTTTGGCCGACAAGCAATCACGTGGCGCGAGATGCGATTTTTTTCGGCGTCGGTCGCTCAAACTCAACGATTCACGTTATGATGGGCCGGCATTCCGCCCACCGATCATTGCCTCAGAACCGTTCCGCATGCCCGGCGCAAGTCTGTTCAGTTTGCTCGACGATATTGCCTCGATGTTGGACGACATCGCGGTGCTGACCAAGGTGGCCGCCACCAAAACGGCCGGTGTGGTCGGCGACGATTTGGCGCTTAACGCCCACCAAGTATCGGGCGTCAAGCCGGACCGCGAGTTGCCGGTGGTCTGGGCGGTGGCCAAGGGCTCGGCCGTCAATAAACTGATTCAAGTGCCCGTGGCGCTGGCCGTCAGCGCGCTAGCGCCGGCGCTGATCACTCCGCTGCTGATGTTGGGCGGGGCCTATTTATGTTACGAAGGCGTCGAGAAGTTCGTCCATAAGTTGTTGCACCGCCGCAGGCACGATTCATCCCACGCAGCGCAACCACCGGCAGCGCCCGCGGAAAAGGTGGATGTCAAACAGCTCGAACGCGAGAAAATTCGCGGCGCCATCCGCACCGATTTCGTGCTCTCGGCGGAAATCGTGGTGATTACGCTGGGCACATTGGTTGGCGTCCCGCTGCTGGAGCAACTGCTGGTGCTCGGCGGCGTGGCCGTGCTGATGACCGTGGGCGTTTACGGATTGGTGGCCGCCATCGTCAAACTCGACGATCTCGGCTTGTACCTGGCCAACCGTCCGGCGGCGGGCCGCTGGCCCACGCTGCAGCGCTTCGTCGGTCGCGGCATCTTGCGGATGGCGCCGCATCTGATGAAAACACTGTCCGTGCTCGGCACCGCGGCCATGTTCACCGTCGGTGGCGAGATTCTCGTCCGCGGCTGGCCCGCGCTGGAAGCGCAAATTCATCGCGCCACGGAATTCGCCGCCCGCGTGCCGGTGGCGGGTGCGGCGCTGCACGGGATTGCGCCGCTCGCGCTGGCCGCGCTGTCCGGCATCGTGCTGGGCTTGCTGGCCGTCATCCTGGTGACGGGTTGCAAATGGCTGTGGCGAAAGTTGCGGAAGCCACGCGATCCTCACCTGACTGTTTGAGCGATCAGCTTGAGGTTGCTCGCGCGCGTGGTGTTTTCGTTTTGATCTTGGCGATTGGCGCAACCGGTTTTGCATTTGCCCGTATGCCGCGTTGTGCCAGGGCCGGTTTTGACTTGGTCGCGGCTGCGGCGCGTGCGGGCGTGATCGTTGCGATTTCTTGCTCACGCTGCCGCGGCAACTTGGCGCGCGTTACGCTGGCCTGCGCGGGTTTGGCGGATTTCGCGGCGATGGGCTGTGCCGTTGCGGATTTCACGTTTTGTGGACTCACGACAGTTGATTTCGCCTTTCCCGTTTTCGCAACTGCAGATTTCGCAACTGCAGATTTCGCAACTGCAGATTTTGCGACTGCAGATTTTGCGACTGCAGACTTCGCCTTCTTCGGCTTCGCTGCTGCGGCTTTCGCTGGGAATGCGGTCTTGAGCTGGGCGGGGAGATTGCCCTTCATGCCTTTCGAACCAGGGCGAAGCGGTTTTTGTCCGCGCGATGCCGCGCGGTTGGTCGCCGGTTCGAGCGTTTCCAACTCGATGCCGAACATTTGTCCCAAGTCGCTGTCGGCCAGTTGCGAATCGGATTGGCTGGACAACGCCTGATCGAGGTTATCGCTACTGACGGCCTGGCCGATCAATTCCAGGTGATCGACGCTCCGTAGCGTAAACAACAATTCCGGCGCGGCGTCGAGCCGAGCGCCGACCGCGTACATCACCGCCGCCAGATGTTTGCAAAGGCCGGCATAGTCCGGGCAACTACACTTCATCTGAATTTCTTGGGGCTGCGGAAACAGGCCATCCCCGCGGCGCGTGAGCCGATCCATCACCCCACGGTCGAAACGTCCTTGCAGCAAATTCACCAGCGACGAAATCGATTCGGCGCAGTCGCGCTGAATGGTTCCCCACAACGTTCGCTCGAGTGTTGCAATCGAAATCGAGATTTCGTAAATTTCGGAGCCGCTGACCAGGGCGGTGACTTTTCCCTCGGCAATCTGCAGATCGATCACCGACCCGTTGCGGACGTACGTTTTGCCGCGCGGCAAGCGATTGGCGAAATCGCTGTACGCTTCCAGATTGTCGCACCAGGATTTACCCCAGAACGATGCGGCGATCGTGCGGCCTTCGATCTTGATGGGCGACATCTTGCGGCCCGATTCTTTCTCCAATCGTTTGGCGTGCGCGGCGGCCTTGGCTTTACGCTGCCCGACGGACACATAAGGCGCAAACCCTCCATAGCCACTGTAACGGTCGTATTCAGCGCGTCCCCATCCTCGGCGTGCCATGCGACATTCCTTTCAATCCGTTTCGTATTGACTGGCCGCAATCATTTTGCCGGTTGCAAGCGGCAATGGCAATCTCATTCGTCCTCCAGCGCCCGACGTACGTCCAGCGCTACGAATCGCAACAGTTCGTCGTCCGACAGTTCGGTGAGCTTGGTTTCCGCTGGCTGATCCGGCCCGAGCAATTGATCGGCGACCGCTTGTTTGGAAGTAATCAATTGATCGATCCGTTCTTCGACCGTTCCGCGACAGACGAACTTATGCACCAGCACATTGCGCCGCTGGCCAATGCGAAAGGCGCGGTCGGTGGCTTGATTTTCGACAGCCGGATTCCACCAGCGATCGAAATGAATCACGTGCGACGCGGCCGTGAGATTCAGGCCGTGGCCGCCCGCCTTGAGCGAAATGACAAAGAACGGCGGCCCCTGCTCGGATTGAAAGGTCTTGACCAACTCGGTCCGCTTCTTCACCGGCGTGCCACCGTGCAACACCAAACCGGTTCGCCCAAAGATGGTCGATAAATACTTGGCCAGCGGTTCGGTCAGCGATTGAAACTGCGTAAACACCAAGGCCCGCTCCTGCCGCTCGACGATCGGCTCGCAGAGCAAACGCAATCGCTGAAACTTGCTGCTATCGGCCGGCGAAAAATTGTCCGCGTGCAAATATTGCGCAGGATGATTGCAGATCTGTTTAAGTTGCATCAACGCGGCCAGCACCAAACCGCGCCGCGCGATGCCTTCGGAGTGCTCGATCCGATGAGCTAAATCGGCGACCGCTTGTTCGTAGAGCACGGCTTGCTTCTTCGACAAGCCGCACTCCGCGCGCAACTCCGTCTTCTGCGGCAAATCCGGCACGATCGTGGGGTCAGTCTTCATGCGTCGCAAAATGTAAGGACGTACCAGCCGACGCAGCGCGCCATACGACCGCTCGTCGCCACCCTGATTGAGGCGCTTGACGTATTTCTTGAAATCGCTGGCCGCGCCCAACAGTCCGGGCAGCGCAAAATCGAAGATCGACCACAGATCGCCCAGTTGATTTTCGACTGGCGTGCCGGTCAGCACCAGTCGCGCGGCCGATGGCAACGCCTTGACGCTCTTGGTTTGGCTGGAGCCAGCGTTTTTGATGGCCTGTGCTTCATCCAAAATCACCAGCGACCAACGCACCGACTTCAACCACGATTGCCGGCGGACGTAGCCGTAAGTGGTGATCACCAGGTCCAGGCCGGCCAGTTCGTCCGCCGGCGCGGCGGCAATCCGCGCCAGCGTTTCAGCGTCGCATTCGGAGCGATGTAGAATTCGTGACGTCAGCGTGGGCGCAAACTTGGTCAACTCCTGCCGCCAATTACCCAGCAGCGACGCCGGCACAATCAACAAATTCGTCAGCCGTTGATTCCGGCCAGCCGCGCGACGCCGCTGCAGCAGCAGATCAATGACCTGAATGGTCTTGCCTAACCCCATGTCGTCCGCCAGGCAAGCTCCCAAGCCCAACTGCGTCATGAACCACAACCAGCGCACGCCTTCCACCTGATACGGCCGCAGTGTCGCTTGCAAGTCGCGTCCCGGCTGGCAGTCGCGATTCGGTTCGGGCGACCGCATTTGCCGTAACGCGTCGCGCAGCCAGTCGCCGGCGACAACTTGCGACCACTCGACCACCGCTGCGGGTTCGTGATCCGTCGATTCGAGACTGGCGCCAGCTAACAACCGCATGCTGCTGCTGAAGTCCAGGCCGGTGACCATCGCCCGTTCGGCCGTTTTCCAGTGATCCAGCGCTTGCTGCAATCGCTCTCGATCAACCTCGATCCATTTTCCACGCAGCAATGCCAGGCCGTCGGAGGCCGCCAACAATTGCTCCCGCTCAGCCTCGTTCAGAATCTGGCCATCGAGCGTCAGGTCCGCCTGAAAATCCAGCATGCCGGTCAGCCCTAACGCGCTGGGCTCGCGATCTCCGAGTCGGACCTGGACTTGCGGTCGTGGCGGCTTCCGGACCGACCACCAGTTCGGCACGCGGACGACAATTCCGGCGGCTTCAATCAGCGGCACATCTTTGAGAAAATGGTACGCCTGGCGAATGGACCACGCTTGCGGAGCGAACAGCGCCTTGCACTCGAGCAGGTCGCGAACCAGTTTGCATGTCTCGGCGGCGCGCTCCACCGGCAACAACAGCGATTTGAGCTTGCCTGCATCGCGGGCGCTGGCGTACGACTTGAGCGCCTCGGCCAAGGGCAAGTGGGCCACCTTCGCCTCGTCCGAAACCCGGTGCGTGAACGTGGCCAGAAAGGCAAACGGCCGGTCCAGATCACGCCGGTTCTCCGCCAAATGAAACGTCACCCGCCCCAATTGATGAAACAGCGGATCGATGTCGCGCAAATACGCCGCCGGGCCGGACTTGCTCTTGGCGGCTGCCTGGCTGACGGCAACGGCCAACGCGCGCCACAAATTCTGCAGCACCGACGCGTCCAGGTATTCCAGCCCACGCATCGGTGGCGCGGACGAGACTAACTCGTCCAGCTCCGCAACCGCAGGCGATGCAATTTCAGACCATTGCGCAGGCAAGGCCTCGCCCAGACTGCAAATCGCGGCCAGCAGATGCCGCGCAAAGGCACGCCAAAACGTCAGCTCCGGCGCCAAATCGGCCGACTTTCGTAATCTGGCCAGCGCAATCAATCCGGCGGCGCTCGATTCGGCAAACGCCATCGCCAACCGTTCGTCGCTCGATGATGCCTGCTCCGCGGATTCGAGCAAAGCGTCATAGCTCAAATGACCAGCAGGCGAGAGAGAAAGTGTTCGGCTCATGCCGGAGAGAATAGCGTGTTCTGCGTCGTCACGCGAGCGGCTGGCGGAGATTCAACTGGAAAACGACCGGCGTTGAGATGCTGCTGGCAATGCGGCCCACATGCTCCACAGTCAACGCAAAAATCCTCGGCCGACTTGCGTCGGCCGAGGATCTCGGAAAGCGGCTTGTGCTCAGTGTTGGGAGGTCAGCTTACCAGCGGAACTCGGCACCGGCAAAAGCACCATGCAGGATCAGGTCGGAGTTGGTACGGACTTCTTTGAAACCGTCCGCATCGTTCAAGAAAGGCGGAACTTGGTCGGGCGACAGAGCGACGCGGGAAATTCCCAGGACGCGGTAACCACCGAACAGGTGCCAGTGGCAACCGATTTGGTAGTCGGCGGCAACGTCCAGCTGGCCGAACATCGAGAAATCATTCTTGCTGGAATCGTAATCGAACGTGTAGGTGTCGTCACCACGCTTGAGGTAAGCGGAGTTGGTGACATGATTGCCCATCAAGCCGACCTTGGGGGTGGCCTTGAGCGACAAGCAGTCGGTCACGTGCCAGATGGCTTCGCTACCGAATTGGATACCGTACAGATTGTTCTTGGTTTCGACGTGCAGGCAAGCTTCGTTGATGCCGCCGTTGTCGCCGAATTCGTGTCCTCCTTGGACGCTGAAGAAGTGAAACTGGTCTTGAATGTTCATGTAGCGGAAACCGGACAGCCAATTCAGTTCGAAGCTGCTGCAAGGGCAACCGACGGCGTGCTTCCAGTTGACTTCCACGTTGTGGAATTCATCCGAACGGCGAATCAGGTGCTCGTGAGCGTTATCGAAGAACTGCGAGGCCGGCGCGCCGCCGATGGTCACAAAGCCGGTATCGAATGGAGTGCTGATGTTATTGGCATCGTCGCGAACGCTGGCTTCGCCCTTCATGCCGTACAGGCCCCAGTAAGTGACTTCCACGGCGTCGGTGCAACCGCAGCCAATCCACTTACCAACGGTGGTTTCGACGCCGCCGGTCCAACCTTCTTTGGCCGATTCCGTATTCAGAATCTGATGGTCGTTGCGGTTGGTTTCGTACGAAGTCCAGAGACGATTTCCGCGATCGCGGGTCATCACCAGGCCGCTGACCGATGCATACCAATTACATTCGCGACCACCGTTGTAACCACTATTTCCGCCAGGTCCACAGTTACCGGACCAAGGATTGTTCATGGCCGCCTGGTAATCGCCACCATTGCCGCATCCACCGCCGTTGCAACCGCAAGAGCCCGTAGCGCCACCGTTGACGGTGTAGCTGCTGGTCGGAGCCGGCGCGGATGGCGGAGCCATCACGCCCGAGTGACCGTAAGGCGAGGGAGAGACGACCGAAGGACGAGCATCCGAAGGCGAAACGGGTTCGGCCGGAGCATCCGTCGGGGCCTGATATCGAGCGACCGTGCCGGCCGTGTAAGCGGTGCGTTGCACCGGTGCTGCATAACTGGGAGCGGCCGAAAACTGCGGAGCGGTTTCGGGCAGCGGCAACAACGAGGGAGCTCCGTAACCGCCCGTTTGTGCCATCGCTTCTGCGGCAGTCATTCCGCTGACCACCAGCAACGAAGCCATCTTCTTCCACATCGATTTCATCTTCAGACTCCTTCTTAGGACCTATATCGCAACATTTCCGCCGGTCATCAATGACCTGGCGCGGCAATCCGCGTAGTTAAGTCGAGAACCTAGGCAGCCACTTGAACCTGCGTTTCTGCACGGCGGTCGTGATCCACACGGGCCAAACCGAAACGTCGTAATCAAGTTGCCGCTCGATTCTCGTGAAGGAAATCCATTCCCATCGAGCCACTCCGTTACTTCTCTCCAGAAGTAACAATCGTCGAACGGAGCGGTTGAAGATTGCCGGTTTGTGAACCGCGCGCAAGGTTTTTTCGCTGCGGTGGCGCTGCAGACCGCAGCATCGTCGCGCGCCGCAGGTTGCGTAGCGAGAACCCGAAACGCAACGCAGAAAAAATCGTCACCATCAGCGCCGCGCCGCTGCTACAACGTGCCGAGTCCAGCGAACCTCGCCCGCGAGTCTGCCGCTGATGACGAGCCGTAACGGTTAGACTAGCGCCTGGCACGCCCGGAGAAAATCATCGCTCGGAATTTGACCGTCGAGCGAATTGACCGTCAGGAGAATCGACTGACGGTCCATCGCCGCCGCGGCCTTGCGCGAAGCGGCGCACGCAACGACTCCCTCGCGCAAGAGTGTTCAAATGCGATGATGCCCAAACGCGAGAATGCGCCAACCACACGATGCGCGGCGCAGATTTCCGCCCCAGATCGAAAGTCGCGGCCGCCACAGCCAGGCAGCGAACTGCCCCCCGGAACTTCATAAACGTGCGCTTCGAGAGGGCCCGGCCGTGACGTCAATTCGCGGCGAAGTCATCTCACCGGCGCGGCCGCCATGACTTCTTCGGCCAGGCGGGTGTAGTCGTCCGCGCCGTTCGAATCCGGCGCGTATTGAAAGATCGATTGGCCAAAGCTGGGCGCCTCGGCCAGGCGAATATTCCGGCGAATCCGCGTATGGAAGGTTTGCGCGTCGGACCAAGGAGTCCGTTTATCGCGACCGCGTCCGAAGAATTCATCCACATCGTTGCCAACCTCGCTGGCCAATCGCGTGCCGGATTCGTACAGGCAAAGCATCACGCCTGTAAGCCGCAGTTTCTCGTTCAATCGCTTGGCGACCAGTTCGATGGTCTGCAGCAGCTTGCTCAAACCGTGTAGCGCCAAGAAGTGCGGTTGTAACGGCAAGAACACTTCTTCCACGGCGGCCAGCGCGTTGAGCGTCAGAATGCCCAAGCTGGGCGGGCAATCGATGATTAAAAAGTCGAACGCCTGCTCGTCTTCGGCCAGCTTGTCGCGGAGGATCACTTCGCGGCCCACCACGCCCACCAGTTCGACTTCCGCGGCAGCCAAGTCAATGTGCGACCCGACGACCCACAGGTTGTCGTTGATCTGCACCCGCGCGGCGGAAAGTGGCGTATCGCCCGTCAGTACTTCGTAGATCGATTGATCGTTTGCGCCCGGCATGACGCCCAGATGCAACGAGGCGTGAGCTTGCGGGTCCATGTCGATCAGGCAAACTTTTTGCCCCGAGTCCGCCAGCGCCGCGCTCAGGTTCACTGCCGTGGTTGTCTTGCCAACCCCGCCCTTCTGATTCAAAATGGCTATCGAACGCATCCGCGAACTCCTTTTCCACGCCAACCAGACACAGCGACCCACCGGCCGCGGATTCACGGAGCGGATTGTAGCCGCGTGCCACAACCGGGCATAGATCGACTTACGCCGAGTGCGCTGCTGGTGCGCGGCACAACCTCGACGGGCCGCCGCCGACAACCAGATCGATGTGACTACGCCTCGATTGGACTCTTCCGGCCAAATGTCGAACGGCAATCGCCTTGCGGGCGGTCGGCGGCGGTTTACCGATGGCTGCGCGTTTTCGCTCGTGCCAGGCTGATGTCGCAGGGCGAAAACGGGGCGGCAAAACCCGTTTTTTCGGCCCAACTGGCCTTTCCGCTCGTGACGCGTAAGAGTAATATAGAGGGCTAGCTCCTACCAGGGTGAACGCTGACGGGCTTCGCGCCTGCGGTTCGGCCGATTGTTGGTTGGATCGCGGCGGGCGGCATCGGCATTAACAACCGACCCCTCGCAGGCGTTCGCCCAATTGGCGCGCTTGTTCGTATTCCTGGGCTGAATTGCTTTCGGGGGTTTCGTCCGGCAATACGCTTTGCCGGACGTGAGTTTTTCATTTTCTTCACGGTCGTTCTGAGGTTCCACTATGGACCTGTCCAAGCTGCGTAATATCGGCATCTCTGCCCACATCGACTCCGGCAAAACCACTTTGAGCGAGCGGATCCTGTTTTATGCAGGTCGAATCCATCGTATTCAAGAAGTGAAGGGCAATGGCGATGGCGCGACCATGGATTACATGGATCTGGAAAAAGAACGCGGCATCACCATCACCAGCGCTGCCACCAGCGTGGAATGGCTCGAACACCCCATCAACCTGATCGATACCCCCGGGCACGTGGACTTCACCGTGGAAGTCGAACGCAGTCTGCGCGTGTTGGACGGCGCCGTGCTGGTGCTGTGCGCCGTAGGCGGCGTGCAATCGCAGTCGATGACCGTCGATCGTCAGATGAAACGCTACCATGTGCCGCGCTTGGCTTTCATCAATAAGATGGACCGCACCGGCTCCAACCCCAATCGCGTGATCGAGCAGGTCCGCGAAAAAATGGGCTGCGACGCGATCCTGATGCAATGGCCCATCGGCAAAGAGATGCACTTCGAAGGCGTGATCGATCTGATCACCATGCGAGCCGCTTACTTCGACGGCGCCAACGGCGAAAAGGTCCGTTATGAAGCCATTCCGGCCGACCTGGAATCGGCCGCCAAAACCGCGCGCCAAGCCATGCTCGAATCGCTGGCCATGTACAGCGACGAATTGATGGAACTGATGCTCTCCGAGCAAGACGTGCCCGAGGATCTAATCCATTCGGTTGTCAAAAACGCCGCGCAAACCCAAGACGTCACCCCGGTGTTCATGGGCAGCGCTTACAAAAACAAGGGTGTGCAACTGCTGCTGGACGCCATCGTCCGCTATTTGCCTTCGCCGCTGGAACGTCCGGTGGCCGCCAAGGTTTGGAACAATCCGGAAGAAGCGTTCCCCCTGACCGCCGATCCCGCCAAGCCGCTGGTCGCCATGGGGTTCAAGATTGTCGACGACCCATTCGGTCAGTTGACATTCACCCGCATCTACCAGGGCACAATCACCAAGGGCGAAACGTATTACAACCAGCGGACTGGCCAGAAGCAACGCTTTAGCCGCATCGTCAAGATGCACGCCGACAAGCGCGAAGAAATCGATAGTGCCACGGCCGGCGACATCGTGGCCATCATGGGCATCGACTGCGCCAGCGGTGATACCTACGCCTCGGAAAATAAGTATTGCACGCTCGAGAACATGTTCATCCCCGAGCCGGTCATCAAGATGGCCATCACGCCCACTACGCGTGACGGTGCCGACCGCTTGAGCAAGGCGCTCCAGCGATTTAGTCGCGAAGATCCCACGTTCCGCGTGATGACCGACGATGAAACCAACGAAACCGTGATCGCCGGAATGGGCGAATTGCACTTGGAAATCTACGTCGAACGCATCAAACGCGAGTATAAGGTCGAAGTGGAAGTCGGCGCGCCCAAGGTTAGCTACCGTGAAGCGCCGACCACCGTGGCCGAATACAACTACAAACACCGCAAGCAAACCGGTGGCTCGGGTCAATACGCTCACATTGTGGGTCGTCTGGAACCGCTGCCCGACGATGCGGAAGACGTCTTCGAATTCGAAAACAAAGTTTCCCAAGGCCGTATTCCCAAGGAATACATCCCTTCGGTGGAAAAAGGTTTCCGCGCGTCGATCTCCAAAGGACCGATCGCCGGTTTCCCCATCGTCGGCATTAAAGGCATCTTGGAAGACGGTTCGTATCACGATGTCGATAGCTCCGACATGGCGTTCCAAGCGTGCGCCCGTGGTTGCTTCCGCGAGACATTTTTGAACACCAAGCCGGTACTGCTTGAGCCAATCATGAAGGTCGAAATCGAAGTCCCCAGCGCCTACCAAGGCACCGTGGCCGGCGAATTGACCAGCCGTCGCGGGTTGATCGTCTCGACTGAAATTCAAGGCGTCAATGCCGTGATCGAAGGCGAAGTTCCGCTTTCGGAAACCTTCGGCTACTCGACCGATCTCCGCAGCATGACTCAAGGACAAGGCACCTTCACGATGGAATTCTTGAAGTACCGCCGCGTGCCGGGCAACATCCAAACCGAAATCGTCGCCGAAAAGAAGAAACGCGAACTGGTCGGCGCTAAGTAACGGCTGCTGTCCGCTTGACGTTCACAGTAATTGTGGGCAGTGGGCGCTGTGGGAAGCTTGACGATCCCTCAGCGGCCCGCGCTGCTCCCGCAAAATGCCTTCCCGCTCGTCGGCTTCCAGCGCCGGCGGGCGGGATTTTTTATGCCAATCGCCATCTTGCTGCCACCAGACGCGGGCGGCCAATCGCCTGTTGACGGCGCCCGTGTTTTGAGTCGAGTGGTTTGCCGATCGACTCATCCGCATCCTTTGCCGCACCTACACTTCCATTGACCGCCGTCGGCAAATCCGGGTAAACTAACACATTCAGGATTAACGAGTTAACTCGCAAGGGATCTAGCCCAATGCCGCGTCAAACGACTCGATTTCGCTCGCTCACCACGCGCGCTGTTTTTGCCTCGCTGCTGTTGTTTTTCGTCTGGCTACCCGCGTTGGCACAACTGCCCAAGGGCATCTCCGGTATCAAGTCCGGAGCCAGGCCGGAAGAGACCGAAGTGATCTTCGTCAAGGCGTCGATCATCCCCAGCGAAAAGGCCGATACGGCCAAGCTGGCCATTGATGTCGATCTCAAAGACGGTTGGCACACGTATTCGATCACGCAGAAGCCGGGCGGGCCGTACAAAACGTCGATCAAGCTGGACGAAAACACGCAGTTCAAACTGACGGGCGAATTCCAACCCGATCCGGCGCCCGAAAAGCACATTTACAAAGATGCCTGGCCTGATCTGGAAGTCGAAGAACACCACAAACACGTCACCTGGACCGCGCCCATCCAACTCACCCAGGGCGGCACGCTGGAAAAACTGTCGATTTCCGGCGCAGTCCGCGCGCAAATCTGTTCCGACGCCTGCCTGGCACCAAAAGACTACAAATTCACCGCGCTGCCGGCGAAAAAAGCTGCCGCCGTCGAGCCAGCCGGCACGCCCATCGAACCGGCAACCTCAAGCTTTGCCGACGACGCGGGCCTTCCTGACCTTTTGAGCCTGCCCGGTTTGCCGCCTGTGGATGTCCCAGGCCAGTATCGGCCGCTCGGCGCTCATCTGGCGATTGTCGGCGTGATCGAGCCCGCCGTCGCACCGCCGGGCAGCGTGGCCAAGTTGAAAATTACGGCCACGCCCGATGCGTCATTTCATGTTTATCCGTATCTCGAGCGGTTTGGCGGCGATTTGGGCGCACCGACGTTGATTGTTCTCGCCCAAACTTCCAATTTGCGTTCGAAATCGCCGGTTAGCAACGTCAAGCCGGTGGTTAAAGAACTGACGGGCGGCGGCACAATGAGCTACCACGCCGACCCAGTGACTTGGACAATTGATTTCGAAATTCCGGCCGATCTAAAGCCGGGCGACTACCCGATCAATGGTCTGATCGGCATTCATAGTTGCTCGGACAAAAGCTGCGACGAGCCGCAGGGGGCGCGATTCGATGGCAAAATTGCCGTCGGCAATCGCAGCTCGGAAGGCGGCAGCCCGCTGCAGTTCACGACCGCCACTTACAAGCAAGCGATGGACCTCGCTAAGCAATCGGACGAGGCCAAACATGGCGCTGCGGCCATTCAGCCGCTACCGCCGCTGTCCGCGCAACCGCCCGGCACAGCGCCCACTGCGCATGATCCCAAAGCGGCCGCCCTGCCGGCAGAAACGACGGTTGCGGCTCCGGTGTTTGACGAGAGCAAGTTGCGCGAGTCTTCCAAGCAAAATCGCAGCTTCGCTTGGGTGATGCTGTATGGACTGGCTGGGGGCTTGCTGTTGAATTTGATGCCCTGCGTGCTGCCGGTGATTGGTTTAAAGGTGCTCTCGTTCGTGGATCAAAGTCAGCACGATCGTAATCGCGCATTCATGCTGAATGTTTGGTACACAATTGGGAGTTTAGCGGTATTCATGACGCTTGCCATCGTGGCGATCGTTTTGCGTACCGCCGCCGAAAAACTGACCTTAGGCAAACAATTCGGCGACCCACGTTTTGTGATTCCGATGGCGTCGATCTTGTTCGTGATGGCCCTCAGCATGATTGGCGTTTGGGAAATACCGATTCCCGGTTTTCTCGGTGACCGAAAAGCGAATTCGCTGCAATCGAAAGAAGGTGCCGCCGGCGCATTTTTCAAGGGCATCATCACCACTTGCCTGGCAACGCCATGCGCGGGACCGGGAATTGCCTTGGCGCTGGCGTACGCGGCCGATCCCAACACTCCCGTCATCGGCGGACTGCTTGCCTTCTTGGCCATTGGCATCGGCATGAATAGCCCGTATCTGATCATTGGTGCCAATCCCAAGCTCGTCCGTTTTTTGCCGAAGCCCGGAATGTGGATGGAAACATTCAAACAAGCGATGGGCTTCGTGCTGTTGGGCACCGTCGTTTATTTGATGTTCGTGATCGACATCACTTACGTGCTGCCGATTTTCTCGCTACTGATGGGCTTGTGGGCCGCATGCTGGGCGATCGGTCGGCTGCCGATTACCGCCTCGGCGAGCAAAAAGAACTTAACCTGGTTGGGAGCGATAACCTTCGCTGCATTGATTGGCGCCTTTTCGCTCACATGGTTGCATCGCGAGGCCGTCAATCAAGTGACCACTTTGCAACAAGACGCAGTGGCTGCCGCTGTTCCTGACCGCACCAATACTCAGCAAGCGGTCGCCAATTCATCAGAGCTTCCTTGGCGAGATTTTAGCAATAGTTTGCTCAAGTCCGAATTGGCGGCCGGCAAGACAGTAATGATTGACTTCACCGCCAAATGGTGCTTCAATTGCCGAGTTCTCGAAAATACGGTGCTCAACACACCCGAAATTAAAAGCGTCGTCGATCAACACAACATTACGACGTTACGTGCGTCGATTGACGTTTCTGCCGATAGCGATCAAATGCTGCACCTCTTGGACAATGATGCTGTGCCGGTGCTCGCAATCTTTACACCCGAGGCGCCAAACAACCCGGCAATTCTAAGAAATCTGTACACGAAGCAAGTTTTGCTCGATACGCTCAAGTCCGTAACACCAACAAAGGTTGGCATGCTCGATCCTTAAGCGGACCGAACGTTTCAGTGTTTCTTTGCGCAACACGTCAGCGGTCATCTAACCGCGTTACCGAGCCTGCGTACTCGCACGAACGGGCCGTTGACACGGGCGTTTCCCGCCAGACCGATTGGCGGGCCGACGCGTTGGCTCTGCCATCAGCACGTGCGGCGCGGCGATTTTCCGATCCTCTCGACCAAGCCTGCGAATCGCTTGCATCCCGCCTTGATTTCATGGCCCGCATCGGCGAAAATTCGCACAGTCTGCGGTCGCCGACGGTTGCCGCCAGGTTGTTCTTCCGAAGCCACTTTTCGCCTCCTGAGCCGCGCAACGTGTTTGATCATATCGAAAAGCTGAAACGCGAATTCACCGACAAATACGTGGTGGTCGATGCCACGCGTCCCGAACTCGCCCGCTTTGCCGAGCAAACGGGGCAAGTGAAAACGGTCAATATGAACGGCCGGGCGCTGGTCCAGTTCGAACTCTGGAACAACATTGCTTGGTACGACATTGAGCTGGATTTTCTGAAAGTCGTGCCTCGGCCAGAACCGCGCCCCGCTGGCGAAAAGGCCGAGAATAAGCCGGCCGCCAAAGCGGCCGCGCCCAAAGCTGCGCCAGCCGCCACTGCCAAGAAGCTCTCGCCGCTGGAGATGGCCCGTCAGCAAGGCGCGGCCAAAGCGGCGGGTACAGCGCCTGCGGCAAAAGCCGCTCCGGCTGCAAAACCGGTGGCTGCAAAACCGGCTGCCGCCGCTGGTGGAAAAATGAGCACCTCCGATATTCTGGCCGCCGCCCGCGCCAAAAAAGCGTCCGAAGCCGGCGCTGAATCGGCCGAAGCGCCGGTGGCCGCAGTGCCCCCTGCCAAGACGCTCCCGCTTGCTACGCCCGTTGCCGCGGCCGCCAAGCCCAAAGCCGCGGCGGGCCCCGCGCCAACCAACACGGCCGAAAAAATCGCCTGGTGCCGCGCACACGACGCACATTAATCGGGCACACCAAACCGCGTCCGTCCAACTTACCGCAGGTGGATTTTTTGAATAAAGAACCGGCACAACAAGCGCCGCGCAAGCAAAAAGGTACGATCCGCCGGTTCATCGGCATCGTCGTGTGGCTGATCGTGCTAGGCGCGATCGGCGGCGGCGTCTACGTGCTGGCCAACGCGCAATCCAAGAAGCGCACCGACGCGTATCGCAAAGCGCTCGACGAAGTGCAAAAAAGCACCCACGCCCAAGAACTGCTCGGCGACCCAATCGTCGACGCCAGTTGGGTGCCGACCGGCAAGGCAGATGTCGACGGCGATCGCGGCGATGCCGACTTCTACTTCCGCGTCTCTGGCCCCAAAGGCGCCGGCGCCGTCGCGACCAAACTGCGGATGGTGGACGGAAAATGGGGCTTGCTGGATTTAACGCTTATACCTGACGCCACCGGCACTCGGCTGGACGTGATGCAAGACGTCAAACCGGCCGACGATGGCGCGCCGGCATTCGTGCCCAGCAAACCGGCCGACAAACAGCCGAAAACGCAGCCGCCCGAACCGCCCAAAGAGATCAAGATCGAACTGCCCAAGATCCCCGACGGCAACTAGCCGCCGCTGACGCTTCGAACATCGTCACCGCAATCATTCTGAACACGGTTCATCGCCGCCCTGACGCACGATCAGAAAACGACGCTGACAAAGTGCCACGTTTTGTGATCGCTTGGCCGCTTCAAGCAGGACCAAGACAAACGCCTGCTTACGTACTTCTGAATCACTGCCCAGAGTTCGCGCCGATCCAGCTTAGCATCTGCGTTCATCTGCGTTCATCTGCGTTCATCTGCGTTCATCTGCGTTCCCTCGACTCTCCGCAGGCGAATTACCGTCTCGATCCCTTCGCCCACCAACGTCCACGCGCGCGAGAATCGCCCTCGCGCCTACCCTATTCTCCGCCGTCAGGTTTCTGCGTGGTCGCGGATTTTTTCAGTGATGCTGCCCGAGCAGGATACAGTTTGAACACCAGCTTGCGGAAGGCAAAATTAATCACCAGGCCGATCAAGCAGCCCAGCACCACGCTCGCCATCCGGTACAGCGCGCCGCTCCAACTGCTGTGCGACTGTTCGTAAAACAGCACAATCACAAACGCCACCAGCGCCGTACGGACCACGCCGAGCAGTCGCAACTGAAAGCAAATGCCAATCGTGATCGCCACGCCCAGGCAAATCGTCAGCAAGTTCGGCGGATTGGCCAAAAAGAACGCCAACAGGCCGACCGTCGAACCGACGATGTTGCCGCGCATCCGGTCGTAGGCCACCTGACTGTTATTGTCGTGCGTGATCGAAAGCAAGATCGAGATCAGCACCCACAACGTCTCGCCGCTGTATTCCGGAAAGCCTTTATAAAGTCCGTAACCAATCGAGACGCCCAACAGGCATTTGGCGAGATACTCCCAAAACTCGCTGGCCCGCACTGCCGCAATCTGATTCAACGTTCGATCCCGCTGTTCATGTCCGCTCGCCTGTTCGGCTGCAATTGACTGTCCGAAGCCGTCATTTGACTTTCAGCATCCGCTCCAGCGCCACCAGCGACCAACGAGCAACTTCCGGATCCACATCGATCACGTTCACCGGCGTGCCGCCCGCCAGATTCTCCAGACTCCAGCAGAGATGCGCCAGGTCGATGCGATACATCGTGGCGCACATGCAAACCACCGGCGAGAGAAAGTGAATCTGCTGTTCGGGATGCTGCTGCTTGAGCCGATTCACCAAATGCAGTTCGGTACCGATGGCCCACTTGGTGCCCGGCGGCGCGTTTTCGACCTCGCGAATGATTTTGCTGGTTGAACCGCGAACATCGGATTTATCGACGACTTCCATCGCGCATTCCGGATGCACCAGCACCTGAATGCCCGGCACTTGGGCGCGAAGTTGATCGACATGTTCTGGCCGGAACATGGCATGCACGCTGCAGTGGCCTTTCCACAGCAGCACGCGGCTGTCTTCGATGGTCTGCCGCGAGTTGCCGCCAAACTCGTCCGCGTAGGGATCCCAGAGCGGCATTTGCGCAAGCGGCACGCCCATCGCTTTGGCTGTGTTGCGTCCCAGATGTTGATCCGGGAAAAACAACACGCGATTGGTGCGTTTGAACGACCAATCCAGCACCGCGGCCGCATTGCTCGATGTGCAGACGATGCCGCCGTGACGACCGCAAAATGCTTTTAGGCTGGCGGCCGAATTGATATAGGTGACAGGTGTAACCTCGTTGACGTCGACAATTTCGCCCAGTTCGTCCCAGCAATTTTCAACTTGCGTGATGCCGGCCATGTCGGCCATCGAACATCCGGCCGCCAGATCCGGCAGCAGCACGGTCACGCGATCGCCGGCCCGTTCGGTCAATTTCTCTGGCCGATTGGCCAGGATATCGGCCGTTTCGGCCATGAAATGTACGCCGCAAAACGCGATCGCCCGACAGTCGCGGCTGTTGGCGGCCATTTGACTGAGTTGGTAGCTGTCGCCTTGCAAATCGCTCATGGCGATGACTTCGTCCTGTTGATAATGGTGACCCAAAATCAACAAGCGCGCACCCAGTTCGGTCCGCACTGCGGCAATCCGCCGCTGAAGTTCGGCATTATCGAGCGATTTATACGCCTTGAGTTCGCGGGGCGCGGGCGGCAGTTCCAACAGCGTGCTCATGCGACGTCAATTCCTAAAAGTGAGCGAGAGTTCACATTGCATTATATCTAAACCGCATCAATAAGTCCGCGCCGTCGGCCATTTGGCCGCTACAGCGCGCCGCGTTTGTCCGCGCGGCGGAAGTTAACGTATCGCGCGGCGACGCGAAAGTTTTACACCGAATCGGCGACTTTTTTTGTTCGGAGTAGTCGCAATGCACGGCTGGCACTTATAATTAGCAGATACCCCGGATAACAATAAGGTAAGCCTGTCGGGCGCACGACAATCGCCGCCGACCCGCTCGCTTCAACGTCAATAGGTTTGGACATGCCCGTGCAAATGGAGTTATCGCGGATCATCATCAGTGAGATCAACGATCAGCAAGTCATCTATCTGAAAGAAACCGATGGCGATCGTACCTTCCCGATTTTGATTGGCATCTTCGAAGCCACCAGCATCGACCGCCGCGTCAAACGGCACGAGACACCACGGCCGCTGACTCACGATCTGCTGGTGAACATCGTCGAGATGATGGGCGGCGAACTGCAAGACGTGGTGATCAGCGAACTCAAAGATCACACCTATTACGCCTTGCTGCGCGTGCGTCGCGAAGGCGAACTGATTGAGATTGACGCCCGGCCGTCGGACGCCATCGCGGTTTCGGTCACCTGCGATCCGCCACTGCCAATCTACGTGTCCGAAGAAGTGCTCAACGACGTGCTCGGCGATTGAACGCCGGAATGCCGTCGGCCACGATTCGCCGCCAGGGCGCAACTAAAGCCGCTCCATCGGCAACTCGTACTGTTGCATGAACTCCAGCGCTGCGGCGCGTGTAAAGACGCTTTCGGTGGCGCTGACGCTGCGGACACAACTGGCGCCCAGCGCGCTGCCCCAGCGCAGGCAACCTTCGGCGTCTGCGCCAGCCAGCAAACCGGCAATGTAACCGGCGTCAAAAGCGTCGCCGGCGCCGGTGGCGCCAACGAACTGCGTCGGATACGTTTGGGTGCATACCCGAAAATCGGCGGTTACCAGCAGCGTGCCGCGCTGGCCACACGTGATGACCACGGCTTTTGCGCCTGCCTGCACGAACTGCTGGGCGGCACGCAGCGGATCCGGCTGGCCAGTGATTGCGGCGGCCTCGTCATCGTTGGGCAAGAAAACGTCCGTTTCGGCCAGTACGTCGCGCAATTTACTCCAGTGATCTTGCGCGCCCGGCAGCACGACGTCCAGCACGGTTGTCACTCCGGCCGTTCGCGCCTCGCCAAACAGCCGGGCCAGTTCGCCGGGACGTTCCAAAGCTGGCAACAACAAATAACCGCCCACGTACAACACCTTGGCCGCGCGGACGCGGGCGATCGGAATATCACTGACGGTCAGCAGCGCGCTTGCGCCACGCGCATGAATGAAGCGGCGGTCTTCGCCCAACACATTGACGATCAACGTGCCGGCGGTGCCAACGTCAGCATGGCGTCGCAAATCGCTCGTTTCGACTCCCGCGTTTTGCAACGTCTCGGAGACGAACCGGCCAAAGACATCCTGACCGACTCCGCCCACCAACCCGACCGAAACGCCGACCCGCGCCAAATTCATGGCGACGTTCGCGGCGCAGCCGCCAATGCTCAGCGGCAACGAATCGCAAACCACCAGTTCGCCGGGCCGCGGCAGATGGTCGATCGGCGTGCAAAGATGGTCGGCTACCACCACGCCAACGCTCAGGCAATCGACCGGTTGCATGTTCGGCAATTCCAAAACGGAAAACGCTACCTGGCACTCAGTTCATGCACGGCATCAACCAGGGCAATCACGTTATCGACCGGCGTCTGCGGCAAAATGCCATGCCCCAGATTGAAAATGTGCCCCGGCCGCCCGCCGGCCTGTTTGAGCACGCGATCGGCTCGGCGACGAATTTCGTCGCGGTCGGATAGCAGCACCAGTGGATCGAGATTGCCTTGCACGGCGCGGTCGTGACCAATGGTTTTCCAAGCGGTATCCAGTTCGATCCGCCAATCCACTCCGACCACTTGCCCGCCGGCTTCGGCCAACAGTGGCAAGAGCGCTGGATTGCCGGTGGCAAAATTGATGGTGGCCGCGCCCGGCGTGAGTCCGTCGATAATCGCCTTGGTGTAGGGGAGCGCGTAGCGCCGGTAATCTTCTGGCCCGAGGCAGCCGACCCAACTGTCGAACAACTGCACGGCGTGCGCGCCGGCGGCAATTTGCGCGTTCAGATAGCGCGTGACGCTACGAGCCAACACGCTCATCAGTGCGTCCCAAGCGCCGGGATCGCGATACATCAACAGCTTGGTGTGCATGTAGCTGCGGCTGGCGCCACCTTCGATGATGTAACTGGCCAGCGTGAACGGCGCGCCGGCAAAGCCGATGATCGGATGCCGCGGCAGCCCAGCGCGCGTTTTGCGCACAGTTTGCATCACGAAATCGAGCGGCCCCACGTCCTCCAGTTCGCGCACGCGATCCACATCGTGCGCGGTGCGTACCGGGTTGTGAATGACTGGGCCTTCGCCCTGGGCAAATTCCAAATCCAAACCCATCGGCTGCAAGATGGGCAGCAGATCCGAAAAAATGATTGCCGCATCCACGCCCAAGCGGTTGACGGCCGTGACCATCACCTCGGCGCACAGATCCGAGTTGCGGCACAGTTCGAGAAACGAGGTCTTGGCGCGCACTTCGCGATATTCCGACATATACCGACCAGCCTGCCGCATCAGCCAGATGGGCGTGCGCTCGACCGGTTCGCGGCGACAGGCCCGGAGAAACAGCGAATCGCGGACGACGTCAAAATCGCTTGGCACTTCGCCCGACTGATCCGCCGCGGCAAAGATCGCCCGCGGTTGCCGGCCGGCACCATTGCGAACTTCGACCGGCAGATCCGCCGTGCGACTTAGATCGGGCGGAAGTTCTCGTTCTTCGCCTGCCGCTGCGTCGGGCGCCAAGATTTGCAGAGCCGCCGTCTTGCCGTATTTTTTTTCCAAGATGGCGGCCGCCTGTTCGGCCGCGGCGACCACCAGTTGCCCCATCCGCGAATGTTCCGGCGCAAAGCCAACTGTAAAACCGTTTTCGACCAAGGACTCGCTGGTCGTGGGACCAATCGAACCGATCAGGCATTTGTCCAAACCGGCCCGCAACTCGCGCGTCAGCCGAATTTGCTCGGCCATCCGCAACATGTTCGCCACCTGATGGCCAGACGTGAACAACACCATGTCCAAATGACCGCCGGCAATGGCGCGGATGTTGGCCGCCAGCGGGCGGGTATCGATGGGCAGTTCCCAATTGTAAACCTTCACGTTCAAAACCCGCGCCCCGCGCGCTTCGAGCCCGGCAATCAAACTGGCGTTGGGCTCGCCGTACTCCAGCAGGCCAACCGAAAGATTCAAAACCGGCTGCGATTGATCCACCAGCGACAGAATTTCGCGCCAAGTGTTGGGCTCGCCTACGCGATGGGTGGGCGTTATGCCCAGGTCTTTGAGCACGGCGGTTGGCTTGGGGCCGCGAGCAATGGTGACCACGTCCGAAACGGCTTCCAAAAAGCGGGTTTTATCGACATGCTTTTCGATCTGCCCCACCAGATGCTTGATGCCGACGCCGGTCATGAACACAATGGCGTCGATCTGCCCGGTGATCACGCGCTGTGCAAAATCGACGGCTTCGGGATTACGCGGCAAGGGCTCTTCGCGCATCGAAGGGCTGACGCTTGGCCGCCCGCCCAACCGCTCGATCAGTCGAGCCATTTCTTCCGCGCGGCGGCTCTCCATGGCCGCCACCCGCAATCCGCCAAAACTCGCTGTCTGTTCACCCATAAACGTTCACGGCCGACAATGTTCGAACCAGGGAAATCGAGGCATTCCGTTCCTCTGAAAGTAACAGAGAACGGGGGTCAGCGGCTAGGGGGCGATTGGCTGGTTAGGTAGGCTGCCAGCACGTTGCTTGCGTACTGCGGTCACCGCTTTGCCGATGCTGCCAGCGTCGGCCGAACACGTGTGCCAAGGCTGAATGGTTCTGACTCGGGCAGCGTCAGCAACGAACGGAATTTCACCCGTTCCTAAACCGGCGGGCGCTCGGCCGCAGCGAGTATCGGCAGCGCGGCCTGCTGAATCCGTTCGGCCAGCACCTCGACGGGAAGCGTGGCATCCAGCAGCAGAATGCCATGCGGATTTCGCTGCGCTTCCAGCAAGTAACCGGCGCGGAGCCGCTGGCGGAACGCGTCGCCTTGACTTTCCATCCGATCCAGCGGCCGCAGCAGTCGCGCCGCCGCCGCCTCGGCCGAAAGATCGAGCACAAAACTCAGTGCCGGTTGCCAGCCGCACGTCGCCACATCGCCAACCTGCCAGACCGTGGCTGGGTCGAGTCCGCCGGCATGCGCCTGATAAACCACATTGGCCAGCAAAAAACGATCGGAGACCACCACCTTGCCGGCAGCCAGCGCGGGCTGAATCACCTCTTCAACCAGTTGCGCCCGCGCGGCCATATACAGCAGCATTTCCGCGCGGCGACTGATTGGCAACTGATGGTGATTCAACAGCAAGTCGCGAATACGTTCGCCCAGTTCGCTGCTGCCCGGATCGCGGCAGGTCACCACTTGTCGGCCCGTGGCGCGGAGCCACTGCGTAAACAGTGTCATCTGCGTGGTTTTGCCGGAACCATCGAGGCCGTCAAACGAAAAAAAGATGGGCGAAGTCACGGTTTGCCGAAGTTGCCTGGGTGCGATGAAATTCGGCCAGCTCGCCGAATTGCGAAGTGTCTGACTGCCGAATCCGTATTTTAGCGTTTCGTGCTGGCGAGCATAGCAGTCGGTTTCCGCCAGATTTTTACGGCCAAGCTGCCGCAGGTCCGCGGAAACGGCTAAAATAATCAGGTTGCATGCGGTCGGTGTTTGATCGGCGAATCGCTCGAGCGAATTGAGTGCGCGTATGGGTCCGTTAGCTTGGGCAGTGATCTTGCTCGTCTTGGGCTTGTGTCTGGTAATTGCCGAAGTCTTTGTGCCTAGCGGCGGCCTGCTGGGCGTGCTTTCGGTAACGTCCATCGTGTCCAGCGTTGTCATCGCTTACGGTTATGGCGGCGTGACCATTGGTTCTTCGTTTCTGGCCGTCACGCTGCTTGCGCTGCCGGCAGTGATCGCCGTGGCTTTCCGAATTCTGCCCCGAACCGCCATCGGCAGGCAACTCATCGCCCAAGTGCCGAGCAGCCAGGACGTGCTGCCGGATAACGCAGAATTGCGAAATCTCAAAAGCCTGCTCGGCAAGCTGGGCGTCAGCAAGTCGATGATGCTGCCCAGCGGCGCGGTTCAAATTGAGGGCAAGATTGTCGACGCCTTTAGCGAAGGCCTGCCGATTGAGCCCAACACCACGATCCGCGTCATCGCCGTGCGCGGCAATCGCGTGCTGGTTCGCCCGTACAGCGGCGATCCCACGCAACCGCCGCCAGCCGCGGCGGATGACATCCTCGCGCAGCCTTTCGACGGCTTGGGCTTCGACCCCTTCGACGAAGAACCCCGCTAGCGCCCTCCCGCGCGTCCGCTCAAGCGCCGCCTTCCAGCGCTGGCGGCCATCGCATCGTTGCCCGCCCGATCACTTCGCCGGAAAAATCTGCTCGACATTGCCGCGCAGCATTTTGCGGCCGAACTCCACCGCCCGCGTTTCGCTCCAGCCACGGTCGACGACGTAGCGCTCGGCCAGCACTTTGGCCAAGATGCGTTTGAACATATTGAATTTCGGCAGCGCGAATTCCAATTTGTACATGTCGCTGTAATAGCCAATCTGCTTGGTCTGCGGCACGGCTTCCATCCGCGCGGACAAGTCGTGCTCAATGAATGTCGGCGTATTGCTGTACCACCAGTGGCCGTTGGTCACCACGTTCGGAAAAATCCAGGCGTAGCTGGCCAACTCTTGGTTGGTGACGCTGGCCAGCACGCTAATCGGAAAAGTCACGCGCGGAAATGCGTTGAACAAATGCCGATACTGAATCAACGAGACGCGGCTGTCGTACAAATCTTGCCCTTGATACACGCCCGTCTCATACACCGCGCGGTTGACGCCAATCATCAGATCGAACGGCAGGCGGAACTCTTCGCAATATTGGGCCAGCGTCCAAAATACGAAGTTCGCCAAGTCGCGGCGAATTTCGGCATGTCGCTGAAAATCGCTGCGAATTTCGCCTTCGTGCAGCAGTGTCCGCAGCGATTTATCGGCAGTTTCGAAATCCACCGGCAATGGGGCAAAATCCGGCGGCAACGAAATCGCGCAGGCCCGCGCGCCGCGATCCGTAAAATGCTGAAACCGCTGCCCAATCGCTTGCCGCAGCGAATCCGCGCCCGTCAACGTTACATTGCTGCACTGCTCCAATCGCTCGCGAACCGCCGGCTTGGCCAGATGAAACACCAGGTCGTCCGTGCGCAAGCAGGGAATGTAAACGTTGCTGTCGAAGCCCGCCAACGGATCGTCAAAATCGTTGGTCAAAAACACCGCTTCCAACTTGCTCTGCCGCAACACCTGCTGCGACCAGTCCGGCGTCGCCATCTTGGCCAGCGACGCGTCGTACACCGCTTCCCAATTCTGCTCGGTCAGCCGATCGCCTTGAAAACCAAACAGCTGTTGCAGAATTTCGATCAGCCAACTGTATTGAATGGTGTTTTCCAACGGGCCGAGATTCTTGACCAGCCGCCGCACTTTATCCTTCGGCAGCAAGCCCGGCTCTTCGATCTCTTCTCGCGGCATGCCGGCCGAATGCGCCAGTTCCGTGTAATAATGGTAGCCCAGGATGTCGGCCAGCGTGGTCGAGGCCGGCGCGTGCGGATTGATGTGCGTGTGCGGATCAATCAACACCAAAGAGCTGAGTTCTTGGTAAAGTCGTTGGCGGAGTTCTTGCGACATAGCAGGCCAGACGGATAATCAAAAGACATGAAGGGATAACAATCCACCCGCCCTTATAGTTGAAAACCACCCGAATTTCCAGTTGCCACGACACTCTCACTTGCCTTCCCTCCGCCCTGCTCGCCCTTTCACCTCCGCCCCCTTCGCCCCTCTCACGCCCCATGTCCGATCCGCTGGCTTGGCTCGAAGATGAACTGGCCTCGCTCCAGCAGCAATCGCTGCTGCGGCGACTAACCACGCACGACGGGCCGCAAGCCGCGCGGATTGTGATCGACGGTCAACCGCGCCTGAACTTTGGCTCGAACGACTATCTCGGCCTGGCCGCCGATCCGCGTCTGGCGCAGGCAGCACAACTGGCCATGCAAACCGAAGGTTGGGGCGCCGGTGCCAGTCCACTGATCACAGGGCATAGCGCCGCGCATCAACGGCTCGAACAGCAATTGGCGCAATTCCTGAACTGCGAAGCGGCGCTGCTGTTTTCGTCGGGCTTTGCCGCCAACGCCGGCGCCATCGCCGCGCTGGTCGGTCGTGGCGATGCCATTTTCGGCGATCAAAAAAATCACGCCAGCATCATCGACGGCTGCCGCCTCTCGCGGGCAGATGTCCACGTCTATCCCCACGCCGATGTTTCCGCGCTCCGCGCGTTGCTGCAGCAATCGCGCACCGCGCCCTACCGCCGCCGACTGATCGTCACCGATTCGCTGTTCAGCATGGATGGCGACCTGGCCCCACTGGCCGATCTGGTCGAACTGGCCCAGCAACATCACGCCATGCTGATGGTCGACGAAGCGCACGCCACCGGCCTGTTCGGCGCTAATGGCCGCGGATTGTGCGAACAGCTTGGCATCGAAGCCCACGTTTCCACTCGCATGGGCACGCTCAGCAAAGCGCTGGGCTGCGCCGGTGGATTCGTCGCCGGACGCCGCACGCTGATCGATTGGTTGGTCAACAAAGCCCGCTCGTACGTGTTTTCGACCGCGCACCCACCAGCCATCGCCGCCGCCGCCACGGCCGCCATCGAGATTGTTGTTAGCGAACCGCAGCGCCGCACAGCGCTACTACAAACGGCTGCCGCATTGCGCGCCCAATTGGCATCCGCCGGTTGGAACGTCGGACAATCGGCCAGCCAGATCATTCCGCTGTACATTGGCGACCCGGCGCGAACCATGCAACTCGCCGGGACGCTCTCCGCCCGTGGCTTGCACGTGCCCGGCATTCGCCCGCCGTCGGTGCCAGCCGGCGAATCGCTGCTCCGCATCAGCCTGACCGCTGGTCACACCCGCGCCATGCTCGCAGAACTGCACGCCGCGCTGACGTCGCTCCAGCCGCAGTAACCCGCCAGGATCTTTAAGATTTAGGCCGCGGCTGCTTGAGTTGCTGCGGCTTGCGGGCGTACAACTCGATGAAGCCGCATTGGCCGCAAACCCAGGCGCTGGCCTCCATAGTGCGCCTGCCGCGGAAAATTAACGCGCCCGGATTTTGGAACGTGGCGATCGTCAAATGCGTTTCGCCCAGCGACGCTCTAAAACGGTCAATGACCATCGCATCGGCAATGATGTCCGTGGAATCGCATTTTGGGCAACGTCCGCTGACTTTCATGAGTTCTCCCTGGCCGTAAGTTGTCACAGTAAGCATGGCAGGCAGCGCCCAGCTTGTGGATTCTCCCGCCGCCAACGGATCCGCCTGGCACGATTTCGAATCCGGGCGCATCATCCGTGGCGATTAGTACCTTTGTACGCCCGGTCGCTTGAACCGAATCTTGTCGATCTTGATGACCGACATCTAGCGCCCAAGCGGAGCAAGGTAGACTCCGATCAACATGACCGCCAGAAATAGCGATTTCAAACTAAGCTGAAGCCGCGGCCAATGTATCCAGTCTTTCATGGCGAACATCATGCCTCAAGCGTAAATCGACCGCTCAACGAAATCAATGTTCGCTCGTTGGACTCAAACGGTCTGTGTTGTGACTTGTTTTCGAAGCTTTGAATTCGGCTAAGGAACGACCGAAAAATAACTTCCGTTTTTCGTTCGGGTCGACGCGCGCAATCACGAGCAGCGGGCGTCTCACTCAGAGGAAGTTATTTTTCGGTCGTTCCTAAGTCGTTCCTAATGAGGGTCTAATAGCAATGCGGGGTCGAGTGAAATGTTTGGGAGATAGAACGGAAGAATACTCGCAGTGGAGGTCAAATCCGTCAGCTTCCGGCGATCGCCATCCGCAACGATCAAATCTTCGAATCGGAGTCGCTTGATGTTCTGAAGTTCGGCAATCTCGGCCGCCTGCTCCGACGTTAACGAAATACGATCGAGGCTTAGGCAACAAAGCTTGTGGCATTTTTTGAGCCATGCATAGGAACACGGTTCCTGCAAAACATTTCCTGCGGCACCTCGGATGTTCAGCACGTTTAGCTTGGGCAGGCCCATGATGGATCGCCGCACGCCCAAGTCCAACAGCAAGGATTGCTCGACCCTCAAGACTTCCAAGTGTCGTAACTGTGATAAATGAAATGCAAATTGTTTGCAGGAACTTTGGCCGGGATCCATACGAATCGATTGACAATCGAGCAATCGGATTGGGCTATAATCGCCTTGTACAACCGTGTCCAGAAACCATTCTGGGTAAGCGTCATGCGTTCCCTTCGATTCATGCTCGTAAACGAGTGGAATGAAGTATTCGTCATGCAATTGTTCCCATCGCAAAGAATCGGGCCGCGTCACGCAGCTATGAACTCGAAACCAATCTTGCGCATGCGATTCAGCCGAAATCTCCGATTTCCAAACGCAAGGCCGCCAAATCGCGAAAGCGATAATAAAAATAAGAATAAATATTGAGCGTAAAGCGAATTGCGGTCTAAACGAACGCAATACCGCTGCCGCCAACGCAAAAGTGATACGCATTCGCATCGCAAAAGCTCCTTCCGTGTCGTTCGCTGTCCCATCGCGACGTCGTCATGACCGTAGACCTGACATTCGCAACGGCGCATGCGGTTTGCCGGAGGCGAAAATGCGGTGTTCATTGCGCCTGGCGGCAGGCGGAGCAGTGGGCTGCGCCTGCCGCGGAGGCGGCAATTTCCAAACGCTATTTTTTCTTTTGCAAGTCGAGCATGGCGCGGCCCATGGCTTCGCCAACGTCCATGTAGGTTTCGGCGTTGTGGTCGTAGTGCGAGTTGCCGCTGCCACCGTGGCAGTAGGGATTGGAGTAGACGCAGGCCACGTTGCCTTTGAACTCGGGATACTTGCCGGCTTCGCCATCGACGGCGAGTTGGGCGTCGGTAACTTTTCCTTTGTTGCCGCCTTCGCCCTTTTTGGCTTCGCCCAGCGTGGCGAGGACGAACTTTGCGTTGGGGGCGTCGAAGTCCTTGCGCAACTGCTTGATAAAGTGGACGAGATTTTTCTCGTAGCGATCCGAGTCCGAGGCTTTGCCGCTGTCTTTTTCGCCTTGCCAGAAAAAGAAGCCTGCGACTTCGTACTTCTTGGCTCCGGGGTAGTATTTGTCGAGATCGCCGAGGATTTGCTTGGCGCCTTCAACGTCATCGTCGTACTGCTTGCCGGCATACCATTCGGTGGCGACCTTCTCGCCATTACCTTTGGGGTTGGTTGGCGTTCCGCGATAACCGGGAATCGTCTTGCCTTCGTACTCGTAAGGTTCGCTGCCCGGCGGCAGAAGATCCCAGCCGAGGCTGCGGTTGCCGATGCAACTTTTGAGAATCATGACCGGGGCTTCGATGGCGTTGCCAAGTTGATTACCAATGCCGAACTCTGGGCCGAGGGTTTTTCGGTTGGTGACGCTCATCCAGTCGTTGTGCTGAAGTTTGAGCGACATGATGAACACGTTGCGGACATCCTTGCGGACGGCCCAAGCGCCGGCATCGTCGACCATGTACGAATACTTCTTCTTGTTTTTGACGGCGTCTTCGAGCGATGCCACCTTGCCGAGGCCCACCATGTTGGACTGGCCCAGCAAGACGTAAACCTGCACGGGCTTGGTCATGTCCGCCGGCTTGCCGTCGTGACGCGGCAGTTCCTTGGTTTCGTCGACCGCCAGGGCGCTGAACGTACACGACACCAAGGCAGCCACTACGAATGCTGCTGTTGTAAACTTTCTCTGCATGGGCCAAGCTCTCCGTCTTCAGAAAAACAGGTGGGAATGATCTGGCTGCAAACGGGCGGGTGCGAGCATGGTTTTGGAGAATCGAAAAGAATCCGAAGGACGATGGCAGCCAACACATCGCTCCCCGCATGCCTACGGAGATTATCACACGCGCGATTGCACTTCTCAAGGCGCAAGCGGGATGAAAGTCGCCTGGCGACGGGCCTTTCAAAGCAGCGCAGGTAGCGTATCCAACCAGCAATTTGAACAGAGCGCGAAGTACGCCGCGGCGCAAAGCGTAACAGCAGCGTTTTTCAGGCGTTGAGCCGGGCAGTTACGCAGCCGGCGAGGACGCCCGCGCGAGCAATCCTGCCGTGGCGAAATCGATATTGTCAACGTCGCCGCAAAATGCCGGAGATCGCTGCCATTCTCTGGCCCGAGTCGCCCACGATCAGACGGCCAATGCCGACCGGTGCGGGCCATGAAAAACGCCCGCCGCAAATTACTGAAATTCAATTCTTTGACAATTCGGTTTTATCGTAAGCCGCCGGGCTGGCAACCCGGCGGCTTGAGGGATATTGGAGCGCCGTAGTAGCAAAACGCACCGCTTTGGTTACAACGAATATCCGCGATCAGTAGCATGCGCAAGCTAAATTGGAACCAGCGGCGGCGCAGTTTGGCAGGAGGCATGGTGGTCAAGGGGAATTTGCTCGCCCGACTCTGCAATTTGGCAATGCTGCCTGCAGTTCTAAAGTGTCCTGCTGATCGCATTCCGGCAAAAGAACGGCTTGCAGGTTCTGCAAGGGAAATAGGTATTTGAAATCGGCGGGCTTGATGTGTGTCCCACGTAGTTTGAGCCCGATCAGCTTTTTGGCGTTGGCCAATCGCTGGATGCCAACGCCGGTCAGATCGGTCTCGTCGAGGTCCAAATCGACGAGTTCCGGAAAGCGCTCGATATGCTCCAAGCCGGCATCGATATGTTGCAGTCCATGCAGACGGAGCGATGTCAATTTCGGCATGTCTGGCAATCGCGCCAGTTGCTCGCCCGTGATAGTTGTATCGGCGAAAGTCAGCGAATCGAGTTCTTTCAAGCAAGGTAGTTGCAGTAAGCCATTGATGGTGACTTGAGTACCGCTCAAGTCGAGAAGGCGAAGTCGGTGCAGTTCGTGCAGAGATTGCAAACCGGTGTCGCCGACGTGCGTGTTTTTAAGAAACAAGACTTCCAGCCGCGTCAAACCTTGCAAATACTTCATTCCGGCGTCGGAGATCTGCGTGTCGTCGAGGCGTAGTTCGCGGAGTTCTTTGAGCGCGGCGATCGATTCCATGCCTGCATCAGTCAGCGGATTGGTAGGATTTGCGCCGCCAGTGCCGTCATCCAAGTTCAAATAACGTAACGCTTTGAGGTGCGGAAAGTTCGGCAGGAACTTTTGGTAACTTTTGTCACTCGGTTCGATCTGGAGTTCCACAACAGTGGCAAAAAAATCGACACCGAATACTTGCCGCAACCACAGCGGCGTTGGCGATTCAATCGCCCCCTTCCAATACCCCTCGGGCGTCAATTCGTAATCGTATCGCGTCCAGGCAGGGTACGTGCGAAGTTCTTCCACGAGCACACGTTGCCGACGTGCGTGCTCGATCTTCCAGGCCAGCCAACCGCAGCCGCAGGCGATGACAGTCATCACGAGCAACAGCGTGCGCAGGCTGAATTGAAACCAACGGCGGCGAGGAGCAGAAGCAGAGTTCATTTTGCAGGCTCGGTCGGCGGAGATATTCCGAAGCCAGAATTCAAGATGATCTGGCAATTCGGCAGCAGTATTTTAAGTGCGCTCACGCCTGCGGCAGTAACCTGAGTGCCTTCTAACCACAAGGTTTGTAGGTCCATCAAAAACCGCAGATTTGCAACGCCGGCGTCGCTGACCTGCGTTTCAGAAAGATACAACTTTCGTAAGTTCAAGTTGCCTAGAAAGATCAGGCCTGAGTCGCTGTAACCGTTCACGGCCATCCCTTTCAAGCTGTCATTTGTCCTGACCGGCCAGCAGGCGGGCGGTGCTGACGTGCGGTGAACTGCCGCTGCGCGGCGGCGGTTTGCGTTTTACGCCGCGAACGTGTTTGCGATAACGCCGCAAGTCTGTGTGTTGCGCCATGTTCAACAGGATGGTCGCTAAGCGGGTCGGCGGCAGCGCGCCGAAACGAGAGTTCCACTCTTCCGCCGGCACAGCGATTTCCAGGCCCGACCAAGTGGCGGTGGTTTCGTTGGCCAAGTAGTACGTCGAGACTTGCGCGCTCACGTCGGCATCAACGTGCACCGC
>JBBRCE010000045.1:0-40946 GCA_038205115.1 Pirellulales bacterium
CTCCGCGGCCAAAAACAGTTCTTGTTGCAGTTGCTTCCGCTTGCCCATCGCCACGGTCAGGTACTCCTTTGACTGACATTGCCCACCAGGCCAACAGTGTATCAACCGCGCGGGAATTGGGAATACTTCAACGGTCTGTTAAGGCCGTTCCCAACGATTCCAGTTCCTCTACTCGGTTTGGCTCGACAATGCCGTCGCGCAACTGAATCCATTTGCAGGACGCCGAGTACAGGCCCTTAAACCATATTGTTTCACGTCCACCAAGCTTTTGAAGTAAGTCTATCGCGGGAAAAATGTTACTTAGTTTTTCGGCCGCGTTAAGGAACGAACGAACAATAACTTCCGTTTTTCGTTCGGGTCGACGCGCGTTATCACGAGCAGCGGGCGCCTCACTCAGAGGAAGTTATTTTTCGGTCGTTCCTAACTGGTATTCCTTCTACTGTCGATTTAAAGGACTTGCGGAAAAGCTCCAAAAGTTCGTTCCTATCCGCCTCTCGAAGCCCGTTTAGCCATTTCAGATCTTCAGACTGAACTTGAATGACGCGGGTCCGCCAAGCGGGGCTATGATGCTCATCAGCATGTTCTTGCATCGCTAGAAGAAGTGAGTCGGCAAGTGATAAGTTTCCGTTCAACACACTTTCGTTGACGCTGTTGTCCATGAACTGCCACCAGTATTTCTCAATGTCAGTCTCCAGTGGCACTCTAGGTGGATTTGCAGAGAAGATCGCGGCGCAAAAAGAACTTTGCCTGCTTTGTGGAAGATCGGATAGCTTTTCGCTGGTGCCATCAATGCCCTCGGAAGGTCCTGATCGGATGCCCTTCGCATCGGCAGAAACATTTGCTTGAGAATTGGGCGTCCCGTCTCCGCCTTAGGAACGACCGAAAAATAACTTCCGTTTTTCGTTCGGGTCGACGCGCGCTATCACGAGCAGCGGGCGTCTCACTCAGAGGAAGTTATTTTTCGGTCGTTCCTTAGGCGCGCAGGCGCTGAGAAGCAATCCGACTAGCAAACACAAGCAAACCGCAAAACGAATTCCGCAATTATCGGCTTTCATATCCAAAGTCGCCCCCTGTTAACTTAGCAGTCCGTCGAAGTAAGCCATTTTAGGCGGCAACGTGACAGGCGGTGGTGGCGGACGCGAGCACACGGCAATCGCATCTTATTTCTCGGCGAAGCCCAGCAGAATGCTTTGCAGCGCGCTGCTTGAGAGGCACGCATGATTGCGCTTGCCACGGATAGTATCGTCGAGGGTCGGGCAACAAGATGGACACTGCCAATCTTCGTGACCAGGCCGCCGTTTGCGGACCATGCTGGCGTCGGATGCGACTGGCGACTTCGGCACGAGTGACTTCCCGAATCCGAATCGCACTTTCGATACCAAAGTGTTCGCGGACCGCGCGGGCTAACGCCTTGGCCTGGGCTGGCAGGCTGACCAGAAAGTAACTTTCCTCGCTGGTCACAACGCCGTCTATGGTGACGATTTGCAGCACCGTACCGATCGACTGCAAGCCCTTCCACTACCGCCGGCCTGGCAATTGTCGCGGCGCCGGCACGATCATGTATTGCCGACGTTCGGTCCGCCCTCGACTGGTTTCTTCCGTGGTGTGACAACGCAAACCGGCGACCTTAAGATTGTGACGTGCGGCCTGCTTGAAGGCTGTCGCCACAGCGGCAGGCCGTGGCGTGCGCGAAATTTCTGGGACGAGATATTGACCCCTCAAAGTGGGTGAAATTATATTGAATCGCCCACCTGTCAGACTGCTCGCAACCGACCTCTTGCCTGGCGACCGAATATGCCGATCGACTTTATGCCGATCGACTTCATGTGCCCTTGTGGGCAAAAGCTGCGCGTGAAAGACGAATTTGCCGGTCGAAAAGTCCGCTGCCCGAAGTGCAGCCAGCCGGTGACGGCTGCTGCGTCGGCGCCCGAGCCGTTGGTGGCGGTGTTGGTGCCGGACGAAGAGCCGGACTTCAAATTTGCCGATTATAAGCCCACCGCGCCCGTGGCTTCGTCCAACACGGAGGAAGATTGGCTGGAGGCGTTGAATCGCGTGCCGCCATCGACGCCCGATCCGGCCACTCAGCGCCAGAGCCTTTTTGCCAGCAATCCGTATCAAAGTCCCGGCAATCCGGCGGCCAAAAAGCCGGTGGCCAAGTCCAAACCGCGCCCCGTTGCGCGGCGCGAAGAAGGCTTTGGCAGCACCAACAGCGGCGTGCTCGGCGGCGTGGCGATGATTGTGATTGCCATTATTTGGTTCGCGGCCGGATACGCCGCTGGCGTGATCTTCTTTTATCCACCGATTCTGGCCATCCTGGGCTTCATCGCCATCGTCAAAGGCTTATTCAACGATTGACGCGGCTGGACTTCGAATGCTTAACGCGGAATGCGTTTTTGGCTTCTAAGTCCAACAGTTGCTGCTTGAGCGACAAGCCGCCCGCGCCCGAGTAACCGCCCAGCGCACCGCTGGCCGCCAGCACGCGGTGGCAGGGCACAATGATCGGCAGCCGATTGCCGGCCATGGTGTTGCCCACCGCCCGCGCCGCACGCGCACTGCCTGCCTTAAAGGCTAACTCGCCGTAACTAAGCGTTTGGCCGTAGGGAATCTGTCGGCAGCGCAGGGCAACCTGCGCGGCAAACGGCTGCCGCAACAGGGGTATAGTCACGTCCAAAAAGTTGTCAGGGTCGCCGTCCGCATAGGCCATCAGTCGCTGTTGGAATTCTTCGTTCCAATCGACGTCTTCGTGCAATTCGACGTGCGGCGCATGCGCGGCAATCGCTTCGCGCAGCGCGGTCCGCGCGGCAGCCGCCGATCTGTGGCCAATCGATAGCCATTGCGGCAGTTGATCGTCACCTGCCAGGGCCATGTAGCCGAGTTCGGTGGCAAACACCGCGTACTGCCACGTCAGGCGCGCGGTGTCGGTCCGTGGCAAAGTTCGCAGCCGCTGGGCAGCCTTGATGCTTGGACTCGCGTGTATTGTCGTCATCAAAAGATTCCTCTGCGGTTAAAACATTGCAGGCTGCTACGCGGCGGGGGTTGGAACAAGTCACCCGGCACTTTGTCGGCTTTGACATAACCGCCTTACAGTCTCTATGCTTAGGGTTTGCCGTTGTCGCCGCCACTTCTCGACATTCCGCGGCGTTTCCCCCGATCAATGTGCGAAAAACAGGGCCAGCATGAATAGCTACAACTCGTTGAGTGACGATTTTTACGTCAACATGAATCTCAGCACCGAGATGGAACTGCCCACCAATCGTGAAACCATTTTGCACTATTTCGAGCGCGTGCAAAAGAAGTATCCCACGATGAAAAAGTTTTATTGCCGCGATAAAAAAGACTTCGTGCTGGAAGAAGAAAAAGAACGCGGCCAGTATCGCTGGGCAACGGTCGAAAATCGCCGCATCTGCTCAGGGCAGGTCAATCCGGCCAACGTCGAGCAGCCGCTTGAGCAGCACCGCTTGGTTCTGGAGCTTGCGCCGTTTTTGCTGTCGGTCAGCCCGCTGGATTGCGAAGCGCTGGATCTGCTGTTTGGTTTCGATTTCACCTACCGCGGCAACCAAAACTTGCTGGTGGCCGAAGCGCTGGGCTTAAGTCCCGCGCTGGAAAAACTGGCCGAAATGCCGGGTGCCAAGGTCATCAACCACGAGCCCTCGATCACGTTGGCCTTGGACGAAGATTGCCGCGTGCAATGCCGGTTGAGCATCGAAACGCGGACCAATGCGTTTCAGATCCGCAGCGGCGAATATCCGGAAGACCAAATCAGCGTGTACGTCACCGCCCGCCAATACGGCAGCTTGAGTCCGGACAACACGTTTGTGAAAACGCTGGATAAATTAGCGCAAATCTGCCGCGACATGGTTGACGGTTACGTGATCGACAACGTGCTCAAGCCGCTCGCCCGCACAATTGCCATGAAGTGAAGACGCGGAGGACGAAAATTCGCCTCTCGATCGAAATCGCCACTTAGAAGAATGGAATCTTCATGCGAATCTGCAACGCTGCGTCAATCTGGCAAATCATCCTCCTACTGCTGTTCGTTGCCCCATCGATCGTCGGCGACCAACAGCGGATCGAGCAAGGGCACGCCGTGCTCGACGCTGTTGTCGCGATGCACCGGCTGATTGATTTTGGCATCGAAGGCCTCGAACCCAAACAGGTCGATTCATTTTGGCTGGCGGAGGGCCTCTCGCACGATTCCCTCAACCCAGGCAGGAAAGATTCGAAAAGCGACGACTTAGGATGCGACGAGTGGCGCTTGCGGTCGGGAATGCTTCGAGCGGAAAAGCTCGGTCGCGACTTGATTGCCGGCAAACCGATATCCGCGGAAGCGGCCAAGATTGTCGACCAGCGTCGGCACAAAGATATCGACGCCGAGCGACGCGCGGATGAGCTCAATCGGACGTTCCATCGGTCGCTGGCCGCCAAGCTGATTGCGGGCCAATCTTTAGACGATGACGAATTTGTCATGCAATGTCAAAGCTTTCGGAGTGGGGCTCAATTCTCGTGGCATGTTCCCGATCTAACATTCGACGTGGCATTAATGCTGAAAGCCTATCCGTCCGCTCCGCCGAAAAGCCAACATGCCATGCTGATGCTGCTTGGGCTGCGCGGCAAAGCCGACGAACTATGTATCGGCTTCATGCTTGATTGTTTGAAAGCAACTGCACCCATCGAGCGGTACGATGCGGCGATTGCGATCGGCCAGATGCAATCCAAAGCCGATAGACTTGTTTCCGCGCTGATCAACCTTGTTGACGATCCCGATCCGCGTGTTGCTCGTGCAGCCACGCGGTCGCTGCTGGTGCTCGATGCGGAAAAATCCGCGCCGGCCATGTTACGGCGATTAAAGTCGATCATCGATGTGCAGGCAACAGCGGCAGTTTCAAAAAAGGCGGACCGCGGATTTGACGAATACGAAATTCGCGACGGCCAAAGTGGCGTTCGCTACGATTTGCCGACGGAACTCATGGTTGCCTTGGGTCGCTTCCGTCACCGTCAGGCCGCCCCGTTGCTTTGGGAAATCGTGAACGGCCGGGGAAAAGACGTTTGGCCTCATGATGGCATTTACGAGATGGACCATGGCGGCGTGGCTGTTGAGGCCATCGCTGCGCTGGATGCTCAGCAAGTGTCGATCGCCGCCCGACGCGTGCTAGCCCTGGATTCAGCCACGGTTGACGCCGTGGGCGCGGCTGCCAACTTGCTCGGCCCGTGCGGCGAACTGTCGGACGTGCCAGTTCTTTTAAAACGCCTGGCTAAGTTCGATGCGGTCGCGCGCGGAACGGAGCTGCGTTTTGATATGCAGCGCGCCGTGTCACGCATCGCGTTTGCCGCCGAGCGTTTGGTGTTTTTTGGCGACAAAAGCGCTCCGAAATACTCTGCGAGCAAACGACAACTTATCGCAACGCTGGGCGATTGTGCCAGCGGACCATTCGGCGAGCCGTTGATCGCGGCCCTCGAATATTTCGACCCGGAACACGTTGAAGCGACCGCGCTCATTCTGGCCGCCGATACCAAGGCAGAGCCCAATGCGCGGCGAATTGCCATCGAAATCCTGGCAAAATCCAGAAATCCGCATTACATCAATCCTTTATCGGCTTTAATCTCCGACCGCGGCAACGCAACCAATGGCTCAATTGGCCTGCACGCAGGGCAGGCCGTCGTCAAGATCCTCGCAGCTGCCGATCTCACTGATGCGCAGGCGGCCGAATGCGTCCGACGAGTTGGAGACAATCTCGAAGCTTCAGACTTTAGCGCGATCTTTTGCGGCTTCAAATTTCGGTAGGCGGCCGAATGCGTCCGACGAATTGGAGACAATCTCGAAGCTTCAGACTTTAGCGCGATCTTGTGCGGCTTCAAATTTCGTTCGTTGCTCATCCAAATCGATTCGGACCGTGGCGTGCGGTTTTGCTCGCGCCTGGCACTTGATCGCGCCGCATCGGACTTTGATCGATCGCTTGCCCTGCGCCAGATTGCCGAAGATGCGCGCCCGAATCGCGAGTTAGCGATTTCCTTGCGTCCGCTGCTCGACGAGCCTGCAGGTTCACCCAAGCCCGACGAAGACCCGCTGCAGGTTGCCCGGCGAGAGCGAGAAGCAAATTCGCGACGCATTGAAGCAGCGCACGCCATCGCCAAACTTCTGGATTTGAAGTGGAAAGAAAAATCGACTTTACGGCAAACGTCCGAAGCGGCTGACTCGCCAGTCGAGCCAATGCTGCAGGCCGTTCGGAAGGAACTCGAAAAGTAGCCGGATCAGAAGTGATTGTCGCTTGCCAGGCGGGACTTTGGATCGTCCACACCGTTAGCAATCATGCGGTTGTCAATTCGAACAGCGTGATTTCCGGTCGGGCGTTGAAGCGGACGCGCAGCAAATGGCCGACGCCTCGGCTGATGTACATGCGGCGGTCGCCGGCCAAGGCAAATTCTCCGCTGGTGTAGCGACGATTGCGGACCGGCAGGCACGGCGGCGGCAAAAACGGTGGCTTGCACTGCCCGCCATGCGTGTGACCGCAGAGAATCCAGCCCGTATATTGTTCCCAGCCGCTTTCATCCGCCGCGTCCGGATTGTGAACCAGTGCGAGCGATGCATCGTCAGGCTGGAGTTGCGGCAACACGGACGTTGGTGCGAAGCGACCTGCCCAAAGGTCGTCCAAGCCCACGATCTTCAAGCCACTGACATTGGCCAGTTCGTTGCGCAGGATTCGCACGCCGGCATCGGCCGCCAGCGAAGTGACGCGCTGCGCGGAAGCGAAGTTGCGCCAGCCGGAACCATAATCGTGGTTGCCCAGAATTCCGAACGTGCCGAGGGTTCCGCAGGCAAGTTTCGGAAACATTCGCGGGGCGTGCTGCTGCAAATCCGTGCTGTTGTTCACAAAGTCGCCGGTATAAACGACGATCTCCGGCGCTAGCCCGCGAATCGTCTCGAAAGTTTGCAAAAGATAATCGTCGTCCACATGCGGGCCGATGTGCAAATCGCTCACGTGCAGCAATGACTTGCCGACCAATGCCGCCGGAAGCCGCGCGATGGGCATGGGCCGACGCACCACTTGCAGCCAATGCGGTTCGACACGCCAGATGTACAGCCCAAACGCCGCCACGCCGGTGGTCGCGGTGGTTAAAAATCGTCGTCGGGTTAGCTTGGGCCTGAGGTTCATCGTCAACTCGTGATGTGCGCAATTTAACGCGACTGCCATGCTGCGGGTTCGTCATGCGGGTTTGTCGCGCGGGGGAAAGCGACCCGTTCGAGCGATCGAAACGCGCCGGAAATCCATTCTGCGCCATCAGCAGGCGGGAAACAAGTTGAGCGTGCTGGCAACGTGTGGTGAGACGCCGTGCAAGTTTGGGAATCGGCCGGATGAGTTGCCGGCTGATGTTGCCGGCACCCGGCGGTTTGCTAGCAGCGGAGTTGCTCTTCTCGGCGGCGGCCGGTTTGGCTATCCTTCGCGTCCGGTAAGATAGACTTCGCGACAAATCGCCAGGAACTGCTGACATGCAAGGCGGAAATCTCGATCTGGTCAGTCCGACAAATCCGGAACCGGCCACGCCAGCGCCGCGGGGTGGACGCAAATTCTTAGGCATTCATTATGCGTGCTGCGATGTTTACAGCCGCATTTATATTGCCACGGCCGGCAGTCATTACTCGGGACGCTGCCCGAAGTGCCGGCAAGAAGTGATCGTCAACATCGGCGGCGACGGCAGCAGCAGTCGGTTTTTTACGGCCGGTTAGATCGGTGGCGCACTATGGACTACGAAATTCAACGCTCCACCCGGCACTGTGCGCAAAGCGGTCGCGAACTGCGCCCCGGCGAGACGTTTTATTCGCTGCTGACGCGCCAAGGCGCCGAGTTGCAGCGGCAGGATTTTGCCGCCGATGCCTGGCAGGGTCCGCCAGAAACGGCCATCGCCTGGTGGAAGTCGCAAGTGCCGCTAGCCGAAGCCGGCAAACCGAAACTCGCGCCCAACGATGCGATGCTCGATCTGTTCGATCAATTGCTGGACGTGCCTGACAAGCAGGACATGCGCTACGTGCTGGCGCTGCTCCTGACGCGACGCCGCGCGTTGCGGTTGGAAGAAACCGAACAAACGCCGCAGGGCGAAACGATGATTTTGTTTTGCCCAAGTCGCGAGGTGGAATATCGCGTGACGGTTTTGCTGCCCGACGACACGCGGGCCGCGGAAATTCAAACCGAGCTTGGTCATTTGTTATTTGCCGAAGTGACGTAAAGACAGCGTCCTGATTTCAATTTCTGATGTGGCACCGCCTATGAACGGCTCGTCAAATTCGCAACGTCTGCTTCGCCCGGCCGGTTGGCTGGCGACGACTCTGCTGCTGTTCTGCACGACGGGCGCCAGTTGTCCGCAAATGTTGCAACAATATACGCAGCCAGCGCCGCGGGTGTTGCCGCCGCAACCTTCGCTGGAGCAAGTCATCACTGCGGTCAACACCAACAGCGATAAAATCCGCTCGCTCAATGCGCCGCAAGGCTCGATCAGCGTCGCGGGTTTTCCGAGCTTGCGGGCAAAAATCGCCATGCAGCAGCCCAACGGTTTTCGGCTGCAAGCGTCGACATCGCTGACTGGCGAAGAGCTCGATCTGGGCAGCAACGACCAAATCTTTTGGCTTTGGATTCGCCGCAATCAGCCGCCGGCGTTTTATTTTTGCCGGCACGATCAATTTGCATCGAGCGCCGCGCGACAGATTTTTCCGGTCGAACCGCGCTGGCTAAACGAGGCGCTAGGCGTAGTGCATTTCGATCCGTCCGGCAAACACTCGGGCCCCACGGTTCGACCGGCCGGCGGTTTGGAAGTCGTCACCAAATTCATGAGCAACAACGTCGAACTCACCAAAGTCACCATCATCGACGAGGCGCGGGCCTGGGTGCTGGAGCAGCATCTTTACGATCCGCAAAACCAGCGATTAGCCACCGCCATCACCAATCAGTATCGTCGCGACTCACTCAGCGGCGCCTACGTGCCGCGCCATGTCGAGATTCAATGGCCGCCGGCCGGCATGACGATGAAACTCGATCTGGGCGAAGTGCAGGTGAATACCGTGGACGAAACGGGTAAACTGTTCATCAAACCAGAAATCGCCGGCTATCAAAACGTGGACCTCGCCGACCCAAACATCCACTTCGGTCCCCCGCCGCGCTAACGCGCCGCAACTTTTTGCTCGCCACCTCCGCCCCTCTCTTCCCCTCGCCCCCTTCCTCCGCTCAATGCCCGGCCTGTTTATCACCGGTACCGATACCAACGTCGGCAAAACGCACGTGGCCGGAATGATTGCCGCCGCATTGGTCGCTGCCGGCAAAAAGGTGGGAGTGTACAAACCTGCGGCCAGTGGCTGCCGCAGCGAGCATGGGCGGCTGATCTCCGACGACGCCGTGGCGCTGTGGCGGGCGGCCGGCCAACCGGGCGAGTTGACGATTGTCTGCCCGCAGTGTTTTGCCGCGCCGCTGGCGCCCCATTTGGCGGCCGTCGCGGAAGGCAAACGGATCGACGCGCACCTGCTGCGGACCGGCGTGGAATACTGGCGCAGCCGCTCGGAGATTGTCATTGTTGAAGGCGCGGGCGGTTTGATGTCGCCGTTGGGCGACGACGAGTACGTGGCCGATCTGGCCGATGAGCTGGGCTATCCGCTGATTGTGGTGGCCGAAAATCGCGTCGGGGCCATCAATCAGGCGCTGCAGACTTTGATTGTGGCGATGACCTTTCGCAACGGCTTGAATGTGGCCGGCGTGGTCTTGAATCAAACGCGGCCGCTGCCGGACGATCCGAGCATCAGCAGCAATCTGGCAGAACTCCGCGCCCGCGCATTGCCGCCCGTGCTCGGCGAAGTTGCCTACGGCGAACGCCAGTTTCGCCAGCCAATCGATTGGTACGCGCTGGCTGGCGGCTAACCAACGCAGGCACTCTGCTGGACGCCTGGAATTTCGTTTGTTACTCTAGGCGTACGACAAACGGGCGAACGACGGATCCTTTGAGGGCGGAAGTTCATGAATGCGGTGGTCAAACAGTCAATTGCCGGCGTGGCGCCGCCCGAAACGAGCGAAGTCACCACGATGATCGTCTGGCCGTCCATTGCCAATTCGCCAATGGGCCGGCTGATGGGCCGGCTGTTTGCCCTGGGCGATCCGGATAGCGCGTTTCGGTTGGGCAAGCTGTTTATGCTGCCCGCCATTCCGATTGCCATGGCGTTGTACTTCAAAAATGTGGCGCCAATCGTTGGCCAACGCTATCGTTTGACGAATCGCCGCGTGGTCATTTTGAATGGCATGTCGGGCGTCGACGGCCAATTCGTCGATCTGGACCGCTTCGACGCCATCGATTTGGACATCTTGCCCGGCCAGGCATGGTATCATGCCGGCGACCTGGTGTTCCGTCGCGGCCCGATCGAAGTGCTGCGACTGCGGGGCGTCTCGCGTCCGGAAACGTTTCGGCAGGTCTGCATGAAAGCGCACCAGTCGTTTGTAGGCGTCAAGAAAAGTCACCACGCCTAAGCTGAGCCGCCAGGGCTGTTGCCCGCCTCATCGCCACTTCGTCAGCGGATCAGCATGTCGATCGAAAGCCAAAAACGGGTGGCCGAACTCGAGGCGAATATCGCCCAGGTGGTGCTCGGTAAGCCCGAAGTCGTGCGGTTGTGCGTCGTGGCGCTGTTGGCTGGCGAACATTTGCTGCTGGAGGATGTGCCCGGCGTGGGCAAAACGCTGATCGGTAAGGCGCTGGCCAAAAGTGTCAGCGGTGACTTTTGCCGCATCCAGTTTACGCCGGATTTGTTGCCCAGCGATATTCTCGGCAGCAGCATGTACAACAACCGCACCAACGAGTTTGTGTACAGCCGCGGGCCAATCTTTGCCAACGTGGTGCTGGCCGACGAAATCAACCGCACCACGCCGCGCACGCAAAGCGCGCTGCTCGAAGCCATGAGCGATCGCCAGGTTTCCGTCGATGGCCACACGCATCCGTTGCCACAGCCGTTCATGGTGATCGCCACACAAAATCCTTACGAGTTCGAAGGCACCTATCCGCTGCCGGAAAGTCAGTTGGATCGATTTTTGATGCGAATCTCGATTGGCTATCCCAGCCGGGCCGACGAAATTCGCGTGCTCACCAGCCATCGCAGCGGCGAACCAGTGGATCAGCTTGCGCCGGTGCTCAACAGTCAGCAGATCATTCAATTGCAACAGGCGGTCCGAGAGGTGGCCATGGAAGCCTCGCTGCACGACTACCTGCTGGACGTGGTGCATGCCACGCGCGATTCGGCCGAGTTGCAGGTGGGCGCGAGTACGCGCGGTGCGCTCTGCCTGTACCGCGCCGCGCAAGCTTTGGCATTTGTCGAAAACCGCAACTTCGTGACGCCCGACGATCTCAAGCGACTGGCGGTGCCGGTACTGGCGCATCGAGTGATTCTCCGCGGATTGCCGTCGGGCAGTTCGCGCGACGCCAGCGAAACTCTGCTGCAGCGACTGGTGGACGAAGTACGTCCGCCGATTTAGGAATCGACTGTCGCAGTCTTCTCGCCAGCGCATACCTCATCCGCTTTCCGCCAGAATATGCTGTCCCGCGGAATATGTGCTTGCGAACGCTCCGGGCAAGTCCGGGCGGATCATGCCGCGCGGCGATATTCCGGTGCCGGCTGAAATTTTCGTACGTCCAGCGGCGGCTGATCGGTCGGTCCGCTGGGCACGACGGCGAACCTGCGTTTGGCGTTCAAAAACGGCAGCTCAAACAGGTAGTAAGAACCGGTTGCGACGGCGACCGATAGCCCCGCGAGTAGCGCCAACAGCGCCATGTTTTGCAGCAAATGCACGTCGCCGGCAGCGTTCAGGCGTTTGAGCCATTGCAACGCCAAAAACATCACCGGCACATGGTACATGTAAACGCCGTAAGAAATTCTGCCCACGAACCGATAAATCGGGCGGTCCAAGCGAACGATCGGCCGCGGATTGCAGCCCAGTGTCACGATCAGTGCGGCGTACAACCCCGCCAGTGCCAGTTCCGAGCCGATACCAACGCTGCCGAAAAACGCCACGTGAATTCCCATCAGCGTCAGCACAATCGCGCCGCTCGCACGCCGGTGAGCAATTCTGCTCACAACTTCTCGATGACGAAACACCAGCCAAGCGGCCAGCGCGCCCACCGCCATGCTTTCTAATCGCGTCAGTCTGAGCCAGATAACCATGCCGTCGAGCCACCAATTCCAGCCGGGCGGATGCACGGCTTGAAACTTGGCCAGTGCGAGCAGCAGGACGACCTTCGTGGTGATTACGGCGACGGCCACCTGCGGCACGCGCCGCCCAAACCACTTCATCAGGTTGGGCCAGATCAAATAAAACTGTTCTTCCACGCCAATCGACCACAAGTGTGCCACCGGAATGGCAGCCGGCAAAAACGATAACGCAACGTTGGCCATCATTGCCGCAAACAGCAGAACCTTACTACTCCATTGTGCGTCGGGCTGAATGTAGGGGTAATGCTGGTAGCCCAGCACGGCCGGCAATCCGATGAAACCGATGGCCATCAACAGGTAATACAACGGCCAAATTCGCAATATGCGGCGCAAATAGAATTTTCCGACGTCGATGCCGCCGGTTTGACGCTGCTCGGTCAGCAGTAAAAACGTGATCAAAAAACCGCTCAGCACAAAAAACAGCGTGACCGAATCCGCGCCCGTCGGAATCAATCGCTTCAGTACGCCAAACAGGCCACTAACCGGTTTAAAACCCAGCAGGATTTGCAGTTGTTCGGCATGGACGATCAGCACGGAAACGGCAGCGTAAGCCCGGATGGCGTCCAAGCCCGGAAAGTAAATGCGCTGGTTTGCCATACGATTTTTGCCGCGACCTGCCGCAGTTCAATGCACCGCGCGCAACGGCGCGGAAAAAAATGACGTTTGCCACTGTCGGGAAGATCGGTCTGTTGATAGCAGCCGCAATACCGACGGCCGAAATCAGACACCGGCAGCGATTCGCTCGATCATGCCGATGGCGTGACGGCTGAGTTTGAATCGGCAGGGCGCGTTTAATCTCAATCTGACGTCCATTGGTTTGCCATCGCAAAACCTGCACGCGATCTTTCGTATTGGCGAAGACGCGGTTGCCTGAGCGCCCACTTATAGACGTCTACCGCGCTGTGCCGTTAGAATTTCGGAGCATTCGAAAATCTGCCCCTCACGGTCGGCGGCGCCGGAAGCTTCTTGAAATATCAACGCTCGAGGAACAGCATGAAGATTTTGGTCATCGACATCGGCGGCACGCACGTCAAACTGCTGGTTTCTGGCCAGAGCGAGCCGCGAAAGTTCGTTTCCGGTCCGACGCTCACGCCCGATAAACTCATGCAAGGCGTGGCGGAAGCCACGACCGATTGGCCATTTGAGGCGGTCAGCATCGGTTTTCCGTCGCCCGTACATCGCGGCCGGCTGGTTTGCGAACCGGCGAATCTCGGCGCCGGCTGGGTGAACTTCGATTTTGCCGCCGCCTTCGGCAAACCGGTTACGCTGGTCAACGACGCCGCCATGCAGGCGCTGGGCAGTTATGATGGCGGCCGCATGCTGTTTCTCGGTCTGGGCACGGGCCTTGGCTCGGCCATGATTGTCGATGGCGTGCTCGAACCGCTGGAATTGGCGCACCTGCCCTACCGCCACAAAACCTACGAAGATTACATCGGCGCCCGCGGCTATAACCATTTTGGCAAGAAGCATTGGCGGCATCTGGTGTTCGATGTGGTCGCCCGGTTGCAGTCCGCGTTGCAGGCCGAATATGTGGTGCTCGGCGGCGGCAACGTCAAGAAGATCAAAACGCTGCCCGAAAATGTCCGCCGCGGCGATAACGACAACGCCTTCATCGGCGGCTTCCGGCTGTGGGATGAAAACCACCCGCGTACCGAACAATCGGCCAGCATCGTTGCGCCCGCCAAGGAACATCCGGAGTCCAAGCGCCAGCCCTTGTCTTCCTCGGCCGGCACGCAACTCAGCCGCAATCCGGCCTGGCAAGCGCTCGCGGCGCACTATGCGCAAATGCGCGACGTGCAACTTCGCGATCTGTTCGCCAAAGATCCGACCCGCGCGCAACGGATGAGCCTGGAAGCCGTCGGCCTGTTTTTGGATTATTCGAAGAATCGCATCACCGATCAAACGCTTTCGCTGCTGCTGCAACTGGCCGAAAAATCCGGCCTCAAAGAGCGAACCGAAGCCATGTTCAGTGGGCAGAAGATCAACATCACCGAAAAACGGGCCGTGCTGCACACTGCCCTGCGTGCGCCGCGCGATGCTGTGATTACCGTTGATGGCGAAAATGTCGTTCCGGCCGTACACGCTGTGCTGGATAAAATGTCGGCCTTCTGCGAGCGCGTCCGCAGCGGTGCCTGGAAAGGGCAGACCGGCAAAGTCATTCGCAACGTAGTCAACATCGGCATCGGCGGTTCGGACTTGGGGCCGGTGATGGCCTACGACGCGCTACGCCATTACGCCCGTCGCGACATGACGTTTCGGTTCGTTTCCAACATTGACGGTTCGGATATTTCCGAAGCGATTCACGACCTCGATCCGGCCGAAACGCTGTTTGTAATCTCTTCGAAGACGTTTACCACCATCGAAACCCTGACCAACGCCGGCACCGCCAAAGACTGGCTGCTCAAAGCATTGGGCGACCCGGCCGCCGTGGCCAAACACTTTGTGGCCGTCTCCACCAACGGCGCTGAGGTGAGCAAGTTCGGCATCGATACCGCCAATATGTTCGGCTTTTGGGATTGGGTCGGCGGCCGCTATTCGTTCGACTCGGCGATCGGTCTGTCGCTGATGCTGGCCATCGGTCCCGCGCCGTTTTGCGAAATGCTGGCCGGTTTTCACGAAATGGATCAGCATTTTCGCCACACGCCGCTGGACAAAAACCTGCCTGTGCTGCTGGCCCTGCTGGGCATCTGGTACAACAATTTTTTCGACGCTCAAACGCTGGCCGTGCTGCCCTACGATCATTACCTCGGCCGCTTCAGCGCGTATATGCAGCAACTCGATATGGAAAGCAACGGTAAGAGCGTGGACCTGGATGGCCACCGCGTCGATTATCAAACCGGTCCGGTTGTCTGGGGTACGCCGGGCACCAATGGGCAGCACGCCTATTACCAACTCATTCATCAAGGCACCAAGCTGATTCCCTGCGACTTCATCGGCTTCTGCCGGTCGCTGAATCCGGTGGGCGATCATCACGATCTGCTGATGGCCAACTTTTTTGCCCAGACCGAGGCTTTGGCGTTCGGCAAAACGGCCGACGAAGTGCGGGCAGACGGCGTGGCCGAAGATCAAATTGCGCATCGCACGTTCGCAGGCAACCGCCCAACCAATACGCTGCTGATCGACCAACTGACGCCGGCCGTGCTCGGCAAACTGATTGCGTTGTACGAACACAAAGTCTTCGTGCAGGGCACCATTTGGCGCGTCAACTCGTTCGATCAGTGGGGCGTGGAACTCGGCAAAGTGCTGGCCAAACGCATCCAGCCGGAACTGGACGCCAAGGCAGAAAAGCCGCTGACGCACGACAGTTCCACAAATGCGTTGATCCAGCGATTTCGCGGATGCAAAGCGTAATTGGAGTCGCCTGAATGGCCAATAATCTCACACCGCAGTATCGCAAGGCAGAAGAAGAGTATCGTCGCGCGCAGACCATCGAGGAGGAAGTGCGTTGGCTGGAGGTGATGCTCCGCGAGATGCCCAAGCACAAGGCGTCCGAAAAGCTGCAATCCGAGCTCAAGCAGAAAATCAGCCGCACTAAAAAGGAACTGGAGACCGAACGCAAAACGGTCAAGAAGGCGCCGTCGCAAGGCGTCAGCATTCCGCGGCAAGGTGCCGGCACAGCCATTATTCTCGGCGGCCCAAACGCGGGCAAAAGTCAACTGCTGGCCGCGCTGACCAACGCCAAGCCGGAGATTGCGCCCTATCCGTTTACCACCCGCACGCCGCTGCCTGGCATGATGGCCTGGGAAGACGTCTCGGTGCAGTTGGTCGACACGCCGCCGGTGACGGTCGATTTCATGGAAACCTATCTGCAGGGTCTGATCCGCGGCGCCGATCTGGTGGTGCTGCTGGTGGATTTGGACAGCGACGACGGCATTCAGCAATTGCAAGATCTGCTCGCGCGGTTCAACGCTACGAAAACGCGGTTCGGCAAAGAAACCTACCTCGACGAAGAAGACCTCGGCCTGTCGTTCACGCAAACCATCTTAGTGCCCAATAAGATTGACCTGGAAGACGCGCCGCTGCGGTTGGAAATGCTGCGAGAGGCTTGTCCGCTGGACTATGCCGAGTTGCCCATTTCCGCCTTGCGGGGTGATGGCCTTCCGGAGTTGCGTAGCGCCATCTATCGCGCGGTCGACGTGGTACGCTTTTACACCAAAACGCCCACCACCAAGCCGGCCATGGATCGGCCGTATACGCTTCGTCGCGGAAGTACGCTGGTGGATGCGGCCGCGCTGATTCACGAAGAGTTCGCCGAAAAGCTCAAGTACGCCCGCGCCTGGGGCAACAACATTCACGACGCTTCGGTTGTCAAAGCCGACTACGTGGTCAACGATTGCGACATCTTCGAAATTCACACGTAACGCAAGCGGTGCCGCAGGCATCTCCTGGAGTCGCGGCAAAAACCCCGTCGGCCCGTGTCAACGCTGGAACTCCGGCGAGCCGACCGCTAAACTGAATTGCGAATTCGTACTGAATAGGTTGCTGGCTGCGCACTTTTCTATCGAGCAGGTCTTGATGCGAACGCCTCGTTACCGATTGGTCATGTTTCGTCGCTGCTGGTTGCCCATCTGCCTGCTGGTAGTCCTGTACGGGATTTCTCCGCAGACCACGGCGGCCGAAAATCCGCCGGCAGCCGCGCCAGACAGCAGCAAACTGCAGTTCAAAACTGGCGATCGCGTGGTGATTATCGGCGGCGCCTTTGCCGAACGCGATCAGGCCTACGGCTATCTGGAAACGGCGATTGTCGCGCGTCATCCGGACAAGAATCTGATTTTCCGCAATCTCGGTTGGAGCGGCGATACCGTTTCCGGCGACGCCCGCGCGAACTTCCAATATCGCCAACCCAACTTTGGTTTTCGCCAACTCAAGGAGATGGTCGTCGCCAACCAGCCGAACGTGGTCTTGGTGGCCTACGGCGCCAACGAAGCCTTCGCGGGCACTGCAGGCGTCGAGCCGTTTGCCAAACAATATGGCAAGCTGCTGGATATGTTGGCTGCCACCAAAGCCACCGTCGTGCTGCTGGCCCCGCTCAACCAAGAAGACCTCGGTCGGCCGCTGCCTAATCCGCAGTCCTACAACAACCAAATGGCTGAGTATGTCCAACAGATCAAACGGCTGGGGCAGCAGCGCGGCCTGTCGGTGATTGACTTGCAAGCCGGCTTGGACGAGATTCGCAAGTCGGCCCATGTCACGTTGACCGACAACGAAGTGCATTTTCGCGAAGACGGATATCGCGTTGTTGATCAGTTTCTCGATGAGGCGCTCGAGGGCCAAGCTGCGGACGGCAAGATTGTCATCGACTATCACAAATCATCTAGCGATGGCAGCACCGGGTTGACGGTTGCCGATCTGAAAATTGATCGAGCGGTGCGATTTGCTGCGCGGAGCGCAACGCTGGGGCCTCCGGCGTTACCATCATCCACGCCGCCCGCAGTCATGGCGGCGCTGGCAGGCAAACTCCAATTACACGTACCGCAACTGGTTGTGAAAGGGCTTCCGCCCGGCAAGTACACGCTGACAATCGATGGCCAGACCCGTGGCGATAGCACCGCGCAGCAGCTCGAAACGGGCGTGGCGATTGGCGGCTTTGACGCCCCGCAGGCGGAACAGCTTCGCCAGGCCATCATCGCCAAAAACCGGTTGTATTTCTATCGCTGGCGGCCGCAAAACGAAACCTACTTGTTTGGCTTTCGGAAAGAAGAGCAAGGCCGCAACGCCGCCGAGGTTGTTCAATTCGATCCACTGATCGCCGAGCAAGAAGCAGCCATCGCCAAAATTCGCCTGCCGGTGGATCATCATTTCGAAATCCAACCGATTGCCAGTAAGTAGCGCGCCGGACATTGTCGCCGCTGATCTTGCCTTCAACCCTACTTTTTCGCCTCGTTGATAAAATTCCATGCGCCAACTTCTTCGCTCGGTTTTGCTGCTGCTACTTGCCACACTTTGCCTGTCGCGGCCTTGCCATGCCCAGCGCGATGCGCAAGTGCCTGATCCCGATCCGGAAGAAGAACGCAAAGCTTTGCAATTGCCGGACGGTTTCGAAATCAATTTATTCGCCGCCGATCCGTTGATTGCCAAGCCGACGCAGATGAATTTCGATCCGCAAGGACGGCTGTGGGTGGCCAGCAGCGAGGTCTATCCGCAAATTGCGCCCGGCCAAAAACAGAACGATAAAATTTTAATTCTGGAAGATACCACCGGCACCGGCAAAGCCGACAAAGTCACAGTGTTCGCGGACGGGTTGCTGATTCCCACCGGCGTCGAGCCGGGCGATGGCGGCGCGTACGTGGCCGACAGTACCGAACTGGTTCACCTTTCGGCCAGTACGCCGGGCGGCAAGGCGGATCGGCGTCGTGTAATGCTCTCGGGTTTCGGCACCGAAGATACGCATCACATTGTGCACACGCTACGGTGGGGCCCAGACGGAATGCTGTACTTCAATCAGTCCATCTATATCCACAGCCACATCGAGACGCCGTATGGAGTCAAACATCTCAACGCCGGCGGCATTTGGCAATTCCGGCCAGAGACGATGCAACTCAACGTGCTGATGCGCGGCCTGGTCAACAGTTGGGGGCATCACTTTGACGCTTACGGGCAATCGTTTGCCACCGATGGCGCCGGCAATGGCGGCATCAATTACGTGTTTCCCGGCGTGGCCTTCTTCACCAACGAAGGCGTACCGGAATTCATGCAAGGGCTGAATCCTGGTAGTCCCAAATACTGTGGCTTGGAAATTCTCAGCGGCAGCCACCTGCCCCCGGAATATGTGGGCAACATCATCACCAACGACTTTCGCGCCCATCGCGTCTGTCGGTTTCAAATCAGCGACGACGGCGCGGGCTTCTCGTCCAAACAGTTGCCGGAGCTAATCAAAAGCAAACATCCGGCGTTTCGCCCGATCGACGTAAAAATGGGCCCCGACGGCGCAATTTATATTGCCGATTGGTACAATCCGATTATTCAGCATGGCGAAGTCGATTTTCGCGATCCGCGTCGCGACCACACTCACGGCCGCATCTGGCGAATCACGGCCAAAAATCGCCCGCTGGTCGAGCGACCCAAACTGCTGGAGGCCACCAACGCCCAACTGTTCGCGTTTTTAAGCAAGCCAGAAGGTTGGACGCGGCAAAATGCCAAACGCGTGCTGAAAGAGCGCGGCGCGGACAAAGTCCTTGCTGATCTGGACGCCTGGTGGAAAACAATTGACGCGCAGCAAGCCGGCGGCGAACCGTTGCTATTGGAAGCACTTTGGACCTATCAGTCGCTGGATATCGTCAATGCGGCCCTGTTGAAAAATCTGCTGCAGGCCAAGCAACCGGAAATTCGCGCTGCCGCATTGCGCGTTGCTGGCCAGTGGCAGAATCGGCTAGACAATCCGCTGGCGATCATTCGGCCGCTGATTGCCGACCCGCATCCGCGCGTGCGGCTGGAAGCCGTCAGAGCGCTGGCCAACATTCCGAGTATCGAAGCGGCCGAGGCGGCCATGCGGGCGCTCGATAAGCCAACCGATAAGTTCCTCGATTACGGCTTGTGGCTAACCGCCCGCGACCTGCAGGATGTCTGGCTGCCGGCTATGCAATCCGGCAAGGTCACCTTTGGAGGCAGTGCCAAACAGCTTGCCTTTGCGCTGGAATCCACGGGCGTCAAAGAAGCGGTCGGTCCGCTGATGGCGCTGCTGAAAAAGGGCGAACTCGACGCCGCGCAAGAAGAAAACGCGCTGCTTTCGGTGGCCACGCTCGGCGGCCCGCCGGAACTGGGCAAGATCTTTGATTTAACGCTGCAAACCGCACAGTCGGAGCCTGCCCGCGCGGCAAACTTGTTGGCGGCGCTGATCAAGGCCAGCCAACAGCGCAAACAAAATCCTGCGGGCGATTTGACGCGATTGAGCGATCTGATGGCCTCCGCTACGCCGGCGGTTCGCAAGAACGCAATTCGCGCAGCAGGCGTCTGGAAGGTCGAATCGCTACGCGCGAAAGTTCTTGAGATCGCACGCGGCACTGTCACGGGCGACGACTCGGCGCAAGTGGCCGCAATCGACAGCCTGGCAAGCCTCGGCGGCGCGGCCAGCCAAACGGCGCTGGCGGAATTGGCGGAAAAGTCCTCGCTGCCGCAACGCTCGGCGGCCGTTGCCGCGCTCTCAAGCATCGATCTGCCGCGAGCCGCTCGCTTAGCCGCGCCGATCATTCGCGACGTCGCAACAGCCGATGCCGCGGCCAAAGACGCCAATATGTCGACGGTGATCGAAGCATTCTTACGCCGCAAAGGCGGCGCTGCGGCGCTAGCGGCCGAACTCAACCAGACAAGCATCCCGGCCGACGCCGCCAAACTCGCGGTCCGCGCGTTACGCGCCACGGCCATTCATCAACCCGCGCTTGAAGCCGCGCTGCTGAAAGCCGGCAAGGTCACCAGCGCGGCCAAAACCTACACCGCCGAAGATATCAAACAGTTGTTGGCCGATGTCAAAACCAGTGGCGACCCGGCGCGCGGCGAACAGATCTTCCGAAGGGCGGAACTCAACTGCTTGAAGTGCCACGCAATCGGCGGTGCTGGCGGACAAGTCGGCCCTGATCTGATCAGCGTCGGCGCCAGCGCGCCAGTCGACTACCTACTGGAATCGATTCTGCTACCGAGCGCCAAAATCAAAGAGGGTTATCAAACGCTGCTCGTCAACACCGACGATGGCCGCGTGGTCTCAGGTGTGAAACTGCGACAATCCGACAAAGACTTGAACTTGCGCACGGTCGACGACAAAGAGCTTGCCATCCCGCTGGAATCGATCGAATCGCAGGCCAACGGACCGTCGTTGATGCCGGTCGGTCTGGCCGATACGCTAACCAAGGCCGAACTCACGGACTTGGTGCGATTTCTCTCGGAACTTGGCAAGGTCGGCCCATATTCGATTAGCAAAACCCCGTACGTGCGTCGCTGGCAAGTCGAAACACCGGCCGGTTGGTCGTCGATCTACAGCGAGGTTTCCGGCACTCTGCCGCCGACGACAGTTGAAGCGGCATTGCCAAAAAACGCAGCCGCCGTCACCACGCGGTTGCGCTTCCAGGTAGAAGTCACCACGCCGGGGCGCGTCGCGCTGGACGGTCTGAGCGACGCCGCGTTCAAAATCGATGATCGTCCGCTGGATACGCGGCCAACGCAGACCGTCGAACTGACAACAGGACTGCACACAGTCACGCTAGCGATTAACGCCAAACAGCGCGAGGCTACCCGTCGCATCGAATTGCAAGATGTGCCCGGATCGCCGGCCCGCGCGCGGCTGCTGGGCGGAAAATAGCGCTGCTCATTGCGGCGTTGGCCCGATTGTGCCGGAATTAGCGGTTATTTCCCGCGAATTTTGCCGCCGCCCAGTTCTGGAAATCGCCGACCGCGTTTCGCCTTGACTACAATGAATATCAGGCCAACTGCCTGTCCGTTTCTTGCATGGAAGTGCCAACAAACCGGAGCTACGTCCATGCGTCGCGCGCTGAGTGGATTAATCTGCACCGCATTCCTGCTGGTCGCAAGTTCGGCCTTTGCCCAATTTGGCGAATCCAAAACCAAAGGACCGCGGCTGGATAAAGCGCTGACTCAAAAGATCAAAGTGGGCGTCAAGATCACCGCGCTGGGCGGCTCATGCATGGGCATCACCGGCTCGATGCCAGTGCCCACCGCCTGGGCCGAGCAAGAGGTGAAGATTGACAGCGAGGATGTTTCGCCGCTGATCAAAAAGGTGGAATATCGCAACCTGGGCGATAACGCCAAACAGATGTTGATTCACATTCCGCAGTTGCCTAACGGTCAGGAAGCGCACGCCTACGTCACGTTTGAGGTCAAACGTTACTCGCTGCTGCCGCCGGAAGACCCCAAGGTGTTTCAATTGCCGGATCTGAAAAAGATTGATCGCAAGCTTTTGGTGTTCACCGGCGCAAGCCCTTACATCGAAACCAACAACGACAAAATCATCGCCGCCGCCAAAGAGGCGCTGGAAGGCAAAGAAGACGCCAGCGCCTGGGAAAAAGTCGAAGCGATTTACGATTGGTCGCGGAGCAAAGTCAATTACAAAGCCGGCACCATCAAAGGCGCGGTCAAAGCTCTGGCCGACGGCACCGGCGATTGCGAAGAAGTCACGTCGCTGTTCATTGCGCTCTGCCGGGTGAATCACATTCCGGCCCGCATGGTTTGGGTGCCGCAGCATTGCTATCCGGAGTTCTATCTGACCGACGCCGACGGCACAGGCTATTGGATTCCCTGCCAAGGCGCCGGCACCAAGAGCTTTGGCGGAATTCCGGAACACCGTCCGATTCTGCAGAAGGGCGACAACTTCAAAGACCCGGATCGCCCTAACGAAAAACTGCGTTACGTCAACGAATTCATGAAAGCCAAGGCCGTCAAAGGCGCGGGCCAACCGCAGGTGGAATTCTCGCAAGAGATGCTGCCCTAAATCAGCGGCGTCGCTGCCGGCCCAGCTACTTCTTGACCTGTGGCGCTGCGAAACCAAGCAGCGCAGCGGCGCAGCGCGTGGTCTCGGGATCATCGTTGTCCCACAGATCGGCCAGATTGCGGCGGATGCGACGGTTGGCCGTTTGCAGGTAGTATCGGCCGGCGATCAGTTGTCCAGCTTTCGCATCGCTGGCGGAACCATCATGTCCGTTGTGGTCGCCGCCGCCATGCGTTTCGCCGCTCAACAACGCGTCGAGTCGCGAGAGCACGCAGGCGCTGACGTACAGTTCGATGGCGGCTTCGCCAATTCGTCCCATCTGATACTGGTGGTCGACAATTGCCTCGCGATGTTTACGCAGCAGTCGTTCGATTTGCTTGCCGAAGCGATCGAACGTGCGTCCGAACTTGCTGGCTTCCGAATGTAATTCCGCGCTGCGAACGGCGATGTGCGTTCCACCAAACGTCGATTCGATCCGCCGGCCGGCAAACCGACCAATCTTCGACAAATTCTGAAACGGGCTGAACAGCGCGTCGACGATGCCTTTAAGTTCCAGCCCGACTTCACGCATGCCAACGAGCGCCACGAACGAGCGGAGTACGTCGTTGGCGCCTTCGCCAATCAGGTTGATGCGGCCGTCACGCATCATCCGCTCGTAGGGTTCGTCGTTGAAGTAAGCTTTGCCGCCAAAAATCTGGATCGTGTCGTTGATGATTCGCCAGAGCACGTCGGTCGCAAAAACTTTGAGCATGGCCGTTTCGAGCATGTAGTCGTCGCCGCCGGAATCGATCAGCGCGGCGGTTTGATACGTGGCGGCCTCCATGGCAAACGTACCGGCATGCATATACGCCAGTTTGTCTCGCACCAGATCGAACGTGGCCAGCGCCTGTCCGAATTGCACGCGCGTGGCAGCATGGCGGGCCGCGCGTAGCATGCAGAACTTGGCGGCGCCGGTGCAACTGGCGCCAAACGTGGTGCGGCCAAAATCCAACACCGTCAGCGCCACTTTCAAACCCTTGCCAAGCTTACCTAGCACGTTTTCGTTCGGCACGAACATCTCTTTGAACGCCAGTCGACTGGTGGCCGTGCCGCGCACGCCGCACTTGGGCATGCGTTCTTCGACCACCTGAAAGCCGGGCATATCCGGCGAAACCAGAAACGCCGTGATCTTGGTATCGCCGCCGCCGGGCATCGGCGTGCGGGCCATGACGGTTAGCGCCTGCGCAATGCCGCCATTGGTGATCCAGCGCTTCTGACCGTTCAGCACCCAGCCGCGGCCATCGGCCGACGGCGTGGCCATTGTCTGCACATTTGCGGCGTCGCTGCCGGCTTCCGGTTCGGTGAGCGCGAAGGCGCTGATCCACTCGCCGCTGGCCAGCTTGGGCAACCACTGTTGCTGCTGTTGCGGCGTACCGAACAGCACGATTGAGCGCGGGCCGATCGAGTGATGCGCGTTGACAAACAGCGCCGTGCTGGCGCAATGCCCACCGAGGACTTCGATCAACCGGCAATATTCGGTTTGCGAAAAACCACGGCCGCCGCACGACGTTGGCAAACACGCGCCGAGCACACCCAACCGCCCTAACCCGGCAATGACTTCGTCCGGAATTCGCTCGTTGCGATCGATGGCCACCGGATCCACTCGATCGCGGCAAAACGCCTGCAACGACTTGACCAAGTCGGCCGCTTGCCGACTGGCGTGAATGTCGGGATATCGCGGCAGGATTTGCTCGCGCTGGCGGCCAAAGAACAGTTGCTTGGCGAAGCTGACGTTGCGGTGCTTGCCGCCGAGTAACTCTTCGGCCTCGGCAATTTGCTTTTCGCGGTTGGGATCGCTCACGGCGGTTCGCCTGGGGTGAAAATTAGAAAACCGGCACGGTTCCTCACAGCGCTTGAATTATCTGGCCGCTGGGTGATTCCGGCAATGGAGAACCGCGCTTAAGGCCATTTTTGTCCGCTAGCCCTGGGTTGCGGGTGCGGGCAATTTTGGCCAGTACGCCGGCAGCGGCGCCACGCAGCAAATGGCCGTTTTGCCGATCGGATGTTCGAATGCGACGCTTCGCGAATGCAAGGCAATGCCACGCGAAAAGCCATCGTGGCTATCGTATTTGACGTCGCCCAAGATCGGATGCCCTCGGTGCGACAGTTGTAATCGAATTTGATGTTTGCGGCCCGTCTGCAGCTCGATCTCAATCAGCGTACGGCCTGGCAGATCGGCTAATTTCCGGTAGCTCAGAATCGCCTGTTGCGCGCCGGCCTGGCTGGGCGAGACGACCTCCATCCGCTCGCGAGCTTCGTTCTTGGCGACATAGTGCGTCAGTGTCTCGCCCACGGCGGTTCGGCCAGCGACGATGGCCCAATATAACTTGGCGACGTGCCGCGCCCGAAACTGCTCGTTCAGCCGCGCTGCCGCTTTCGACGTGCGGGCAAACAGCACCGCGCCGCTGACACGCGCGTCGAGCCGGCTAACCACGCCCAAATAAACATTGCCGGGCTTGTTGTATTTGACGCGTAGATATTCCTTGGCTTGCCGCCACAGGCTGGGCTCGTCTTCACTCACGCCCATCGTCGCCAAGTTGGACGGCTTGTTGATGACCAGCAAATGATTGTCTTCCAGCAGAATTTCAAGCGGCAGGGATGACATGTGCGGCGGCAACGATCAGAATGAAAACTTGAATGAAAAACTTAGTCGGGCGTTTTGAAATTTCCCTCGGCCGGCTGCCTCGGCCGAGAATGCTTGTGCTTACCCCAGCGATTGATATGCCTGTGTTTGATGGCCAGATCATTTTAGCAAGCCGTTCGCCGCGGCGACGAGAATTACTGACTGAAGCCGGATATCGCTTTACGGTCGTTCCGCCGCTCAACCCCGACGAATGTGGCACCTGCAGCCGCGAAGGGCCGGCGATGTTGGTCGCCCGGCTGGCTTTCGAGAAAGCGCACGACACCGGCCGGCAAATTAGCGCCGGGCTGGTGTTGGGTTGCGACACTGTGGCCGAAGTCGATGGCCAAATCCTCGGCAAACCGGCCGATGAGCAGCACGCGCGCCGCATGTTGCAACTGCTGCGCGGCAAGCCGCACCGCGTTTTGAGTGGCGTCTGCCTCTGGCAAATTCCCAATGGCAATCCCGACTTGCGAATTGGGGTCAGTACGCTACAGATGGATGCAATTAGCGATCAGCAAATCGATGAATACCTAGCGAGCGGTCAGTGGGAAGGCAAAGCCGGCGCGTTTGGATATCAAGATCGCCTGGGCTGGATTCACCTGCTCGAAGGCGAAGCGTCCAATGTTGTCGGCTTGCCGCTGCAACTGCTGGCCGAGATGTTGGCGGCACTTTGACCACTCAATCGTTGAATCGCACGGCGATGAAAAGTCAGGTGACCGTCTACCGCGGCGGATTCAGTTTGTCGCTGCTGGCCGGATTGCCGGCGTCTTTAATCGTCAGCGTGATCGACGATTGCGAGAGTTTTTGGCTGAGCGTATCTTCCAGCGTGAGCTGCAGCGTGTAGTCGCCTTCGTTAATGCGGCGAGGCAGCGTGAGAATCAGCGGAAAGAAGAAATCGCTACGCGCGTTTTGGCAGACTTCTTCGGCCACCGGATATTCGTGTTCAGCGACGCGATTGCCGTGGCTATCTAGAATTTGGTAACTGCTCCGCAGTGCCGTACGATAGCCTTTTTCGCTGGCCTCGATTTTGAAGTTTTGCACTTCGGCGTACAAGATGACGTTTTGATCCGGCTTGAATTCGTATTTGTCGAATTTCTTGTAAACGCCAAAACTTTTGACTTCGCTGCAAAACGCCAGATTTTTGAGACTCAATGGTCCCGATTCATTCAACCGCCGCACGGCCTCTTGCAAGTGCCAAGCGGCTTCGGCAGCGCGACGCGCGGGATCGGTGATTCGCTGGTTATCGAGATAGGTCGATAGCCCGTAGATTTCTTTAGCCCAAAAATCTTGCTGCGCGGCGCCAATGCCGGGAATCGGCCGCAAGGCGTCGTCACGGCGGCCAGCCACCAGATACATCATCCGCAGTGCAACGTGCCGGTTGACATCGGCGCTGCTGCCCGGCACTTCGGCTGTTTCGCGTTCGAGCTGATGCACGGCGGCGTCGAGATGCTCGCGCCAATCGAGATTTGGCTCGTCGGACTGAGTGGATCGCGATGCCAGCGATACCCGGCCCGCGCCCGCCGTGGGCCACAAATCGGGCGCTGGCGGCGTCTTGTCGCCGTGCTTGTCTTTTTCGGATTTTTCCACCGCGAACTTTTCGCCGACCGGCTCCGCGCGAAGGGCCGTCTGTGGCAATGCGCTGCTAGCGCTCGGCACAGAAGACATGGTTGTCATTGCAGACTCGTTGGCCACGGGCCCCGCGACCGCTGGCGAGTTAGGGTTTTGCGATTTCATGCCTGGTGTAGCGGCGATGTTTGGATCCGTCGCTGCACTGGCTGGCAAAATCCGCGCAGTGGTGGTTGGCGGTGCAGCGGACGATCTGAAATTCGCGGGCGTGCGATCAACTGCTGGACAGGCCGCCAGCGGAATGTTCTGGGGCGGGTTGCCGATCGGCTCTTGCAAATATCCTTTGGCCTGGGCGCTGGTTTCCGGATAGGCTTGCCGCGCTTTGGCTTCCATTTGTCGGCGATAAGCCAGCGTGGCTTGAAAAGCCTCGACGGTTTGCTGCCACAGCGCGGGATCGGTTTTTTTCAAATCTTCAGTGAGTTGCGCAGCGGCTTCGGGTTCGAGCGCGCCAAACTTTTGCATTTCGGCCATCACGTCGGCCATCGATTTGGCGTCAACCGGTTTGGCATCGGCCGTTTTGCCACTGGCCGACTCGGCTTTGGGACTGCCGGCGGCCGGCGTGGCGGCCGTTTTGCCGGTATCGATTTTGTTCGCTGGCTTGGGGTCGATCACGCTTGGACCGGTTTTGCCCAGGCCAAACGGGAACGCGCAGCCGGGCAACGCCGCCAGAGCGACCACCAACAGCGCGAAGGTTTTTCTTGCGGCATGCATATTTGCCCGACACATCCGTGTGACGGCAAGAGATTCGACGAAACAAGCGGGGCGGATGTTAGGAGATTTCGCCCGTAGAAACAAGTCCAGCGATCCGTCCGTATTTTCCCAGCCGAAAACCATTTGCTAGCGAACGCGTCTCGCGCGATGATTGCCTCGCGTGCCCCTCGCGTGCCCCTTGCGTGTACACCAGGGCCAATCGAAAATGCTACCGGACGATTGTGAACTTCTGGGACCTGCTTGCCGTGCTACCAAAGATCACCTGCCGCACCTGCCGCGTGAAGTCGCCCGTTGGCACGCGACGGTGCCCGAATTGCCAGATTGATTTTCCGGGAGTCGTGCGCAGCCACCCGCCCGCGCGGCCAATCCGCGTGCCGCTGCAGTTCTCGTTGGCTGGCTTGCTGAGGTTGGTGACGGCCATTGCGGTTTGGTTAGGCGTCTGCCGTTTGGATCAACTCGCGGCCGCGCTACTGGCGATCGTTGTTTTCCCTGCGGCGATCATCTATTTTGTTCGTATTCATTTTTTCCAACGGACGCTGCCGAGCAGAAACCGGCGATTGACTGAAGCGGTCGGCGCGTTGACATTTGTGTTAATCGCATATGCAGGAATGCTGTTGTTGTTTTTGCTGCTCTTTCCTCTGGCATTGCACGACGACTAGTCGGCCCGTGCGCGGAAGCGATCTCGGATCGGCAAAGTGATATGTCCCCCAGTCCTGCACAAATCAAACTTGTGTGTCCCACTTGCGGCGCAACCTGGGTGACCGGGATGACCCGCTGCTACTTGTGCGGGCACGAATACGTCCCGGAGAATCACCCAATTGCCCGGGCCGAGTCAGTCGTTGAGCCGCCACAGCGATCGTTTTCGCTGGCTACGTTAATGCTGGCCGTCACGTTGCTTTCGGTTTGCCTGGCGGCTGGCCATTACTCGATTGGCTTGGGGTGTTTGGCGGCGTCCGTCATCCTGCCGACGTGGGTCGTGTACAAGCGGCGAATTCGCAAGCGGCATTCACTCGACCTGTCGATCGCCTGGTCGGACTGCGCAGTCGAATTGCTGATCGCCGCGGCTTGGGTCGTGTTGGTCGTGTCGATTGTCTTTGCCTTTTGCTCGCCCATTTTTTGGCAACTGCACATGTTCAACTAGCGATGGCTCAAGCCCTCGCCAGCACCCGCAAGCTTACGGCCACTGCGAAAACCTGGCGAACGACGTGTCATTTTGCTGTGGGCGCAGTACGATAGTCGTAGTGACGCAGCGGTCACGCGACCATGAATCGAGACAAACTGTGCCCGTAACCAAACACGCGCCGATGACGACATTCCGTCCACCGCTCGGCTGGCTCGCGGCGCTTGCCGGCTGCGTTGCCGTGACTGGGGTGTTGTGCCACCGCCCGCAGTACTCCGCGGCGCAATCGCCGCTGGACAGCAAGCCCCTGCGCGAACTGCTGGACGCCACCAATTGGCCGACCGATCGCGTGGAATTGAGCGATGGCCGCAAACTTCAGGGCCTAATTCAGTCCGAAGATGCTCGCGGCATGATGTTCGTAGAAATTCACCGCGAGCCAGGCAAGCCGATGGGCGGAGTCGTGCGTCCGCTGAATCACGATTGGATCGCGTCGGTGCAGCGGCTGGAGGGCGAAGATCGCGAACTTCTGGTCAAACGGATTGCCGCATTTCGGCAGCGACTGGCAATCGAAGCCGCCAAGGCCGACAACATTTCGCTCCGCCGCAACACGCGTGGCGGCGTCGAATACCAAGATTATGCGGGGCAGTATTTTTCGCTGGCCAGCACCGCCAACGAAGAAACCACGCGAAAATGCATTGTGCGAATCGAGCAGTTGTTTACCGCCTTCACCGGCATTCTGCCGCCACGCCAGCCCACGCGCCCCAGACTTTCGGTGTTGTTGTTCGGTTCCACCGACGAATATGCGGCTTACTGCAAGCAACACGAGTTGAAACTCGAAAATCCCTCGTTTTACGCCATCGATCGAAATTTGATCGTGGCCGGTAGCGAACTGTCTCGGTATGCGCGGCAGTTGGAAATTGCTCGTGGTAAGTATGCGGCCGTGCGTCGAGAATATGCGCAGTACGATGCGCAATTGCCGGCGCTGCTGACGCAACTGAATGCCGATCTGACCGAGCAAGGCGTTACCAAGGACGAAGCCCAAAAAGTCATGAATGCTACACGCCGTCGATGGACGGACGAAAAGGCCGAGTCGGAGAAACGCATCGCAAAAGCGGAGCGAGAATGCGAAGCTGACTTTGTCTACGTCACCGATCATATGTTTCAGCGCCTGGGACACGAAACGTTTCACGCTTACCTGGAAAACTTCGTTTACCCCTCGGCATCCTACGATGTGCCGCGTTGGCTCAACGAGGGCTTGGCACAAATCTTCGAGCATGGTCATCTCGACGTCGATACGCTGCGGCTCGATGCGCCGGCCGCCGAACTACTGAGCGGTTTGCAAGCCGAATTGAAGAGCGGCAACTCGCTGGCGCTGGCGGACGTATTGACCGCCGACCGTCGCGCGTTTTTGGTCGGCCACCCCGATAGCGCCGCCGCCTCACGGCAGCACTACCTGTACTCGTGGGGACTGGCATATTACTTGACGTTTCAGCGTCCGGTGCTGCTGGGAGATCAGTTGAGTCAATTTGTCGATCGGAAAGCGAAAGAACTGGGACCGATCAAACGCTTCGAACAATTGGTCGGCATGCCGCTGGCGGACTTCGAACGGCAGTGGCGCGCCGACATGCTCAGATTGAGCAAAAACAGCCGGCCGCAGTCGGTTATCGCCACGGAAACACCAAGCGAGGGTTTTGACAAGCCTACGCCGGCCGAGTAGTTTGACGGTGTTGTCCGTGGCGAAGTCGTCGCGCTGTGTTTTGTACCTTCTGAAAGGTTTTTCATGATTCAATTTGCACTCGCCACAGCCGTCGTAATGGCACTGAGTTGCAGCTCGCTGCTCGCCGCCGAACAAGCTTCGCCCTTGAGCGGCGAAATGAAAGCCATCGATGGCAGCGCCGTCGATTTGGCAAGCTACAAAGGCAAAGTGGTGATGATTGTCAACGTGGCCAGCCAGTGCGGCAACACGCCGCAGTACGCCGGCTTGGAAAAACTCTACGAAAAATACGGCGAGCAAGGGCTGGTGATTCTCGGTTTTCCGGCCAACGAATTTGGCGCTCAGGAGCCGGGCAGCAATCAAGAAATTGCCGGCTTCTGCAGTTCCAAATATCACGTCAAATTTCCGATGTTCGAAAAGGTCGTCGTCAAAGGCGAGGGACAGTCGCCGCTTTATAAGACGCTGACTGGCACCGCGAGTGATCCCAAATTTGCGGGCGACATCAAATGGAACTTCGAAAAGTTTTTGATCGGCCGCGACGGTCAGGTGATTAATCGTTTCGAACCGGGTACCAAGCCGGACGACAAAAAAGTCGTTGGCGCCATTGAAGCCGAACTGGCCAAAAAGTGACGGTCGCCAGTCAACATCCAGACACACACAGGCCGCGCTTCGAGACTACGAGGCGCGGCTTTTTTATTGCCCGCGTTGGATTTTCACCGGCACGGCGCTGCGGTCCGGCAAATCCAGCCGATCGATCCGCTGCTGAAACCAAGTTTCCAGCACCACCAGCGACCAGATGCGCCAACTGTTATCGCGCTTGCCGCTTTGATGTTCGGCCTGTAACTGCTGGGCGACCTCGGGACGAACGATGCCGCGTTTTTGCAGTTGTTCCGGTCGAAGCGCGTGACTCACCATTTCTTTGAGCGGCCCGGCCAGCCAACTGCCCATAGGCGCGACGAATCCCTTTTTCGGCAGGTTGGCGATCGCTTGCGGCAGATAGCGCGCCGCGACATCGCGCAGCACACGTTTGGCCGCATGTCGGCCGGACGACGAAAAAATGGCTAGCGGGGTGGATTTATAGAGGGTCGGCAATCGCAGACCAAAATCGATAATCCGCCGATCCGCAAACGGCACGCGCAGCTCCACGCCATGCCGCATCGACATCCGATCCGACTGCGAAAGAATATTGTCCGGCAAAAAGCTGTGAACGTCGGCATAGCAGGCCGCATCCAGCGGAGCGGCGCTCGCCGGAAGTTCGGCCAGCACTTCCAGCGTCCGTCCTAAATCGAGCGGCAATTGGCCATCAATGCTGACCGCCGCCAAGGTCTCGGGCGTGAGCAGCGCAAATTGCTCCGCTAAGGGCGCTTGATTGAGCCAATCGCGATAGGTATGCGCAAACGGCCCGCTGGACGCCGTGAGAAAACGTCGCATCCGCCGCACGGTCGCGCGGCTATCGCGCCCCTCGGAGACGCCTTGGAGCAACTTCGGCAAACGCGTCCGCAGTATTTGCGGCAGATACTGCCAGGCGATGAGCGGCCACGTGGCGCGATAGCGCGGATATCCGGCAAACGCTTCGTCGCCGCCATCGCCGGTTACGGCAACCGTCACATGCTGCCGGGTTTTTTGGCACAGCACATCCAGCATTTGCGCTGTGCTGTTGGCAAACGGCACGTCAAATTGCTGAATGACGTGCGACAAACCGTCGCTGGCCAAAATCGAATCCACCCGCAAAATCTCGTGCTTGACGCCCAATTGCTGGGCAATTTGAGCGGCGCATTGCGTTTCGTCCAGACCGACCACATCGTCGCTAAATCCTACGGTCAAGGTTTGCAACTGCCCGCCTACTCCGGATTCTTGCCGCAATCGCTGCATCATGGCCACCAGTAGGCCGGAGTCGATGCCGCCAGACAGAAACGCGCCAACCGGCACGTCGGCCATCATATGTTCGGCCAGCACGGACTTCAGTAGCGATTCCAATTGCTGCGATGCATCGTGCAGACTGACGAACGGCTGCTTGGGCTCGACCCGGTATTGATGAAAGCGGAAGCTGCGCGTCTGGTTGGCTTGCCAAGCCAAAGCATGCCCTGGCAGGAGTTGCCGGATGCCTTGAAATGCCGTGGCGGGGGCCGGCACAAACAGGTAGCCCAGGTAGCCGGCAATCGCCCGTAAATCCGGCTGGCGAGGGCAAGCCGGATCAATCAACAGCGCTTTGATTTCGCTGGCAAACGTCATCGTTTCCGGCGACGGCTGGCGATAAAACAGCGGCTTGATGCCGGTGGCGTCGCGGGCCAGCAGCAAGCGTTTCTCGCGACGGTCCCACAGCGCCAAGGCAAACATGCCCTCGAGCATCGGCAGCATGGCGTCGCCGTGCAGCGCGTAGAGGTGCAGAATCACTTCGGTATCGCAGTGCGAGACGAACTGTCGCCCTTGGCTTTCCAGTTGCGTTCGCAGCGAGAGAAAGTTGTAAATTTCGCCGTTGAAAACCAGCACATAGCGTCCGTCGGCCGAATGCATGGGCTGAAAGCCGGCATCGGTCAGATCGACAATTGCCAAACGCGCGTGCCCGAGTGCAAGCCCGCGCTCTTGCAGCGGTTCCAGCCACAATCCTGCGCCATCGGGTCCGCGATGATGCAGACTTTGCGTGGCCCGCAGATCAAGCTGTTCGTCCGGCGGACCGATCCTGCCGTAAATGCCACACACGTTAGGCTGGAAGTCCTAGAAAAGAAAGTGAGCGAGAATTGGCGGAGCACCGCGGCGGTCGCAGAATGGTTTACGTCTTGCCGTAATAATCCGGCTCCGCACCGCGCTTCCATTTGATGTTGCAGCCAATGCTGGGCGTTTGTTTGATTTGCGGTTCGTTTCCGGATAGCACTGCATCCAATGCGGCCCGCAGATCAACGCCCGTCACAGGCATGTCCGACTTGGGGCGGCTGCTGTCCATTTGCCCGCGATAAGCCAACGCGTGCTGCTTGTCGAACACGTAAAAGTCCGGCGTGCAGGCCGCGCGATACGCTTTGGCCACGGATTGAGTCTCGTCGTACAAATAGGCAAAGGTGTAGCCGCGCTGTTCCGCCTCGTGCACCATTTGCTCCGGCGAATCGGCCGGGTGCGTGGCGACATCGTTGGAGCTGATGCCAACTACCGCAACTCCACGCGATTGATATTCTTGCGCCAGTTGGGCCACGCCGTCGGCCACGTGCTTCACGTAAGGGCAGTGATTGCACATGAAAATTACCAGCAGCGGTTTGCCGGCATAGTCGGCCAGCGAAACCGTTTGGCCGTCAACATTCGGCAGCGAAAAATTCGGCGCCTGCGTGCCGAGCGGTAACATGGTACTTGGAGTCACGGCCATAAAAAATCTCCCGTTGCATTGAGGCTCAGTTGACTGCCAGTTTAGCAGTTTTCTGGCTGAACGTCGCCCGTCGTTCTGCCGCCGCGCGAGCGAAAGTCGATCGCGACGGATTCAGCGGCGCGCTATTTGTTGGAGTCGTCCAAGACGTCCATCCAATCGGGATACACGCCTTCATGGCGACCGCGGCCATTTGTGACAAAGACTTTGATGCGTTGGCCCGCTTTCGGAATCGTTTTATGGCCAGCGGTGTCCCACTCAAGCGACGTGGTCTTATTTTGGTAGCAAAACGCGCGGAAGATATCGCCTTTTTTGATCCCGTCGCCCTTGGCCACCTCGTCCACTTGCATCTCGACGATGTAGCTCGCGTGCTCCGCGGTGCCAGACATATACACGGCTTGCACTTTGCCGCTGACTACAAAGTCGGCTTTGTCGCGACTCTGGATGGGTCGCGCGGCAAACGCCGCCGCTAACGTCAATTCACAGGCCATTGCTGCCCAAACCGCGAGTTTCAAGATGCTCATCGTTTAGCCCTGCAACTGGAATTTACCGGAAATCCGCTCAGCCGCGTCCATCCAATCGTATGCGGGTTCAGCGTGTTAAACAATGTTAACAACTGGGCTTAGCTGAAATGGCGCCTCAGTCGATCTGGGCTGCTATCACTTGCGGAGCATCGCGATCAAACCCTCAGCTTTAAATCGGGCAAGCTGCGCAGACTCTGCCTCGCCTATCGATTTATTGGATTCGTCCGCAAATACCAGTCGATTCGGAAATAGCGAATGAAACGATTTTCATGACGCGACAACCGTTGCTTCCGGTCGATTCTGCCTGTGTCTTTCGACGACTGGCCCGGCACAACGAACATGCGAGCGTTCCCTTGCGGGGCGGGCGCGAATCATTTCATGGAGGAAATTCGGGATGACACAAATCTTACGTCGATCGATTGCTGCCATTGCGGCCACACTTTTGCTTGCGAACCTGAGCTATGCCCAGGAAGACTACAAAAGTGATCCAGATGCTCAAACCGTCACGGAACACCACGGCTCGGTGATCCGGTTTGCTTCGATACCCAACGCGTCGCCAGACCCCAACGCGCCGCCAAATCCGGACTGCATCCAGTCCAGTTGCAATTGCCCGGCCAAGGAAGTCGAATGTCTGCCAATGTCGCCGTCGTGCGAAAAACCGGTTGCCTATGAGTTGCAGTCTGCCTGCGGCTGCGGCAAGTCCTGCGGCTGCAATTCAAGCAGTTGCACCTCGGGTGGCTGCGGCACAGATAGCTGCACCAGCGGCTGCCCAGGCATGTGCGGCACGATGTGCGAAGACGCCTGCCGTTGCGGCGGCGTGATCTTCGGTTATCAGCACAGCTTTTTGAAGCCGCACTTCACAAATTCTCCCGGCGTACCGGCCGATGTCGGCGCCAACCTGGGCAACCTGGCCCAGTTGGTTTTTGCGACTAACCCGGTTGGTTTCGATTACGACGACGCGCCTGAAGTTTGGCTCGGTTACGAAAATTGCGACGGCCTCGGCATCTTGGTCCGATACTGGCAGTTCGGTGAGGGTAGCGGAAGCCAAACCGCCATTAACGTGCCGTTTCAGGGCGTCAATGCAACTTTCAGCGGCCGCGTCGACCTGCGTTCTTACGATATCGAAGTGACCGAACGCGTCGAGTTCTGCCACTGGAATTTTCAATTCAACGAAGGTGTCCGCTACATCGATATCCGCGACTCGTCCCGCCTGTTCTTCGCCACCGCGCCAGTCGGAAACGGCATTGTGGTCGATCTGGCAAACTCGCGTCATAACTTCCACGGCACCGGTCCAACGGTTGGCTTGCAAGCAGTCCGTCCGATTGCCGATTCCAATTTCTCGTTCTACGCCGACACCCGCTTTTCGCTGCTGTTCGGTTCCAGTAATTCCCGTACCGATTTTCTGGACGTGCTCGGCAATCCGCAAACGGCTGCCGCTGACCGCGATTACCTGGTTTCGATCACCGAACTGCAAGTGGGCCTGGAATGGACTCACCAGTTCAAGCGTGCCGGTACATTCTTCATCCGTGGCGGTATGGAAGGACAAGTCTGGTACAACGCCGGCAATGTCGCTTCCACCGATGGCGACCTGGGCTTGTACGGCGGAACGCTGGGCTTCGGTCTGACCCGTTAGTTCGAAGTGTGCACAATTCGAATTGCTTCCCCGCGAGCCGGGCGACCTTCCCGCAAAGGCGCCCGCGCTCGCGGTTTTTTTTGATCGCGGCACACCGGCCAATTCGTGCCATTGCCAGCGTAACCGGCAGGCAAAGCGAACGTTGGTAACGTTGGTAACGATCATGCTCGACATGCGGGCTACATCGAGCGGGCGAACTTCGATTTCCGCCAACGACAGGTAGGACCGGCCACTGCGACCGATTATCGTATGATTGGTGGCAATCTCCCGTTCGCTGAACCTCGCCGAGCTGTGTCCAGATGTCTTCGTCTTCCATCCGTCGAATTTTGGTAACCGGCGGCGCCGGCTTCTTGGGCTCGCATCTGTGCGAGCGGTTGTGCAACGCAGGGCACGACGTGATCTGTCTGGACAATTTCTTTACTAGCCAAAAAACCAACGTCACGCATCTGCTCGGACGACCCAATTTCGAATTGATCCGACACGACGTAATCGAACCAATTTTTTTGGAAGTCGACGAAATTTACAATCTGGCGTGCCCCGCCGCGCCAGGGCACTATCAATTCAATCCCATCAAGACCACCAAAACGTCGGTGATGGGCGCAATCAACGTGCTGGGTATGGCCAAACGTTGCCGCGCCAAAGTTCTGCAGGCATCGACCAGCGAGGTCTACGGCGATCCCGAGGTTCATCCGCAGCCTGAAAGTTATCGCGGCGCGGTCAACACGCTCGGCCCACGCGCCTGCTACGACGAAGGCAAACGCGTGGCCGAAACGCTGTTCATGGACTATTACCGCATGAACCGCGTGAATGTCCGCATCGTCCGGATTTTCAACACCTACGGGCCGCGGATGCACCCGTTCGATGGCCGCGTGGTTTCGAATTTCATCCGCCAGGCGCTGCAAGGCGAAGACATCACGATCTTTGGCGAAGGCAACCAGACGCGCTCGTTTTGTTATCGCGATGACCTGGTCGAAGGCTTGGTACGAATGATGGAAAACGGAACGGATTTCATCGGTCCGGTCAACCTCGGCAACCCGGTCGAGTTCACGATTTTGGAATTGGCGCAACTGGTGATCAAAATGACCGGCGCCAAAAGCAAGCTGGTCAATCGCCCACTGCCGCAAGACGATCCCACCCAGCGCCGGCCGGATATCACGCTCGCGCGGAAGCAACTCGGTTGGGAGCCGACAATCGCGTTGGAACAAGGCCTGGAGAAAACCATCGCCTGGTTTCGCTCCATCGATTTAAGCCACTACCGCGCGCCGACGCCCAATTACTAAGCCACCGGAAAACGCCACACGCATCAGCCGCGAAATCGCTTGGCCACACGCGGCCTGATCCGCTCGGCGACCAATTCGGCAATTTCATTCGCCCGTTTTCGGACCAACCACCAGCACGCCAAATCCGCCGGCCTTGCCGTCGCTGGCTGGCAGGACACCACCCAGAAAAATGTGCCCCGTTAGACCATCCAAGGCCATGGTCTTGGCACCTTTGACCGTCTTGACCGTTTGCAAAATGGCAAACTTACCGGGCGATTCTTCGTGAATGACGCTCAACGTGCCATCGCCGTTGGAAGCGTACGCCAACTCGGTGGTCGGATCAAAGGCCGTGGCGTCGACGCCGGCACCAATCGGCACATTGCCAATCACATGACCACTTTCGGAATCAAGGATGATCATGGCCTGACTGCGGCAGCCGCAAAACAAGCGATGGTGCTTCGAATCGATGGCGATCCCGGTGGGCGTTTTGCCCGGCGCCAGCGGCCAATGCGCGGTCGCGGTGAGTTTTTTCGAATCGACGACCACAACTTCGTTTTTGTCTTCCAAATTGATGAACAGTTTGCCTTGCAAATCGCTGGCGGCAAACTCCGGTCCGCCACCGAGTTTGACCGTGCCAATCACTTTGCCGGTTTTGGGATCAATGGCGGTTGCATCCTCGCTTTTGCCGTTCATGGCAAATACGCGTTCGCTGCCGGGATCGTAAATAATTGCGTCGGGCTTTTCGCCCACCTTGATCGTTTCTAGCGCTTTAAGCGATTTCAAATCGAACATCGTCACGCTATTATCCTTTCCATTGCTGGTAAAGCCGTGGCCTGCCTCGCTGGCGATCGCCGTCCCATGCACGCCATTGGTGTTGGGGATGTCGCCCAGCACTGCGCCGGTGTCGGCATTCAAAACGCTGACATGCGAAGCACGCGCGATGTACAGCCGGCTGGCAGCCGAGTCCAACGTCAGATAGTCCCAGCGCGTGTCGCCACCAATCACCCATTGCTTCAGTATCGCCAGGTTTGCATTGACCTTGGCGGGCGCGTCGGCTGCCTGCGCGCACGGCTGAACAGCCAGCAGGCACATTGCCAGCGTCGCGGCGATCGTAGACTTTGTCATGAGCTGGGCCTTTGTTTGTGAAGTCGCTTTTCTCAGTCAATCACGATACCGACTGGCGCTGCGCGGTGCCAGCCGCCGGTCGCCAATTTCCCGAGATCGCCAGGCGTCCGCAGCATCGCCCGCCTTGCCGTAACCGTCACCGCGGTTTGCTAGCCCGCAACCCAAATGCTGGCGACCAGTGCTAGCACGCGGGGAAGGCCGTATTTTCGCCCATTCGCGTTAATCTCCTTAATCTGATCTGTTTCGCAATCGAGTTGACCTAGGTAATCTTCCGCGACTTCGATATGCTCCGGGCCAATGCTGCCCACGTCCAAGCAGCAGACTCACGGCATGAGTTTTTTCGCATACAAAAATGCTCTCTCGTTACAACTTTTGTATCGATTGAGCCGATGTTAACTAAGCGCGAAGCGGTACCGATTCTCGCAATTGTTCCGCCCGACCATACTATCAAAGCAAGTCCGCATGCCAGCTACAGTCTCCATCTCGTTGCCGACACCCACCACGGGCAAGGCGGTTCGCACGCTCTCCATCTGCCTGATCAATCCCAAGTTCGAGCCATCGTACTGGGGTTTTGACTACGCATTGCCGCTTTATCCCGGCAACAAAAAAAGCACCATGATTTCCGGTTCGCTACCGACCGTGGCAGGGCTGTGTGGCGATCATCAAGTTCACGTAGTGGATGAAAACGTCGAAGACATCGATTGGGACTCGCTGCGCGGTTACGACATTGTTGGCGTGACAGGCATGAACGTGCAAAAAGATCGCATGATCGAAATCCTGAACCGGCTCAAACAGATGAAGCTGTTTGTGGTTGTCGGCGGGCCGCTGGTGTCCGTGCTGGAATCGTTTTGCGAAGGTCTCTGCGACGTAAAATTCATTGGCGAGGCAGAAACCACTTGGCCGCAATTTCTGGAAGATTTTGCTCTCGGCCAGCCTACGGCCAAGCGTTACGAACAGGCCGTGCCCACCGATATGGCCCACGCGCCGCGGCCGCGATTCGATCTGCTCAAGGCCGGTCGCTATGCGTCCGGCGCGTTGCAATACTCGCGCGGCTGCCCATTTCAGTGCGAATTTTGCGACATCATTGTGATCTACGGCCGCAAGCCGCGCGTCAAAGCGCCTGAGCAACTGGTGGCCGAACTCGACGACATGCGCAAAGCCGGCTTTCACTCGGCGTTCATTGTCGACGACAATTTCATCGGCAACAAAAAGAAAGCCAAAGCGCTGCTCGAGTTGCTGGTGGTTTGGATGGAAACACATAACTATCCGCTACGGCTGACGACCGAAGCCAGCATCGATCTGGCCGACGACGCCGAACTACTGGATCTGATGTACCGAGCGAATTTTCGCAGCGTGTTCATCGGCATCGAAACGCCGCGAATGGCCTCGTTGCAAGAAACCAAAAAGTTCCAAAACGTGCGTGGCGATTCGCTGGAAGCCAAGCTAGCTCGCATTCAAAATGCCGGCCTCGATATCAACGCCGGCTTCATCGTTGGTTTCGACAGCGACGACAAAGCCATCTTCGACGACCAATACAACTTCATTCAGGACAACGGCATCACGCTGGCCATGGTTGGCATGCTGCAGGCCATTCCCCGCACGCCGCTGTTCGAGCGATTGGAAAAAACCGGCCGCCTGGTCGACGATCCCAACTGCAACTTCGTGCCGCAGCAAATGACGCGCGAAGAGCTGATCGGCGGCTACTGGGGATTAGTCAAGCGACTGTACTCGCCCAGCGCCTATCTCGACCGCTACATGAAAGTCTACGACTATCCGGAATATCTGGAGCGCCGCGCCGACATCTGCAAAAAAGCGGGCGAAGGCAAACACGTTTCCACCTTTGCTTACGGCATGCTGCTGCTTTGGGCGCTTTTCTGGACATTGCTCAAAGACGGCTCGTTGTTTTCCGTCGGCGGCGTGTACGTGAAGTACTTCTTTACCCGCCATCTGAAACATCGCAAAGACTTGATTGGCTTTGCGCAGTTCATGAACCGCTGCGTCGCGCATTGGCACTTCTACAAGTTCACTCGCGAACTCACCGCCGGACGCGTCCGCGCGTACAACACGCTGTAGTGTGGCGGGAGAGAGACGATGAGGGGACGAGGGGCGAAAGGGACGAGGGGTGATATCGCGCGAAAAAGTTTTTTCGTAGGGGCGGGCAATCCTGTAGCGTAAGAGCACTCAGCGTAACGGCTTGGCAGTGGTCCCGACCGCGAAAAACGTCGTGGACAGTGAGGACAGTGCACTGTTTCGCGGCGACTTTTGGTCCCGCTGGGCGTAGACCGCAGGCCCGTCACTCCAATTTGCGATTTCGCTTTTGCGCCGTTTCGTGCAGTTTCGTGCTTGCCGAGTGGCTCTGGCCGTGGGCGACGCTGCCAGCGTCGGCTGAGTTAGGCTCAACCGCCTTTGGACTAGCCCCTAAAAAAGCGTAGCCCGCTTGCTTTTGCGACGCGACGCGCGCGGCGCATGGCGAACGGACCGCGCGATCCGGCGGTGAGGAGGGTGCGAGTTGTGTGTTGGGCATACGGCGAGGTTCCTTTCTGTGTGAGATGTGGCGGCGGAACA
>JBBRCE010000046.1:0-40759 GCA_038205115.1 Pirellulales bacterium
CGACACCAAACTTGCCGGCGCAACCTTGGGCGTAGACATCGCTCACTCCTTGATTCGGTTTCATGGGGGAACTCCTCTCCGTGACTCCCAGCAGTCTACCCACACCCCGCAGATTGCGCCAGTCAATTTTGCCACACCCAATCGCTGTAGTGCTTGGTGTTCGCGCGCGTCGGATGGTACATTGGAGTATCCAAAGAGACATCACGCACACACGTTCCCATTGAGTCCTGCCATGTCGGCCAAACAACGCGCGGCGTCCGCTGTCGCGCCCGTCGCAGCCAGCGCCGCTTTGCCCATCGACCGTTCGACTTGGCCGCAAGCCCAAGCGCTGCAAGACATCGGCGCGCTGTTCTATCAACGCAATTGGTCGCTCGGCACCAGCAGCAATTACAGCGTCGTGCTTGGACGCGATCCGCTGCAATTGCTGATCACCGCCAGCGGTAAAGACAAGCGCAAGCTGACCGGCGGCGATTTCGTGGTGGTTGACGCAAGCGGGCAATCGCGACACGCCGAAGACGGCAAGCCCTCGGCCGAAACCTTGCTGCACGTGGTTGCCGCGGGTCAGCCAAACGTCGGCGCGGTGTTGCACACTCATTCGGTATGGGCCACATTGCTATCCGATCGCTTCCATGCGGCGGGCGGTTTGAAGATTAGCGGCTACGAAATGCTCAAAGGGCTGGCGGGCGTTGGCACGCACGAGCACGAGCACTGGATCGAGATCTTCGAAAACACGCAAGACATCGCCGAATTAGCTGAACGTTTGCAAGCCAAATTTCACGATTCGCAGCGACCACTGACGCACGGCTTCCTGTTGCGGCGTCACGGACTGTATACCTGGGGACGCGACCTGGACGAAGCCCGGCGGCACGTGGAGATCTACGAATTTCTGTTTGAAGTCATTGGCCGCACGATATCCAATTAGCCACTGAAATTGTTGGGGAGCACCACAACGATGGGCAGCGTTTACATTCAAGATCAAAGTCGCCGCATCGACGATCCGGCCGAAATTCGCGGCTTTCTGGCGCCATTTGGCATCTTCTACGAGCGCTGGGATCTCGGCGAGCCGCGCGTGGATGCCGACGCTTCGAGCGAAGACATTCTGGCCGCCTACGCGCCGGAGATTGAACGCTTGAAAGTTTCCGGCGGCTACGTAACTGCCGACGTCATCAATGTCCATCCGGAAACTCCCAATTTGGATGCCATGCTGGCTCGGTTCAGCCAAGAACACACGCACAGCGAAGACGAAGTTCGCTTTATCGTCAAGGGCCGCGGCGTGTTCCACATTCATCCCTCGGCCGGACCGATCTTCGGCATTGAGATGGAGGCTGGTGACCTGATCAATGTGCCACGCGATACGCAACACTGGTTCGATCTTTGCAAAGACAAAACCATCCGTGCGATCCGCTTGTTTCAGGACATGAGCGGTTGGACGCCCCACTACCGCAACACGGACCTGCATACACACTATCAGCCGTTATGCTGGGGACCGCACGATCTCGCGCCGGTCACGGTGCTGCCGCAAACCGCCGTGCGGCTATGAGCGGCGCGAAATCGCAACCGTCGGCGGCCAACCAATCGACCACCGTCCGCTTTGCGGGCCGCGGCATTTTGCTCGATATCGAAGGCACCGTCGCGCCGGTCAGTTATGTTTACGACGTGCTGTTTCCTTACTCGCGCGATCGCATGCGGACATATCTAGGGCAACATTGGGATTCGCCGGAAGCTGCCCACGCGCGGGAGTTGATTGCCCAAGATGCGGGCGCGGAAAGTTTTTTCGCCTGGCGAAGCGGTGACGTCCAGGTGTCCACCGCTCTGCAACCGTTGTGCGAACACCTGTCGCAACTCATGGCCGCGGATGTCAAAGCCACAGGTCTCAAAGAGCTGCAAGGATTGATCTGGCGCGACGGATTCCTGAGCGGTGAACTTAAGTCGCAGTTATTTGCCGATGTGCCGCAAGCACTGCGGCGTTGGTCGTCGCAAGGTATGGATCTGCGGATCTTTTCGTCCGGGAGTGTCGCCGCGCAGAAGCTATTTTTTGCTCACACCACTGCCGGTGACTTTGCGCCACTGTTGCGAGGGTATTACGATACCACGCTCGGCCCCAAACGCGCACCGACCAGTTATCAGATCATCGCGCAGCAGTTCGCCCTGCCCGCGGACGGAATTCTGTTTATCAGCGACGTGCTGGCCGAAGTGGATGCGGCGCGCACCGCGGGCATGGCCACAGCGCTGGCGGTTCGGCCCGGCAACGCGACAATCGACGCGGCGCATACGCATCCGATCGTCCGAAACTTGGACGACGTGGCGATGGCCAACGGCTGATCGCAAACCCAGTTTCCGGCTTTGATTTCGATGAAATTTCGGTCCAGCGCGGCGAGTACTCGGATTCGGCTTTGCCGCAACCCAGCGACGCGTTCCAGCTATATGCGATAAAATTTCGATCCTGCGCCGTGCCAAGCCGCGACGGCGGCTGTTAGAATCAATGGCGATCGAACCAACGCCGCCCGGCCTGCGCCACACCGTCTACACACGTTCTGTCATTCTTGGGTAATCAAAATGTCTCCGCGTTTCGAATGGGATCAAGCTGGAAAGTGCCATCAGAAAAGCGCTCGTCGCCACTTGCGATTGAGCCGACTTGCGATTGCCGTTTTGGCGACATTTGCCGTCGCACTCACTGCCGCGCGGGGATTTGCCGCCGACCCACCGAAGCTCAAGTTACTATTCTTGGGCGACCGAGGGCATCACAATCCCGCTGCGCGTTTCAAGCAATTTCAACCGGTGATGGCCGCCCGCGGCATTGACGTCACCTATACGGAAAACATGGATGATCTGAATTTGCGGACGCTGAGCGCATACGATGGACTCATCGTTTACGCTAACACGGATAAGATCAAACCGGAGCAAGAAACGGCATTGCTGGATTATGTGGCCAGCGGCAAAGGCTTTATTCCGCTGCATTGCGCTTCGTTTTGTTTTCAGAATTCCGACAAGTACATCGCCCTGGTCGGCGCTCAATTCAAAAGCCACAAGACGGGCGTATTCCGAGTGGAAAATGCCGGCAGCAATCACCCGATCATGCGCGGTTATGCCGGTTTCGAGAGTTGGGACGAGACCTACGTCCACGCCAAGCACAACGAGCAAGACCGCACCGTGCTCGAGTTCCGTGCAGAAGGCAACAACAAAGAACCGTGGACCTGGGTTCGCACGCAGGGTAAAGGTCGCGTCTTCTACACCGCCTGGGGACACGACGAGCGCACTTGGGGCAACGCCGGATTTCAAAACCTGGTCGAACGCGGCATTCGCTGGGCAACCGGCGGAGATCCGGCCGTTGTGCCGCAGATTCCGTTTGTCGCTAACACTTCGCCAGTCACCACTGCAAGCAGCAATTCGGCCGAATTGGCCCGGCCTTCGACGCTGCCAGCGAAAGCGCCGGAGATGAACGCCAGACGCACCGACGTCAAACCGTTCGAATTCGTCGATGCCAACATCCCGTTTTACTCGCCGAACAAATCGTCCGGTATCGCTGGCGAGCAGATGAAGAAAATGCAGGTTGCGCTCGATCCGGCCGAATCGCTCAAGCATCTGGTCACGCCTAAGGGCATCGAGCCCGTACTGTTTTGCGACGAAAAAGATCTGGGCGGCAAGCCAGTCGCCATGAACTGGGATCAGCGTGGCCGCTTGTGGGTGAGCGTGACCATCGATTACCCCAACGACCTGCAGCCCGAGGGACAAGGCCACGACAAAATCGTGATCTGCGAAGATACCGACGGCGATGGCCGGGCCGACAAATTCACCACCTTTGCCGATAAACTGAGCATTCCCACCAGTCTGATTTGCTGGCGAGACGGCGTGATCGTCTATCAAGCGCCGCACACGCTGTTCTTAAGATCGACTAAAGGCAACGACGTTTGCGACGAGCGAAAAATTCTGTTCTCGGGCTGGGGCATCGGCGATACCCACGCCGGGCCGAGCAACTTGCGGTTGGGCGTCGATAATTGGCTCTACGGAATCGTCGGCTATTCCAGCTTTCGCGGCCAAATTGGCGGCGAGTCGTTCGATTTTCATCAAGGCCTCTATCGCTGGCAACCCGATCCGCTCAAGTTCGAATTTCTCCGTAGCAGCAGCAATAATTCCTGGGGCGTGGGCATCAGCGAAGAAGGCATTTTGTTCGGCTCCACGGCCAATAATAACCCCAGCATGTACATGCCAATACCGAATCGCTACTACGAAGCGGTCCGCGGTTGGTCGGGTGGCGTGCTGCCCATGATATCCGACACCGCGCTAATGTACCCCATTACCGATCAGGTGCGGCAGGTGGATCATCACGGCAAGTTCACCGCCGGCGCAGGCCACGCGCTGTACACGGCGCGCACCTATCCGCCGGAATATTGGAATCGCACCGCGTTTGTCGCCGAGCCCACCGGCCACTTGCTGGCCACGTTCACGCTCAAAGCCGACGGCGCGGATTTTCACTCGCACAACAGTTGGAACTTGGCCGCCAGCGACGATCAATGGTCGGCGCCCATCATGGGCGAAGTCGGTCCCGACGGTAACGTTTGGATGATCGATTGGTACGCGTTCATCGTGCAGCACAATCCCACGCCCCACGGCTGGAAAACCGGCAAGCGCGGCGCGTACGAAACCGAACTGCGCGATCACACGCATGGCCGCATCTATCGTCTGGTTTATACCGGCAACGTGCAAAATAAAGGCCTCGATCCACGCCACTATCATCCCGATTCCCTGGCCGGTGCATCAACACCAGAACTTGTCCAAGCACTGAAACGCGACAACATGTTTTGGCGTTTGCAAGCGCAGCGGCTACTCCTCGACAAGTCCGACGTCGCGGCCGAACCGCTGCTCATCAAGTTGGTTGAAGATCAAAGCGTGGACGGCATCGGACTCAATCCGGCAGCCATTCACGCGCTCTGGACGTTGCACGGTTTGAAAAAAATCGAAGGCGACGGCCCAACGGTCAAGGCGGTTTACGCCGCGCTCAAACATCCGTCGGCCGGTGTGCGCCGCAATGCGGTGCAAGTGCTGCCAAAAAACGAGACTTCCATCAAAGAGATTTTGGCTGCCCATTTGCTGCAGGATGCCGACGCTCAGGTGCAATTGACCGCGCTGCTGGCCTTGGCCGACATGCCGGTTTCCGCCATTGCCGCCGATGCGGTATCAAGCGCACTGCAAGACCAGAAGTTGACGCGCGATCCATTACTGGTCGACGCGGCGACCTCGGCCGCGGCCAGACACGCTCGCCTGTTTTTACAAACGATGGCCAGCCTGAAATCCGACAAAGCGCCGTCGCCGCCGGCGTTGCAAGTGGTCGCCCGCGTGGCCGAACATCTGGGCCGAGGCGGCGCGGACGATGGACTCTCGACGCTGCTGGTTTCGCTCGGAAAATCGCAGCCCAGCGTGGCGGAGGTGATTCTCGATGGCCTAGCGCGTGGCTGGCCGCGCGGTAAGACCGCCAAGCTTGACGAAAAATCGGCCGCCGAGTTGGTCGCCCTTTTGCCGCGTCTTTCACCGGCCGCACGTGTCAAATTGGTCTCGCTCGGTTCGCGATTGGGCAGCACCGAACTTCAAAAACACAAGTCGGAAATCGTCAGTGCGTTCATGGCGGTCGTCAAAGACGACAAGCAAAACGACCTCGAACGAGCCAAGTCCGCCCGCGAGTTGATGACGCTGGCCAAAACCGACGAAGATATTGTGCAGCAACTGCTGGAACAAATTTCGCCGCAAACCTCGCCGGAATTGGCGGCCGGCCTGTTGGACGCGGTGGCCGTCAGCGAAACCAAGGGCGTCGGCGCGCAAGTTGTTGGCGCGCTCGGAACACTGACTCCCTCGGTTCGCGTGGCTGCCATCCAAGTGCTGCTCAGCAAACCTGATTGGTCCAACGCGCTGTTGGATGCGGCCGAAAAAGGCAAGTTCAAATTGGCCGAACTGTCGCTCGATCAGCGCGAAAAACTTTCGGCGCATCCCAACAAAGCCCTAGCCGACCGCGCCAAGAAACTGCTGGCCCGCGGCGATGCCCTGCCCGACAAGAATCGCCAAAAAGTGATCGACGACCTGCTTCCTTTGGCCGCGCGCGACGGCAACGCCACCACTGGCAAAGCGGTGTTCACCAAGAACTGCGCCAAGTGCCACACGCACTCCGGCGAAGGCGGCAAGATCGGTCCCGATTTGACCGGCATGGCCGTGCATCCCAAAGAGTCGCTACTGGTGGATATCATGGACCCCAGCCGCAGTGTCGAAGGCAATTTTCGCGCCTACACCGCCACGGTCAACGATGGCCGCGTGATCACCGGCTTGCTGACTGCCGAATCGAAAACCTCGGTCGATATGATCGACGCTGAGGGAAAAAAGTATTCAATTCAACGCTCGGACTTCGAATCGTTCAATAGCTCGACCAAGTCGCTGATGCCGGAAGGTTTCGAAAAACAACTTTCGGCCGACGACGTTACCAACCTACTCACGTTTTTAACCCAGCGCGGTAAATATTTTCCACTACCGCTGGGCAAAGTGGCCACCGTGGTCACCACGCGTGGCATGTTCTTTGGCCCCGAGAGCGAAATCGAACGGCTGATCTTTTCCGATTGGTCCAAAAAAGAATTCAGCGGCGTGCCGTTCTGGCTGGTCGATCCGCAAGGCGACCGCGTCAAAAATGCCATCGTGTTGAATAGTCCGAATAGCGAAACCGTTACTAAGCTGCCCAAGTCGGTGACGTTGCCCGTCAACTCCCCGGCCAAGGCGATCCACCTGCTCAGTGGCGTGAGCGGCTGGGGATTTCCTTACTCGGAGAAGGGCAGCGTCTCGATGATCGTGCGAATCCATTATGCCGACGGTAAGACCGAGGATCATCCGCTGAAAAACGGCGTTCACTTTGCCGACTACATCAGTCGCAAGGACGTGCCGGAATCTCAATTCGCCTTCGCGCTCCGCGGGCAACAGATTCGTTATCTGAGCGTGAAGCCCGAGCGCGGCGAACGAATCAAAGACATTGAATTCATCAAAGGCCCCGACAAAACCGCCCCGGTGGTGATGGCGATTACGGTCGAGAGTCCTTGATCTGTCTCTTGACTCAAGTCCGATTTGAGCATTGCCGCGGGAATTTCATCGGGGACCACCAGACGGACAGTCGTCGCAAAATTCGCCGCACCCTCCACGAATTCATTGAACGTTTCGGCACACAGCAATGACCGAAGAATAGCTCTTCGATTTCTGACGGCTTGAAATCTTACGGTGAAGTCACTCGATCAAGCCGTCAAATCCATTTCTTCTAAGCTGCCATTTTATAAATGCCCAAACCGCGTGTTTTAAGGCCAGATCGAATGCGCCGCAAATACGCACCGGACAATCAGCGCTAGGCTGCGGCAGCTGGAAATTGATGCGTCGCGGGCAGACGGATTTTAGAGAACCATATTCGACCGCTGCGTTTTTTCCGCTGGATCGAGTTTTTGCGTTGGCTTGGTCTCCGAGGCTTCGCCGACATTGATGTTCACATCAACCTGCTGACCGACCCGCAGATTCTTCAATTCGGGCGGCAACGAATAAATCACTTGCAGCACGCGGGTATCGACGCGCTCGGTGTTCTGGCCCGTCAACGACTTTTTGGGAATCACGTATGGCTCGACGCGCACGAATTTCAGCGGAAACTTTTCTTGTGGATGACCTTTGAGTGAAGCCTCGGCGGCGCCCTCATTATGGAATCGCGGGATGTCGTTTTCGTCGATGTCCACGCGAATGTGTAACTGCTGGATATTGCCTAAGATCACCAGCGGCTGATTGGCGGGCGCTCCGACGAACTCGCCCGGCCGAACATTCACTTGCAGCACTTCGCCGGCGACGTAAGCGCGAATGCTTAGCCGGTCGATCTCGGTTTGCACCATATCCAAGTTTGCTTTTGCCTGATCGATATTGGCCGCAGTCACCTTCTTGTCAAACTCCCAGGCACCCTCGGACGTCAAATCGTATTGCGCCTGAGCGCGGCGGAGGCGGGCTTGCGCGGCTTCAAACGCTTTTTGTTTGGTGAGCAAATCCTGTTCGGCGGCGATATGCTTTTCCGCTAATTGCTTGGTGCGTTCCAAGGCGTCTTGCGCGTCGGCCGCTTGGGCCGTGGCTTCGTCAACGGCGGCCCGATCAACCCGCGTCTGCTGCGTCCTGGGCTGTGCATTTAGGCGGTTCAGTTCGGCTTCAGCGGCAGCCACCGAGGCTTGTTTGGCTTTTGCATCGGCATTCAATTGACGGTCGTCCAACCGAAACATCTCGTCGCCAACCTTGAGTCGATCTCCCACTTTACACTTCACGGATGTGACGATGCCAGCGACCGGCGAACCGATGGCAATGTTTTCTGTTTCCGCTTCAATGATGCCAGCCCCGGAAACCGTATTGGTGTAGGGCGAACGTGTCGGTTCGATGGGTGGTGCCGAGTCGATGGTGACCTTGCGCGTACTCATCACGTGATAAACGGAAAAGCCGATGCCGACCACGGCCAACACGGGCACCAAGACTTTGATCAAAATCGAACTGACCGTCATGGCCGGCCCGCGCGGCACAAATCGCTTGCTTGAGCCGGGGCTCGGCGGCAGTGCCATCGCCGCCGGTGAGTCGTCCGATTTTGCCAACAACTTGGGCCGGTTGTCTGCTTCGCGGGCATCACCGCGGGCCGACGGCTCGCGGACTGCTGGATCAAAAAGTTGCGCCATGATGTTGTTTCGCCAAATGTCGAAAAGTGATTGCAGATTGTGATTTCGTTTGTCGAGCTGTCAGGGGCGATCAGTGACCGATCGTCAGGGGGCTGCGGTGGCTCAAATCTTGAATTTCGATTCGCTGAATATGGCCATCGTCCATGTAAGCAATTCGATCGCCGAATTCGAACACGCGGCTGTCGTGCGTGACGACAACCACGGCTCGGTTGGCTTGCATGGCGATCTCGCGGAGTAATTCCATAATTAACTGGCCGTTGCGTGCATCCAGTGCGGAAGTCGGTTCGTCGCAGACCAGCAGCGAAGGTTCGTGCATCAGCGCCCGCGCAATTGCCACGCGCTGTTGTTGCCCGCCCGATAAGTTTTGCGGCAGAGAATTGATACGATCGCCCATCCCGATGCTGGCCAGAACTTCCGCGCCGCGTTGCACGGCCGCGCGTCGGGGCATGCCGAGAATAATGCCTGGCACCGCGACGTTTTCGGCCGCGCTCAAGGCCGGCAAAAGGTTGAACTGCTGAAAGACGAAGCCGATATTCCGACCGCGAAAAGCCACTTTCTGTGCGTTCGACAGGCGACTCAAATCAGTGCCAACCACGGCCACAGTTCCTTCGCTGGGCTCAAGAATGCCGGCGATCACGGAAAGCAGCGTGGTCTTTCCACATCCGCTGGGACCGACGAGTAACGACAGTTCGCCCATCGGCACGTCCAAGTCAACGCCGCGCAGCGCCATCACCGCGTTGTTGCCGCGACCGTAGACTTTTGTCACGCCGCGACAACTTACGGCCAGGCGATCCGAATTGAGATACACGTCAGACATGGTTTGCCATCAATACTTACGATTAGCCCTTGAACACGATTGCCGGATCGACGACGAGCGCTTTGCGGACGCAAACCAGACTGGTGAGCAAAATCATCACCAGCACAGCCACCGCGGTGCCAAGCGGCACCGGCCACCACATATAAAACGCCAATTTCGACGCGCCTTGCATCTTATAGCCAAACCAAGCCGCGGTGCCGATCCCTAACCCGTAACCGATCAAGCCGACTTGGATGGCCTGAAACAACACCATGCCCATGATGCGAATGTTACTGGCGCCCATGGCTTTGAGCGCGCCGAACTGCTTGAGATTCTCAACCGTAAACAAATAAAACGTCTGTCCGGCGATGGCTGTGCCCACGATGAAACCGAGCAGCACGGTAATAAAAAAATTGACGGGAATTCCGGTCTTTTCCATGAAATACCAGAGCGTCATGCTCATGAACTTTTCTCGCGTATGTGCGCCGAGACCGGTTTGTTCATGAATCCGCCGGCAGACTTCTTCGCTGGACAAACCGGGTTCGCCTTGCGCCAAGATGAACGACATCACCTTGCGCTCCGACGGCGCAAACAATGTCGCTTGGCTGTAACGTGTGTAGACGATTGGAAATGTTTGAAATGTCCTCGAAGCCTCGCACACGCCAACCAGCACGCCGCGTCGGTCGTTCATTTCGAACACCCGGCCAATCTGATACGTCTTATCTTTGGGCCACAATTGCTTGTAGCCAGCGTCGTCCATGATGATGGCATCGGGCTGCAGCAGGTCGCTGAGCGAACCCGCCAGAATCTTTCGCGGCGCGCCGACCAAAGTCGAATCGTCCAGGCCGAGCAGAATGACTTGCTGATAATTGCCGTCATCCAGCCGAGCACGGGCCAGGCCTTTGTAAAAGCGTACGGCCCAATCGACGCCCTGCACACCGCGGACGCGGTACAGATCGTTTTCCGACATCGGCTTCAAGTCGTCGATAAACTGCACGTTGGCGTCCATCACCCAAATGCTGACGCCTTGGACGTCTTGAATCTGGCTGGTTGTGAGCAACATCAGGCCGCAAAAAATCGACGCCTGCTGAGCAATGAGCAGCGACGCAAACGCCACACCGAGCACGATGCCCAGGTATTTGGCCGGATTTCCAATCAACATTCGCCAGGCGATCCAGTTCACGGCTTGGCCTCCACAGGTATCGCTCCGACGGCGGTTTGCAATTTTGCCGACGCCGCTTTCGAGCCCAGGGCAGCAAGTGTGAACTGGGTGATGTGCTCGGCGAGCGCCTCGAGGGTAAACCGCGATTGCTCAACGGGACCAACCAATAACTCAACGATCGGTTTGGCCACGCGATAATGTAGACATTGGCCTATCACGCTAAAACCAATCATCTGACGGCGGGCCAGCGGTACGTCGATGGGCAGTAATTCGTCCAAAATCTTTTGCAACTGCTCAAAGTGCGGCCTGAAAAAGTCGCGCACCAACTCCGCGCAGGCGGCTGTCGGCTTCAGCAACTCGCGCATCATCAACTGTTGATGCCACGATGGGCTATCTGAGCCGAGCATCCTTTGCAGCATGGTTGAAACGAAGCCGTGCAACTTGACTCCGGCGGGAGTGCCGGTCGGCCACGCCGGAAGCGGAACTTCTTCGGCACGCAAGCAGTGTGCGCGTTTGACGGACTCAATGTACAGCCGTTCTTTATCGCGAAAGTGATAGTTGATGGCTGCCAAATTGACTTCCGCCGCCTGGCAAATTTCGCGGACCGTGGCGTCCTGGAAGCCCTTCTCAGCAAAAACAGCGCCGGCAGCGGCCAGCAATCGTTCGCGAGTGTGTTCGACGGTCGCCAAAGGAGACACCATCATTCGGGCGTTTAAAACATGCGTATGAAACAATTGTATGCCGCATTGCCCGATTTGCCAAGGCCGAATTTTTCCCATTTCGCTTGCAAACGATGCGGATTCAATAGATTCTAGGGGATTGAATTGCTCGCAGCGCGAGTGCCCAGCAGTTTTTTCGATCCGAGAATCATTTCAGCGTGAACATCCTCGATGACTCCCAGCGGGCGATGGTGCGGAGTTTGTGGCTCGAAGGTCCGCTTAGTCGGTCCGAACTCTACCGTCGACTGGAGATGACCCCCAACGCGGTTGGGTCTGTGGCCGAAGGTCTAATTGGCCAGGGCGTGATTCGTGAATGCCAACCGGAGCCTTCTCGCGGTGGCCGTCCACGCGTACCGCTGGAAATCGACCCCCATTCGCGCCATGTATTAGGGATTTCGATCCGGCCCGGGCAAGTTGAAGCCGCGCGGCTCGGCCTGAATGGACAACTCATTGGCGAAACAATCCACGCCACGGTCGGCAAGCCAGGGCAAATGATTGCCCAGGCGTGTGAACTAATGCAAAAACTCATCAACCCGCAGACATTCGCCATTGGCGTCTGCGTACCAGGCTTTGTCGACCTCGAACAGCACGAAATTCTGTTTAGTTCCGCCACGCCTGGGCTGGGAGCGGTGAGCCTCAAAGAGCTGTTTCAGGAATCCAATGGTCTAAGAATTACGCTTGAGAATGACATGCATGCCGCCGGCGCGCGATGGATGCTGACCAGTCGGGCGACCGAGTCACAGGACATCTTGTTGGTGGGTTTTGATGACGGCGAGTTGGGCGCAACATTGCTGATTGGTGGGCGTGCAAATCGCGGGTGCGTCAATTCCGCCAATGAACTTGGACATACTCGCTTTTTCGTTCCGACTAAACTGTGCTACTGCGGGCAGACCGGATGCCTCGAACGAATTTTCAGTTCGGAGTTCCTGCATGCGTTGAACAGCAACGGCCATCCGCAGTCCGACACTCTCGCCCAGCGGATCGAGGCGTTCGACGGACAGGATCCCGCGATACTTGAGATCATCCGCTATTTGGCGATGGGACTCGCTAACGCCACGAATTTCGTTCGCCCCAGCCATTTGGTGTTGGCCAGCGAATTAACGCGGCACACGGCTTTTGCGGAACTGCTGGTGCATTCCACCCGACAATTGTTACTCACAGAACTTGCCCATCGGGTGAACATCAGTGTCTGGGATCAGTTGGTGGCTAGCTCAGCGGAAACGGCCGGTTGGCTCGCACTCGCAGGGCTCTACACGTTTGGCTGGAGTTCGCCTTAAACGCTCGACGGGCGGGCATTTGGCCTGATGCGTGACTGGCAGACTGGCAATCTCACACGTTGATCCAAGGATGGAAAACATTTGGTCCAAACCGAACCGGCCATCGATTGGCGACGTGGACCGCGCGACGCACCCGCCGCCGCGCGCGGGCGATTGCCGTGGCTGCTCGCCGCGTTTGCTTTCGGCGCCGCCGTCATCATTGCACGGCTCGTACAATTAGAAACAGCCACGGGCGCGGCCTTTCGGGCGGTCGCGGCGCAACCGATCTTTCGCGAGCGCGCCATTCCGGCCGATCGAGGTCGGATTTTGAGCCGCGAAGGATCCGTCCTGGCCGAAGATCAATCCGCGATTGGCCTGAACCTCGCCTATCGCTGGTTGCAAAACCCGCCCTCACCAGTCTGGTTGCGGTCGCAAGCAAAGGCGCGTTTGCCGCGATCGGAACGTAGCCAACTCCCTCGACTGCTCGCGGCCGAACAACAGATTCTCGAAACGCGACGCCATCTGCATCAGCAGTTGGCGCAACTTGCTGGACTCAATGACGAGCAATGGCAGCGTCGTTTGCGGACTATCCAGCAGCGCGTCGAGCTGATTTCGCGGCATGTCAACGCCCGTCGTCAGGCGGAAGGCGGCGAGCCTGTCACCGTGGCCGAAGAATTGCGAGAGCATTGGATTTGCGATCTCAATGCGGAAACCGCTCGGGCCATGGCCGTTCATATCGAGCAATTTCCGGGCGCAAAATTGATCGAACACCGCAATCGCGTTTATCCGCAGCAGTCGCTCGCCGCGGCAGTCGTCGGTTACACGAGCCGCGTGAATGCCGTTGAATTGCTGGCCAATCCGCAACTCACGGCCGACGATCGCGTCGGACGTTATGGCGTTGAAGTTCAGAATCATTCGGCCTTGGCTGGAGCACCAGGGTTACTTCGCGAACAACTCGATCATGGCGGCGCTTCGCTGGCTTCAACCGTAATTCGGCAGCCGCGCGCCGGCGACGAATTGCAGTTGACCATCGACGTCCACTTGCAACGTCAGGCAGAAATGTGGCTCGACGCGGCGGTTTCTGGCCAACTCGGCGTCAAGAACTTGGGATCGAACCTGCCCGTCGGTGGCGCGGCGGTTGTTATGGATGTGGCAACCGGCGAGCTGTTGGTACTGGCTTCAAGTCCGCGATTCGATCCCAATTGGTTCAGCGGCGATGATTCCACGCAGGCGTCCGAGGCGCTGCGCGATCCCGCTCGACCGTTGTGGAATCGCGCGGTGCAGATGGCGCTGCCACCCGGCTCGGTTTTTAAAACGCTGACTGCCATCGCTCTACTGGAAGAGCATGTCGTGCAACCGAACGACGTCGTCACCTGTCGCGGCTATTTACATCAACCCGATCAATTGCGTTGCGCGATTTTCCGCCGCCAGGGAATTGGCCACGGCGATGTCAATTTGTCCGACGCACTGATGCAAAGCTGCAACGTGTTTTTCTTTCATTTTGCCGAGCAAACTGGTCCCGGGCCGTTGGTGCGATGGGCGGATCGTTTGGGATTTGGCAAACGCACCGGTATCGACTTGCCGGGAGAGTCGAGCGGCACGGTGCCGGCTGCGATGCAGGACGAAATTCAATCGCCGGCCGCACGTTCGCAAGCCACGATGCTGGCAATTGGGCAGGGACAATTGACGGCTACGCCACTGCAGGTGGCGCGGTTGATGGCCGCGTTGGCCAGCGGAGGCAAATTGCCCACGCCACACGTTGTTGAGCAGCCGGCTGCGCCAGCGTCACCCGTCGTGCCGATTTCGCCTTCGACGTTGCGCGCGGTCCGTCAGGGATTGGAACGAGTCGTGTCCGATCCGCGCGGCACGGCGCACGCCACGGTGCAAATGGACGAACTCAGCGTCGCCGGCAAGACAGGCACCGCGGAGACTGGTGGCGGCCTGCCCGATCACGCCTGGTTTGCAGGGTATGCGCCGGCCGCTGCCCCTACGGTTGCCATTGTGGTTGTGCTGGAACACGGCGGTTCGGGCGGCGAAGCGGCAGGCCCGGTCGCCAAGCAAATCTTGCAAGCGATGCAGCAGCGCGGTTACTTTGGGCCGGCGCCGTAAAAGCTGTCATGAATTATCGGCGCAGCAGATCGCGACACGAGATCGGGATCCAGTCGCGCCAGGCAGAATGAATTGCTGGCTCAGATCGGCCAACTGGCGGAAGCAAGGCTCGTCATTCGGCTGGCTGCAAGATGGCCACGAACTGATCGTCGGCCCTTGGACTCGGCCGATTCCGCTCGCACCTATCCGATCAACAGGGCCAATTAGCCTCGGATCTCGCGCAGTTTGAGGTGCCCGCGTGGGCAGCAGCCAGACTGTTGGTACTGGCTGTGAATTTTGAGCTCTGAGTTCGATATTGCGCCGCACTTCGGCCAACGTTATTGGTCTTCGTCTTTGATGTTCAAGATTTTGGCGAGTCCACCTTTTTCGTCGTACATGGTCCAAACGTCGGTTTTGGCTCTGACCTTGGTTAAGAACTCTTTGACTTGCTTTTTATAACTTTCTTCTTCCAGCTTCTTACGAATGTCTTTTTGCACTTCTTCAAAGGGCGTTTGTCCCGCATCTTTCCGTTCGATCACGCGGACGATGTGAAAACCGCGATCGCTTTCAATAATGGGACTCATGCTGCCGACAGGCAATGAAAATAGCGCAGCGTCGATTGCTTCGCTGGCCAGACTGCCGCGACTATTCCAATCGTGATATCCGCCTTCACCGGCGGTGGTTCCTTGCGAGCCCCGTTTGGCCACTTCGGCAAAGTTGGTTCCGTGTAAGACCTCATTACCGAGAGCGGCCGCGGCAGCAAACGCTTGCGGTTTGTCGGGAAAGTTTGCGTTTTCGACCATGATCTCTTCCCACCGCACTTTGGCCGGAAATTGATAATCGGCGATGTGTTTGCGGTAGTACTCGGTCATTTGCAAAACGGGAATTTCCTTTTTTCGATTGATCGCCTGCTGACCCCATTGTTGCGAGATCGAGCGGTCGACAAACGCGCGTTTTTGCGCGGCCAACGACGTCCCACGTGCGTTGAGTTTTACTTCCAAATCTTTGGTCGTTTCCACGCCTTCATCTTTGAGTAGTTTGGGGAGCGAGGTTTTTTCGAATTGTTCCAGCACCTGCGCTTCGATCTTGGGAAACGCCTCCTTCGGAATGGTGCGGCGCGCATCGCAAACGATCTGCTTCTCTTGAATCATCATGTAGAGTTGCTGCGGAAACAGGAGTTCGCGCGCTTCAGCCCACTGCTCAGGCGGAACCTTCTTGGTCACGATGTACTCGTTGACTTTGGCCATCACGTCGCCTGCCAGAATGATTTCGTTGCCCACCCGCGCCGCTTGTCGCCCCGCTTCGTAGGCCTGCGGCTGCAGGGACGCGTTGGTTTGTAATGGCGCGACGGTTTGCTGCTGCGGCGCCGTTCGATTGGCCATGTAATTAATTGGACCAGGCTGCGCGACCGGTGCCGGTCCCAGCGGACTCGGCGCTGCGGCAACGGGCGCTAAGGTTTGTCCCGTTGCGCCGCCGGGCACAGCGGCATTAGCTTGATCCAGCGGATAGCGCGCGCCCTGCACCGGACCGCCTTGAGCGGGCGGAAGCTGATTGTTGCCGCCCGGCCAACTGCTGGGTCGCTGCGGCGACGTCGGACCGGCAGGCATTTCGAACGAACCGCCCGTCCGCGGCATCATATCTGGCGATTGCGCGTAGCCGCTCGAAGGGCAACACAGACCGATCGCCAGCAAAGTGCTTGACGCGGCGGACAACAGGCGAGTTTTGAAGCGTTTCACGTTCATCGCAGTTCGGAAGAAAGTCGAATGGGATGTGCTAGCAGGACGCTGCTGCGCCCGGCCGCGGTACGCGCAGAATTTGCAAACAACCGCGTTTTTGTGCGCGGCGGATTGTACGCAGGCTGCTAGAACGGCCGCAAGAGCGATTTGATCATCGACAGCAGGGCATCCGCGGCTGGAGTCGGTTTGACCAGCGGCAAATAAGCGCTGCGGTCGTCAACAATTCGCAGGCGCTTGCGGCTTTTTTGCACGAGCTGTTCGATCCGCTGGCGATTGGTGTAATGCAACACAGCAAAATCATTTTCTAAATTGATCGCGCCAATCTGCCAGGCGGCAGCCGCAATTCGCACGTCTGCTAGCTCCACCAGACGCGACACAGGCGCGGGATACGCGCCAAAACGGTCGACCATTTCGCCCGTCAAATCGCGAAGCTCGTTATCGTTCGATACGCGAGCCAATCGGCGATAGAGATCGATCTTCAAACGCATGTCGGAAACATAACTGCGCGGAATGTGCGCCTCGCCGGGCAAATCGAGATGCACATCCAGTTGCACGCGCGGCGGCATCTTCTTCAATTTCCGCACGGCCTGTTCGAGCATCTCGCAATACAACTCGTAGCCCACCATGGCAATGTGGCCGCTTTGCTGCGTGCCCAAGATGTTGCCGGCACCGCGAATTTCCAGATCGCGCATCGAAATTGCAAAGCCGGCGCCCATGTCGCTAAACTCTTCGATGGCCCGCAAGCGTTTAGCGGCTACATTGGACAGATGCTTTTGTTCGTCGATCAGCAGATAACAATAAGCCCGATGTTTGTAGCGACCGACTCGACCACGTAACTGATGCAGATCGGCCAGACCGTAGCGATCGGCCTCGTCGATGAAGATCGTGTTGGCGTTGGGAATGTCCAAGCCACTTTCGATGATCGTCGTGGCCAGCAGAATATCAAACTTGTGGTCGATGAAGTCCAGCATCACTTGCTCGAGCTGTCCCTCGGGCATCTGCCCATGTCCGATGACCAAACTGGCTTCCGGCACGATGCGCTGCAGGTTGTTGGCGACGGCTTGGATATCGTTGATGCGATTGTGGACGAAAAAAATCTGCCCGCCGCGGTTCAGTTCGCGCAGCACGGCGTGACGAATCAATTCTGGCGAGAACCGCGTGACGCGAGTTTCGACCGCCAGGCGTTCTTCCGGCGGCGTTTCCAAATTGGAAATATCGCGAATGCCCAACAGCGAAAAATGCAGCGTTCGCGGAATGGGCGTGGCGGTCATCGTCAGCACATCGACGGCGGTGCGTAAGGCTTTGATTTTTTCTTTGATTTCCACGCCGAATCGCTGCTCTTCATCGATCACCAGCAATCCCAGGTTCTGAAACTCGACGTCGTTTTGCGCCACGCGATGCGTGCCGATCACAATATCGACCGAACCGTCTTTGAGCCCGGCGAGAATTTTTTTCGCTTCGCGAGCCGTGCAAAACCGACTCAACGCGCGAATGTTGAACGGAAATTCGGCCATCCGCGCCGTAAATGTCCGCCGGTGCTGCTCGGCCAAAATGGTGGTCGGCACCAGCACGGCCACCTGGTAGCCACTATCGACCGCTTTAAACGCGGCGCGAATGGCGCACTCCGTTTTGCCGAACCCGACATCGCCGCACAGCAGCCGATCCATGGGCTTGGCCAACTGCATATCGGTCTTGAGCGCGGCGATGGCGGAAACTTGATCGGCCGTTTCGTTGTACGGAAAAGCCGCGTCGAACTCTTTTTGCCAGTGCGAATCGGGCGGAAAAGCGATGCCGGGGCGCGCGGCCCGCACGGCTTGGAGTTGTAACATTTCGGCCGCCAGATCGACCACGGCCTGCTGCGTGGCCTGTTTTTGCCGCACCCAGCTTTTGCCGCCAATTTTAGCCAGCGTGGGGCGGCTCTTCACGCCGCCCACATATTTTTGCACCAGCTCGATGTTGGTGGCCGGCACAAAGATTTTTGTACCTCCGTTGAATTCCAATTCCAGGTGTTCTTCGACCTGATCGGCTTTCTCCAGCAGCTTCATGCCGCGATAGCGTCCGATGCCATGCGTGAGATGCACGACATAATCGCCTTCGCGGAGTTCGAGAAAGCTGTCAATCACACGGCCCAGGCGGCGCCGCGCGGCGGGACGATTGAGATCGCTACGGTGAAAGAGTTCGCCGCCGGAGATCAGCACGATGCGATGCGAGACCAACCGAAAACCGGCCTGCAGCCGGCCCAGGCTCAATTGCAGCTTGCCCTCGGCTGCCAACTTCGAAGCGTTAAAAATCTCGCCCAACCGCTGCTGCTCGGCCTCAGTCGAGCAGATGATGAATACCTGCTGGCCCTGCGCGGCGGTGTCGAGTTCGTCGCGAACCTTGTTGATGTCGCCGCTGAAGCGTTCGACGGATTCGATACGCAAATTGCAAGTCGCTTCCATCGAGCCACTGGCCACGGCCGAGGCGGTGACCGACGGAAAGCTGAACATCCGCTGGAATGTTTCGTCCAGCGAGTGATAGTCGGCCGGTTTCTCCTGCCGCTGCAAATAATGGCGGGCTTCTTCTTGCACTTCGCCCGGCTCGACCAGCATGAACCAACTGCGCGCGGGCAAATGCTCCGCCAGGTGACTGCGCTCGCTCATCGCGGCGTCGAGCACCGTGATCTCCACGCCATCCAGCAGTTGCAGACTGCGTTGGCTGGAAACTTCGAAACCGCGCAGCGATTCGATTTCGTCGCCAAAAAATTCGACCCGCACTGGGTCGAGCCAATCCGGCGCGAAGATATCCAAGATGCCGCCGCGTAGCGAAAACTCGCCCGGCATTTGCACGGCGCTGGTGCTGGCAAAACCGCTCTCGCTCAGCCAGCGAACCAGGCTGCGCGAATCGACTTTGCTGCCGCGATCTAATCGCCGCGTCCGCTGAATCAGTTGCTGGCGGTCGGCGACCGGCTGCAGGAGTGCCTGAATACAGGTGACGACCAGCGGTGGTTTTTCGCTGCCGCACAGTAACTTGAGAATCCGCAAGCGATCGCCGTAAACTTCGTCATCGGCTTTGCGCTCGCTGGGCGCGCTTTCCCAAGACGGCAGTCGCTCCGCGCGTAGTGGCGAGAAATTGGCCCAATCGTCGCAAAAGTCGTCGATGTCGGCTGGTCGCGGAAGCACGGCAACCAGCGTGGCCGGGGCGTGCTTTTGCAATGCCGCGGCGGCTAGCGCGCAGCTCGATCCCCAGACTCCATCGAGCGTGGCCCCATGTCCGGCTTGCAAACTGGCGACAACTTCGGCGAAGCCTTGCTGCGATTCCAAATGCCCCGGCAGCGTCAGCAACGTCTGCGCGGGGCTAATGACATTCGCGGTCTTAGCCATGTCCTTGGATTTTAGACGCGCCCCGCGATTGGGGAAGAGCAATTCCACCGGGTACGTTGAACGGCACAGATCCGCGCCAAGCCACGACGCCGGTCAATGGGCACTACCACTGGACGCGGATGGCAAACTATTTCGTGAGTTCGTCGATCGCCTTTTGCAACTGCGGATCGGCGGTGGCGAGCGGCAGGTCGTCGGCCGATTGATTTGCGGAACGGTGCGCGGCCGAGACAGCCTCATCACGACGTTGGCGAAATTGCAACAGTTGTTTGCTCTGCGCATCGTCGAGCTTGATCTCCATTCCAGCATCCGGCGAAACGCCCCATTCGTCGGTCGCTTTGGAGTCTTTGCGGCGATGGATGTTCCGCCCGCTGGGGCGCCAGTAGTCGGCCACGGTGAGTTTGAGTTTGCTCTTGCCGGACTCCATATCCAGCACTTGCTGGACGGTCCCTTTTCCATAGGTGCGTTGGCCGATCACAATCGCGCGGTGGTGATCTTGTAAACAGGCAGAAACAATTTCGCTGGCGCTGGCGCTATTACCGTTGACCAACACGGCCAGTTTCCAATTTGCGTAGGGCGCGGTTCCCGTGGCATCGTAACGCTCGCGGATACTGCGGTCGCGTCCGCGTGTGGTCACAATCACGCCGCTGGCGATAAACTGATCGCAGAGGTGAACTGCCGAAGTCAGCAGCCCACCTGGATTGTTGCGGAGGTCGAGAATCAGTGATTTTACCTGCTGATCGGCCAGTGTTTTTAGCGCCTCGTCCAGTTCATGGTCCGTCGGATCGCCGAAACTTGCAATTCTGATATAGCCAATTTGCGGATGGCATTCTAATTGAAAATTCCAGGCGTCGTTGGGCGGTTGCCGCCGATCTCCCAGCACGGTTGTCTGCTGAATGGAGCGGCGACGAATGTCTTTGATCTCCAACGTTTCGCCACCGCGGATGATGGTCAGGTTCAGGTTGGAATCCGGCTTGCCCTCGCCGCGCATGCGTTTTGTGGCTTCGTCCAGCGTTTTGCCGGCGGTCGACCAATCGTCGATTTTGGCAATCTGATCGGCGGCCTTGAGGTTTTTTTGATACGCAGGCGTATTGACCATGACGGACGTAATGATCAGTTGCTTGGTGGTGTCGTCCATGCTGACTTGGATGCCGATTCCGACGTAAGGTCCGCCGAGCATTTCGCTTAACTGCGTCGCACTTTCTTCGGGGAAGAATTCGGAATGTTTGTCGAGCGTAGCGACCATGCCCTTCATGGCCGCGTCGAATAATTCATGTCGATCAACCTTTTCTAGATGTCGAGTTTCGATGTCGTCCAAGCCCTGCCGAAAATAGCGCGCGTAGTGCGTGGGGTCGCTGGCTCGATAACAGAGCACCGAAAACAAGCAGAAGACAAATATTAAAAACAAATTGCGACGTGGCATGGCAGGCAACCGCAGCCGAGATCGGAACAACCAAAGCGATGTCCGTATTCTACCCGAGCAGGCCGCCGCCAACACCATCCGCAACGTTTGCCGACGAAAACAGCAGCAACCTCGGCCGCGAACACCGAGCGTTGATCCGCACTGCGGCAGTCAGGCGCGGCTGACGTGAGACGCTGCCGCTACGGCCTGGACGACTCGTGTTTAATGATTGGCAAATGGATGATGAACGTGCTGCCCACGCCAATTGCGCTGGTGACACTGACGCGGCCGTGATGCGCTTGGACGATATGTTTAACGATGGCCAAACCTAGGCCGGTTCCGCCCACTTTACGACTGCGCGCCTTGTCGACGCGGTAGAACCTCTCGAAGAGCCGCGGCAAATGTTCTTTGGCGATGCCGGAACCCTGATCGATCACGTGAATTTGAATTTCGTCCTGGACAACCAAGCAAACCAGCCGCACGGATTTGTTGGGCTCGCTGTATTTCAAGGCGTTATCGATCAGATTAAACACCGCTTGCTGCAGCAGCGGCGAATTGATGCGGGCCGTAAGATTATGATCGCACTCGACCGAGAGTTGCACGCCGCGCTGCTCGATCAACGCCTGGCACTCGTTGGCGGCGCCTGCCAACACATCACGCACCAAGCCCGTTTCGAGCGGCAAGTCGGCCGCCTCTTCGGATTGCTCGATTTTCGATAAGCTCAACAGATCTTCGATGATGGCGTTCAGCCGATCGGCTTGCTTGGCGACAATGCCCAAGAACCTCCGGGCGTCAGCGGGTTCGTCCAATGCGCCATCCAACAGCGTTTCGACAAAGCCTTTGATCGAGGCGATGGGCGTTTTTAGCTCGTGCGAAACATTGGCGACAAAGTCGCGGCGAATGTTTTCGAGATGGCGATAGTGGGTGACGTCGTTGAGCACGATCACGGCACCGATGCTCCGCGCCTGTGCGTCGCGCAGGGCGGTACCGCGAACCAGCAGCACGCGATCGACTTCGCCATGCAGCACGACATCGTCTTCAATTGGCTCGTCCGAAACCAGCGCCCGGCTGGCAAAACGTCGGAGTTCCGCGTTGCGGATCACTTCTTGCAAATTGCGTCCGACCAGATCGGCCTGTTTTCCGCCAATGATCTGCGCCGCGGCACCATTCAGAATGATCACACGTTCGCGCCAGTCGACCGCCAGCACGCCTTCGACCATGCTCGACAACACGGCTTGTTGCTCGGTGCCTTTTCGGCCCATGGCGTGCGAATGCTCTTCCAGTTGTCGGGACATCGTGCGCAAGGCTTCGACAACGCGGTTCATCTCGCGATTGTTCGGCGCGGGTAGCAGCACGGTCGGGTCACCGCCGGCAAGCCGACGCGCGCCTTCGCTGACTTCCTCCAGTGGTCGACTCAGCCAGCGCGCGGCCACAAAGCAAATCACGATTACGACACTGGCAGCCGCCACGATCGCCAACAGGAGGCGCATTTGCATGACGGAAATATTCGCATCGCTCACACTCATCGGAACGGCCACGCGCACCACGCCACGAATCTGGCGCTGCTGCATCATGGGCACAGCGACGTATTGCATGGTTTTGTCGAGCGTTTCACTGTAGCGAGTCGCCTTGCCGACACCGCCATTGAGCGCTTCGATGATTTCCGGCCGATGACCATGATTCTCCATCTTGCTTGGTGATTCGCGCGTATCGCAAAGCACGCGGCCAGCCACGTCAATCACGGTAATTCGCGTGGCCGTCAATCGTGCAACGTTGTTAGATTCCGTCTGCAATGCTGCCAGGCCGCTGTCCGTAAACTGATCGCCCGGCACGGCCGCCAACTGCAGTTCGAACTCGCGACCAATGCGTTCGAGTTGGCCATCGACGGCCACCAGGGCCGACTGGCGCAGCAGTATTGCGCCAATCAGCAACACGGCCACTAGCGCAGCCAGCATGATGAGCAAGTAACTGCTGAAAATCTGCCAGAGGATCGGACGTTGTTGCATGCGTTCTAAGATAGCAAGACGCTGCGACAGCGGCGAGATATTTGTTTGACATCAGCGGAGCGCACAAATACCTTTGGCGTGCAACTTACCTGGCAGCTCGCGGCCAGTGGCTGAGATGAATTGAGCCGTGCCAATGCTGCGACCCTGCTGCGATTTGAAGATGCGCGGAGTGGCGCGGTCGATGGTTAGCTTCGTTCACTCTTTAAAGCGATACCCAACACCGCGAACGGTTTCGATATACGCGCCTTGCTCGCCGAGTTTTTTTCGCAGCCCGGCAACTTGCACATCCACGGAACGCTCGGTGACCGGGTAATCTTCACCCTTGACCGCATCGACAATTTGATTGCGCGTAAACGCCCAACCGGCTTTTCGCGCCAAAAAGTGCAGCAAGCGAAACTCGGTAAAAGTCAATTCGACTGGCTTGTTGGCGATCAGCACTTCGTGACGACCGGGATGAATGACAATTTCGTGAATGGAAATCGTTTCGCTGTCGTCGTCGGCCGGTTTATTTTGACGCCGCAAAATGGCTTTCACGCGCGCCAGCAGCACGCGTGGGCTGAACGGTTTGGCCACGTAATCGTCCGCGCCCATTTCCAGGCCCGTGACCACATCGGCTTCTTCGCTTTTTGCCGTGAGCATGATGATAGGAATCTGACGAGTGTCGGAGTCCGACTTGAGTAACCGGCAGATTTCCAACCCATCGATATTGGGCAACAACAAATCAAGCACGATCAAGTCCGGCGGGTTGCGGCGGGCTTCCGTCAGTCCCGCCTCGCCTGTACCGACGCCGGTGACGCGGTAGCCTTCTTTGGAAAGGTTGTACTTCACCAGCTCGAGCAGGTCTTCCTCGTCATCGACAACCAGGATGCGTTCCCGGGCCATAATCGTACTCGTTTTTGCCAGAATCAACGTGGATCGCTCGAATGTGCATGCATCGTGTGTTATTTTGCCCAAGTTTAACAAGCGATTGTTAGTAAACGGTTAGCGAATTGTGAAATGCGAAAATGCGGTACGGGCAATTGGCGCACCCATCTTGCAGGCGTGCGCTCACCAGTTAAGCGAACATTGACTCGCAAAGTCCTCTGACGCAGACTTCGTCGATGACGGACGGAGAGGCGCACGATCGAAGCGCCATTCGCCATGCCTGTGCAAACCTGTCGATCGCGGTACGCCATTGCGGAGCGATTTGGACGCGACGCTTGTCGTTGGCCAATTCACCTCGGCAACGCTACGGACTGGCCGGCTTCTTGGCGAGCAGAGCGGCATGTACTTTGGCCACTGTCCACATGTAATGATCGATGCGGTGTTCTTCGACGGCGATTTTCAAATACTTCCGTGCGTCGTCGGGCCTACCGAGCGAATCGTAATACAGGCCGACGTACAAATTGGCATAAAAGCGCTGATGATTCCGCTGTTCGGCCGATGCATCGCCGGCTTCGGCCGCTCGGAGCACATCGGCCGGCTGCATTTCGCCACGGAACATACGATAGGCTTCCATCATTGGCACGCGTCGATCGTTCTTAACCACTAGCATGTCTGCGCGGGCTTTTTCCAGACTTAGTTGGCGCGTCATGCACATGCACCGCCAAACCGAATTCTCGACGTCGTTGTCGTCGACACGCGTGTGATAGGCGGCAAACTGCTTGGCGCCTTCGTCATACTGACCGGCGTAATAGCAGGAAATCCCCCGCATCCAGTGCCCTGGGCCAGACTGTGGCGCGAGCTTGATCTGCTGGTCGTAATCGGCCACCGACCGCTTGAAATCTCCTAACCGAAAGTTGACATCGCCGCGCTCCGCGTAACTCATAGCGCTGCTAGGCTCCGCAGCGAGCGACAGGTTCAATTCCGCCAACGCGGCGGGCAGTTTCTCGGCCTCAATCAAATGCAGCGCGGCCAGCCTGTGCTGCAAGCCAGCGGAAGCATCGGCGTGTTTGGCGTCGTCTGCGGCGATCGCCGATGTTGTGATGAGGCAGCAGGCAAATGCGAATCGATAGGCAATAACGTTCAAGGTTTTCACGCCGGTCCGGGACATCATGAGCAAGTTTGGATTGGTCTGATGTCTTGGTTTATACCAGTTCGCGACGCATGATCGCAAAGCGCGGCTTGCCATCGGGCGGCTGCGGCCTCTCGTTGCCGATGCCGCCAGCGTCGGAAGAGTTGGCCGAATTGACCGAATCAGCCCATCTACACGCGGCTGCTCAAAATCACGATGCACAAACGCCAAAGTTGGCAACCAGCCGCGCGACAGCTCTACCGCCTCAAGCTGCGTCGGCAACGAAAAATGCCTGTCTCGAACGCTGGTGGCGACAAATGTTGCGGGTTGCATTGATGCAATGCTCGAGTGTCTCCTTCAACCTCTTCAGTCGCGTAAAATACAATGTTAGCTGGCAACCGTCGAACGAATTGAGCCTAAAATCATTGCTTTCGCTGTCGACCGCGGCTAACAACGATGTCGTTTTTGACGTTTTTCGGGTTGTCGTGATTTTCCACTTCGCGAGTTGATACAGGGAAAAATATGGACCAGCGGCCAATCGCGGCACTTGAGCTTTGCCAGCGCATCAACGCAGCGAGTTTATTGGTCAATGTCGGTCAACCATTGCCCGACGAGGCGATCAAATCGTTGTCCAATTGGACGCAGGCGCTGCGTGCCCGCAAGCGGCACGGTTGGGAGAATTACTTGATCGATCGACGAAACGAATTTGGACTAAACATCCAAGAAATTTCCATCGACCGCTACAACCAGTGGAACACGCATGTCAATTTTTGCACGCCGCTGATTCAAGATCATATCCAGCGAGCGGCGCGCCAAATTCCGAACACCCTGGATGTCAAGCCGATTCATGCCGACACGCTCAAATGTTTACGTTTGGCAGTAATTGAGCAGTGTTACTCGGACATCGTGCCGCCGGATTTTTTCACCCGATTGTCCGAATGGTTTTTCAAGGGCCATTACGCCTGTGGCTGGATCGGTCGATACCCCGAGGGCAAATGCGTGGTTTACTGAACGATTGTTTTCGGCAAGAAGGTTGCCGGCCATGGTGATTTCCGGCACGCCAACGCGGACACATACTGACGGGCGGAGTCACCGTCAAACGCCAAGTCGGCGACGAGAAAAATCCAATTTCGCGGCAGGCAATCGATCGTTCCCAAATCTGCCAACGTCGGCAGAGTTCGCCGGATAGACCGAACGTCGTAATCGCTGACCGGTCGAATGGCTACGCGGCGACGCCAACGTTTGTAAAATAGCCGCGAGGAAGTTCTACCGACGCAGGCTGCGTCGACAACGAAAAAATCTGCCGAGCGAATGCGTCGGATCGTTTCAGAAATCATCGTCGGCTAATTGGCCAGCGCCATGCCGCGTGGCCGCGAAACGCTCGATTCGAAAGCGCCGACCAATTCGCGAATAATGCGATCCGGGTTGTGGTACTTGATCCAGTCGCCGGCGAACTCCACCGCGGTTTGCCGGTAGTGCGCGTAGTTGCGTACCATGTCGTGCAGCAGTTCGGCCGCTTGATCGGGGCGGGCGGCAATCAGCCCCACGACGCCCAGCGGCGTGTAGCGGTTGCCATCTTTGCCGGGACCGAGAAATTGCCACTTCATATCCGCGGGATCGATGCCTTGCGGCTCATACGGACTGCACCAGCTCAAGCGAACCAACGCGGCATCGTCGGGCAGAGGAATCAGCGCAATGCCGGGCTCGCCGGGCCGCGCTTCGGGCACTAAGGTCGGCCAGTCGCCGGTTGGCTGACGCTGCGCATCGAAGAACTCGGCTTCGATCAACACCGATGCGCCGTGATGCCGCCGCGCCAATTCTTCCGGCCAGCAAAACGAAACCATCAGTCGGCTGGAGCCCTCGGGCACTTGGCACGCGCCGACGGCCAAGTCGCGATTGTCCGGCTTATGATAGTCGACCACCTTTTTCGCCGCTTTACGCAGTGGGCTGTCGAGATGCGATTCGTCGGCATGCCAGAAAAGTTTATCGCCTTCGATGGTCTTGATGACCGTCATCGTTTTGCGCAACTGCACGTAGTAGGCGTGGTTGACTTCGTTGAGCTGATCCGCCAGCCAGGTGCCGGCCGAAACAATCACCGGGATGCCGGCGCTCAACGTCTCGACCAAGGCGCCGGAGCAGCGTGCCGGGTAGCGATTCGGATCGTACAACATCAGTGCCACGTCGGTGTTCAACACCTGCTTAGCGTAGGCCTCGGTATCGAGCGGCGTATTGGGCAGTTGGATCATGTCGTGCGGCAATTGCGCCAAGTCCGCGTGCGCTTTGACAATTGGCTCGTCGCGACCGTGGGCGGGCAGCGTGAACGGAAAGTTCGATTGCAAGACGAACTTCACATCGCCGGTTTCCACGCAGTTGGACCACAGCTTGTGGACGATTTCCGGCAAGTGCTGGTAACCTTTTTCCCAACGCGCGTCGCCATGATAGGCGACTTTGAGCGGCCGGGGATTTTCATCGCGACGTGCGGGCAACTGAAAAATTGCGTTTGCCGGATACGGCAGCGTTTCGAACGCCGCAACCCGCATCCGATTGTGCTGCTGAGTCAGTGTTTCGGTGGTGGTGTAAAAATGCATGCGGTGGCTGGCAACGCGTTGCAAGCCGTCGATGAAGACGCGGCGCACCCGATCCACGCGCCATTCTTGCCGTTGATAATCGGGCTCGCGGCCGGCGTAGATCGGGTAATGAAACTGCAAATGCCAATGCACGTCGCGCGTGCGCGAATCGCTCACCAAAAATCGCGTCAGCCCGTCGAAATCGATTTCCGACATCGTCGGCACAAACACGTGATCGCCCGGCTCGAGCGTCACGCGGCCGAACAGTTTGGCCATGTCGGCCGAAAACGACATCGCCCGCTCGTGTCGTTCCGTGCGGTTGACAAACCATTGCCAAGGCGCTTGCGGACGCAGCATCCAATGTCCGTCAGGGCTCAGATGATCCAAACTGGCGAAATACGTGTATTTGTTGTAGGTGTCGTACTTAAACACCGCATGCACGGGCCAGCGCTCCGGCATCGTGGCGTGAAATGCTTCGTTGGTTGCCAGGATCGGATCGAGTCCGGCGCGGCGCGCGGCGCGCAGCACGTGCAACGCATATTCGTAATGATGACTGCCCAAGCCGCGGAGCGAGTGATCGACCAAAATGAACTTTGCCATATCAACGTGTTCTCAGGCGGCTAAGCGGCGACCGGATTGGAAATTGGCTTGCAAATCTTCGAACTGTTTGACCACCGCGGCCGGATCGTGCAACCGCAACGCGGCGTGCTGCGCGCGTTGCCGCGTGCTGGCCACTTGGGGATCGTTGAGCAGTGTAAACAGGCCTAACGCCAGATCGTGCGCGGCGCCTAGGCGGGCCAAGTATCCATTTTCGCCAGAAACGATCAAGTCCGGTGCGCTGCCGGTTGGAAACGCGACCGCCGGCGTACCGCACAACATCGACTCGGCCAACATCATCGGACCGGCATCTTCGACCGACGGGCAGGCAAACAGATCCGCTGCCTGATAAGCAGCTAGCAGCGTTTGCTCGTCGGAAATGTATCCCAGCTCACGGCCAGCAAACGGTACGCCCGCGAGCGATTCCTCGTTGCCGCGACCGGCGGTCAGCAAAAAGACATCGGCCGGAGCCACGCGGCTGCCTTGCATTGCCAGCAAGCTCGGCAGTTGCCGCAGCGCCTCGACCAAATGAACGAAACCTTTGCGCGGTTCTTGTCGCGCGGCCGCGCCGCAGAAGATGACTTTCTTATCCAGCGGGATTTGCAGTTTGGCCCGCGCCAGCGCGCGGTCGCCGGGCTGAAACACCTGTGTATCGACGGCCAGCGGAATCCGCTTGACAGGATGCTGGCCAAACAGCGAACTCTCGCGCAGACGTTGTTCGGCCCAACTCGAGGGCGCGATAAACGTGATTGGCAGCGGCGCCAAATACTTCTGCTTGTTTTGCCAGACAACCCTCGACGCATCTTCCGGCCACGATTTTTGCAATTGCGGGCAACTGCCGCAGGCTTGCTTGAATGCCGTACAGCCTTCCGAATAATGACAGCCGCCGGTCAGCGGTTCTTGGTCCATCAGCACCCAAGCAATCGGGCGACGGAAATATTCGTAAATGGCTTTAATGTTGCGGGTGGTCAGAAAGGTTGTCACCCAATGCAAGCAGATCAGATCCACACTCGCGCGGCGATCCGTCAGCATGCTTTTGGTGGTGAAGCCTTGATCGGCATCGAAGTTGAACATCCGCGTGGCGCGCGGCGGTTTGACCACGCCCAAGTTGCGCCCTAGCCGCGTGATGGGCGTGAGCCAAGCGCTTTTGCGGACCTGCACCACATCGGCGTCATCGCTCTGCTTGCGGCGGACGCGCATCGTGGAGTGATGGCCCGCGGCACGCATAGCGACGTGCAAGCGATAAGCGGCTTTGGCCGCGCCGCCGGCCAGGTCGTCGGTCGAATAATGCAGGATGCGCATGAGTTGATCCGCTGACTGCCAGCCCGCAATGCTAGCAGTCTCCAGGTGTCCGGCGATTTGCCATCCGTGGCAAATCTCGCTGGGCTATGTATCAGTCCCCCCGGATTGCCGCAAGATCAGGCCAGAAAAAAAGCAAGAATCGCGCCCACCGCAATTCTCCGCTGACGCGTTTTGCGGGTGCGGCTGATTGAGATCAAGAACAGTCGTATCGAATCTCTAACTCTGGAAGTGGCTGCGTGCCAGCAAACCTGAAACCAGCCGGCGATGCAGCTCGCCGAACTGCGGGCAAAAGCGTTCTCGTTAACCGGAATGGCATTCGCGGGCTTTTCAGAATCACTCGATCCAATTCGTTTCGGACAAAGGATCCAATATTTCGCATTCCGGCAAAGCCGCTCGGATTTCGGCCTGATCCTCGGCATTCAAGTACGTATGATCGATCCGCAGTGACTTCAAATGTGTAAGCTTCTTGATGAATCTGACACTCTTCCGAGTGATATTGGTGAAATTTAAGCCCAGCTCAATCAATTGGCCGTATTCGGCAATTTGCTGCAGGCCTTCATCATTGATTTTCGTATGATCGAGATTCAAGCGAGTCAATTGCCGCATGTTGATCAGCGCTTCCAATCCTGCGTTTGTAACTTCAGTACGTTCAAGATCAAGGCATCGCAGCTTGGAGAGATTCGTTAATTTACAGAGTCCGGCATCCGTAATCGGCAGACCACCGAGGTACAATTCTTCGAGCTGGAGCATGGCGCCGAGTTGGCCGAACGCCGCTTCTGTCACTTGGGTGCCACGCAGCGACAATACTTTTAAGCGTGGCAGGCGTTGTATCGACGCCACGCCGGAGTCCGTTGTTTCAGTAAAGTCCAAAAAAAGCTCTTCAAGATTTTGGCGGGTCCCAAGTGAGCGCAGTCCCGCATCGCTCACCGTTGTGCCGAAGAGACTGAGGCTTGTCATTTTCGGTAAATCTGGAAGCGCCGCGAGCGGATCGTCCTTACCTTTACGGCCTTCAATTGCCAGTGCGTTCAGCCGTGTCGCGAGCGCGAGTTGTTGGAGCGCCGCGGGAGTTGCTTGTTCTTCGTCAATTGCCAGTCCTTCAAGTTGAGTGAAGCATGGCAACGATCGCAACTCATCGGCCGTGACGGAAGAATGCGAAAGCAACAGCGATTTCAGATGCGGAAAAGATCGGAGTAGTTGGTTCAGGCGGTAGCTGGAAATCAGCCGTCCGCGAAGATCGACCCGTTCGACCGAGCGAAAGAAATCATCCGTCAACAGCGTTCGCAACCATTCTGGCACGTGCGGCGGAGGTAGCGGCGTAATTGGGTTGCGGCCGTTAATTTGCCCGGCGTAAACGACGCTGCCACCGAACAGTTGGATTTCAGCGACGGCCACACGTTGTCGCTTGGCTTGGTTGACTTTCGTCAGCAACCAGCCGCAACAGCAGCCAACCAATGTTGTGCCAACCAGCAGCGTGCGGAGGCTAAATTGGAACCAGCGGCGGAAAGCGATGTGTAACATGCCACCGATTATAATGCTGCCCACGCAGCGGTCGGTGCGAATCGAATCGGGATTTTTTTGGGATTTCTGTCCAACCTATCGTGCGTTGCCGTTTAGAATGCGGGTGGCCGTAGCCCGTTCGATGTGATCGGGCCGGCATTGCTCGTGCGTGGATTTTCAAGGAGCATTTGTATGCACATGTTACGAAGTTGGTGCGGTGCGGTGGCCATTGCGCTACTGGCGCCAGCCCTGATGGCGCTCGCCGGCGACGGCTACGGCGCGCGGCAGTATTATTCGGAATGGCAAGCCTCGCCGAAAACGACCTACGCTTATCGGTACTACTATTACAAGCCGGCGGCTGATTACGGCGGTTACAAGTACCAAGTGGTGGTGCATTATCCATCCAAGCCCAAATGGAACTACTTCTACAATCCGTACAAGAAAGTGTTCTGGGGTCGCTGTCCATCGGAATACGGTGACCAACCGGTGTACTCGATTTTGCCGCCCGAGATGCGCAAGCCTACAGTCGCCGAAATTCCGGAAAAAGCGTTCCCCGCGCCGTCGGCGGTGCCCAACGTGCCGGATTCGACCGACAATGCCAAGCTCGACTTGCCGCCTAACGATCCGCCGCCCGGCACGGCTGGCAACGGGTTGCCAACCGAGTTGCCCGCCAGCTAATCGCCGGCAACGACGATAGCAAATCGAAATCGCATTCCAGGCGGCCGCAGTCAACCGATTGCGGCCGCCTGTTTTTTTACGTGACGAACTGCGCGGTTCAGTCGCGCTGTTTGAATGCGCAATTCATTCGATCACCCGCATTTCGCCGCCTTCGAACATGACTTTTTTGGACTGCCCGTCGAACAGATATTTCCAAACGCCCACCTGCTGTCCGTCTTGCATTTGGCCCTCGGCTTCAACTTCGCCTTGGCGGTTCCAGTAGGTCCAAAGTCCTTGTTCATGGCCATTGGCGAACCGGCCGCTGTGGCTGAGTCGGCCCTCGTCCGGAAAATAATAATTCCAGCGGCCATCGGCCACGACGTTAAACGCTATGCGGTCTGGTTCCGCGCCGAGTTCGAACCGCTCGCCGGCCGACTCCAATTTGTCGCCGTGATAAACGTGGCACGACAGATGATCGCTCGATAGCCACCAGCGCGGATCGTAGATCTCCAGCCGATCGTTCGGCCCAGCCATTTGGTGATACCAGGCGTGGAGCAGGCGATGAGCAGGCGGTAGCGAAGCGTGCAATTTGATGGAAACCACGGCGCTCACCAGCAGATGCTGGCCGGACTTGATCGACAGACGGTTGTCCGAAGTTTCCTCGGGCGCGTTTTGCGCCGCGTTCTGTGGGTCCGGCAGCGGACGATAGATGAACGCGATGGGCGTATTGCTGGAATACAAACAGTTGGACAAGTACGCGTCGAGCCAGCCGAAATAATAAAGCGCCGGCGAGGCTAGCACGGCAACCAGCGCCACGCGAGTTCCCAGCGACGATGCGCGCAAGTTTTGCCGCAGCGTATGCGGCCACGGTCGGATGAATACAAAACCTGAAAAAATCAGTGCCAAGTTCCAGGGAAAAACGGGCTCGCGCCATTCAGGCCAAACCGGGTGGTCTAGATTCAGAGAAACTCGCAACAGTCGCGTGGTGCCGATGAATATACTCAGATGCATCACAGCAACCGCCCAGGTAGCCAGGCGGCGAGTGCGCGGCAACACGGCCAGCACGGCCACGCCAACTTCGAATGCGGCCATGATCGCTCCGAGCAACTGCGCCACGCCAGCGTCGATGGAATCGTAACCGTACAGCTCTTGAAAAATCAGCTTGCTGGTCTCGCGGAGATAATCGGGACTCACCAGCTTGTGGAATCCGGCCCAAAACCACAGCGCGAGCAAGTGCCAACGGGCAATTGATCGGAGTGCGGCGCTAGGCAGAGTGCCCAGCATCAAGATGGCCAACGAAAAGCACTCGGGCTGTTCGCGCGTTTGATCTTGCAGCACGGAAAAGATTAAGGCGGCCGCATGCAACCAGCAGCCCACGTTCGGCATGAAAATCACCAGCACCAGGGTGCCGATCAGCACCCCGCCCATGCTGAAGTCGGGAATTGACTGCCAGACCGGCAACATCGGCACGTTAACGTGATGTTGCCACAGCGGCCAGCAGATGGCCAGCGCTCCGGCCTGCGCCGCCACGCAGATCAAGCGAAATACCTCGAGCTGGGCGTCGCTTCCTTGCGGAAACGGCCTCAGCCAAGAGCGCCAATGAGCTGCCTGCGGCTTCACGTCCATCACCGTCGGTGCAAGCGGTAAAACCGGCACGAACCGAACGTGCCTTATCTTCTAGTATAGGCCACGACTGGCAACGGTCGCTGACTGCGGCGGTTTTCAATTGGAGCGACATTGCGATCCAGTTACCAAGGTCAACTGCCGCCGTCGTCGATTGGCATTTCCAAAATGGCCGTGCCAAGCAGCTTGCCCTGGGTATCGATTCGCAACGACCGGCTTGCTCCGCCGGCCAGCGCATCGTGCAGCAGGAAATTCAACGCTTGGATTCGCGGCAGTTCGAAGCGCTCGACTTTGCTCAGTCCGAGCGTAACAAAGTAGGCGCGCACGCGGTCGCTCGTTAATTCATGCAGCAACACCGCGTAATCGCTAGGCGATTTGGCAATCACGGCGATGTTGGCGTGGTTGCCTTTGTCGCCCGAACGCGCGGAAGCCAGATCGCCGACGGTTTTGGTTGCCATAAAACGGTTTTCCGGACGATTGAATCAAACGTCGAGCTTAGCCATATCGCGGGCGGCGCGGACTTCGAACTTGGCTTCGACAGCAGCTTTGGGAATCAACGTTGGCCAGTAGGCGAACACAGGGCGCACGCTCGGGCGGCCGCTGGCATAGCCCGCCAGTCCGGCAGGGCCGCCGGTGATCAGCGGTGCAATCTCTTTGCCGAAGCGCTCCACGGCCTCACGTCGCGAATCGTGTACGGTGACGCGCAGCAGCACTTCGCGGAGATCGAGCGGCGGACGATGCAGCCCCGGTACGCCTTGACCCGCGCTGAGATATTCGACATTGGTTCGCTCGAACTCCACCCCTGCGAGACGCAGCCTCTCGAAAATCATTTGCCCGCATTCGGCAGCCTTGGCCAAACAGTCTTTGCCGTAGATCAACAGTTGACCGCTGGCCATGTAGCCGTCGCGATACGCGAGCGAAACTTTGTAACTGTCGGTCGCCGCTCGTCCCGTTGCGCCATGGACGGCTACGCGATTGGCAGCGACCTGCTCGACATCTACGCTGGTGAAATCCACATCAACATCCGGCGTGAGATAGTGCGCGGGATCGCCAATTTCGTACGTCAACTGCTCGATCACGCTTCGCCGGTCGACCACACCGCCGCTGCCATGGGGCTTGGTGATGACGCATGTGCCGTTCTCGGCCAGTTCGGCGATGGGAAAACCCACATTAGCCAGATCGAGAGCTTGCCAGCGGTTCGAATAGCCGCCGCTGACCTGCGCGCCGCATTCGATTAAATGCCCTGCCACGCTCGCGCCGGCCAATCGCTGCCAATCGTCGCACGGCCAGTTGAATTCGTGCAGCGCCGGACCAACAGTCAGCGACGCATCGGCCACGCGTCCGGTAATCACCAGTCGAGCGCCGGCGTCCAGCGCGGCCGCGATGGGCTGCGCGCCCAAATATGCATTGGCGCTGACGATCGATCGATTCAATTCCGCGAGTGGCTGACCGGTGTCGAGATTGATCAATGGGCAGCCGTCGGCTTGGAGCTTCGGCAAACGCGCAAGCAAATCGTCGCCAGACACCACGCCAATTGGCAATTCGCTCAGGCCGTGCTGCACGAGGATGTTGGCCGCTGCGACGGCGCAACGAGTTGGGTTCATGCCGCCGGCGTTGGTGACCACGTGAAGTTGCGGTTGCAACTTCCAGGCGGGCAGCAGCGAAGCGAGCACTTCCAAGAAATCTTCCGCATAACCGGCCGACGGATTTTTTTCGCGCTGCCGAGCGAGAATCGAAAGCGTCAACTCGGCCAGATATTCCAGCGTCAGGTAATCCAACCGCGCGGCTTCGACCAGACGACGTGGCGCATCGATTTGATCGCCTAAAAAGCCTGCGCCGTTGCCGATGGTCAGAGTCATGGTCGTCAGCTACTGATATCGTTTCGAATGCGCGAATTGCGAGGAAATCAGGCGATGGCCGCGTCGATGGCTGCCTGGAGTTTTTTCAGATCGAGGTGTGGCACCGCCGTTTGCGGCTGGCGCGACGGTCCCATGCGGAAGCCGCGGAGTTCCACGCCGGCGCGAATGCCTGCCGGAAAATCCAGGTCGGCGTTAATGCAAGTGTCAAATAGCGTCAACACTTTGTATTGAATGGCCTTGGCTTGCTCCAGTTCGCCGGCCAGAGTCAGATCGTAAATCTGCCGCATCGCTTCCGGTGCCACGCCAGCGATGGCATGCGTGCCGCCATCGCAGCCCATCAGCAAACTGGGGCAGAGCATTGGATCCCAACCGGTCAGAAAGGCGAAGTCCGGACGAATCGGCCGCACGGCCTGAATCATCCGCAGCATGTGCGTGAAATCGCCGGACGAATCTTTGATGGCCACAATTCGCGGGCATTCTTCGACCAACCGCTGCACGGTGGCCACGTCGATCGGCGAAGCAAACATCGGAATGTTATAGAGCGTCACATCAATGGGCGTATTGCGGCCAATTTCACGAAAGTATGCGTAAACGGCCGACGGGCCCAATTTGTAATAATAGGGCGAAACAACTGCCACCGCGCGGCACCCCAAACGATGGTAGTTTTCGCAGGCCTTTAATGTCTCGCGCACGTTGGCTTCGGCGGCGCCGGCCAGAATGGGCACGCGCCCGGCCGTTTGATCGGCGACGATTTCGATCGTCCGCAGCCGCTCTGCGGGCGTAAACCGCGTGAACTCGCCGGTCGAACCGTTGGGATACAAACCGTGCGCGCCGCGGTCGATCAGCCAGTCAATATAGCGCCGCAGTTCGCGCTCATGGATTTCGCCACGATCATCCAGCGGCACCATGTTCGGAGTGAAAACGCCGCAGAGCTTTGTCGATGCCATGGCCGTGTACCCATTGATCCAATCGGCAAATCTGAAATCAAAAACTGCTCATCGACACCGCGTTCATTCCGCAATTGGCTACTCGCTCCAAGCCGCGCCGCGCGTACCGGCTTCGATTCGTCCGATCACATGGTTGGGATAACCGATATCGGCCAGTTGCGTGCGAACGCTGTCCACATAAAACGGACTGACGGCCATCACCAGCCCGATGCCCATATTGAACACCTGATCCATTTCGGCCTGATCGACTTCGCCCAACTGCTGCAGCCAGGTGAAAATTGGCGGCATGGGCCAGCTTCCGCGGTCGAATACCGCCCGCACGCCTTGCGGCAAGATGCGGGCAAAATTTTCCAGCAAACCGCCGCCGGTGATGTGCGCGATGCCGTGAATGACGCTCTTGACCTTGTAGTGCGTGAGCAAGCAGCGCGTGGCTTTGACATAAATGCGCGTGGGAGTCAGCAGCGCGTCGCCCAGGGTTTGCCCGAGCGCGGCGATGGGCTCGTCGATTTTGTGGCCGCCGATATCGAAGGCAATTTTGCGCGCCAAGCTGTAGCCGTTGGAATGCAGTCCGGTGGACGAGAGACCAATCAACACGTCGCCCGCGGCAATTGCTTTGCCATCGATTAGCCGTTTACGTTCGGCCACGCCGACGCAAAAGCCAGCCAGATCGTAATCGCCACGCCGGTAAAGATCGGGCATGATGGCCGTCTCGCCGCCCAGCAGCGCGCAGTCGCTTTCCAGACAACCGTGCGTGACGCCTTGCACAATTTGCTCCAGCCGCACCGGATCGTCGTGCGACATGGCCACGTAGTCCAGAAAAAACAGCGGTTCCGCCCCGCAACAAATGGCATCGTTGACGCTCATGGCCACCAGATCGATGCCCACCGTGTCGTGCTTGTCGGCCAGCATGGCCACCTTAAGCTTGGTGCCCACGCCATCGGTGCACGAGACCATCACCGGGTCGTCGTACTTGCGAGCGAACAACGGGCCAGCAAAATCGAGCTGAAACAGGCCTGCGAATCCGCCATCCAGCGGAATCACTCGCGGCGAATAGGTGCGGTGCAGCAACTTCGGCAGCCGGGCCATCGACTCGCGATAGACGTCCAGGTCGACGCCAGCATCTTTATAAGTGGCTTTCGCCATGGAACTTGGGCTCTCGAACGCAGTTCGTAAAGGCAGATTTTAGGTCTGCAACTGCTGGGTTGTCAACGTGCGAAGCGGCAGTCGCGGCGCGCTCACTCACGGGAAAGCCTCGTCGGCAGATACAACATGCACGGGCGCGAAATCAAAAATTCAAGTTGGATACCATTGATCCGAACTTCAGCGCGCCGGAGTCGGTCATGAAATGGATGCCTCGGGGTGCCAAATCTGCGATGAAACCCTACAATGGGCGTTTTCACGAGCCCGAACAGTCGGCCATTCGCGTAAGCGACCGAACTTTCGTCGATTGGCAATCCCTGGGGGCGGCGTGAAATTCAGTCCTAACGTCAGATTCAACGAGTCATTTTGTGAACGCACCTGTCCGGATCGAACCGCGCACGCTCAAAGGCTTTCGCGATTATCTACCCGAGTCGATGATCCCGCGCGAGCGGCTGATCGAAACCGCGCGACGCGTTTATCGCTCTTACGGTTTCAGCCCCATCGACACGCCAGCCCTGGAATATCTGGAAATTCTGACCGGCAAGGGCAGCGACGAAACCGACAAGCAGCTGTATCGATTTGAAGATCATGGCGGTCGCAAGGTCGGTTTGCGTTTTGATCTGACCGTGCCACTGGCCCGTTTTGTGGCGCAACACATCAACACGCTGGGCACGCCCTTCAAGCGTTATCACATTGGCACGGTCTGGCGCGGCGAAAACACCCAAGCTGGCCGTTATCGCGAGTTCATGCAATGCGACTTCGACACCATCGGCACGCTCTCGCCGGCGGCCGATATCGAAACCGCGCTGGTGATTCACGACTTACTCCGCGCCATCGGCTTTGCGGACTTCACCATTCACGTCAACAACCGCCTGGTGCTCAGCGGACTGCTACAGCGGCTCGAACTGGCCGATCAGTCGACGGCCGTACTGCGAGCGCTCGATAAACTTCACAAAATTGGGGCCGATGCGGTTGCCGACGAAATGGTCGCCACCGCCGGCGCGACCCGGCAACAAGCCCTGGAAGTGCTCAAACTGGCGGATATCTCGGGCACAAATGACCAAAAGCTCAAACAACTGGCACCTCTGGTGGCCGGCAGCGAAGTTGGCCAGCAGGGCCTATCGAGATTGACGGACATGTTGGCCGCCGTCCGCGCGGCCGGGGTTGCCGAACGCTATTTGAAGTTGGATGTCGCCATCGCCCGCGGCCTGGATTATTACACCGGCACGGTTTTCGAGACCTTTCTGGACGGACTGCCCAACATCGGCAGCATCTGTTCTGGAGGTCGCTACGATAACCTGGCCGAGTTGTACACCAACCAGCAACTGCCGGGCATTGGCGCGTCGCTCGGGCTCGACCGGCTACTCACCGCGATGGAAACGCTAGGCATGGTGCCAAAAGTTGCCACGCCGGCCGAAGTCTTTATTCCTTACTTCGACGCCAATCGACTGCACGATTATTTGCGGCTGGCGGCGACGCTCCGCGCGGCGGGCTTCGGCGTGGAAATTTACCCGGAACCCAAAAAGCTCGGCCAACAACTGAAATATGCCGACCGGCGTGGTTTCCGGATCGCGCTGGTCGCCGGCGAAAACGAATTTGCCGCCGGCGCGGTGCAAATCAAGCACTTAGCTACAGCCACCAGCACCACGGCCTTGCTGGCCGATAACGCCATTGGCGTGGTCGACGCGGTAAGAGAACTGTTGGCCAAGTAGCAGGCGACGCGGCTTCGGAGTAAACTTCCACCAGCGTCACAGGTTTGCGCCCGTAGCACAATTGGATAGTGCAGCGGACTTCTAATCCGCAGGTTGCTGGTTCGAGCCCAGCCGGGCGTAATCAATCAGGGTAAGGGCTTACGGCGATTGGTAGGTGGCGAGTCGGCTTTAATGTCACCGGAAACTGTCACCGGATACGCCGCTTTCAGTTTTTCCGCGTCTTTCTGCACGTTTCCGGCCGAATGATACGTTTTGGTGGTCTCGAACGACTTGTGCCGCATGATCCGAGAAACAATCATTGGGTCGATGCCGGCAACCAATAGTCGGTCGCTACCGAACGGCGCAGGTCGTGGGCGCTGGCAAATTTGGGCGGCGTGTAGGATTTTGTCCGCGCGGGTTGGTTTGGCTTTTCTCCGCCGGCAAGATTCTTCGGCTCTGGCGGCTTGCCCTTGGCGGGCTCCATAATCACGCCAGCCGCTTCGCCGATGCGTTCCATGATCTTGGATAAGTGCTCGGGCGTAAGCCGTGCATCGCTCGTGTTTCGGCCTGCCCGGTACTCGATACTCAGCGGTTCGAATATCCAGCCGGTGCGGACTTCGCGAGGCACGCTGCTGAGCAGCAATTCCCTTGCCGGCAGCATGGGGATTTCTTCGTCGTCGCCGTTCTTATGCATCGCGCCGGGAATCTTGATCGTCGGCAAACCACAGCGACGCCACACCGGGCGAATCGTTCGCGGTAAGTCCCAAGAGAATTCGAGCGCCTCGCCAAGTCGCAAGCCGCTTTCCCACAAGCCACGCAATAGATGCCGCCAAGTCTCGGCCGCCGGATCGCCGGTCACGTTCGGAACTTTTGCCAGCAGCCGTTCGAACTCTTCGCCGCTAATTGGCCGGCCACGCATTTCCTTTTTCTTTTTGCCTGCCCGAAATCGCGTGATTTCGCCCACGCCTGCGATCATGCCCATTTGTCTGGCCCAATGGAAGGCCGCCATCAGCGTGGCCATTTTGCTGGCCACCGTGTGCGGCGAGCGGGTGCCAAAGCGAGATTTCTTGCCAGCCGCGAAAGCGTTGCGAAAACGCAGCAGCGTGTCGGCTTCGACGGCAAACGATAACAATTCCGGTTTGGCGATTTGCTCGAACGTATCGAGCACGGAATTTGCCGAGCGACGGCCGGAGTCGCGATGATTGACTTTCAATTCTTCACAATCGTAGTGTCTGAGGCGGCACTATTTTAACAACGATTCACTCCCCGATTGGCTTGAACTCAAACCCTTTTCTTTCAAGCAACTCTCTGAACAGGATCACGGCAACATTTCGCGAGCTACTCGGAACCACAATGTATCGCGAGGTTTTGCCTTCCTTATCTTTGGTGATGGTGTAAGTACCCGGCGGCCATCCCTTTCAAGCTGTCATCGGCGCGCAGCAGGGGCGGCGGGGCTTGCCGCAACGGGGCCAGATTGCGTAGATTCAACGTCGGGATGCGTTGCGGCCAGTGGGGCCGCACGCGGTGAGGCTGCACGACGGACACGGAGGTGTGCGATGTCGCTGGACGAGACCCTGCAGCGGTTCACCAAGCAGGCCCCGGTGGCCACCATGGTGCGGGCGGCCATGGCCAACATCCTTTCGCCGGCCGAGCTGGA
>JBBRCE010000047.1:0-39534 GCA_038205115.1 Pirellulales bacterium
AGTCGTCGTTGGGATCGACCGAATGCGGAGGCTGTCACCGCGCTGGATTCGCTCGAGCGTAGCGGCCAATGGCAAAAATACTGGCCAACTCCTTGCCCCACCGCGGCTTAACACCGCCAAGCACTTTTGTCACACCCCAGCCTCGGCCGGCAGCGAGATGTGCCGAGCGGCCGGCGCGGCATTGTGTGATTGCATCGCCCCTCGGTTGCGGGCAAAATGTCGTCCGGTTTGCCCGCAAACCCGAATGATTCCGGCCGCTGGCTGGCTGCTCCGCTCACCGTGCAAGGGATTGAACATGCTGGACACTGAAGCCTTGGCGAACCTCATTCACCGGCATCGCGACGAAGATCACGGCAAGATTCGCGACTCGTTGCAGAATTTGCCCGCGCCGGATGTGGCCGACGTGCTCAACGGAGTTCCTTCGCTGGAAGAAGCGACCGAAGTGCTGGGCTTGTTGCCGCTGGACCGCGCGATCTCGGTCTGCAACCAGCCCACACTCCGTCGCCGCAGCGCGCTGCTGGAGCAAGCCCCGCCCGATCTGGCCGCCAAACTGCTGGAAGGCATGGCCTCCGACGAGCGAACTACTGCGATGCGCGGATTCAGCGATCATGGTTGCCGGCTCTTGACGCCGCTGCTCAGTAGCGAAGCCCGCCGCGAGGTCGAACGCCAATTGCAGTTCGCGCCGCATACCGCTGGCGAGCTGATGACCACCGAAATTGTGCGACTCTCGCCAGAAATGACGGTGGACGAAGCGCTACGCCGCATTCGCGAGGTGGCTCGCGATCGCGAGTCGGTCTACGCCTGTTACGTCACCGAGCCAGGCAGCGACCGCCTGTTGGGCGCGCTCTCGCTGCGCGATCTGGTGATGTCCGACGCTCAGCGCCCTGTCGGGCAAATCATGCGCACGCATCCGGTGACGGTCAGCGTCAACGAACCGCGCAAGTCCGTGGTCGAAAAAATCAGCAAATACAACTTGCTGGCCGTGCCGGTGCTGACCGAGACCGGCGCGGTGATTGGCTTTGTGACGGTGGACGACGCCATCGATGTGTTGATCGAAGAACAAACCGATACCGTGCTTCGTATGGGCGCGGTCGAAGCCGGCGCGCTCGACGAACCGTACATGGCCACGCCTTGGCTGGCGCTGGTCAAAAAACGCGCCACCTGGCTGGTGCTGCTGTTCCTGGGCGAAATGCTAACCGCTTCGGCAATGGGCGTCTTCGAAAAGGAAATCGAAAAAGCGGTGGTGCTCTCGCTGTTCATCCCGCTGATTATTTCCAGCGGCGGCAACAGCGGGTCGCAGGCAACTTCGCTGCTGATTCGCGCCCTGGCGCTGGGCGAAGTGCGTCTGAACCAATGGTTCAAAGTCTTCAGCCGCGAAATCGTTTCCGGCTTGTCGCTGGGTCTAATCTTGGGCGCGGTCGGCGCGGCGCGCATCTGCACCTGGCAATGGTTGAGCCACTATGAAACAATCACCAAATACGGTCTCGGATACGATTACGGCCAGCACTGGGCGCTGATCGCCATGACCATCAGCATCTCGCTCACCGGCATCGTGCTGTGGGGCAGTTTGGCGGGCGCAATGCTGCCGTTCTTGCTCAAAAAAGCCGGACTCGATCCGGCCACCTCGTCCGCGCCGCTGGTAGCCACGCTGGTGGATGTGACCGGCCTAGTGATCTACTTTAGCGTGGCGCACGCCATCCTCCGCAACACGCTACTCGCTGGCACGTAACTGACCCATGACCACTCACACGCCTAAACGCCGCTGGTTTCAATTCCGTCTGCGGGCGATGCTGGTTGCGATGACCATCATCGCTTGCGGGTGCGGTTGGTTTGCTTATCGGTTGCAAAAAGCGCAGAGGCAGCATATCGCCCGCATGCAACTTGCCACGCAGGCGGAGTTCGAGTTCTATACGCTCGAAAGCGTTTATGAAACCGACGCTTGGACGCTCGCGTCAGAGCTTCACGAGCCGACGACTTTAAAAAAGCTACTCGGCAAAGATTTTTTCCCAGTTGAAGATGTATTGACCGTTTTTCAGCTCACAGATCCGAATGCCGATTTATCCGCGCTCGGCGAATTGAACTGCGTTCGCGGGCTCGTCTTTACGTCGAGCAGTAACGTTTCCGATGCTCACCTTGCGCCGGTCCAGCAGCTAACCCAGCTACAGTATTTCTCGCTCGAAAGTCCGTTGGTTACTAGCCAGGGATTGAGCCATCTGGCAAATCTGAGACACTTGGAATTCTTAGAGTTTTGTGCGACCGCCGCAAAGCCGGACGGAATGGTTTTTTTGCGCAACTTGACCGAGCTGAAAATTCTCGATCTCTCCCATACGAATGTGGGGAGTCGCGGATTAGAAAATATTGCCGGCATGAAACTGCTGAGGATTTTGAAACTGAACGACGCGGACATCGGCGACGACGGCCTGGTCTATTTGCCAGGGCACGATTGTCTCAGAGATTTAGAGCTCTGTTCGAATCAAATCACGGATGCCGGCCTGACCGCGTTCCGCGGACTGAATCTCACGTCGCTCGATCTGTCGGATAATTCCCTCACGGATGCCGGGCTGCCGCATCTCCAATGTCTCGGGCAGCTTGAATATCGCGCGCTCAAAAATACGAAGGTTACAGAGTCGGGCATCGAAGCTTTGCAGGCGGCGCTGCCCCAATGCCGCATCTGTCATTGAACAATTTTGGCAACGGCTGTGGCGGGCGGAGCACTCGCCCGGTTAAACCGCCCGGCAGTTTGCGGTTGTTGCTGGCACGCCTGCGAAATGCCGCAACATCCGTTCACCGCGACGGCCCTGCGCACTAAGATGATGCAGGGACCACACGGGGCGGCTGCACGCCCGACAGGCATTCACGCTAGGTAATTGAACTGTGGACGTGGACGACGATCTGAAATACCAACCGGGCGACGTGCCGGACGAAGCGGCCGACGAGCCTTCGCTGGAACCGCCCGATGCGCCCAGCGAAGAAGCGTTGGAAACCGCGCTGGCCGAGCAGGCGGGCGGCGCGGCCGAGTTTGGCTTCCGCCGCGCGGCGACCAAGGTTCGCGATTTCCCGCGCACGCCCGGCGTGTATCTGATGAAAGATAACGCCGGTCGGGTGATCTACATCGGTAAAGCCAAGAACTTGCGGTCGCGCGCCGGCAGTTACTTTCTCAAGGCGGCCGCGGAAGATCGCCGCACGGCCGAACTGATTCGCGAGATTGCCGATATCGATTTCATCGAAGCGGAGAGCGAAGTCGACGCGCTGCTCAACGAAGCCCGGTTGATCAAAGACATTCAACCGCGGTTCAACAAAGATCTCAAAGACGACAAAAGTTTTCCGTACCTGGAGATCTTCACGCGCGAAGATTTTCCGCGGGTGGAATTCACGCGCGAACCGTCGGAACGCGGCACCAAACTCTACGGCCCATTCGCCAGCGCCGGCAGTTTGCGCGGCGCGATCCAAGTGCTGCAAAAGATTTTCAAGTTTCGCACCTGCTCGTTGGACATCGAAGAGGGCGACGAAAAGTGGCGCTGGTTTCGGCCCTGCCTGTTGGCGTCCATCAATCAGTGCACCGCGCCCTGCAACATTCGCATCAGCAAGGAAGAATATCGCCGCGATATCCATCGTTTGAAGATGTTTCTGGAAGGCAAGAAGCACGCGCTGCTGGACGAGATGCGCGGCGAGATGCGCGAGGCGGCCAAGGCGCTCAAGTTCGAAAAAGCGGCCCGCCTGCGCGATGAAATTCAAAAGCTCGAAACGCTCGATCACCGCGGCGAATTGGACAAACATGCGCAGCCGGAAGTGTTTTATGTCGATCCCAAAAAAGGCCTATTGGGACTGCAAAAAGTGCTCAAGCTGGACGAAATGCCGCGAACCATCGAAGGCGTGGACATCGCGCATCTGGGCGGTGGCGAGACCGTGGCCAGCCTGGTGCAATTCATCGACGGCCTGCCGTTCAAGCCCGGCTACAAGCGGTTCAAAATCAATTCGGTGGCCGGCATCGATGATTTTCGCAGCATTCACGAAGTCGTTTCGCGGCGCTTTCAGCGGCTGAGCGACGAGGGGCAAGTCTTTCCGGATATTCTGCTGATCGATGGCGGCAAAGGGCAACTCAACGCCGGTGTGGCTGCGTTTCGCGAACTCGATCTCAAGCCGCCAACCGTCATTTCGCTGGCCAAGCGCGAAGAAGAAATTTACATTCCGGGCCAGGAGCAGCCGTTACGGCTCAGTCGACATTCCTACGCGTTGCGTTTGATTCAGTACGTGCGCGACGAAGCGCACCGCTTTGCCCAACACTACCACCACATCTTGCGACGCAAATCCACGTTCGACGAATAACGGTAGGCCCGCTGCTGATCACTGCTTGGCTACCCGGTTTTCCGTGATCTCGATGGCTTTAAGCATCCCGCGGGCTTTGCTGAGCGTCTCATGATATTCGCTGGCCGGCACGCTATCGGCCACGATGCCGGCGCCGGCTTGCACGTACGCCTTGTTGCCTTTGACCACCAACGTCCGCAGGGCGATGCAGGTATCCATGTTGCCGCTGAAATCCACGTAACCCACCGCGCCCGCGTAGGGGCCGCGACGCTGCGGTTCGAGCTGATCGATGATTTGCATCGCCCGCACCTTGGGCGCGCCGGAAACCGTGCCGGCCGGCAAGCAGGCTCGTAGCGCATCGAAGGCATCTTTGCCGTCGGCCAGTTGACCGTTGACGTTGGACGTAATGTGCATCACGTGGCTGTAACGTTCAATGACCATCACGTCGCTGACTTCCACGCTGCGATAACGGGCGACGCGGCCCACATCGTTCCGCCCCAAATCCACCAGCATCACGTGTTCGGCCCGTTCCTTGGGATCGGCCAGCAACTCTTCGGCCAACCGCTTGTCTTCTTGTTCGTCTTTGCCACGCCGCCGCGTACCGGCCAGCGGTCGCACGGTAATGCGACCATCCACCACGCGGACCAAAATTTCCGGCGAACTGCCCACTAGCGTGACGCTGGGCGTCCGCAGGTAAAACATGAAAGGGCTCGGATTCACCACGCGCAAAGTTCGATAGATTTCGAACGGCGATGACTGAATTTCGATTTCCAATCGCTGACTAATCACCACCTGGAAGATGTCGCCGGCGCGAATGTATTCCACGCACTTTTCGACGGCCGCCTCGAACTCTGCTTGCTGAAAGTTAGCGCGGTAGGCAATCTTCGGCTCGCCGGACGTATCGATATCCACCGGTGCCAACTCCGCGCCCGGTTGCGAAATTCGCTGTACGGTCTCGTCCACTCGCCGGCAAGCGTCGTCGTAAGCCGCGAGAATCGATGTTGAATCGCCAACCGAATTGCCGTCCGCACCGCCGTCTAATCGCGCCATGGCAATTACGACCATGGTTTTGGTGATGTTATCGAAGACCACCATTTGATCGTAAAACGCAAACGAAAAATCCGGCAACTGACGATCGTCGGGCGGAGCGTTGGGCAAGTTCTCCGTATAGCGGACTACGTCGTAACCGGCGTAGCCCACCGCGCCGCTGGTAAACGGCGGTAGCTCCGGCAAGTGAACCGCCCGCAACAGATCCACGCGGCGTTTTAACTCGGCCAGCGGATCGTCGCAGACGATGGTTTCGACGTCGCTGGCCGCATCGCCCCGCGTGCTGGTCACGGTCAACTGATTGCCAAACGCTTCGAGCTGCAAGAACGGATTGGTCGTTAAAAAACTGTAGCGCCCGACCTTCTCGCCACCGACCACGCTTTCGAACAAGCAGGCCGTTGGCCCATCGTCGAGTTTATGAAATGCCGAAACCGGCGTCAGTCCATCGGCCATCAACCGGCGATAGACGGGCACCAGTTGGGCGTCGCGAGCCAGCGAGCAGAAGCGGGCAAAGTCGGGCAGATGCATGGCAATTATGAGGCTTGCGCCCCGCTTGAGGACACTTTCAACCAGCGTCGGCCGCCGGTTTGCAGTGCCGCGGCGGCCTGAATTTACGAAATCGAATTTTCAATTCCCTGCCTCGCGCCACGCCCAACCGCGGCCTCGCCCGCCCCGATGTCGTAGGATACCAACAGCCGCCGGGCGCCACAACCGAGCGTGGATCGCGGGCCGATCTTGTTCCGGCAACGCGGGTTACGTCGCCGCACGCGCACCGTGCTTACCTTGACACTCGGACTGGCAGTGTTAGAATCCCTCAGTCATCGAAATCGAAGTTATCATGCCCGCGATCCGTTGCTGTCGCGCCGGCGTACGGTACGAATAGCGACAGTCTGCCGGTGGGGTTGTTCGCCAGAATTCTGGCGAAGGTCTTTTTTGGTAGCCGTTGGTCCGAGGGCGGTGGGCAATGAAATGTCAAAAATGCGATAAAGCGGCCACATTTCACATTACCGAAATCGAAGGCGGCAAGCACCACGAACTGCATTTCTGCGAGGATCACGCGCGCGGCTATTTGACGCAGCCTGAGGCCGAGCCGTCCGGCGGCCAAACCATCGGCGGCGCGCTGGCCCAACATTTGTCCGTGGGCCAAACCGCCGAGGATTTGGCAAAGCTCGACCAAATGGCGTGTCCCATCTGCGGAATCACCTTTTTTCAATTTCGCAACCAGGGCCGGCTTGGCTGTCCCAACGATTATATCTGCTTCGAAAAAGAGCTCGAACCGCTGATCGTCAACATTCATGGCGAAACCGAGCATACCGGCAAGCGCCCCAAACGATTGGCGACCGGCACGCACCTGCAAACCGATCTGATTCGCTTGCGCCGCGAACTCAAAGAGGCCGTGGCCAAAGAAGAATACGAGTTGGCGTCTCGCCTGCGCGACGATATTCGCCGCATCGAAGACGCCGCAAAATCGACCTGACACTGGAATTTCAATCATCGCACATCCGTCGGCCGGTCATTGCGGTCGGCCGCCGCTCATTCCCGCGAAAGCACAGCACGTGGAACTTAACGATCTCACCGCGACGATGGGCGAATGGCTGCTCGGCTCCGGCCCCGAGTCCGATATCGTCATGAGCAGTCGGATTCGCTTGGCGCGGAACCTGGCACAATTTCCGTTCATCAGCCGCGCCACGGATAGCGATAAGGCCGAAATCGAAAAACTGCTCCGTAGCAAAGTCACCCAATTGCAAGCGGCCGGCGAAATCCTGTACGTTAACGTGGCTGATCTGGAAGGCCTGGATCGTCAATTTCTGGTCGAGCGGCAACTCATCAGCCGCGAACATGCCGATAGCAACGGCGCCCGCGGCGTGGCCATCAACCGCGGCGAACAGATCAGCTTGATGATTAACGAAGAAGATCATCTTCGCATCCAGTGCATGCACAGCGGCTTGGACCTGCAAGCCGCCTGGCAACAAATCAACGAGATTGACGACCTGATCGAGCAGCACGTCACCTACGCCTTTCATCAAAAGCTCGGTTACCTCACTGCCTGCCCAACCAATGTCGGCACTGGCATCCGCGTCAGCGTCATGCTGCATCTGCCGGCGCTGGTGATCACGCGGCAAATCGATAAAGTGTTTCGCAGCTTGCAAAAAATCAGCCTGGCGGTCCGTGGCCTGTATGGCGAAGGCTCGCAGGCGATGGGCGATTTCTACCAAATCTCCAACCAGGTCACGCTCGGCCGCACCGAGCAAGACCTGGTGCAGCAAGTCTCCGACGTGGTGCCGGTACTGATCGATTACGAGCGTCGCGCCCGCGAATTCTTGATTCGCGAAAGCCAGCAAAATTTGCACGACCAGGTCAGCCGCGCCTACGGCATTTTGCGCAACGCGCAAACCATCAGTTCCGAAGAAACCATGCACCTGCTCTCGCGCGTGCGGATGGGCGTCAACCTGGGACTAATTGGCGACCTGAAAATTCCGGCGCTGAACGAACTGTTCATCCAAACGCAGCCAGCCCACCTGCAAAAGTTGCGCGGCGTGGAACTCGACACGGCCGATCGCAACATCGAACGCGCCCGCTATCTGCGCCGGCATCTCAACAAAGACGACGGCCGCACCGAAGACAAGAATTAGCCGCACGGGCAGCGCAACCACCGCTCGGCCCGATTGGTGATCGGCCGTATCTGCTTGGATCATCGCCGCCGAAATAAAAAAACATCACCGAGCCTGTTTTAGCGTCTTGATCGCCGGGCAACTCGATTGCGCCACAGTAGTTGCGACTTGCACACTTCGCGAATTCTTCAGTGGACAGTGAGGACAGAGCGGCATTTTCGGTCATCATTTCCATCACTTCGGCGCGGACCGCAGGCTCGTCACTCCGAATTGCGCATTCGATTTTCGCCGCGCGCTGGATCGATCTGCCGTAGCCGACGCTGCCAGCGTCGGCTGAGTTGGGGCTCGACCGCCGCTGACTTGCCAATCACGGCCCACTGCAAAGCATTCGCTGACTCAGCGCAAACCGCGCAATCCACCGACGCAGGCTGCGTCGGCTACGATCGGGCAGCGCTGCAACGAATTGGGCAGGTTGCGAACTCCCTGCCAGCGGAGCGCAAGCGCAAAGCGCTGCGCGCCGAATCGCACTTTTGCAAATCGGAGTGTGTGAGCGGTCGCCAGGCTGCTTGGGCGCAGGCGACCGCCGGTTAAGTTGTCAAAGAGCTTCAACGGGGATTCGGCTATTTACTGCGGCCACGTGTCGGTTCGATTTCGATTCGCCAGCGCACCGGCGAACCTACTTTTGTCTAGCAAACCATCCACGCGACATCTCCTGCCACCAGTCTCATGCAGCCGCAGACGTTTTGCCGACGGAAAAATCTGGTTCGCAGCGCTTTGCTTAGCAACGCACGCGAATTGACAGATCGTCAACTCGGCCCCTCATCCTCGGCCCTTCTCCCCGGAGTACCGGGGCGAAGGGAGGGGCGGAGAGGAGAGCCGTACGCCTGAATGCTGCGAACTCGATTTTTCCTTCGGGTGTTGTGCCTGCCTTTGCACGCTGAGTTGTCAGAGCCCTGGGTTGGCCTCAAATCCGTTGTCCCGCGTTGGGCGAAACTCTCGCCCGCGAGATATATGTACATTAGTATACTACAATCCCCACGAAAAGTCAACGGCGAAAAGGCGGCGTGGCGAAGCAAGTTGCCATCTGCGACCAATCTGCGTCCTCTAGACGTTCTGCCGGCTGAGCTCGCCACTTGTTCGTTGCTATTGCAGTGATTGGATCAAGAAGGCAATCGAGTTAACGCGGATGAGTGCCGCGATCGTGACGCTGACGCCGATCGCAGGGAAGAAAGCGGACGGCGCGGCAAGGAATTTTACTGTTTTTTTGCAGAAAATCCTGTACGCTGGCAGGCGGAAAAGCTTTTGTTCAACAAAATTGCCTTTTGGGCCTCACGGCGGGTATTCGCTATCGTTGAATCTTTGCGGAGAGAGGCCCACGCGGCGGAGTTCCGCCGCCCGACCTTCGCAAGTGCGGTGCGCTTGTCGGCACTACGACGCGTGTGATTTAACTGGGAGTTGCGGGCAGAACTCGCAAATTCGTACCATGAAACACTCGTTCCGTAACTTGGCGTTGTTGCTAGCCCTGTTGACCACAGTGCTGCTGGTTGCCGACGGCGTCTTCGGCAAGCCGTCCAAAAAGAAGAAATTGGCCGACGCGCTGGGAGCTAGTTCGAATCCGCCGGCCGCTGAAAACCACGGCCCCACGCCGTCGCTCAGCACGTCACGCGATCCGCTGCCGGTGGCTGCGTTGGTCGATCGGGTCATCGATAGCGCCATCCAAGCGGCTCACGTTCAGCCGGCTGCAACTGCCAGTGACGCGGAGTTTTTGCGTCGCGCCTCCGTCGATATAACCGGCACGATTCCCAGCCTCGATCGCACGATGGCGTTTTTGGCCGATAGCAACCCCGATAAACGCCGGCAGTTGATTGACGAGTTGCTGGCCAGCTCAGCGTATGGCGAGCATTTTGGCAACATTTGGTACGACTTGCTGGTCGTCCGCAACGACGACAACACTAAAGTCATCTCGCGGACGTTCGAACATTGGCTGGCCGCGGAGTTTAACTCCAATCACGGCTGGGACCGGACCGTCGAATCGATGCTGACGGCCGAAGGTCGGGTGGACGAAAATCCGGCCACCGTGTTTACGTTTGCGCATTCCGTAACCAATGCCGCCGCAGGCGAAGTTAAAGTCAAGCCGCAAGAAATGTTGGGGGCCGTGGCGCAGCGGTTTTTGGGAACGCAAATTCAATGCGCCGAGTGCCACAATCATCCTTTCACCTCGTTTGCGCAGACGGAATTTTGGTCGGCGGCCGCATTTTTTGGGCAACTGCAGCTTAAAAATGCTGAGAAGAAGCAGCTCAAAAGCGGCACTACGCCACCGAGTCTGCACGAAAAGTCGCCCGGCGATGGCTCGATTGAAATTGCCGAGTCCGGCGGCAAGCGGGTCACCACCAAGTTCCCCGGCGGCGACAGCTACAAACCTGAAGGGCAGCGGTTACGCACCGCGTTTGCCGATTGGTGTACCAGCAATCAAAAAGAAACGCTGGCCCGCACGTCGGCGAATCGAATGTGGTCGCACTTTTTTGCACGCGGCTTCGTCAATCCCATCGATGACATCCGGCCCGACAACGAAGCTTCGCACCCCGAGGCGCTCAAGGCTCTGACGGACGAACTGATTGCGGCCGATTTCGATCTCAAGCACTTGATCCGCTGCATCTGCAACACGCAGGCCTACCAGCGTGCCAGTGATGTTGGCAGCGAGAAAGAACCCGAGAATGCCGAGAAGTTGTTTGCCCGCATGCCGCTGAAATCGATGAGCGCTCGGACGATGTTGGCGTCACTTGCGGAAGCCACGGGGCATGAGCTACTGAGTGGTGGAAAGAAGGACGGAGCCGGCGGCAAGAAGAAGCCGGCCTCGCCGCAACAGCGTTTTATCGACGACTTCACCACCTCGGAAGAACCGGACGTGGCAGAGTATAGCCACGGTATTCCGCAAGTCTTGCAGTTGATGAACAGCGGCTTGATGAGTGCCCAGGCGCCAACGCTTAAAACGTTGACGGCCTCCAGCAAAGATCCGAAAAAAGTGATCGGCGGACTGTACCTCGCTTGCCTAACGCGACCCGCAACGCCAGCGGAAATGCAAAAAATGACGCAGTTTGTCGCCAAGTCCGCCAATCGAGATCACGCCTACGCGGACGTCATGTGGGTGCTGCTCAACAGCGGCGAGTTCGTCCTGAATCATTAAATGTCCGTTCGCAAACCGCGGGCTGCGCAGTCACCAAATTCCATCGTCAAACACGTATTCGAATCGCGTTGCAGCCAGCCGATGGTGCGACGCTTGCCACCCATACCGGCCTCATTCTTGGAGTTGATGTCATGACAGACCTTTCGCTCTCGCGGCGCGACATGTTGCGGTTGGCTGCTGCCGGCGTTGTGCTCAGTCCGTTGACGGGCTGGTTTGGCCAGATGGCCGCCCAGGGATCGCAGGTCGTCAAGAGCGGCCGCAAACATAAGAGTTGCATTCTGCTCTATATGAGCGGCGGCGCGAGCCATATCGATACTTTCGATCCCAAGCCGGGCAATGGTCAATTCAAAGCCATCGGCACTGCGGTTTCCGGCATTCAGGTCAGCGAGCATCTGCCCAAGATCGGCAAGCAAATGCACGACGTGGCCATCATCCGGAGCATGTCGACCAGCGAGGGCAGCCACGCGCGGGCGAACTACATGTCGCACACCGGCTATCGCGAAGGCGTTGGTGGCGTGATCCATCCGACGATGGGCGCAATGGTGTCGGCCGCGGTCGGCCAGAAGCATTCTGAATTACCAAACTTCGTCAAAATTCAGACAGGTAGTAAACGCGGCGGCACGCAGAGCCCCGGCTATTTGGGATCCGCCCACGCGCCGCTGGTGATCGACGATGCCGCCAAGGGCGTACAAAACATGCGCCCCGACGATTCGCTGACCGCCTTCGACGAGCGAATTAAGTTGTTGGGTTCGATGGAACAAGACTTTTACAAGCTCAAGGCCCAACCGAACGCCGAAGCGCATTTAGAAACCTATCGCTCGGCCGTGCGACTCATGCATTCGCCGCAAGCCAAGGCATTTGATCTGGCTGGCGAACCGGCCAACATGCGCTCGCTGTACGGTAGCGGCCATTTCGGTGAGGCCTGCCTGCTGGCGCGGCGACTGGTCGAAACCGGCATTCCCTTTATCGAAATCGATTACGGCAGTTGGGACACGCACAAAGACAATTTTCCCCGCGTAGCCAGCATGAGCGCCGAACTGGATCAAGGTCTGTCGGCACTACTGATTGACCTCAAAGCCCGGCATATGCTGGACGACACACTGATTGTTTGGATGGGCGACTTTGGCCGCACGCCGGACATCAAAGGCAACGGCCGTGGCCACTGGCCGAAAGCCTGGTCGACGTTACTATGCGGTGGCGGATTGAAAACCGGTCAGGTGATTGGCCGCACGGACAAGCGCGGCGGCACGGTCGAAGAACGCAAGGTCGGCATCACCGACTTCTTCGCCACACTTTGCACCTCGCTGCAGATCGATCCCACGCTCGAATTCCACACGCACACCGGCCGGCCGATCCGTGCCGTCTCCAAGGGCGGCGAGGCGATCAAAGAGTTGCTGGGCTAACGGCGAACGCGCGCTGCTCCTGCGCGCCACCGCGATCACTACATCCAGCCCGCTGGCAATCAACTCGTTTTGATACGACTCGTGCTAATGCGGCTTGCGGAATTCGAACTCCGGCAAATTGCCCACGGCATCGAATTGCAGCTCGCGCGGCGAATCCAAAATCGTCAGATCGGCGCGGGCTTGGGCTTCGTTCCAAAACGCGGCGGACGCCTCGACTTCCGCGAGCTTGAGCGTATTGCGAATCCAAAGCAGGCGGGCGTCGCGCGGCTCGCGCAGGCCAATGGTCGGCAGCGCGTTATCAAGGATTTGCCGATCGGTTTCGAAGTGCAATGGCCACATGGCGGCCGAGATATGTCCGCTGGTGAGCCCGTTGATCCAGGTGGCCCGTTGATCGGCGGCACGAATTAAATCGGCCCGGCAGAATTCGGCCATGCCGATGCCGATGGCGTTGCCGTGCGAAGCGGCGGTCAGGCGGCGGACGGCAATCCTGCGCACGCGCGGCAATTCGTCACCCGTGGCCGCGTGGTCGTTGAACTTGCGGCCCACGACGTTGGTGTCCATGCCCGAGCCGCTGATGTTTTTGCCGATTTCGTCGATCAGCAGTAAATCCACCTGCGAAAACGGCAGTCGTGGCATCCACTGCTTGGCCAGCACGAGCAACTCTTGTTCGCGTGCGATGAATTCGTCGGGGCCGACGGCCAGAATCTTGGCGGTTTGATCGTCGCTGTTTTCGACGATGCCCAGCCCGGCGACAATGCGGCACTTGCTGAGCACGCGTGCGGCCACGCTGCGAACGATCTGGCCGAAGTCATAGTCGTGAATGGCGCGGTGATAGACTTTGGCGCCTTCGTGCTTGCCCAGCCCGATCAGCAGCATTTTGGCCAAGCCACTTTGCAGATCGCCGACGAAATCCGTATGTGGCTTGACGCGGCCGCAGACCAAGACGTGATCGGCCTGCAGCGCAGTGCGATCGAAGTGCACCGGAAAACCTTCGTCGGTTTGGCAAACGATCATGGTTTCCATCGACGAGCGAATGGGGCAGCCGCAGAACTCCTCGGTGATGCCGTACGACTCGATCACTTGGCGTTGCCCGGCGGCGGTGCCACCGCCGTGGCTGCCCATGGCCGGCACGATCAGCGGCCGTGCCTGCAACCTCTGCAAATGCTGGACAATGGCCCGGGTGATGACCGCAATGTTGGCAATGCCGCGGCTGCCGGCGGTGATGGCCACGGTTTGCCCGGGCAGTATCGTGTGCTGCAATTGCAACCGAGCGAGTTGCCGCTGGACCTCGCCGGGCACATCGTCCAGCAGAGGTCCGGCGATGCGTTGCCGCAAGCGAAACATTTGCGGATATGCCGGCATGAATTGGGCCGCCGTCAGGGTCGCAGGGGAAAAAGCTGTTGCTCAACCTGCTCGAAATTCTAATCGCTCGGACCGGCAGCGTCGACGCGCAGCCCGATCTTCGTCCCAGTGGCCGCTCACTTGCGACAGCCCGGCATCGACGTTAGCATTTCGACGGGCAACCGTTTCACATCGTTCGCAGATTCGCCATACCGCGTCAGGTCATTATGCTCGCTGAAGTTCAATCGCTCAACCAGTTTCTGCAGTTGTACGTGTTTGTTCTGGCCGGTTTCGTGGGCTTTTTGATCATCACCAAAGTGCCGGCGCTGCTGCATACGCCGCTAATGTCGGCCACCAACGCGATCTCCGGCATTTCGCTGGTGGGTTCGCTGGTGGCGGCCGGCGCGCAGCATAGCACGCTGAGCACCGTGCTCGGATTTTTGGCCGTGATCGCCGCCACGATCAACGTGGTGGGCGGATTCATGATCACTGACCGCATGCTGAAAATGTTCAAGCGTCAGGAGCCCCGATCATGAATTTTGCGGGACTGCTGGCAGAAGTTCGAAGCGCTCACGAGTTGGCCGGGCAGGCTGTGCCGGAGACCGCGCGCAATTACTTCATTCAGGTTGCGTATCTCACGTCGTCGGTGTTGTTCATTTTGGGATTGAAGGGATTAACGGCGCCCGACAAAGCCCGCCGCGGCATGCAATTGGCGGCCGCCGGAATGCTGGTGGCCATCATCGGCACGCTGGTCGACCAACGGATCATCGGCTTTGCCTGGATCATCATCGGGTTGATTTTGGGCTCCGGCATTGGCGCGGCGATCTCGATTTGGATGCCGATGACCGCTATTCCGCAGCGGACAGCCATTTCGCACGCCTTTGGCGCGCTGGCGGCCACGCTGGTGGGCGTGGCGCACTATTACGATGTCACCAACGGTTTCGTCAAAGAGCCCTTGGGCAAAATGGAGATGGGCGCGCTGGGGTTTGAAGTGTTGTTCGGCTCGCTGACCGTCACCGGCAGTTTGATGGCGTTTGGCAAACTGCAGGGCTTTGTGCCCAGCGCTCCGATCACCTACAAGTTTCAGAACCTGTCGAACATATCGATGTTCTTTCTAGGCGTGGCGATGCTTTTGGTGCTGGTTGTGGCCGAACCGAATACCGCGTTTCATGCCACGGTGTTCTATTCGATGGTCGTGCTGGGACTGGCGGTGGGCGTGCTGATTGTGCTGCCGATTGGCGGTGCGGATATGCCGGTGGTGATTTCGCTCTTGAACTCCTACGCAGGCTTGGCCAGTTCGGCCACCGGTTTTGCGCTGGGCAACAACGTGCTGATCATTGCCGGCGCGCTGGATGGCGCGTCCGGATTTTTGCTTTCGATTTTGATGAGTAAAGCTATGAACCGCTCGTTTGCTAACGTGCTGTTTGGCGCGTTTGGCGCAGCGCCCACCGGCGGGGCAACCGGCGCTGACCTGACCGGCAAGTCGATGCGGGCCATCTCTGTGGAAGATGCGGCCGTGCAGTTGGCTTACGCGCGCAACGTGATTGTGATTCCCGGCTACGGCATGGCCGTGGCGCAGGCGCAACATCAAGTTCGCGAATTGGCCGAACTGATCGAACGCCGCGGCGGCGAGGTCAAATACGCCATTCACCCGGTGGCGGGCCGCATGCCTGGCCACATGAACGTACTGCTGGCCGAAGCCAACGTGCCTTACGACCGGCTGTTCGATATGGAAGATATCAACGACGAGTTCGGGCGGTGCGATGTGGCGTTGGTGATTGGCGCCAACGATGTCGTCAATCCGGCGGCGCGTAACGATCAGGGTAGCCCAATCTACGGCATGCCGATCCTCAATGCCGATCAAGCCAAGAGCATCATCGTCATGAAGCGCAGCAAAAACACCGGTTTTGCAGGCATCGAGAACGAACTGTTTTACGATCCCAAATGCACCATCCTCTTTGGTGACGCCAAGGCCTCTTTGACCCAACTGGTCAGCGAAGTCAAAACCGCGTAGCGCGCCCGGCGAGTTGGCCCAAGCGCTGCCGAGCGCTTGTTTGATTTTCGCCGACAAAACATCGGCCAACCGCCCCCATTTTTTGATGAAAATCTCTATGTTTTCTTGGGAATTCCGGATAGGATGAAGGCAACGCGTGCTAAATCCCATCCGTCCGCCATTCGTGCGATGAGCCCGTCATTTTCGTGAGAATTCGTTCGATGACTCGATATAGTCGCCGCAAAACGTTTGCAGGTTTTACGTTAATCGAATTACTGGTGGTGATTACCATCATTGGCATTTTGGTTTCGCTCACGATGCCGGCGATTCAGAGCGCGCGCGAGGCGATGCGGCGGACCAGTTGTGCCAACAATCTCCGGCAGATCATGTTCGGCATTGATCAGTACTCGGAACATCAAGAGTATTATCCAGCGGGACGAGTGGGCTGCGATGGCATTACCGTGGGCGTTTGCGCCGGCGTGGCTGATGCCAAGCGCATCGGTTCGTCGGGATTTGTCGAGATTCTGCCGTACATGGATAGTCAAGGCTTGTATAGGACGTTTGATTTTACGGATGGACCTTGGACGGCTGGGGCCTCGTCCTGGATTGCTAAGAACGCTAACGCGATTTCGGCCCGACCGGCGTTTTACGTCTGCCCCACGGATTCCGCCAAGCCATTCACAATTTTGGACACAAATGAAACCACGACCGGCGCGACCGTCAAGGCAGCCACGGGCAGCTACGCTCTGTGCATGGGATCCCACGGTCCCAGCTACGGCATCGCTAGCGTTACGGTCAAACTCGACAATAACGGCATGTTCTATTATGTGACTCGTCAGCAACCGGCGCATGTCTACGACGGACTCACGAACACGATTTTCGTCGGCGAAACCTCCAATGGGGACGCGATCGAAAGTTTGAATCGCTGGAGCGTGGGCATTCGGCATTTGGACAGCTTGCGCTCAACCGATAATCCACTGAATTGCAAGGTCGGCCAAGGCGTCCCGCTGGATCTCTACGGCTACAAAACGCTTGGCGCCTTCGCCAGCCGGCACAAGCAGGGCGGAAACTTTGCCTTCGGCGACAGCCACGTGGTGTTTATCCACGATGAGATCGACACCGCCGTGTATCAGGCAATCTCGACCCGCGCCGGTCGCGAAGTCGTTAGCCCCGAACAGCTCCAATAAATTGCGGGCTGTTGTTGATTCGTCAGAACGTTACGATCACTCATCTGTTGTCTGAGATTGCTTCATGCCGTACGCTCGTTCGTTACTGTTTGGATTATTGGTGGTTCTGGCGCTGGCGTTGACGTACGCACTGGGTGGATTTGGCGATGGCCGACCCAAACTCGTGCCGGTTTCCGGTGTGGTGCTAATCGATGGCAAGCCGCTCACGTCCGGAAATGTGATCGTTTTTCCGAATCACAATCGGCAAGCGAGCGGCCCGATTGGCAGTGATGGGCGATTCACGCTCACCACCTACGAGCCCAACGATGGCTGCATCCTCGGCAAGCACCCGGCAACCGTCAATGCGCTGCATGTGATCAGCGGCAACACCCAAGAATGGCTGGCGCCGTCGAAATACCGCGATGTCGCAACATCCGGGCTCACCGTCGATATCACCGGCGCCACCGACAATCTCAAGATTGAAATCACCTGGAGCGGCGGTAAGCCATTTAAGGAAAACGGTGCGGGCGATGGTACGCCGCGGAAAGAAATCAAAGCGACAAACGCCAATCAACTCTGAGCGGATTTCTACTTCCCGCAGCGAAAATGCCAGCCAATGCGGTTGGCTAGCCGCGACGCTCTCGCGAGCGAAATCGCCACGATGACAAGCGCGGCAATGAACAGCGCCGCAATGAACAGCGCCGCAACAGCTGCTAACTACGGGGTTGCCGGCGGTGATTTCCGTTTCATGCGGCGACGAGCGATCAGCATCACCAATCCCATTGTGCCGGCGCCTGCCAGACTGATTGAAGCGGGTTCCGGAACGGCGGTGGCGGTCAGCGTGAACGACGCGGTGGGCGTGGCGTCAAACGTCAGCACGCCGCCATTGATGCTGGGGGCGACGCCAAAACCGTTGTACGTGTAGACCATCCGGCCTCCGCTGGCAAATGCGGAGTAGTCGTCGCCGCCCGGCGCATCGGTGACTAGGATCACTTGTGCGTCGATGAAGCCCAACCGCGCGCCAAATGAGTTGAGCACGTTATTCAAAACCGCCGACTGCACATGGAAAGTCGCGGTATTGCTGCCGGTGCCAATCGAAAAATCGGCCGGTAACGTCAAGACCGGTGGTGGCGGCTCGAACAACGTGACCGGTCCGGGATTCGTCGTAAAGCCGCTGAGATTTACGGCTACGTCGGTAATGCCTAGCACGCTGGACGTTGTTGAAAAGGTGGATGTGATTCGTCCGCTAATGAATTTGAACGCGGTAGGGCTGGTTTGCAGCACGTTGTCGTACGTACCGCCGACTTGCGTAATCACCGCGGCTTGCGCGCGTGAGGCCCCAACGGCCAACACCAAGAGCGCGCAGCACATTGCCTGCGGCACGCGCAATCGACAGCACCATTGACTGGTCAGAAATCGTTTCATAAACGGACCCGTTTCTTCGTACAAGTTAGCGAAACCGAATCATCGACAGGCGTAACGAACGCACCGCTTCGCATTTCGTCAGCGCCATTTTCAAGCCCAGCGGAGTTAGCATGGCGCACGACGCCGTCGCTCGAAACTCCCCGCAACACACCAAACTGCACAAGCAGTCGACCGCCAATGCGCATGCGCCAAAACGCACAAATATTTCGGGCGGAAATTGCGAGATCGCAACGTCCAACAGAAAGAAAACGCCGCTGAAAGCAGTAAAACTCAAGTTAATGAACGCCCAATCGGGCGATTCAACCGAGTGAATCCAGCGTTGTTGGCAACCGACTGCCTACACGAGCGTTTCCAAAAAGGACAAGTGAATCAATGAGTTCAAAACATCATCAAATATCGAGAACCGCAGAGCGATCGCGCACGACATTGCGCAATCAAACGTCGCGGAGTATCAACCAAGATGCTTAACCAGCAGCGATTTCAGAAAACACGAAATCACACGATTTAAGCGAGCAGAATGCCGAAGCAGTTCAGGAGCGTTTCCGTTCAGGGGGGAATTTGCTAGCTCACGGTAGCCAGACCAACGTTCGCTGAGTTTACCCACTGCGTCACACCGCCGCAAGTCAATTCCCGAATTTTTTGTACCGCGATTCGAACGGTTAAAAATCGCCAGGCAAAGCGGCTAATACCAGGGCACCCGCGTGGGAACCATTTTGCGAGCATGACGTCGCATTGCTAGATTTGCACGGGCATTCGAAAGTGCGGCCGCTTGTAGGAGATGGCGTTGCAACCAAACCCTTATCAGTCGCCGTCGATCGTACCAGCCTCGGCGGACGGCACCGCTCATCCGTTGCCCCACAGCATGCTGCGTCGCGTTGCCGCGCTGCTTTGCTGGACGTGTCTAGGGGCCATGATCTGTTGGCATATCTTGGTCCTCTGCTTGTGGCTGTGCGGGGTGAAGTTAACTTTTCTTGGCTTTTAAAACGACGCCGTGAGTTTGCGGCCGGCGATTTTTTCTTGCTGCGGCAAGTGGATGTTCGCTAGACTGAGAGTCAGTTGTCGCGGACTGAACAAGCATTTTTGGTTCGACGGCAATCATTGATTCTGACCACCCGAAACTTCGGTTCCATGTCATGGATGCTCTTAAACGACACGTTTTCAAAGTCCGGCGACGTCTGTTGGCCGAGCAGTTTGTTTCCGCGCTTGCCTGGAGCTGGTTTGCGGCGCTGGCCGTGGCCGCCCTGGGCATTGCCGTGGTGAAGATTTGGCCAATTGACGTGAATGGCCGCATTTGGGCCACAAGCTGGATTGGCGGATCGTTGGGCGTCGGCCTGCTGGTGGCCACGATCTGGACCTATGTTGTGCGACGCAGCCCGCTCGACGCGGCGCTCGAAATCGATCGCCGCTGCGGCCTCAAAGAGCGGATTTCGAGCACGATGTCGCTCGCCCCCGACGAATTATCCAGCGAAGCCGGACAAGCCCTGGTGGCCGATGCGCAGCGTCGCATCGATCGGTTGGATGTGCGGGAGCATTTTCGCGTTCGCCCGCAACGCCGGGCACTGTTGCCGCTGGCCCCGGCCGTGGCGGTGTTTGCGCTGCTGTTGGTGGCAGATCGCGGGGCGGATAATCGCGCCATTGCCAATGCGGAGACCGAGGCAAAAAAGAAGGCCATCGACGGCTCCAGCGAGCAGGTCCGTAAACTTGCCAAAAAACGCGAAAACGAAGCAAAAGAGCTGGGCCTCAAAGAGGCAGAAAAGCTCTTCCATTCCATCGAAGAGCGGACTCGCGAAATTGCCGATCGGGCGAAAGCGGATCCGAAAAAAGCGATTTCCGAACTCAACGACGTGGTCGAAAAAATCGAACAGCGCCGGCAGCAGTTGGGCGGCGACGACAAGCTGCGCAAACAGCTCGATCAAATGAAAAACTTCAACCAGGGCCCCGCCGACGGCTTGGCAAAGGCCATGAAAAACGGCGATTTCAAAAAGGCCCTCGACGAACTCAACAAGCTCAAAGATCAGCTCGCCAAGAATGAACTCGATCCCGACAAAAAAAAAGAACTCGGCGATCAATTGGCGCAAATGGAAAAGGCGTTGCAAAAATTGGCCGACGCCCAGCAGCAGGCGAAGGCCAATGCCGAAAATCAACTCAAAAAACAACAGCAGCAGCAAACAGCGGAAGAAAAGTCGCTGAAGAAGCAGATCGAGCAGGCCAAGCAGAAGGGCGATCAAGAAACGGCTGAGAACTTGCAAAAGCAACTCGATCATCAACAGGCCGGTGCGACTTCGTCCAATCAACAACTCCAGCAGCAAATCGATAAACTCGGCCAGAACGACGCGCAGATGCAACGCATGCGCAACTTGGCTGACAAACTCGCTAAAGCCCAGCAAGCCATGCAACAAGGCGACCCACAACAGGCCCAGCAGGCCATGGATCAACTCGCCAAAGACCTCGCGGGACTCAAGCAAGAATCCGACGAAATGGCCATGCTGGATCAAGCACTCGAACAAATCGAGCAGGCCAAGCAAAGCATGAACTGCAAACAGTGCAATGGCCAAGGCTGCGAAGCCTGTCAGGGAAAAGGCCAGGGCCAAGGCCAGCAATCCGGCCAAACCGTCAAGGGTAAAAGACAAGGCGGTGATGGCAAAGGCGACGGCAAAGGCGACGGCGACTTTGCCAAAGGCCGTGGCCAGGCCTCCGGAAGGCGCGGCGAAGAGAAAACTGACTTCGGCACAAAAGACAGCCGAGTTGGCCAAAAAGTTGGTGCCGGTGGCGCCGTGGTCAAAGACTTGGTGGACGGTCCCAACATCAAGGGCCAGGTTACTCAGCAAATCAAAGATGCGACGACGGCCGCCAAGCACGAAGAGGCCGACCCGTTGGTTGGGCAACGTTTACCGCGTAGCCAGCGCGAACACGCGAAAGAGTATTTCGATTCGCTCCGCAAAGGCGAGTAAGCCAATCGCGCTCGGCCTGCGCACTTGGGGGCGATGAACAGCGCGAGACACCGGTCAGCGGGCCATGCGGTGTGACCTTCAACGGATGGTGCGGCGACCATGCAATTTCTGCAGCAGACGAGTTTGATGATCGCGCGCGCCGCGCTGACGATTTCCGCGCTGACGATTTCCGCGCTGGCTTTCTGGCCGAACCGTTTTGCCGCTGCCGATGGCGCGATGAATCCGGAAACGCTGCTGACTAACAAGGGATTGACGCCGGTCGGCAAGGTCTGGACGACGCGGCTCGAACTTGATTTTCGCGAGCACTTGGAACAGCTTGACGGTCAGGAGAAGCGCGCGCTGCAAGCACAAAAACGGTTTGACGCGGCAATCGAAAAAAACGAATCGGCCCGCACAGCGCTGGTTAACGCGGTCACGCATCAATCGCTACTGCAATCGGCCATCGCCACCGCCAGCGGCGCCAACAAGAGCCAACTGCAGGCCGAACTGAAGCAACTCAACGCACAGATCGATCAGCTTAAGCCGCAATACGTCGACGCCAAAACGCTGGCCGAGTTGCCCGCCGCCAAGTCGCTGGTGGTGGATTTGAACAACGCCCGCAATGAACTCGCGTTGAATGTGTTCTGGCTGCAAGCGCGCGCCGAACCGCTGGCTGCCGCAACCCACGCGCTGGCGGACGATCCGCAAGTAGTGCGGGCGGCAACGACGCTGGGCATGCAATTGGCGCCCGTCAAAAGCGGCTACTTGGAATCGTCGCGGATGGCGCGGGTGGAGCCGATCTGTCGATCCGAACGAAATTACGTCTATCGCGAAAGCGGGTTTTATCGGCTTTGCGCCCTAGCGAATCGCTCGCTTCCCGTGACGTTCAGCTACCGCGAGTCGAGCGACCCGCTGGTTTTGCCGGCGTCCGTGGCGCAAAACCTGGGTTTGAAATTCGATGCCTCCAAAACGCACGTGTTCATGGCCAGCGACAAGCGTAAGCTGGCCGTGTCCAGCGTCACGCTGGCCGAACTGCGAATCGGTAAGTTCATTTGGAAAGACGTCGAGGCGATCGTGCTGCCGCCCGAAGCGGAAGACCTCGGCGCGCAACTCAGCCCAAACTCGCTGTCCGGTCACCGCGTCACGATCGACGCCAATTTGTTGCGATTGAAAATCGAGCCCAAGTAGCGCCGCGGCAATTTACTCGCTCCGCTGCGAAAACCGCCACGGCATTTTAAACCGGCTGGGTTTATACGGCGCGAGCAGCACGTTAGACTTCCGGCCGGGATCGTCATTGGCAACCGCCATGCGTTCGAGCTTGTCTGGCGTTTCGCTGGGCAGCAGCACGTTGGCGGCCAGGAACCGCGGCCAATAACCGTCGAGCAGTTTTGCGCATTCGGCCGGCCGGCGAATTTTCAAACTTACCTGCGCGGCCGCGACCAGCTTACTGAGTTCGACCCGCTCGCCATCGGAAAAAGCCAGATCGAATACCAGCAGGTCGTCGATGCAAACTTCGCCCGCCGCGCGCAGATCGAAGCGAACGCGCAGCGTAGTTACGTCCGGCGGAAGATCGTCAACTTTAAAAATGTACTGCGACCACTGCGCGCGAAGTTTGACCACGTCAGACCCTTGTCCCAGCGGCGCAAAGCGGTAGAACGCGCGCCCACTGGGCGAATCGCCTTCAATGGCCAGACGCATCGTCGGTTGCTGATTGGCGTCCGGCACACGCAGCCAGACCGAATACGACAACCGTCCCGAACTGGGTGCCGGAAACGCCTCGCTGACCAATGCGCCACTGCCACCACTACTGACAACGCTGACCGACTGATTGCCGGCGTGCGGCAGGCCACGGATGAGCGTGGCGGTCAGATCGGTGCCCGCCACCGACCAGCCTGGCACTTCCGCCACGCGCGACGACGTTTCGAAACCGGGATTACTCAACACGGCCAGCGGTGGCGGATTGATCAGTACGGCTGTTCGTTCGCGAAGATTTCGCACACGCTGTTCCAGCACGTCGTTGACGGCGTCCGGAACGGTGGCCTGCGGTTGCGAGAACTCGGCGTCCGCCACGGAAACGCGGACGACCAGGAGTTCGTAAGCCTCGAGTTCCACGGCCCAACTTCCGTTGGCCGGCGGCGCGATGCGTCGCATGCCGCTGACTTCTTCCATCTTCGCCGCCGCGGGAACGTCAGCCTGCAAACGCAGCATCACGTTCCAGGGCGAATCGTTCACGGCGTACAACCAAGTTTGACCAGCCAGATGCGCGGTGCGCACGGTTACCGGCTGGCCATCGCCCGGCAGCGTGGTAAAAGCGGTTCGCGGCAGTTGACGATAAGCGGCCGCCAGCGGACGCAACGCTTCTTCCTGCCCAAGCGGCAGCATCCAACCGCCATCGATCAGCGCACCGGAATCTTGCGTGGCCAGCGCGTGAATGAAGCGTTGCCGGTTTGTCGCGCCCGAAGGCGACATTTGGGCCATCAGCCAGGCATAGGTTTTCGCCTTTCCGAGTGGACTTTTGGCTTCGAACGATTCGATCCGCACGCGTTGCGGTTCATGAAAGAAGCTGCTGCCCACGTTTGGTCCGTTGCCGCACCAGAGATCCAGTTCTGGACTGCGGCCGGTTTCGACGTCCAGGCCCGCCGTAGTGGGAATCAGTCTTTCCGGTCGCAATAGGACCGCTTCCGCCGCGCGCGGCCGATTGCCGCGGGCCGAATCGGCGTGTGGCATGCCCAGCGAGAAGAGCATTTCTTCAACATGCGCCCGACCGGCCAGCGTTGGCCGCAGGAGGCGTTGCGATTGTGGCGACTCAAACGGATTGTCGGAATTCCAATACAGCGGCGTGCCACGGGCGGTTTGTTCCACCAACTGCCGCAGGCGCTGTTGAAAATCGGCAATGACTTCGCTCCGCCAACCGCGCCACAAATTGGGTTGCGAAGCGACAAACTGGGCCCTGGCCGCAAAGCGTTCGGGGCCGTCGCCGGGCACATGCACTTGTCGCTCACGTTCGAAGCGCGCAAACGTCACATCGTCCAGTCCCCACTCGTCGCCCGGCAGCAGCAAGAATCCGTCGGCTGAGAGCTCAATGGATATTCCGCCAAACGAACGATGTTGGGCGTAACGCTCCGTCACTTCGCGGACCACGTCAAGTACGGCCTGTTGGACGCGTGGATCGAGGATGTTGTAGTATGGCGCCAGCCCGCGTTTTGGTTCGTTGTGTTCGATCCAACTCAGGCCGTCGCCGCCCACCCACTGCAGCCCCACGGCTTGGTTGCCGCCGCGGCGAATCCGCTGTTCCAGTTGCGGTAGCGGCGTGGAGAACTGCAAGCTGGGCACGAGTTTGAGTTGCTCGCGATCGAACAACCGCAGCAGCATTTCGAGCGCGTCTTTTCGGACGGGATCCTGCGCTTGATCGAAAAATGGTCCGGTGTCGTAGCGCGGCGTGGGCTGCAAGATGCGGCTGGGATAAATCGTGCTGCCGTCAGCATAAACCGACAGTACCACGGCGTTGTAGCCCGCACCATTGAGGTACTCAGCCAATCGCGAGCCGCCCTCGTAAAATGTCTGCCAATCTTCCAGGCTGCGGCCGCTCCAAGGGTCGAGTTGTTCGCTGGCCGAAAAATTCTTATTGAACAACGGGCGCGCCATGTAGGCCGCGAGCATGCGTTGCGATTCGACCGGCTCGGAAAATGTGAACGCGCGAGTCAAATGCGCCGGACCGCTGAGCACGCGAATCTTGCCGTAGATGGCTTTTGAACCGTCGCGGCGATTTGTAAACAGAATGATGGGCGCTTTGGTCCGCGGCCAAAAAATCAAGCGATGCCGGGCCATCTTCGCGGGGCCGAGCGGTGCGTCGTCAGTCGTGAAAAATCCCGAATCCAACTGGATCGGCGAAATCGCGCCGGCGGCGTTCGGTTCTAAAACGCTGATGCCCAGCGATTGCGGCACTTCGCCCGGATATTCAACTTCTAAAATGTGCGGAGTGCCGGGTTTGGCAATGGGCAACTGATAAGCTTCCCAAGGCAGGTCGCTGTTGCCCGCCGCCGGCAAGCCTGCCAATTGCACCATCGGGCCAAGCGGATGCTGTACGGGCTTGGCCGTGCCATTGCCGAACGAGCCCTGACGCAGGCCGGGTATCGTCGGCACGTGATATTGCTTGAGCCACTCGGTCCAGGACGGATTCGAAGGATCGATTTCCAGCAGCGTCGTCCAGCCCGGCGTTGGCGACGAGGGAGCCGATTTATTGGCGATCACAATCAACTGTGCGCGACGTTCCGCAAGCGGACGATTCCAGCCCAGCTTTTGTCGCAGGCCGTCTTCGACCACGGTCAACACCAGATCGTAGGCGCCTTCTTCGTTGGGAATATCCAAATCGATTCCCAGCGGCAGCGCCGGCGCATCGGCTGCGGCAAGTTTCAAATCGTATTCTTTGGCGGAAATGAATTTTGCCGTGCGCGCGGCCAACAACTGGGCCTTCACGCGGAGCTTGGCGCCGGCTGCCGCGTTGAGCAGGTTCGGTTCTAACTCCAGATGCCAGGCTTCGCCAGGCGCAAAGACCAGATGCTCGCGATCGTAGCGCAATCGCAACGAATCGCCCGGCGCGCGACGCGCGAGCAGACGGTTTGCTTGATCGTCCAGCGACACGTTCCGCGCCTCGACTAACAATTCGCTCAACGTGAACTCGCACGGCGACGTTTTGGTCTGCGCGTCGGCCGGCGTCAATTCCACGATTAGTTTGGCATCCAGCGGAGCCGAAACCCTTAAATCCACGCCGTCGTAGGCGCGGCCACTCCGCGGTTGAACCTGGAGTTTGCCGCCTTCGATCCACATGCTGCCGGGCTCGTCGGCCTCAATGCCCAGCGGCTTGGGATCGGACAGAGTCCCGCGCGATAGGCGAATGTTGCCGTTCCAGACGCGTTCCGTTCCGCCACCCCAGGCGAGCCGCAACTGCATGGTGGCATCGGCGGCCGACGCGACCGAATTCAAACAGAGCACGGCCACGGCCAGCGCGACCGCGACAAGCCAATGGCGAGTCCGAGTCGTACGCCGCGTGGTGCAATTGCCCAACGATTTCGGACGTCCATGTCCGACCATCGGCAGCCCTGAAGTTCGAGTACGCATCCTGCGAAGTTAGAAGCTGCGGATTATAGCGCAACCGGGCGAGTTGCACCTAGAGCAGATTGTCCTTGAGGATTGCTTGCTAGCAGCTTGCGTCGGCCATGCGAATCGCAGGCAGCGGCGCGCTCAGCGTGGGTCACTAAACCAGTCCCCATTTCTTGCGCAAAAACCATTCGATCGTCAGCAGCGCCGTGAACGCGAGCAGAAACGGCCAGGTATCCCAGGGCGTGTATTTATTCTCGCGCTGCACGAGCATCTCCGGCGGATGCTTTTGAAAGTCTTTGAGCAGATCGATCAATTGTTCCGGAGGAACGGCCTTTCCGCCGGCCGTTTCGGTCACTTTGGCCAAAGCGGACATCAGCGCGGGCCGCGCGGCAGGATCTTCGAGTTCCAAATCTTGATCGAATGTCAGAAACCGCGATCGCCGCACGCCCAACGTCGCCGTGCCTTGGCGGGCAGTGACCACCACGGTGTAATCGCCCAGGGTTTTCGTTTCCAGAAAATTACCGGTCATCGCATCGCCTTGCTTGGCCAGCTTCAGCGGACGCCGCGAGCCGTCGGGCAATTCCACTTGAACGTCAAACGTGGCATCGGCGATGGGCGCGCCCTGCGACGTTTTGACTCCCGCCAAAAAATCGACGCGTTCGCCCAAGCTGAACCGGCGTTTGTCGAGTTTGATCCAAACGTCGCTCTGATCGGCATCATCTTTACGAGCCAGCCAGAGAATGACTTGCCGCCAAAAGCGCTTGTGGTCGGTGTCGTGACCTTGCATATACCAATGCCAGGTGGTGTCGCCAGCAAACGAGAGCACGCGGCCGACTTTGAGCGTGTTGGCAACCAACATCGGGTTGCCTTTGTCGCTTTCGAGCACGACTTGTGCGTTGTCTTTGAGTTCGAACAGATTGTTGGCGCCTTCCAATGGCGGCAACGCGGCCCAGGCAGCGGCATTTTTTTCCGCAGGTGCCAATTGCGCAAACGGCACGCCGCCGAAACGGGCCGACGGCGTCAACTTGATTGGCCCAGGCAGGTGCAAGTCCGGTCGCAACGGTTCGTCAAAGGCTTGCCGTCGCAAGCGGCTATGACCGGCGTCTTCGCGCAGGGGCAACAGCGGCGCAAGCGGCGATGCCAGATATCCGCCGCTCCAATAACTGTGAAAGCCCCCCAGCGTCAGCAACCCAGCGCCGTTTTCAACCGTCTTGGCCAGCAAAGCTAAATCCTTGACGCTGAACGCCGCGGAATCCAAATCGCCGAGAATGTACACGTCGTACTTGCCCGGCTGAAAGGCATCGCCAACATTGACCGGCCAATTCTTGCGATCGCGATGATCGAACCATTGATAATCGACTTTAATATCCGGCGAGGCATTCAGCGATCGCCGCAAAAAGCGCTGCTCGACCCGCGGTTCGCCCTCCAAGTACAACACATTCAGCCCGCCCGGCCGAACCGTGACAAACGTACTCAGCTCGTTATTGGAGACCACCAGCTCGCCCGGTTGTTTCGCGGCGCGAACAGTCAATTTGCGTTCGCCGGCGGTGGTGGGCACGTAGCTCAGTTTGATCGGCACGATGGCGTCATCCTGGTCAGTCTTAACGACCGTGCGATCGACCACTTCCAGCGGCTGACCGAGCGTGACTTCGAAGAGTAGCTCCACGTTGACGCCAGAATTCTGCAGGCCGACATGCCGCTCGCTGCTGATGACTTCCAGCCGATTCTTGACGAATACGTCGATGTCGTCGCTCAAGCTTTTGACCGCCACGTCACGTCCTTGGCCGGCCGCCGTGGCTTGACCAAGCGTCACGGTGTACAGCGGACAGCCATTCTCCGCCAACCGACGGGCGCTATCTTGGGGCAAAATATTGTAGGGTGCCAGCGCTTGCTGCGCGCCGTCGCTAATCAGAATGACGCCCGCCAATCGCTTGGACGCATTCAACTTGCGGACTTCTTCCAGTGCTTGACCGATCGCGCTGACGTTGCCAGTCGGCGGATCATTCCCGAGCGCGAGCCGCCCGGCAAGCAGTTCGAGCGATGTCGTTTGCGAATCGAACGCATAGACTTTGACTTCAATTTCCTCGCTCAAGCCATTGATGGTCGGTTGCGCATCGCCAAGGATTTGCTTCAGTGCGTTCCAGCGCGATTTGCCGCCAAAGACGTCTTCAATCATCATACTCCGCGTGCGATCGAGCAGCAGAATCAAGGTGGACGACTGTTTGATCTCCTTCTTGACAACCAGCGTGGGACGCAGCATGGCCGCAAGCAGGAGCACGATGACCAGTGTCCGCAGCACAAACAGCGTCGTCTTCTTCCAGCGACCAATTCTGGAAAGCACCGTGCTGGCGGCCCACAGAAAACTCAAGCCAACCACCAACAACTCGATCACCGAAACGGCCGATATGGCCGACAGGTTGAAGATCGGGTTGAAAGTCCATTCAGTCGACATGAGCGTGCGGGCAAGGTCTGAGTTGATGCGATTCGAAAGGCAAGCTTCGTCTTATGGCGCGAGTGCCATTGGCACAGGCGGCACATCCAGCGGTCCGAAACCCTCCGTGACGTTCTTTTCGGAATCGCGTGGCGCCTGATTGCGGTAAAACAAGTTCGACAACAGTTGCTCGAAGATCAGCACCAGGGCCACGGCCAGAATTAATATGGGGTACAGTTCGCGGCCCACGCGGCCCACGCTCACGGCGCGGTCAATCTGCTCTTGCGTGTGGGCGATGCGAAATTCGATGTCGCCAAACAGACTCTTCAGCTCGGGTTCGGTCGTTCGCTCCAGTTGCGTCAGATCGGGCCGACAGTTAACGCTGAAACCGCGGCGGATGCCCGTTTCGCCGCCGGCTTCCAGACGATAATTACCTAGATCGTTGGTAGCAGAAATGCCGACGCTGTTTTGCTTGGCGTCCACGGCCTGCGGAATGTGTTCGCCGCGCGGCGTAGTCAACGCAAAAACCGATTCCTTGCGGTCCGGCGGCAGACTCACCGTTGCCAGTTCGCCCGCATCGTAGCCGAGCCGTGCATCGCCGCGGCGTGCCAGGTACAGCACCAATTCGTTTTCGAGCATCATGAACGGCCAGGGTTCGAAGCCTGTGGCCAACTGGTTCCACGCGCGCTTGTCGGACGCCAATTCCGACGCGGGCGTGGTCATGGTGACCACGCGTCCGCGACCCACGCCGCGTTCGACGAGCGCCGGCTTACCGTTTCGAAAAGCGATGATCGTCGCCGCGCCCGCGGATTTTTCGGGCGGCGGACCGAGTTGCCAGAACTGAAAGACCGGAAACGCGCTCCAGGGAACCGAGGTGGAGATCCGCTGAAACTTGGCAAGCACGGGATGTTCGGAATTGCGCGGCGCAAGCGATTCGTCCTGATGCTCCCAAACTCGGACCAGCGGCCCCGCCAACAGTTCGAGCGCGCCTGGAGTGTTGAACGCTTCGGCCGACTGTGCGTGACGTCCCAAGAAAATGCCGACGCCGCCGCCTTTTTCGGCAAACTCGCGCAGCTTCTGCCAAGACTCATCCGCCAGCGGCGGCGGATCGAGCAAGCAGACCGCGGAAAAATCGTCGAGGTTTTGTTGCGGTAACTGACTGAACGAAACCACCTGATTATCGAACCGCGCTTCGCCGCTCTTCACAAAAGCTTCTGGCGCAAGCGCTTGATCCAGATTGTAGGCGTATCGCCCGGCTGGAGCCTCGGCAACCAACAAGACCTTCCAGGGGGCGCGAACTTCTACGCTGAAGTAACGCGTATCGTCCACGGCCAGGGCGTCCTCGCCAATGATTTTGACGTAACCTTGGTGCGTGCCTGGCTCCAGCCCGCCCAGTTGGAATTCGACGAGACCACGCGCTTGCGGTGTGAAAAATTGCGTTTGTTGATCGCGCTGCACAGGCTTACCGGACTTGTCGAGCAGGAACAGGCCAACGGTCCGCTCCGCGGCGGGGCCGACGCGGCTGAGTTTGGCTTCGATTCGCAACGGACTGTTGCGCGAGATGACTTCGCCGGGCGTGAGCTTGAGCTCTTCGAGCCCAAAATTTTGCGGCTCTTCGACACCAATATCGATCAAGTAGATGCCAAAGTCCTTGAGTTTTTCCAACCGCGCTTTCAGTTGACCGCCCTGTTCGCTCGACCAACTGGAGCGAGCCAGATCCGTGAACACAAAGATTTCTTTGCGCTGTTTTTCGCTTTCGGCCAGCATCTGGCACGCTTGCTCGATGACGCTCAGCAGAGGCTGCGCGGCCGGCGAGGTTTGCAATCGGCCGATGCGCTGTTTGGCGCCGCCGAGGTCGCTACTAAACGCCGGCAATACATTGCCGGAATCGACTACGCCGAGTTCGCTGCCCGGCGGCAGTTCTTTGAGCAGCGTTTCGGCAATCTCTTGCGCGGCCTGCAAACGGGTTTTGTTCTCGTGCTGGTAATCCATTCGCGGGGAAGTATCGAAGACCAGCGCCGCGGCGATGGGCGCTTCTTGGTCGATCAGGCCGGTCTGCTTGATGCTCGGCCGCGCAAGCGCCAGCGCCAGTAGCGCAATTGCGGCGCAGCGCAGCAGCAGCAACAGCAAGTGGCGAAGTTGCAGCTTACGGCGATTGGCATGCTGCCGCTGACGAATGAACCGTAGCGCCGGAAACTGCAGGTGCTTGGGCTGCTGGCGCATCACCAGATGCAGCACGATGGGAATGCCCACCAGCGGAATGCCCCACAGAAGTCCGATTGTCACAAAACTCATAGGGCCGCAAGGATTCGCACGATGAATGGAATTGACAGCAAGGAGGCCACGCAGCGGCAGCCGTTAACCGCGATGCCGACGGCTAAGCAGGTATTCGGTTAACGCTTTGTCGAACTGCATACTGGTGTCGATGGGCACGTAATCAATGCCGGCCTGCGAGCACTCGCGGCGGTAGCGCTCGCGAAACGCAGTAACTTCGGCGATGTAATCCGATCGATAGCTGCTGGCGTCGAGTCGCATTTTTTCCAGCGTTTCTGGCTCTTCGAACTCGACCATGCCATCGAAGGGAAAATGCACTTCGGCTTCGTCCAGAATGTGAAACAGGATCACGTCGTGGCCGCCATGTCGCAAGCGGTGCAGCGATTGCAACACCGGCTCGGGATCGGTCAACAGGTCGCTAAAGATCATGATCAGGCTGCGATGCCGGAGCATGGCGGCAATTTGAAACAAGCTGCGGCCGATGTCGGTCTTGCCGGTGGGCTGCAACTTGGCGAGCAGCGACAACACATGCCCTAGTTGCGTGCGTTTACTTTTTGGTGGCAGGCTCTGGCGGATTTTCTCGTCGAAGGTGATCAAACCGACCGGGTCTTGTTGATGCACCATCAAGTAGCACAGCGCGGCGGCTAGGCAAATGCCGTACTCGAATTTGGTGAGTTGCTGGCGATACGTGTAGCCCATCGAGCGGCTGAGGTCCATCGCCAGATAACCGGTGATGTTGGTTTCGGCCTCGAATTTTTTGATGTAGTATTTGTCGGTTTTGGCGAACACCAGCCAATCGATGTCTTGCGGATCATCGCCGGCGGTATATTTGCGATGTTCGCTGAACTCGACCGAAAATCCATGAAATGGGCTGGCGTGCATGCCTTGCAAAAAGCCCTTTACGATAAATTGCGCGCGCAAATCCAGCCGCGCAATCTGGCGGATGACTTCCGGCTTCAGATATTTTTCAACGGTGGACATGTGTGGGAGTGATGGTTGCGGTTTACGTCAGCACATGTTTGGAAACAAGTACAGGCCGCGGGGAACAAGACAGTTTGTCTATTTGGTCGCCGTCGCCCGCATCAGTATGTCATCGAGCAGCGCCTGCAGTTGAGGGCATTTCAGTCCGGCAGTCATTGGATCAAGTTTATGAAATAGCCTGATCCCGTCGACGCGTTTGTCATATTCGTGGTTGACATGTTTTCGATAGAGCGACTCGAGTAATTTCGACGGTGGATTGTTACTGTTAATGCTTTCGGGCCGTTCCATGTCGCGTGGCAGGCGCGACGGGATCTGACCCGGAAAAATCTTCGGCTGACTGAATAACCAGGCTTCAATATCATGCACCGCGAAAAACATCTTGAATCGGGCGTCGTTGACCTGACTTTCGAAATGCGTCTTTGCCCATTCGCAACGTTCACCCAGAGTCGTGCATGTTCTTGGATAGGACATCGAAAGCCCTTGGTAGTCGAGCAGGCCAAACACGGCAACGGGCAAATGGCCAGGGGCAGTTCGGTTTTCCTTGACGACATCGACCAACTGTTTAACGAACTTCGAATTTCCTTTCGTGCAAACCAGTTGAATTGCGTGACCAGGCTCCGATTGACTGCGCAGCCACTTTTGCAGAAATGGGCGAAGTATTTCTTTTTCCGTTTGGCCTTCGACAACTCCGACGAATTTCATATGGCGGCCTCGAGCTGGCCGCGGACATAAAGATCGCCCAACGAATACTTCGCTAACCAAAATCGTAGCGCGTCGTCCGCAGGTTGCTTGAGTTGTGTTTCTCCCTCGATATTTTCCACAATGGTGACTGTTGGATGTTCGTCTTGAAACGCATTCAGAAACTCCGGAGAGTGCGTTGTGAAGATGACTTGCGTTCGTTTCGCCGCTCGCGCGGCAAATGACGCGATAATCGGCAGCATTTTGGGGTGAAGTTCGGATTCGGGCTGATCGATTGCAATCAGGCTGGGCAGTTTGGGGCTGGCAAGCAGGGCAATCAAATACAAAAATCTCAACGTGCCGTTCGAGAGATCGGCCGCCGGCCGCGACGACGACAGGCCGTTCCAGCGAATTCGCAATTGGATACGACCATCGACGGCCGGCGGAAAATTCATATCCTGAAATTCATCGCCGTAGGCTGCGACCATTGCCAAGTTGATGTCGTCGCGAAATTGAGTATTGTCCGTGTAATTCAGGTGCAAGAATTGAGCAAGGTTGCTCGCTTCCGCATCGATCTTGCTCTCATGCCTGGGCACAAAAAAGTTTCGAATCGCCGCGGTTGGCGCCGTGACAAAATCTCGTTGAATGTTCCAGGTCAGCTGATCGTGAAATTGAAGTTCGTTTTGCATCCCGAAAACGCCGATTCCACCCAGTGAGGAAAGCAACGTTTCATCCGGTCGATGCCTGGCGACAACAAACTCTTTCCGCTGCATTTGATCGCGTTCATCTAAATAGCGAGCGAACGCCTCGTCATCTCGAATTTCAACTTCGCTTCCGCGGATGTCATGGTCCCAATGTTCAAGCTGCTCGTTGGCAATTCGATAGGTGTTGTGAAGTTGATTTTTTAGTTCGAACTCGTACTGGAATCGATCTTGGTCAATGGTGGCTTTTGAACCAGCAATTGAAACGCGAATTTGCTTTGCTGTTCCATCCCAGCAAAGGGCCTGCATTCCGCCCTCGCGATCCACGAACGCGCCCAACTTGCCTTTAGCCGCTTCGGAGATCATCTCCAGAACTTTCAGTAAATTGGATTTGCCGCCGGCGTTCGGGCCGACAACGATGTTCAAATCGCCGGGCTTCCAAACGACATTTCGCAATGAGCGAAAGCCTTCAACTTTGAGTTCGCGTAATTTCATAGACGTTCAACCGACTCGCGATTCAATGGCGATTCGACCGCTAATGGCGCGTTCGCACAGGATTTCGGCTCAAGCTTTTCCTTCAGAGTCTCGCACGTTCCACGTAAAGCAGCGTTCATTTTGTGTTTCGCAATCGACGAACCCGGTTGGTCGTTCCCGTCCGCAGCCTACTTGGCAAACTTCGGAATCTCCGGCGTGGGCAACTCGGCCAGCAGACGCTTAACGACCAAGTCGGTAGTCATGCCTTCGGCTTGGGCTTGAAAGTTTGTTGAGAGACGATGCCGCAAAACGGGGATGGCCACTTTGCGGATATCGTCAATGGCCACGCTAAAGCGTCCTTCCATGGCGGCCAGCGCCTTGCCGCCGTGGATTAAGAACTGCCCTGCCCGCGGGCCGGCGCCCCAGTCGACCCACTCTTTGACAAACTTTGGCGCCGAGTCGTCTTTGGGACGCGTCGAACGCACCAGCCGCGCCACGTATTTGATGATGTATTCGCTAACCGCCACGCTGCCGACCAGCTTTTGCAAAGCGACGATCGAACGCCCCGAAAGAATTTTGCGAACTTCCGGCTTTTCGTTCCGCGTGGTCGACGCCAAAATTTGCTCCTCCTCCGAAGCCGTCGGATAGTCGACCTTGATGTTGAACATGAAGCGATCCAACTGCGCTTCGGGCAGCGGATAAGTGCCCTCTTGCTCGATCGGATTTTGCGTGGCGATGGTGAAAAACGGCTCCGGCAACGTGTACGTGGTCTGGCCGACCGAGACTTCGCGCTCTTGCATGGCCTGCAGCAGCGCGGCTTGCGTCTTGGGCGGCGTGCGGTTGATCTCGTCCGCGAGCAAGATGTTGGTAAAGATCGGACCTTCGACAAAACGAAAATTGCGACGGCCGTTTTCGTCTTCTTCCAACACGTTGGTGCCGGTTATATCAGACGGCATCAAGTCCGGGGTGAACTGAATGCGTTTAAAGCCAATATCCAGAATCCGCGCCAGCGTGCTGACCATCAGCGTTTTTGCCAAGCCGGGTACGCCCTCTAGCAAGCAATGTCCGCGGGTAAAAATGGCGGCAAAAATCTGCTCGATCACGTCCGACTGACCCACGATCACCTTTTGCAACTCTTGCTGCATGATTTGGCGATGTTGAGCGAACTCTTGCAGAATTTCTCCGAGGCTGCGGGGCTTTTCGGTCATAGGGCAATCGGAGAGAAGAGTAAGTTGTAGTCAACAGCCGCGGTAACTTCGCAACTGGCAGCAAATCCGTGCAATAAACGTGGGCGAGTTGCGAACAGGTCGCTAGAATCGCGCCGCATGGCGACGCCAGACATCGAGAGCAGCCAAAGCAAGTTCCCAATCTTGGCGGTCAGAAGCTGCAGCGCGGTATTCTGTGCTCTGTTCCCACCGCTCATTTTATCCGTGTTCTGTCCGGACAGCAAATGCAGCGGTGTTACTCGTTGCCGCGTTAAGTTTAGAATCCTACAATGGTTGTGTTTCTCCACGCGGCACTTTATCCACGGATTCGGCCATGCGACGCGCTGCAGTTGGGTTGATTGTGACGGTTGTCGTGCTGATGACGATGGATCGATTCTTGCCGGCCGCCGAAGAAGGCGAACTGACGGCCGACAAGGTGCGGGTTTCCATCGAACGCGCGGTCGACTATCTCAAGAAGTCGCAACTGCCCCCAGGTAACTGGCCGGACGTCAGCATCGTGAATCAGCCGGGCGGCGTCACCGCACTGGCCACTTTGGCACTTCTCAATGCCGGCGTGCCGGCGGACGAACCGCACGTGCAAAAGGGACTTAGCTATTTGCGGCAGCTTAAACCCGAGCGAACGTACGTGGTGTCGCTGCAAACCATGGTCTTCTGCCAGGCCGAACCACGGAAGGACGCACTATTGATTCAGCGCAACGCCAAATGGTTGGAAGAAGGTCAAATCATCGGTGGGCCCCGCAAAGGAACCTGGAGTTACGACGCCAGCCGCAAAGAAAGTGGCATGGGCGATAACTCCAATACGCAATTTGCCTTGCTCGCCCTGCACGAAGCCGAGCGGCAAGGCATCAAAATCAAACCGCAAACCTGGCAATGGGCCCGCGATTACTGGCTCAAACAGCAGAACCTCGATGGCTCGTGGGGATATCACGAGGGCCAGCCCGGCACCGGGAGCATGACCTGCGCGGGCGTCGCTTCAGTCGTCATTACCCAAGGCAAACTGACTGCTCAAGACGCCAAGGTGACCGACGACCATGTCGAATGTTGCGGCAAGCAAACGGAAAACGATGCGGTCGAGCGCGCCATTGATTGGCTCGGCCGAAATTTCACGGTTACGCAAAATCCCGCCAACGGCGGTCGGTCGGCGTTGTGGCATTTCTATTACCTTTACGGCGTCGAACGCGTCGGCCGCATGACGGCCCGGCGGTTCATCGGTCGCGAAGATTGGTATCGCCGCGGCGCGGAACATCTGATTTCCAAGCAAGATGTGCTGGGCTCGTGGAGCGGCGTTGGCTTGGCCGAAGAAGATCGCAACATTGCCACCAGTCTGTGCCTGCTGTTTCTGGCCAAGGGACGTCGGCCCGTGCTGATGGCCAAAGCGCGGCACGGCCAAGGCAACGACTGGAACCATCACCGCAGCGACGCCGCCAATCTTACCGCCTATGTCGAAACGCAGTGGAAGCGCGATCTGACCTGGCAGGTGGTCGATCTCTCGACCGCCACGGCCGACGATCTGGTGCAGACACCGGTGCTGTTCATCAACGGCAAGTCCGCGCCCGACATCAACGATCGACAGGCCAAGGTGCTGCGCGAATACATCGATCGTGGCGGCTTTTTGCTGGCCGAAGCCTGCTGCCCGGACAGCGGCGGCTTTGACGAAGGTTTTCGGAGTTTGATGGAACGCATTTTCCCGGAGCCCGAATATCGCCTCAAGCTGCTGCCGCCCACGCATCCCATTTGGAATGCTGAAAAGACCGTCGCGCCCAATCTGCACCGCAAACTGCTGGGCATCGATTACGGCTGTCGGACCAGCGTGGTCTATTGCCCGCCGGCCAAAAACGATGATCCGCCCGGCAACCTATCGTGCTACTGGGAACTGGCCAACGGCCGCGACGCAACCTTCGACCCCAAGGTGAACGAAGAAATTCAAAGCGCCAAAGACATCGGCCTCAACATCCTGGCCTATGCCACCAATCGCGAGCTGAAGGGCAAGGAAGATTCGTTCGTGCCGGAAACCTCCAACGCCAAAGATGAGTTCACGCGAGATAAAATGTACATCGCCATCTTGCAGCATGCCGGTGGCGCCGACGCCGCGCCCGCCGCGCTGCCCAACTTGCTGCGGGCCGCGGACCGCGAATTGCGCGTGCGCGTGGATACCGAAAAACGCCTGGTATCGCTGTCCGACCCGCAAGTGTTCAACTACCCGCTGTTGTTCGTGCATGGGAGGTATCGCTTCAAATTCTCGGACAAAGATCGCGAAATCATGAAGCAATATCTCACCAAAGCGGACGGTACGCTGTTTGTTGATTCAATCTGCGCCGCGCGCGAATTCACCGAGTCGTTTCGCGAAGAAATGAAAATCATGTTTCCGGATCTACTCAAACCGATTCCCGGCGATCACAAGATGTACACCAAGGAACTCGGCGGCTTCGACGTGACGAACGTTTCGCGGCGGCAACCGGTGGGCAAAGCCGATGCTCCGCGGGCGCAAGTGATCAAGGGTCCGCCGGAGTTAGAAGGCGTCAAGATTGGCGATCGCTACGCTGTTATCTTCTCGCCCTACGATTTGAGTTGCGCGTTAGAAAAGCACGATTCGCCCGAATGCGCCGGCTACACGCGCGACGATGCCGAACGAATTGGCTTGAATGTGCTGTTGTACTCACGCAATCATTAGCGCGCCACTTCAACACGCAGTGCGGTTGGTTGCTGTTGGCAGCGTCAAATAGAACAGGTTGCGTGCTTGACACCATCCCTTTCAAGCTGTCATATCCTGCGGTCGATGCTAGCTGCGTATTTCCCGAGGAATTCTTATTCGCATTTTTTCGGCTATTTCGCGATAGCTCTAAAAAAACACGCGGTTTCTCCGAGAAAACGATGACAGCTTGAAAGGGATGGGTGGCCAACAGTTCTTGCGTCCATGTGGTGCGTTGATAACCGTACTGCTGCGGCAACAAGCCTACGGCGATCAGCAACTCCAACTCCTAATTCTCGTCGGTCTTGTGGTCGCCGTTGTCTTCGCGCGCGTCGGTCATGCCGGTCACTCCCTGCTCGACAAAACGCTGGGCAACGCGGTACACTTGCGACTCGGAGCACAAGCCACCGCCAGACAGCTGTCTGGGCGTCTTGCCCTGCACCAAACCGATAACCACCTTGCATCGACAGCGCTCAACAGCACACGTTCGATGCCTACTGAATGTTTTCATGATTCGACGTTCGCGTTTGGAAAGCTGCTGCCAGCGACGCACCACTTGCTCTTGAATCTTCACGGGGAACTCCTTTCACGCGTGTGCTTGAAAACAAACGTAAGTGCTTGTAGTTCCTATTTTTACCTACACCTCCCAGGTTCGCGCAAGGCTATTTAGGAACGACCGAAAAATAACTTCCGTTTTTCGTTCGGGTCGACGCGCGATATCACGAGCAGCGGGCGTCTCACTCAGAGGAAGTTATTTTTCGGTCGTTCCTTAGCTTCGGAACATCGTCCGTTTATCTTTATTGTTTAGAATTCCATTCACTGCAGTCGTCGCATGCCGCCTCGAATTCGTCCGCTTGCCGCTGCTCTTCAACGAGGAAAATGATTGTATGCGTTTTGATCGAATCTTGGTGACTTTCACGGCTGTATTGACATTGCTTGAAGTGACGTCGGCCGTCCGGACCGCGCAATCTCAACCATCGTCCAACAAGCCTGGTGAAGTTCCCGCTTGTATAGCCACGGTTGGTGAACTCGGCGAGAAAATCTATGATCTGGCGAAGGAGAAAAACTGGACCGAGGTCACTGAAAAACTGACTTTGCTCAAAAAAGAGGCCGACACTTTGCGTTCTCAAGTCAAGGTAGCGAAAGAAGCGGAGGAACAACTTGGCGCCCAGATTACAGCCCTTGCCAAGTCTGTCGATGCGAAGGATCGGCAGGCAACCATGCAGGAGGCGAACCAAATCACTTTGATCGCTGCTAGCCTCAGCGAACCGTTTCATCCAAAGGTCCCGATCGAGATTACGCGGCTCGACTATTACGGACGAGAATTGGAGATCTGGTCGGCAGCGAAAAACGTGGAGAAACTCAAGGAAGTTGCCGGCGCATTGTCCAAGACATGGGACAAGGTACGCCCATCGGTAAAGGAACGTAACAGGCCGTTGAAGTATTCCCAATTCCCGCGCGGTTGATACACTGTTGGCCTGGTGGGCAATGTCAGTCAAAGGAGTACCTGACCGTGGCGATGGGCAAGCGGAAGCAACTGCAACAAGAACTGTTTCTGGCCGCGGAGATGTTGC